>NZ_NSGB01000002.1:0-628576 GCF_002294785.1 Mesorhizobium sp. WSM3868 | reverse complement strand
CCGAATCAGAACCCTCGGAACGCAATGAATCAACGCCAAACCGCGTTGAGAATCCTGAATGTAGATTGGACCTAGTTCACCGGATGCTTGGCAAGCCAATCCTGCATTTTTTTGATCTCGGCTTCCTGCGCCTTGACGACGTTCTCGGCGAGCTTGCGGATTTCCGGGTCCTTGCCGTTGGCGATCACCACCTTGGCCATGTCGATGGCTCCCTGGTGATGCGGGATCATGCCGCGGACGAAATCGACATCGGCATTGCCGGTGTAGTTGAGCATCATGTCCTTGTGCATCTTGTCCGTGGCCGCCTTGTAGCCAGCGGTTGCGGGGCTGTCCGCGCCCATGGCCATCCCGGACATGTCGTGCTTCATTTCGTCCGATTGCGCGGGCACGCTTTCGAGGAACACCGCGATCAGCATTCCCGCCGCCATCAGCAGCAGCACAATCTTCTTGGCCAAGGTCATCCAATATCTCCTGTTGAATGGAATGTCGTATTTGGGGGCGTCGCTCAGAGTTTCAACGTTCTCAGCCGCAGCGCGTTGCCGATCACCGAGACCGACGACAGGCTCATCGCCGCCGCTGCGATCATCGGCGACAGAAGCATACCGGTGAGCGGGTAGAGCACTCCGGCGGCGACCGGCACGCCGAGCACGTTGTAGAGGAAGGCGAAGAACAGGTTCTGGCGAATGTTGCGGATCGTCGCCTGGGCCAGTGTGCGGGCTCTGACGATGCCGTTGAGATCGCCCTTGACCAGCGTGATGCCGGCACTTTCGACCGCGACGTCCGCGCCGGTGCCCATGGCGATGCCGACATCGGCTCCGGCAAGCGCCGGCGCATCGTTGACGCCGTCGCCGGCCATCGCGATGCCGGCGCTCCTGGCGCGCAGTTCGTCGACAAGTGCCGCCTTCTGATCCGGCAGCAGCCCGGCACGGACCTCGTCGATGCCGAGCTTGCCGGCGATCGCTTTTGCCGTGCGCTCGTTGTCGCCGGTCGCCATGATGATCCTCAAGCCCTTGGCGTGCAGCGCCTTGATCGCCTCGGCCGTGGTTGCCTTGACCGGATCGGCGACGGCAACCAGGCCGGCAAGCTTGCCGCCGACGGCAACGAACATCGCCGTCTTGCCTTCGGCCTGCAGCGCTTCCGCGCTGGCGGAAACGGGCGCGGTGTCGACGTTGAGATCGGCCATCATCGCCGCATTGCCGAGCGCAACCTTCCTGCCGGACACGGTGCCGGCAACGCCCTTGCCGGTTATCGCCTCGAAGTTCTCGGCACCTGCAAGCTTGGCGCCGCGTTCGGCGGCACCCTCGACGATCGCCTCGGCGAGCGGGTGTTCCGAGCCCTTTTCGAGCGTCGCGGCGAGCGCCAGCAATTCATTCTCCGCAATGCCTTCGGTGGCGACGACATCGGTCAGCCGCGGCCGGCCCTCGGTCAAGGTGCCGGTCTTGTCGACGATCAGTGTGTCGACGGAGGCGAAGCGCTCCAACGCCGCCGCTTCCTTGATCAGCACGCCGGCATGCGCGCCGCGGCCGGTCGCGGTCATGATCGACATCGGCGTGGCTAAGCCGAGCGCGCAGGGACAGGCGATGATCAGCACCGACACCGCCGACACGATGGCGAAGGCCAGGCTGGGCTCGGGGCCGAAGAGCGACCATACAATGAAGGCGATGATCGCCACCAGCACGACAGCCGGCACGAAGTAAAAGGAAACTCGATCTGCCAGCCCCTGGATCGGCGCGCGCGAGCGCTGCGCCTTGGCGACCATTTCGACGATGCGCGAAAGCGTGGTCTCGGCGCCGACCTTTTCGGCATGCATGATGAGGGAGCCGTTCTTGTTGAGCGTGCCGCCGGTGAGCGAATCGCCCTCCGACTTCTCGACCGGCAGCGGCTCGCCGGTGATCATCGATTCCTCGATGGCCGAGCGCCCCTCGAGCACGATGCCGTCGACCGGCACGGCGTCACCGGGGCGGATACGGAGCCTGTCCCCGGTCTTGACGCTGTCGAGCGGCACGTCCTTTTCGGTCCCGTCAGCGCCGATCAGGCGCGCCGTCTTCGGCGCGAGGTCGAGCAAGGCGCGAATGGCCGAGCCCGTGCGCTCGCGGGCTCTGAGTTCCAGCACCTGACCGAGGAACACCAGCGCGACGATGACCGCGGCCGCCTCGAAATAAACCGGCACGCTGCCGTCATGGCCGCGAAACTGGTGCGGGAAGACATCCGGGAACAGCGTCGCGACAAGGCTGAAGAGATAGGCAGCGCCGACGCCGAGCGAAATCAGCGTCCACATATTGGGACTGCGGTTGAGCAGCGATTCCCAGCCACGATGGAAGAACGGAAACGCCGCCCACAGCACCACCGGACTCGCCAGCGCCAGTTCTGCCCATGTCTTCGTGCGGCCGTCGACGAGGCTTTCGAAGCTGACGCCCAGCATCGGCGCCATTGCGATGATGAGAAGCGGCAGCGAAAGCACGGCGCTGACCCAGAAGCGGCGGGTGAAATCGACCAGCTCCGGATTCGGGCCTTCGTCGCCGGACGGCACGCCCGTCGGCTCCAGCGCCATGCCGCAGATCGGGCAGGAGCCGGGCCTGTCGCGAATGATCTCGGGATGCATCGGACAGGTGTATTGCGTGCCCTTAGGCATCGGCTGCGGTTCAGGCCGGCCGGCAAGATAGTTTGCCGGCTCGGTTTCGAACTTGGCCTTGCATCCGGCCGAACAGAAATAGAAGCCCTGCCCTTCGTATCGGGCAAAATGCCTGGCGCTCGCGCGGTCGACATTCATGCCGCAGACGGGATCGGTGGCCGTCAGATATTTGTCCGGCTCTGCCTGGAACTTCGTGCGGCAGCGCTCGCTGCAGAAATGAAAGGTCCTGCCGCCATGCTCGGCCGCCGGCTTGCCGGCCGCCGTATCGACCGCCATGCCGCAGACGGGGTCGCGAATCACCGCTTCGGCCGCAGGCCGAGCATTCTTCCCCGAACAGCAGGATGCGCCATGCGCATGACGATGGTTATGGTTGGAATGGGTCATCAGCAAATGCCTCGGAACTCTCGGATTGAGGCGGAGGTAGTCCTTCCAGTAACTGGAAGGTCAAGGGTCAGTTTCGATTTTTTAGTCTATAAAGTTGATCGGCTGAGTGTCGAACGCACCGTCCGCGTGATGGAATTCGGCCTGTCGCACGCCCCATACACAGCGCGAAGAAAACGCGCTATAGACGCCGCCGAATGGCCAAGATCTCCCTCAAACTCGACGAAATCATCGATGGCGACGCTTTGCGCCGCGACATGACGGCGCTGACGGCGCCGAGCGCAGGCGACGGCTCCGGCAAGGCTGCCCGCACAGCCGTTCTCCAACTGCTCAAGGGCAAGCTCGCGGAAGGGCGAACGATCGCCGAGGCGATGCTGAAGCAGGATGGCGGCGGCCATGCCTGCGCCGAGCGGCTGTCGCATCTGATGGACGAGCTGATCCGGGCGCTTTACGATTTCGCGGCCACCCACGTTTACCAGGTCAAGAACCGCTCCGCCGCCGAGCGCATGGCGGTGGTCGCGGTCGGCGGCTACGGCCGCGGCACGCTGGCGCCGGGCTCCGACATCGACCTGTTGTTCCTGCTCCCTTACAAGCAGACGCCGTGGGGCGAGCAGATCGTCGAATACATGCTCTACATGCTGTGGGACATGGGGCTGAAGGTCGGCCACGCCACCCGCAACATCGAAGAGTGTCTGAGGCTCTCGCGCACCGACATCACTATCCGCACCTCGATCCTGGAAGCGCGCTTCCTGTGGGGCGAACGCAAGCTCTACGACGAACTGCTCACCCGCTTCGACCACGAAGTGGTGCGCACCACCGGACCCGAATATGTGCAAGCCAAGCTCGCCGAACGCGACGAGCGCCACGCCAAGGCGGGCGAGAGCCGCTATCTCGTCGAGCCCAATGTCAAGGACGGCAAGGGCGGTCTGCGCGATCTGCAGACGCTGTTCTGGATCGGCAAATACTTCTATCGCGTGCGTACCGGCCAGGAACTGGTCGAGAAAGGCGTCTTCACCGAAGCCGAGTATCGCGAATTCCAGAAGGCCGAGGACTTCCTGTGGGCGGTGCGCTGCCATATGCATTTCCTCACCGGCAAGGCGGAAGAGCGGCTGCATTTCGACATCCAGCGCGAGATCGCCGAGCGGCTGGGCTATACGACGCATCCCGGGCTGTCGGCTGTCGAGCGCTTCATGAAGCACTACTTCCTGGTCGCCAAGGATGTCGGGGATCTCACCCGCATCTTCTGCGCCGCGCTCGAGGAAGAGCAGGCCAAGCATGTGCCCGGCTTCAACCGCATTTTTCTCACCTTCTCGCGGCGCAAGCGCAAGCTTGCCGGCACGTCCGACTTCATTGTCGACAACCACCGCATCAACATTGCCGACGACAGCGTGTTCGAACGCGATCCGGTCAACCTGCTTCGGCTGTTCTGGTTCGCCGACAAGCACGGGCTGGAGTTCCACCCCGACGCGCTGAAGCTGCTGACCCGGTCGCTCGGCCTTGCCAACAAGTCGCTCAGGCGCGACGAGGAGGCCAACCGGTTGTTCCTCGATATCCTGACCTCGGACCGCAATGCCGAGCTCAACCTCAGGCGCATGAACGAGGCGGGGCTGCTCGGCAAGCTGATCCCCGACTTCGGCAAGATCGTCGCCATGATGCAGTTCTCGATGTACCACCATTATACGGTGGACGAGCATCTCATCCGCTGCATTGGCGTGCTGGCCGAGATCGAGCGCGGCGACGGCGCCAAGGTGCATCCGCTGTCCCACTCGCTGATGCCGGGGCTGAAGAAGAGCCGCGAGGCGCTCTATGTCGCGGTGCTCCTGCACGACATCGCCAAGGGCCGGCCGGAGGACCATTCGGAGGCCGGCGCCAGGATCGCGCGACGCATCTGTCCGCATATGGGGCTGTCGGCCGCCGACACCGAGACCGTCGCCTGGCTGGTCGAAAACCATCTCGTGATGTCGATGACCGCGCAGACGCGCGACCTCAACGACCGCAAGACGATCGAGGATTTTGCCTCGATCGTGCAATCGGTGGAGCGGCTGAAGCTGCTTCTGATCCTCACCGTCTGCGACATTCGGGGCGTCGGGCCCGGCGTGTGGAACGGCTGGAAGGGACAATTGCTGCGCACGCTCTATTTCGAGACCGAGCTGCTCTTGACCGGGGGCTTCTCCGAAGTGTCGCGCGCCGAACGCACCTCCGCCGCGCGCGAGCGGCTGGCCGAGGCGCTTTCCGCCTGGCCGGCGAAGGAGCGCAAGCGCTATGTCGCCCAGCATTACGAAAACTATCTGCTGACCGTCGACCTGGCCGACCAGCTGCGCCACGCCGAATTCGTGCGCGAGGCGGATGTGGCCGGCAGGAAGCTCGCCACCATGGTGAAGACGCATGAGTTCGAAGCGGTTACCGAGATCACCGTGCTGGCGCCGGACCATCCGCGCCTGCTGTCGGTGATCGCCGGCGCCTGTGCCGCGGCCGGCGGCAACATCGTCGATGCGCAGATCTTCACCACCTCTGACGGGCGGGCGCTGGACACCATTTTGATCTCCAGAGAATTCGACCGCGACGAGGACGAGCGGCGGCGGGCCGAACGCGTCGGCAAGCTGATCGAGGACGTGCTGTCCGGCAAGAGCTGGCTGCCCGAGATGATCGAGAAGCGCGCCAAGCCGAAGCGCGGCGCCAAGGCCTTCCGCATTCCGCCGCGCGCCGAGATCCGCAACACGCTGTCGAACCGTTTTTCCGTGATCGAGATCGAGGGGCTGGACCGGCCCGGCCTGCTCTCAGAGGTCACCGGCGCGCTGTCGGACCTATCGCTCGATATCGCCTCGGCCCACATCACCACCTTCGGCGAAAAGGTCATCGACACCTTCTATGTCACCGACCTTACCGGCCAGAAGATCGACAGCCCGACGCGCACGGCCACAATTCACAAGCGGCTGATCGACACACTCGAAGGCAACGCGCCCGAACGCAACGGCAAGGCCAAGGCGGCGGCCGCCGAGTGATCATCACCATCCATTTGACGCAATTCCGCAGGCAGTCATCCTCCGCATGAGCCTTGTCAAGAAATTCGCCACCGTCGCCTCCGGCACGTTGATGAGCCGCGCGCTGGGTTTCGGCCGCGAGATGCTGATGGCGGCGGCCCTCGGCACCGGACCGGTCGCCGACGCCTTCAACGCCGCTTTCCAGTTCCCCAACACCTTCCGCCGGCTGTTCGCCGAAGGCGCCTTCAATGCCGCCTTCGTGCCGCTGTTCGCCAAGGAGATCGAAACGCACGGCACCGACGGCGCAAAGCGCTTCTCGGAGGAGGTGTTCGGCGTGCTGTTCTCGGCGCTGCTCGCGCTCACCATCGCCATGGAACTGGCGATGCCGCTGATCGTCCGCTACCTGGTGGCGCCGGGCTTTGCCGACATTCCGGGCAAGTTCGAGACGACCGTCCGGCTGGCGACGATCATGTTCCCCTATTTGATCTGCATGTCGCTCGGCGCCATGATGGCCGGCATGCTGAACTCGCTGCGCCGCTATTTCGCCGCAGCGATCGCCCCCGCTTTCCTTAACATCATCCTGATCAGCGTGCTCGCCTATGCCTGGTATCATGGGCTCGACGCGCATGATGTCGGCTTCGGCCTGTCCTGGGGCGTGCTGGCGGCGGGCATCGTGCAGCTCGCCATCGTCTGGGTAGCGGTGCGCCATGCCGGCATCTCGATCGGCTTCCGCCGGCCCAAGATGACGCCGAACGTCAAGCGGCTCCTGATCCTGGCGCTGCCGGCCGCTATTACCGGTGGCATCACCCAAATCAACCAGCTGATCGGCACGGCGATTGCCTCCGGGCAGAACAGCGCCGTGTCATCGCTCGCCTATGCCGATCGCATCTACCAGCTGCCGCTCGGCGTCGTCGGCGTCGCGGTGGCGATCGTGCTGCTGCCGGAGCTGTCGCGGGCTTTGAAATCGGGCAATCTGATCGAGGCGGGCAATCTGCAGAACCGCTCGGTCGAGTTCACGCTGTTCATGACCTTGCCGGCGGCCGCGGCGCTTTGGGTGATGTCGGAGCCGATCGTGCGGCTGGTCTATGAGCGCGGCGCCTTCGCCGCCAACCATTCGACGCCGATCGTCGCCTCGATCCTGGCGATCTTCGGCCTCGGCCTGCCGGCCTTCGTGCTGATCAAGGCCTTCACGCCCGGCTATTTCGCGCGCGAGGACACGCGCACGCCGATGATCTTCGCCGCCATCTCCGTCGGCGTGAACGTCGCCACCGCGCTGAGCTTGTTTCCTTCGATGGGCGCGCCGGGCATCGCCGTCGCCTCGGCCGTCGCCGGCTGGGTCAACGCGGCTTTGCTGCTCGGCATGTTGATAAAGCGCGGCCACTGGGGTCGTGACATACCGCTCTTGAAGCGCATTCCCCGGCTGGTGCTGTCGGCTGTTGTGATGGCGGTCGCGCTCTATTTCGCCGAGCACTATTTCGCGGCAAGGCTCGGACCCGGCTCGCCGCTGGTGATCAAGGCGACGACGCTGCTCGCGCTTGTCGGCGGGGGTGCGGCGCTCTACTTCATCACCGCCTTCGGCACCGGCGGCGCCGATTTCGGCATGATCCGTCGGAACGTGAAGCGCGGCACGGCGAAATCTGCGCCGCGGAAATCGAACACCGGCTTGGACGAATAACTCGAGCTGGCTTTCAGCAACACCGGTCTTGATCCCGCATTCGCCTTCGTCCATAAGCCCGCCGTCGCAAGACTTTCGCCGCGCGCGGTTTCCAGCCGCATGATTGGCTCCAAAAAGTCTGCAACTTTTTGGAATCATGCGTATACGGCCCTCCACAAGCCATGAGGAAATCATGTCCGCCTTCAAGCCCCTCGTCTTCTCGGGCGTCCAGCCGACCGGCAATTTGCATCTGGGCAACTATCTCGGCGCCATCAAAAAATTCGTCGCCCTCCAGGAACAGTCCGACTGCATCTATTGCGTCGTCGACCTGCATTCGCTGACGGCGCAGCTCGTGCACCAGGACCTTGGCGACCAGACGCGCTCGATCACCGCCGCCTTCCTGGCATCGGGCATCGACCCCAAGAAGCACATCGTCTTCAACCAATCGCGAGTCATCCAGCACGCCGAGTTGGCCTGGATCTTCAACTGCGTGGCGCGCATCGGCTGGATGTACCGGATGACGCAGTTCAAGGACAAAGCCGGCAAGGACCGCGAGAACGCCTCGCTCGGCCTGCTCGCCTATCCGAGCCTGATGGCCGCCGACATCCTGCTCTACCGCGCCACCCATGTGCCCGTGGGCGAGGACCAGAAGCAGCATCTGGAATTGACCCGCGACATCGCGCAAAAATTCAACAACGACTTCTCGGAAAAGATCGCGGCGCTCGGCGTCGGCGTCGAGATGCAGGTCGGCGAAGAGACGGTGAATGGCTACTTCCCGATCACCGAACCGGTGATCGGCGGTCCTGCGGCGCGCATCATGAGCCTGCGCGACGGCTCGAAGAAGATGTCGAAGTCGGACCCGTCGGACCTGTCGCGCATCAACCTCACCGACGATGCCGACACAATCTCGAAGAAGATCCGCAAGGCCAAGACCGATCCGGAGGCCTTGCCGAGTGAAGTCGACGGGCTGGAAAGCCGGGCGGAAGCCGAAAACCTGGTCGGCATCTATGCCGGCCTCGCCGAAATTTCCAAAGCCGACGTGCTGAAGGAATATGGCGGCCAGCAGTTTTCCGTGTTCAAGCCGGCGCTGGCCGACCTCGCGGTCGAAAAGCTCGCGCCGATCGCTTCCGAGATGCGCCGCATCGAGGGCGACCGGGCCTATGTCGACGCCGTGCTCAAGGACGGCGGCGAACGCGCCCGCGCGATCGCCGAAGGCACGATGAAGACGGTGCGTGACATCATCGGCCTGCTGCAGGACTGATCGGTCCTCGCTGGTTGACTGGGATCGCCATACCGGCCGGCGGCTTGCCGCCGGTTCGTGGCGGTGGCAGATTGCGGCCGAATTGATACCGAGCGGACAGACATGGTTTCCAAACGCCTCAGCCGTGAAGCCGGGCATCGCCGCAAATTCCTGGCGATCATCGACGATACGCCGGAATGCGAGCGCGCCGTCGCCTACGCATCGACGCGCGCACAGAGCACCAGCGGCGTGCTGGTGCTGCTCTATGTGATCGAGCCGGACGATTTCCAGCATTGGCTGGGGGTTGAGAAGATCATGCGCGAGGAAGCCAACGCGACCGCGCGCGCGGCGCTCGACACCTATGCCAGCAAGGTGCGCCAGAAGGTCGGCATCGAGCCGGAACTGGTGGTGCGCGAAGGCAAGCCGACCGAGGAAATCCACAAGCTCATCGAGGAAGACCAGGACATCGCCATCCTGGTGCTGGCGGCCGGCGCCGGCAAGGAAGGTCCGGGGCCACTGGTGAGCGCGGTGGCCGGCCGGGGCGCCGCCTTCCCCATCCCGGTCACCGTGGTGCCGCAGAACCTCTCCGACGAGGAAATCGAGAGCCTGGCCTGAATTGGGAAGGCCCCTCCTGCCCGATTGGAACGTCGCCGATCCGCAGATACACATCGATGTTATCAACCAGCCCATAGCCCTTGGCCCGTGTCGGCGGCGCGCCATTTGGAATGGTCACGGAAACGCCATTCCAAAGGAGCGCCGGTGGACGAATCAACCCGGAAAGCAGGGCGTAGCGGCACGTCAAAGCCGCGAAACGCTGGGACTGGATCACCGGTGCAGCCGCGCTCGCAGGCAGCGCGATCGCAGCAAAAAGCCCGGCAGACGCCTCATGCGCAGCAGGAGCGCAGGCACCGCGTGCTCGCCAAGGGGCACCCGGCCATGGTGGACAGCATCGCCGGCGCGATTACCGTCAAGAATCTCGATCTCTACTATATCGTCGCTCCCGACGCCCAAATACCGGTGAAAGGCGAGCACGGCTTCGGGCTCTATTTCCACGACTGCCGTTTCCTCGGCGGCTATGAGATGACGCTGGGCGGTTTGCCGCCGATCGTGTTGGCCTCGACCGCGCAAAGAGGTTACGCCGCGCTTTTCGAACTGGCCAATCCCGACCTGCATTGCGATGGGGGGCAACTGATCCCCAAGGACGAGCTCGGCATCCGCTGGGAGCGCATTCTCGATGCGGAGCAAACATGCGTGCGGGAGGTTCTGACCATCCAGAATTTCGGCCACGAGCCGCATGGCTTTCCGCTGGCCCTGCACTTCGGCGCCGGCTTCGAGGACATTTTCAATGTGCGCGGACTGGTGCCGAAGAACCTCGGCAGGTGCGAGCGGCCCACCTGGCGCGACGGCAGCCTCCACTTTGTCTATCACGGCGCCGACCACGTTCGCAGAACGGCAACAATCGGTTTTTTGCCGGCACCCGATGCCATGCACCGAACGGCGGCCGAATTCCGGTTCGATTTGGCGCCAGGAGAAAAGCGTACCATCGCGATCACCATAGAATTGAGGGAACTGTCGGAAGAGCCGGAGGCCGAGCAAATGAGCCAGCACCCGGCGTTTGCTCTCGAGGCCTTTGCCGGGACGGTTCAGGCGGATACTGAAAAATGGCTGGAGCAACACACGAAGTTCGACAGCGACAGCCTGCTGCTCAACAGCATCATGGACCGTTCGCTGCGCGATCTCGCGGTGCTCAGGTCGGATCTTGGCAACAGGGAGTATTTCGCAGCCGGCGTGCCGTGGTACGTCGCGCTGTTTGGACGCGACAGCCTGATCGTCGCGCTCGAGATGCTCGCCTTCCAGCCGGAGATCGCCGCCCAGACGCTGCGCCTTCTCGCCGGCTATCAGGGACGTCGAACGGATCGATGGCGAGAGGAGCAGCCCGGCAAGATCCTGCATGAGCTGCGCGTCGGCGAACTCGCTCGCGCGGGCAATGTCCCGCATGCCAGATTCTACTGCACGGTGGACGCGACCCCGCTCTTCCTGCTGCTTCTTGGCCGCTATGCCGCGTGGACAGGCGACGTGGGGCTCTTCCGCGAACTGCGGGAGCCGGTGGAAAAGGCCTTGGGCTGGATCGCCAAGGCCGGAGACGGGCATGGCGAAGGCTATGTCAAATACCGCACCATCTCGGAAAGCGGTCTCGTCAACCAGGGGTGGAAGGACTCGGCCGACGCGATCGTCAGGACCGACGGCAGCATCGCCAGGCCGCCGATCGCGCTGGTCGAGGTGCAGGGCTATGTGTTTGCGGCCAAGCATGCCATCGCCGATCTCTACGAACGCATTGGCGAGCGCAACAGCGCCATTCAGCTTCGCGGCGAGGCCGAAAAGCTTCGGACACGGTTCAACCGCGACTTCTGGTGTGAGGACCTGGACACTTTCGCGCTGGCGCTCGAGGCGCGCGGCCGCCCGGTCGCGGTCGTTTCCTCCAACCCGGGCCATGCGCTGTGGACCGGCATCGCGGATCGGGGCAAGGGCCGCCGAACCGTGCGGCGGCTGATGCAGGACGACATGTTCAACGGCTGGGGCGTGCGCACGCTCGCGAGCGCGGAGCGGCGCTACAATCCCGTCGGATATCATCTCGGCACCGTCTGGCCGCATGACAATGCGCTGCTGGCGGCCGGCTGCCGGCGGTATGGCGAGGACGGCGCGGCGCTGCGGATCTTCACCGCCATTGTCGAAGCGGCGATGCACTTCCGCCATCACCGGCTGCCGGAGGCGATGGCGGGCTTTCAGCGCAACGATTTCCAGGTGCCGGTGCACTATCCCGTGGCCTGCCACCCGCAGGCATGGGCAGCGGGCGCGGTGCCGTTCCTGGTGACCACCTGCCTCGGCCTGGAGCCCGACGCCTTCGCAAACAAGCTGCGGATCGTGCGGCCGCGACTGCCCGATTTCGTCAGCCGCATCGAGCTTCGCGGGCTGCGGGTCGGCGAGGCAAGCGCCGACCTCGAATTCATGCGCAGGGCGGACGGCGCCGAGGTGAACATCCAGAAGACGAGTGGACAACTCAGCGTGGAAGTCGGAGGATAGGCTTGCCGTGGCGGGCGCTCCGCCGGGGCAAAAACATTCCGCCAGCCAGCCGTTCGGGCGACGCGTTTCGCTTGAATGTCCAGCCGATAGAGCCTATTTAGAACTATTCCAAACTATCGGCCCGGAAGGGCCTGGAGATATCCATGTTCATCCAGACCGAATCGACGCCGAACCCGGCGACGCTGAAATTCCTGCCCGGCAAGGAAGTGCTGCGCGACGGCACCGCCGATTTCCGTGACGCCGAAGGCGCCGCACAGGCTTCGCCGCTGGCCGGCCGGCTGTTCGAAATCCCCGGCGTCACTGGCGTCTTCTTCGGCTACGACTTCATCACCGTGACCAAGGACGGTCCGGACTGGCAGCACCTGAAGCCGGCAATCCTCGGCGCCATCATGGAGCATTTCATGTCCGGCGCGCCGGTCATGGCTTCGGCGGCTCCGGCCAACGACGCCGGCCAGGCCGGCGAGTTCTACGACAAGGCCGACGAGGAGCTGGTGCTCACCATCAAGGAGCTGCTCGACACCCGGGTGCGCCCGGCGGTCGCGCAGGACGGTGGCGACATCACCTTCCGCGGCTTCGAGAACGGCACGGTGTTCCTGCACATGAAGGGTGCTTGCGCCGGTTGCCCGTCATCGACGGCGACGCTGAAGCACGGCATCCAGAACCTGCTTCGCCATTTTGTTCCGGAAGTGCAGCAGGTCGAGCAGGTCGCCTGACCATTCTACTCCGCCGGCCGCCTGTTGCGGTTTCTGAGCTTCTCAGCGGAGTGAATTTTCTCCAACCGCAAAAACAAAAAACCGGGCCCCAACAGCCCGGTTTTCTGTCTTTGGACGTCTTGTTGTTGCCTAGACGGTCCGCGCACGCAAGCTTTTGTCCGCGGCCATCGTGATCACATCACGATGACCTTGGCGCCGACCGAAGTGCGGTCGTAGAGATCGATAATGTCCTGGTTCATCAGGCGGATGCAGCCCGACGACATCGCCTTGCCGATGGAGAACCACTCCGGGCTGCCATGCAGGCGGTAGCCCATGTCGCCGCCCTTGTTGAACAGATACATGGCGCGCGCGCCGAGCGGGTTCTTCAGGCCCGGCTCCATGCCGCCCGCGAATTTGGCGAGTTCGGGCTGGCGCTTAATCATCGGCGCCGGCGGCGTCCAGGTCGGCCATTCGCGCTTCAGCGCGATATGGGCGGTGCCGTGCCACTCGAAGCCCTCGCGGCCGACACCGATGCCGTAGCGCATGGCCATGCCGTCACCCTCGACGAAGTAGAGGAACTTGTTCTGGGTGTCGACGATGATGGTGCCGGGCTTCTCGGGAGTGTCGTAGCGCACTTCCTGCCGGCGGAAGCGGGCCGGAACCTTCTCGATCGGGATGCGCGGCAGCTGATAGCCGGCATCGGTCATCGCGCCATAGTTGTTGGTGAAGATTTGCCCGCCAATGGTGCTGCACCCGCTGATCGCGGTCGACAGCGCAAGGGCGGCGACGATTGCAAACGACTTCAAGCGCATGAATAGGTCCGACGCCCTGCCTTTTATCAGCGGCACGAGTCGGCCGCTTTCTCACCATCATTCATGCTGGCATTTCTTTTGCTTGCCAAGCGCGCACTGCCTATATGCATGACCTTCCCTGCCGGTAAGTGCCGAACTGCGGCATTTCGGCAACAGGGGTCGCGAGATTGTGAAGTAAAATCAACGGGGCAGCCGGAAGGGCTGCCGGAGACAGGAGAGCGCCATGAATGTCGGTGATGCCGCCGAGCGTTCCGGCCTGCCGGCCAAGACCATCCGCTACTATGAGGAGATCGGCCTGATCCTGCCGGCGCGCGCCGAAAACGGCTACCGCGACTACTCGCGCGACGACGTGCACCGGCTGGCCTTCTTGCGCCGCGCCCGCAACCTCGGCTTTTCAATCGACGATTGCAGGCAGCTGATGGCGCTTTATCAGGACCGCGACCGCGCCAGCCACGACGTGCGCGAAATCGCCAGCGCCCATGTCAGGGCGATCGAGGAAAAGGTGCGCGAACTGCAGTCGATGCGCGCAACGCTGCAGAAGCTGATCCACGCCTGCCACGGCGACGACCGGCCGGACTGCCCGATCTTGGATGACATGGCGGGGGCGGCGTGAAGTCGCCGAGCCGAAGCTAGACAAGTATCCAATCTCTATCTTAGCTCTTGAGCGAGCAACAAATCCTCGGCAGGAGTGCTCCACCATGAAGGGATACTGGCTCATCGTCGGCACCGAGATTTCGGATCAGGAAGCGCAAGCCGAATACGCCAGGCTGTGGAAGCCCATCGGCGAGAAATATCAGGCACGCAGCAATCCTTCGAAAGTGCCGCCCCTGCTGGTGGAGGCGCGCGATGCCGGTCGGGTGATCGTCGTCGAATTCCCGTCATTGGAAGCTGCCAAGGCTTGCTATGACGACCCGTCTTACGAGGAAGCGAAGCGGTTTGCGCTGCAGGCGTCGAACCGCGTCCTGCTGATCTTCGAAGGGGATCTGGGGGAGGCTGGATGAGACGCTCTACAATGAAGCGTCGATCATCGGCATCACTTGGGCGATCATCTATTGGCCTGTAACGTTGATTGCATCCGGCTTGGGATTTTGGGGTTCGTACTGCGGATGCAGCAGGCGTAGCAACACTCTCAAGTGTTGCGGTGGTCTGCGAAATATATAATCGCCCCTGTATTTAAGACCCGACTTGGCACCGGGCACAAATCGTGATCCAAAAGCGGTTGTCTTGGGGGCACCACACTTGATCCGCATAGCAATCCTTGTAGGCATTGCTGCCAGCGCAACGGCATGCACTAGCCAGGCGAATGTTCCTTATTCGAGTAAGGTAACATGCACAAACCATACCGAATACGGTGCAATCCCCGGCGGGGCGCTTGTGCCGGTGAACGTTAATGTTTGTATCCCAGACACACCAAACAAATCCTGTCTGGAATATGTCACTCGCACCGAAGGGCTGGCGGTCAGGTGTACCCCGCTGACTCGTAAGGCAACCACTGCCGAAGGACGCGCCAGACAACTTGCGGGAAGCAAATACCCTTAATTTGCCGACTCTCGTCGCCCCGGATGAACCGGCGATTAAAGGAACTGGCGCGGCGCAAGCACCCGCAAAAGGCAGTGATAGCCAAGGGCCAACGATGAGCGAAAACGGCGAGCTTATTATTTATCCCATGCCCAGCCTTGTCGCGACCTTGCTCAATCGGGAGAGAGCAAAGGGAAGCCCTTTGACAGAGGAAGAGGTCATCCAAATCCGCGATAGTTGTCCGGCGATTGCGCTCACTCGGGAGGACGCCAGGCGCATGGATGAATCGAGAGGCTACCTCGATATTGATCCAGAGAATTGCTGGGTAGAATGGCAGCGAGTTCGGTTGGAACTCGCCGACGACTAAGGCATTCGCCCCTCTTGGTTTGTCAACCAGATCATCGCCGATGAATCGGCGATTATATATTTGACAGACCCATGGCAATCGTAGGAAACAAGTCGGCATTCGACTCTCATCGCGTAAAGGCGTATGGTCCCCGCTTGGGACCAGATGGCTATCCCCGAAACCACGCTTGAAATGCTAGAGCGCCACGTTCTCTTGGGAGAACGTCACATTGAGCGCCAGCGTGAGATTGTTGCTGATTTCCACCACAAGGGTTTCAGGACGGACTTGGCCGAAGAGCTTTTGGTCCTGTTCGAGCAGATGCAACTTCTGCACATCGCTCACCGGAATCGGCTTTTGAATTCAATGCGAGGCTAGTCGCCTTTCGGTTTCTTTTCGTCCTTCGGCGGCGGCGCTTTCGCCACCTTCCTGATTGCCGCGTTCAACGGCTCTTCAGAATCGACGGTTTCGATTTTGCGCGCTAGTTCCTCGAATTTTTCGCGCTGGGTTTTAACGGACTTCGCTGAGTTCTTCGTCATCTTCGTCATCATCAATTTCTTCGTCGTCAATGCTATCATCCGCATGGGCGATCTGCCTTTGCAGAAACTCGTTAATCTTCGTCACGTTTCGCCCGACAGTGTAACAATACAAGGCAGTCGGCGAGACCTTAACCCTCAGCTCATCGATTAATCTGGTTCCGGAAACGGTCTTCGTGGTAAGGAAGCAGTCCTTGATATGAGGGTGCTTCTTAGCGAAATGTTTTATCGATTTGGTTTGCTCGCCGAAATTCTTGATCGGCTTGTCTGACCATTTTATTTCACCAATCCATACAGGCTTATCTTTAGCGCCTCCCAGCAATACAACGTCAACCTCCCCGCCTTTCCATCTAGCGTATCGTAGCCGTCTGAATGCCGATGAATGTTGCCACTGCGAGAACACCGCACATTCAGAGAGATAGCCGATGCTTTCACTATCTTCCGGCGCAACCGGGGAGAAGAGAGCGGATCGCATAGATGGGTTATTGAGGTATATCTTAAAATTTCTCTCTCGCAGTCCTATATTACAATTATCGTCAACTGTACCAACTTTGATTATGAGAAAGGCGCTTTCCAAATACTCTATATATTTCTTGATGGTTGGCTTGTTTATACCAGAGGTTTGGGAAATGTTTTCGAGGCTCGCCTCTTTCCCAGCGTTGTACGCCAAAAAAGAAAAAAGACGATTTAGCTGCTGTGTGTCCTGAATCCCATAAAGGTTCGGCAAATCTTTCAAGAGGACCTTGTCGATGATGTCATTGCCAATAAACTGATCTTGGTTATCGCGGATTGATGAATTCAAAACCGCTTCAGGGTAGCCACCATAATTTAGGTAGTCCAAGAATAAATCATTCAGAGCCACAATGTTCGTGGTACTATAGGTACTTCTCCCATTGGAGTCAGCGACCCTTATTAGCTCCTCGTCTTTTTTAAGGAACGTCAGAAACTCATAAAAGGTAAGGGGCGGTAGCATGAAATCTGAGAAACGACCCGCCCCAGATTCATTGCTCTTTAGACGCAGCGCAGCTGCCGCCGATCCGGTGGCGACGAACTTTACGCCGACGTAGTTATCGACGAGATCCTTTAGATGAACTTCCCAGTCTTTAAGGTACTGAATCTCATCGAATATAACGATCCTTGGGCCGCCCTCTGCGCTTGGCATGAAGTCGATAAACTGTTCGAGAGACATGCCGGAATAGACCGGAGCGTCGATGCTCGCGTACAATATGTTGTGTGCGTGGTAGCCATGTGAGAGGGCGTCTGCCACCAACTGCTTAATCATGACGGTTTTGCCGACACGCCTCGGCCCAAGAAGGACTGCCGCTCTCTTGACTGCCGTATCTAATGCGAGACGTTTGAACGAATGAAAATAGACCCGTTTGGGTAGCGACGCTTCTGGTATCTCGATGTTCCCATCGACCCACCATGGGTTGTCGCGCGCTATCCGGCGTTTGATATCATTCGTCGCAATCTGGTCCATATGTAGTTAGAGAAACAGCAATTTCACTAAGTGTCAATCTGCGTTTAAACGCTTGATTTTCAACGCGTAAAAATGTGCCGATAAGAAATCGTTCCTGAAACGTTTTCCACCTCCATCCATCATCTGGTGAAACCCGATAGGCAAATCATCCTCGACCCTTACGCCGATGGGCAGTTCGCCAGAGCGGCAACTGGAGTTGAACGGGTTTTCGGTAATGTCCTCGCTTGGCTTCAATAAGCTGTTCGATAGGTGAGGCGCTTGCCCTTGGCACCCTTCAAGGCAATGAGCGAACGAACGTTGTCGTCAATACCCATGGCAACCCGGTTGCTATAGCGGAAATCGAATTCCGCCAGATAGCGGTGCAGATGGTGTTCGGCGCAATGCTGGTAAACGCCCTTCATGCCGCGCTTGAAGATCGAGAAATAGCCTTCAATGGTGTTGGTGTGGATGTTGCCGCGAACATATTCGTCCTTGGAGTGGGTGACGAATTCATGCGAGGCGAAATCCTGGCTGGCGCGGCGATAGATGCCGCTTTCGTCGGTCATCAATGCGCTTTCGCGGGCGATGTTGGCGCGGACGATCGGCATGACATTGCCCATGCGGGCGGTATCGACATGGAAGGAGCGGGCCTTGCCGCCGCGCTCCACCAACGTAATGACCGTGTTCTTGTGAGCGCTGCCGCCCTTCTTCACAGGCGTACCGGCGAGACGGCCGATGTAGGTTTCGTCCACTTCAACGAACTTGCCAGCGCCGCCCATGGGCGTGAAGTCATCCGAGCGCATGGCCTCACGAATGCGATGGCAGAGGAACCAAGCCGTCTTGTAGGTGATCTCCAAAGCGCGGTGCAGTTGATGGGCCGAAACACCCTTCTTGCTGGCGCACATGGCATGTAGAGCCTGAAGCCAGATATGCAGCGGGAGCTTGGACTCCTCGAAGATCGTGCCCATGCGAACGGTGAACTTCTTGCGGCAATCCGAGCACTTGTAGAGGCCGTGGATTTCGACGCCATGCGGGTTCTTTTTCGAAGGCTTGGTGCGGCCACCAGTCAGCTTGTAGTGCTTTTCCATCGAGCCGCAATGGAAGCAGACCGGCCCCTGCGGCCACAACATACCCTCGACATGCTCGAAAGCGGCGGCTTCATCGTGGAAGTATGGGCGGGACAGAACGGACATAGCGATAACTCCTTGGATTCGTTATCGCATATCCGTTTGGGTCTGTCAAGTATATAATCGCCGATGAATCACGGGTTCAAACCGTGAACAAAATCTGGCATGGTGCCTGCCATGCCTATCGTTTCCCCGATTCCCCTCAACCCGCTGATCGACGGCCGCCAGTCGGAACGCGCCATGCTGGTGCGGCGCGGCGTGCAGCGGCTGCTCAGCCAAATGGGCGCGCATGTGCTGCCGGAGCTATCCCTGGCCACCGGCCGGCGGGCCGATCTTGTCGCGCTGACCCGGCAGGGCGACATCTGGATCATCGAGATCAAATCCTCGATCGAGGATTTCCGCGTCGACCGCAAATGGCCGGACTACCGGCTGCATGCCGACCGCTTCTTCTTCGCCACCCATCCCGGCGTGCCCGCGGAAATCTTTCCGGAGGAATGCGGCTTCATCCTCTCCGACGGCTATGGCGCGGAAATCTTGCGCGAGGCGCCGGAGCACCGCATGGCCGCTGCGACGCGCAAGGCGCTGATGTTGCGCATCGCGCGTGCGGGCGCGGCGCGGCTGCTGGCGGCGGAGCTTGCCGGTGTCTCGGTGCCGGTGCTGGACGGCGAAAGCGAGTAGGACGCGATCTCGTCGTCGCTGGCCGCGGGCCGCGCCGCACTGCGCCGGGACCCAAAGCGCAGCCCCTACTCGACATTGACGTCCACGACGATCTTGTACGCGTTCCCATCAAAAGTATGAACCGAGAAGGTCATCTGATCCTGCCCCTTGAACCCGGCAGCCGATTTGTAGACGCCTTTTATTCCGTCGACCTTTCGAGAATTGCATTTAAATCTCTGGTTGGTTTTCGCAAAAGATGTGTAAACCTTCCCTTCAACCAACCTAACTTCCCCATGACTCGGCCCGGAGATAATTTTTACATCGTCCTTGCCGGCAGAAGAGCAGTCCACGTTCAGGCTCGCTCCCTTAAAGACGAGAATCTCTTGGCCCGTCAGTGCTGTTTTTTCGTAGCTCGACAGATGTGTGAACGCAGCCGCCGGAGAGAGCCCAAGGCCCAAAACCGCGACCGTTGCTATGACACTTGTTGTGCGGCATACCATTTTTGCTGGCCCCTTAACCGAGTGAATTGCCCCATCGCTGTCTGACGGCACGCTGAAGCACGCTAGCACTCCAGCGATAGCTTCAACTCATCAAATTCAAGTCATCGGAAAGTAGTGGTTCGCCTTACAACGCTTCCATTGATCGGCAAGACGGGTTCCCGCCGCTGCCCTACTCCACTTCTTCTTCGGCGCCACCTGTCGCCGGCGCCATCAGCAGCACCGCCGCGCCGGCCAGCGCGGCGATCAGCGAGCCGGCGAGGATGCCGACCTTCACCGCGTCCTGAAGGGCCGCGTCACTGGCGAAGGCGAGCAGGCCGATGAACAGGCTCATGGTGAAGCCTATACCGCACAGAAGCGAAATGCCCACCATGTGCAGCCAGCCGGCATTGGCCGGCAGGTCGGCAAGGCCGAGCCGGATGGCGAGAGCCGAGGAGGCGAAGACGCCGACCAGCTTGCCGACGACGAGGCCGGCGGCGACGCCCAGCGTCAGAGGCTCGAGCAGCGCGGCAACGCTCAAGCCGCCTAGCGAGACGCCGGCATTGGCGAAGCCGAAGATCGGGATGACGATGAAAGGCACGAGCTTGTGCAGGCCGTGCTCCAGCCGGTGCAGTGGCGAGTGTTCGACGTCGTGACCGATGCCGGGCGAACGCTCAAGCGGGATGGTCAGCGCCAGCGCCACGCCGGCAAGCGTCGCATGCACGCCCGATTTCAGCACCAGCACCCAAAGCAGCGCGCCCAGCACGAGATAGGGCAAGAGGTTCATCACCCGCATGCGGTTGAGTACGATCAATACGGCGATGACCGCGAAGGCGGCGCCGAGATAGGCGAGCGACAGGCCGCTGGTGTAGAACAGCGCGATGATGATGACGGCGCCGAGATCGTCGATGATGGCCAAAGCGGTAAGAAACACTTTCAGCGAGGCCGGCACGCGGCTGCCGAGCAGCGACAGCACGCCCAGCGCGAAGGCGATGTCGGTGGCGGTGGGGATCGCCCAGCCGGGAAGCGCCGCCTGGTTGTCGCGGTTGACCAACACATAGACCAGCGCCGGAAACACCATGCCGCCGGCCGCGGCGATGCCCGGCAGCACGCGGCGCGGCCAGGTTGAGAGCTGACCGTCCAGCATCTCGCGCTTGATCTCCAGCCCGACCAGGAGGAAGAACACCGCCATAAGCCCGTCATTGACCCAGTGCGAAACGCTGAGCGGTCCGAGATAGGCGTGGAGGGCGGCGAAATAGATTTCGGCAAACGGCGAGTTTGCGACGATGAGCGCAACGGCGGCGGCCGCAATCAGGATGATGCCGCCGGCCGCCTCACCGTCGAGGAATTCGCGAAGCATCGATTTCGGCCGCTCGTCGCGCATGCCCCTCCGTCACATGGCCCGTCGGCCGCTGTCCTTCGCGATGATGCTCAAACTTTGCACGACCGGGCAAGCACTGGACCGGTCGGTCACCGTCGCCTGCTTGCAAGCGCCGGCGCCGCCCCTCACCTGCCTGCCGGCATCCTCTCCCCGTATGACGGGGAGAGGGGCGCTTTCATCGCGGTTTTCGCCAATCGCCAGCGCTGCCTTCGACACCTGCCATCGGCAGCATCGTGCGCGTGTTTAAGCAGGTTACCGCGGCGCCCGCTTTGCCAGAATCCGCTGCAGGGTGCGCCGGTGCATGTTGAGCCGGCGCGCGGTCTCGGAGACGTTGCGGTCGCACATTTCGTAGACGCGCTGGATATGTTCCCAGCGCACGCGGTCGGCCGACATCGGGTTTTCCGGGGGTGCGGCGCGCTCGCCCGCGGTGCGGGTCAGCGCGGCAAATACGTCGTCGGCATCGGCAGGCTTCGACAGGTAGTCGACGGCGCCGAGCTTCACCGCCGTCACC
The DNA here is from genome assembly GCF_002294785.1 of Mesorhizobium sp. WSM3868. NCBI lineage: Bacteria > Pseudomonadati > Pseudomonadota > Alphaproteobacteria > Hyphomicrobiales > Phyllobacteriaceae > Mesorhizobium > Mesorhizobium sp. WSM3868. The sequence goes on along the minus strand of NZ_NSGB01000002.1, from coordinate 607,095 downwards.
GCGGTGGCGATGTTGCCGTAGCCGGTCAGGATGATGGTGCGGGAATCGTCGCGCTTCTCGCGGATGGCGGCGACCACGTCGAGGCCGTTGCCGTCGCCGAGCCGCATGTCGACCACCGCATAGGCCGGCGGACGTGCGCGCGCCTTGGCGACGGCCTCTTCCACGCTCTCCGCCGTCTCGACCGCGAAGCCCCTGGTTTCCATGGCGCGGGCGAGCCGGGTGAGAAACGGCTTGTCGTCGTCGACGATCAGTAGCGAGGTGTCCTCGCCTTCTACCATTGCGCCGGTGGGTTCTTCTGCGCTCATTTCCGTCAGCATCCTACTGCCTTACTTTTACGCAGATACAATTCTGCAACAGCAATGTCCAATTTTACAGCCGGCAACAAAGCTGCCATGCGCCAAATGCATAGGCTCACGCATTGTCGAATGCGGTGCCCGGGGCATGCTCGGGATTGAGGAAGACGCCGCGAGGCCAGGTGATCTGCACCACCGCCCCCTCGCCGAGCCCGCTCGAATTGCGAAAATCGATCGTCGCGCCCGAGCGCTCCAGCAACGTCTTGGCGATGAAAAGCCCCAGCCCGAGGCCGCCACCGGCCTCTGTCCCCTGGCGCGTCGACATATAGGGCTCGCCGATGCGGTCGATGATTTCCGGCGGGAAACCCGGCCCGTCGTCGATGATCGAGAAGGAGACCTCCTCATTGTCCCAGTTCCAGCTGACGGTGACCGTGTCCTTGGCGAAGTCGACGGCGTTCTCGACCAGATTGCCGAGCCCGTAGATGACGCCCGGGCTGCGCTGCCCGACCGGCTCCGGGCCGATGCGCTCGCCGGGGCGCAGCCGGATCGAGATGCCGAAATCGCGGTGCGGCGCCGTCACTTCCTCGACCAGCGAGGTCAGCGGCAGACGCGAAAGATGCGCCTCGCCTTCCGAGGACAGGCTGGTCAGCCGCTTCAAAATCTCGCGGCAACGCTCGCTCTGCGAGCGCAGCAGCTTCACGTCCTCGCTGAATTTTGGATCCTCGCCCAGCGCCTTTTCCATTTCCTTGGCGACGACGGTGATGGTGGCCAAAGGTGTGCCGAGCTCATGCGCGGCGGCCGCCGCGAGGCCGTCGAGCGCCGAAAGATGCTGCTCGCGCTGCAGCACCAGTTCGGTGGCGGCGAGCGCGTTGGCGAGCAGGCGTGCCTCGGCCGCGACGCGGAAGGCGTAAATCGCGGTGAAGGCGATCGAGGCGAACACCGCCATCCACATGCCGGCGACATAGATGAAGGGCATCGACAGCGGCGCGCCCTCGTACCAGGGCAGCGGCAGATGGAAGAACACAAGCAGCGTGGCCGCCGCGATAACCAGCGCGCCGAGCACCGCGGTGAGGCGCAGCGGCAGTGATGCGGCGGAAATGACGACGGGCACCGAGAGCAGGACCGAAAACGGATTGGTCAGGCCGCCGGTCATGTAGAGCAGGCCGGCAAGCTGCAGGCTGTCGATGGTGAGGATGACGAAGGCCGAGAGCGGGGTCAGCCGATGCGCCGCGGGATAGCGGAAGGTGAGCCAGAGGTTCATCCAGGCCGAGCAGGCGATGAGCGCGAAGCACAGCGAGACCGGAAGCGGGAATTTCAGCCCGTAGGCGACGACGAGCACCGCGATGCTCTGGCCGACGATGGCCAGCCAGCGCAGGCGGATCAGCGTGTTGAGCCGCAGCCGCTGGCTCTGCTGGGAATCGGGCGCGCGCAGAATATTGATCATCGACTTACGATTATAGCCGCAGGAGGGTGAGCGCTAGTAGCGCTGTGACGGCGACTTGACCGGTCAGCGGCCGTTGTTTCGGTTCACCATCATGAGCGCTTGATGATTGGCCGAGGCCCCTCGCGATTTCGTCATCCACGGGCGGAGCGACGCGAAGCGGAGCGCAGACCCGAGGATCCATTCCGTGACTTCGAAGCTTTGCGATGGTTCAGAATTCTGTTCCGCTGCATTTTTACGGTCAAGCTAACGGAATGGATCCTCGGGTCTGCGCGTCGCTTCGCTCCTTGCTCCGCCCGTGGATGACGAAGTGATGGGCGTTTGCGCCAATCGCCAACGCGCGTTGCCCACTAACGCGAATGGCCCGCCGAAAGCGGCACGAACCTATGTCCCGCGCGGCTTGGCGCGGCTGGTGGCGGCCGCCAGCAGCGGGTTTTCCGGCCAGACATGCTTAGGATAGCGACCGCGCATATCGGTGCGCACATCCGCCCACGAGCCGCGCCAGAAGCCGGGCAGATCGCGCGTCGTCTGGATCGGGCGATGCGCCGGCGACAACAGCTCCAGAGTCAGCGGCACCGTACCGCCCGCGACCGAAGGATGGCGATCGAGGCCGAACAGCTCCTGCACGCGGATCGCCAGCACCGGCCATTCGCCATCATAGCGGATCGGCACATGGCTGCCCGAGGGCGCGTCGAAATGGGTCGGCGCCAGCGCGTCGACTTTGCGCTGCAGATCGTGTGGGACCAGGGACATCAGGCCTGCTGCAAGCGCCGCCGGCTTGATCGCCGCGAAGGAGGCATCGCCGGCAAGGAAAGGCAGCAGCCAGTCGTCGAGACGGCCGAGAAGCGCCTGGTCCGAGACGTCGGGCCACGGCGCGCCGAGGCCGCGATAGAGCCAGCCGAGCCGCTGGCGCAGCGTTTCCGCCTCCTTGCCCCAGTCGAGCAGCGACAGACCGTGCTCGCGCATGGCGTCCAGCATGGCCCGATCGGCCTCGGCACCGGAAGGTGCGGGCAGCATGCGCTCGGAAAGGGTGATGGCGCCGAGCCGCGCCGTCTCGCGCACGCGCACGGCGCGGCGCTCGCGGTCGAAACTCGTCTCGCGCTTCGTCTCGATGCGGTCGGCAAGCGCGGTGCGGATAACCGCCTCGTCGACGGGCGCGGCGGCGGTGATACGGGCATTCTGCGCCTTGCCCTGCAGATCGGCGACGACCAGCCAGCTCTCGCCGGCAAGCGCATCGGCAGCATCGACCATCGCGCCGGAACCGTTGGCGAGCACGAAGCGGCCGCGCTCGCCGCGGGCTCTGGCGACACGATCCGGCCAGGCATGGATCAGCAAGGCGCCGGGCGCGGCTGGCGAGTCTGCCCTTGCCCCGCCTGCCTGCTTGGCCAGGCGTGCGGCAAGTTGCCGGGCGGCACCGGCGCGCGGCGATTTTTCGGCGCGGAAGCGGATCAGCCGTCGTTCCAAATCTGCGCTGTCGCCGCCAAGCCCGCGCTCCGTCAAAAGCACGGCAAGCATCGCCGCTTCCTGCGCCTGCCCGATCTCAGCCGCTTCCGCCACCATGTGCGCGAGCCGCGCGGGCAGGGCAAGCTTGCGCATCGCCGCGCCCGCCTCCGTCAAGCGGCCGGCGTCATCGATTGCATGCAGCGCTTTGAGCAAGACCCTCGCTTCGTTGAGCGCCGGCGCCGGCGGCGGGTCGAGGAAGGACAGGCTCGACGGATCGGCGACGCCGAAAGCGGCGCAGTCGAGCAACATGCCGGAAAGGTCAGCCTCGAGGATTTCCGGCGGTGTGAAGGCGGGCAGCGCCGCCGTCTGCTCGGCACGCCACAGTCGGATGGCGACGCCCGGCTGCGTTCGTCCGGCGCGGCCGGCCCGTTGATCGGCGGAAGCCTTGCTGACGCGCACCGTCTCCAGCCGGGTCAGGCCGCTTGCCGGCTCGTAGCGCGGCAGGCGCGACAGGCCGCAATCGATGACGACGCGCACGCCGTCGATGGTGATCGAGGTCTCGGCGATCGAGGTCGCCAGCACCACTTTACGGCGGCCAGGCGACGCCGGCTTGATCGCGGCATCCTGCGCCCTGTTGTCCAACTGGCCATAGAGCGGAACGATGTCGGTATCGGCACCGAGGCGATCTTCTAGCCGCTCTGCGGTGCGCTCGATCTCGCGCTGTCCGGGCAGGAAAGCGAGCACGCTGCCCTGCTCGGCGGCTAAAGCCGAGCGAACCGCCTTGGCCATCGCGTCCTCGACCGCCATGCCGGCCGGCCGCTCGTCATAGCGGATGTCGACCGGGAAGGCGCGGCCCTCGCTTTCGATCACCGGCGCCCCCGCCAGTAGTTTTGCGACGCGCGCGCCGTCGAGCGTCGCCGACATCACCAGCAGGCGCAGATCCGGCCGCAACGCGCCCTGAACATCGAGCGCCAGCGCGAGGCCGAAATCGCCGTCGAGCGAACGCTCGTGGAATTCATCGAAGATTACCGCCGCAACGCCGGGCAGTTCGGGATCGTCGAGGATCATGCGCGACAGCACGCCTTCGGTGACGACGAGGATCTTTGTCCGCGGCGAAGTGCGGTTCTCCATGCGCATCGCATAGCCGACTGTACCGCCCGGCTCCTCGCCGACAAGCTCGGCCATGCGGCGGGCGGCGGCGCGGGCCGCCAGCCGGCGCGGCTCCAGCAGCACGATCCTGCTTTCGCCGAGCCAGGGCGCATCGAGCAGCGCCAGCGGCACCAGCGTCGTCTTGCCGGCACCGGGCGGCGCCACCAGCACGGCGTTGTTGCGCCCGGCGAGCGCCTCGCCGAGCGCCGGCAGCACGGCGGATACCGGGAGTTCCGGCAAAATTCCTCTGTTCATGGCGTCCGCATATCAGCGGCCACGGTGAGCGCGCAACCTGTCCCGGAATTGCCTAAAGCCTGGTGCGCGTGAACGGGTTCCAGCGCACGGTGCCCAGCCGTACCTCCTCGCGAACCATGGTCAGCAGGCCCGAGGCGCCGAGCACCGCAAGGCCGGCCAGCGTCAGCAGGTCGGGATCTTCCCGGAAGAACAACGAGCCCAGCACCACCGCCCAGACGATCTGCGAGTAATGCGTCGGCGCGATCCGGTTGGCGGGCGCGTATTTGGCCGCGAGAAGCTGCAACAGCTGACCGCCGGCGGTGAAGGCGCCGGCCATGACCAGCCAGATCAGCTGCTTGCCATCCGGCAAGGTGAACGACGTTGCCGCCACACCGAGGCCATTGAAGAGCAGGCCATAGCCGACAAGCACGCCGAGCATCGTGGTGCGCTTCTCCTGCTGCGCCAGCGACCGCATCAGGATGACGCTGGTGGCGGCAAGAAAGGCGATGGCAAAGGCCGCGAGGTGGCCGAGATGAAGTTCGCGGAAACCCGGCCTGACGACCAGCATGACGCCGGCAAAGCCGGCGACCACGGCGAGCCATCGCCACGGCCCAACCTTCTCCTTCAGGATGAGAGTGGAGAGGATGGTGACGAACAACGGCGCCAGGAAAATCAACGCATAGACTTCCGCCAGCGGAATGGTGGTGAAGGCATAGACGCTGAGCACGCCAGATGCGATGCCCGCCCAGGCGCGGGCCTGCACGGCCCAGGGCCGGCTGGTGCGCCAGAAGTCGCGCCAGCGCTCATCGGCAGGCCTTGTGAAGAACAGGAAACAGCCGGCAAACAAGGTTACGAAGAAGCCGATCTCGAAGACGGTGAACTGCCCGCCCAGGCTCTTGATGACGGCATCGCTCCACGAATAGCTTGCATAGGCGACGAGGGCGAGCAGGATTCCGTTCGGCACGTTCCATATCCGGGAGAAAAGAAGTGAAGATACTGGCGCTGGGGGCTCATCCCGACGATATCGAGATATTCATGTTCGGTACGCTGGCCGCCTATGCCGCGCTAGGCGCAGAGCTGACTTTTGCGATAGCCACGGACGGCGCCAAGGGCGGCAACGGCGATCCGGCCGCGCTTGTCAAAGCGCGGCGCGAGGAAGCGACCGAGGCGGCCACCCTGCTCGGCGTCACACCGCGTTTCCTCGGTTTCCCCGACGGGGCGCTGGTTGCGGATGCCGCATTGATCGACACACTCAAGGCGCTGATCGGCGAGGTGCAACCGGACCTCGCGATCACGCATGCGCCGAACGACTATCACGGCGACCACCGCGCGCTGTCGGACGGCGTGCGCATCGCGGCGTCCTTCGAGGTACCGGTGCTGCATGCCGACACGCTGGGCGGCACAGGTTTCTCGCCGACGCATTACGTCGACATTTCCAGCCACTGGGACCTCAAGGGGCAGGCGATTCTCGCGCATCGCTCACAGGGGCCCGAGCATTATCTCAACGGTGCACGCATGCAGAACGCGTTCCGCGCCGGCCAATGCAACGGCGCGCCCGGCGCGCTGGCCGAGGCGTTTCGGTTCGAGCCCGTCTTCCCCTTTGCCGACATCCGCGAGCTGCTGCCTCCGGCGCCGCGGATCCGGCCGGTCACGGTGGGCCCGAAGAGCGTCAAGTAGCCGGCTGAAGCTACGAGCCGCCAAGGCACCGACAGTTATTTCCCAACGATTTCAAGCACCGCCTTCGTCATGCTGCGGCGCAGCAACGAATTCGCTTGCGTTGTTTAGTAAAAAGAGCATCACTAAACAAATTACTAAACATCGGCGGCGCGACGCGCGCCATGTTCAGGCCCTCGGAGGAGCGAGGTTGAGGCTTTTGAAACCGTCATCCGGACGCGTTTCGCAAATGGGAGGTAAGGCATGAAATCGACCTTGAAACTGGCGTTGGGACTGGCCTCGGCGGCACTCGCGTCGACCGCCGTCTCGAACGCGGCGCATGCGGAAGACCTGACGCTTTGCTGGGCGGCCTGGGATCCGGCCAACGCGCTCGTGGAATTGTCCAAGGACTTCACCAAGGAAACCGGCATCGGCATGAAGTTCGAATTCGTGCCGTGGACCAACTATGCCGACCGCTTCCTCAATGAGCTCAACTCACACGGCAAGCTCTGCGACCTGATCATCGGCGACAGCCAGTGGATCGGCGGCGCGGCCGAGAACGGTCATTACGTCAAGCTGAACGACTTCTTCGACAAGGAGAAGATCAGCATGGACGACTTCGTGCCGGCGACCGTCGTCGGCTATTCCGAATGGCCGAAGAACACGCCGAACTACTGGGCGCTGCCGGCCATGGGCGACGTGGTCGGGTGGACCTATCGCAAGGACTGGTTCTCGCGGCCGGAACTGCAGAAGGAGTTCAAGGAGAAGTATGGCTGGGACCTCGCTCCGCCGACGACCTTCGACCAGTTGAAGCAGATCGCCGAGTTCTTCCAGAAGCGGCAGATCGACGGCAAGACCGTCTATGGCGCCTCGATCTACACCGAGCGCGGCTCGGAAGGCATCACCATGGGCGCCATGGACGTGCTTTACAGCTACGGCTTCCAGTACGAGAACCCGAAGAAGCCCTATGAGATGGACGGCTTCGTCAATTCCGAGAAGTCGGTGAAGGGGCTAGAATTCTACAAGGCGCTCTATGATTGCTGCACGCCGCCCGGCGCCTCCAACAGCTACATGGGCGAAGGCGTCGATGCCTTCAAATCCGGCCAGGTGGCAATGCACATGAACTTCGCCTTCACTTGGCCCGGCCTCCAGAAGGACGAGAATGTCGGCGGCGACAAGATCGGTTACTTCGCCAATCCGAAAGGTCCCGACGGCGACCAGTTCGCGCAGCTCGGCGGCCAGGGCATCTCGGTGGTTTCCTACTCCGACAAGCAGGAATCGGCGCTGAAATACATCAAGTGGTTCGCCAACAAGGACGTGCAGGCCAAGTGGTGGTCGCTCGGCGGCTATTCCTGCCTGAATTCCGTCGTCAAGGATCCGAAGTTCCCGTCCAGCCAGCCCTATGCGCAGGCCTTCCTCGACTCCATGGCGATCGTGAAGGACTTCTGGGCAGAGCCGAGCTACGCGCCGCTGCTGCAGGCCTCGCAGAAGCGCTTCCACGACTATGTCGTCGCCGGCCAGGGCTCGGCCAAGGATGCGCTCGACGGCCTCGTCAAGGACTGGACGCAGATCTTCCAGGACGACGGCAAGATGTAAGGCTCCTCCGAGCAGGTGCGTCCCGTGCCGCCTTGGCACGGGACGCAGTTCAGATAAATTCCAGCGCCGAGGCTGACCAGTGACCGATGCAGGACTAACCATGCTCAATCGGACTGCGGACAACGCTGCACGGGCCACACCCGAACCGTTGGCCAAGAAGATCCGGGGCATCAGCGACAAGGGCCTCGCCTGGCTGTTCATTTCGCCGACAATCCTTCTGCTTTTAGCCATCAACATCTTCCCGCTGTTCTGGGCGATCTACCTCTCCTTCACCAATTACCGCGCCAACCGCCCGAACGAAGTGGTCAAGAATCTCGGGCTTTCCAACTACAGGCGCATCCTCGGCGACCAGGATATCTGGATCGCCATGCAGACGACGGCGCATTTCGTCTTCTGGACCATCCTGCTGCAGACGGTGATCGGCTTCACGCTCGCCTGGCTGATCGACCGGAAATTCCGCGGCCACGCCTTCTGGACCACGATCATCCTGGTGCCGATGATGCTGTCGCCGGCGGTGGTCGGCAATTTCTGGCGTTTCCTCTACGAGCCGCAGATCGGGCTGTTCGCCTACGCCGTCTCGTTCCTCACCGGCATCCCGCCGACGAATGTCCAGATGCTGTCCAATGTCGAGCTGGCGCCATGGGCGATCATCATCGTCGACACATGGATGTGGACGCCTTACGTGATGCTGATCTGCCTCGCGGGCCTGCGTTCCATCCCAGAATACATTTATGAAGCGGCCGAGGTCGACCGCGCCTCCAACTGGCGGCAGTTCTGGTCGATCACCCTGCCGATGGCGCTGCCCTTCATCATGCTGGCCGTGCTGTTTCGCGGCATCGAGAACTTCAAGATGTTCGACATGGTCAACCTGCTCACCGGCGGCGGCCCGGGCTCGACCACCGAGGTCGCCTCGATCACGCTGAAGCGGCAGGCCTTCGAAAGCTGGCGCACCGGCTATTCCTCGGCTTTCGCCATCGTCCTGTTCGTCGCGGTGTTCGGCCTTGCCAACATCTACGTCAAGGCACTCAACAAGGTGAAGCAGAGATGAGCCTGACCGCCGCCCATTCCGTCGTCGCACCTTCGACGAACTCGAAGCGGATCGCCGGCGTGCTCGTCGTCGGCTACGCGCTGATCTCGATCGTGCCGCTCTTGTGGATCTTCGCCACCAGCTTCAAGACGCCGCCGGATTCGATTGCCTATCCGCCGAAGATCGTCTTCCAGCCGAGCATCGAAGGCTACTGCAACCTGTTCACGACGCGCACCAGGCAGACGCCGGAATATATCAACGCGCTCGGACCGGCGACCGGCTTCTGCGACGAGACGGTGCGCAAGCGAAACATGGTGATCGCCGGCCCGTCGAACTTCCTGCCGCGCTTCGTCAACTCGCTGATCATCGCCTTCGGCTCGACCTTCTGCGCGGTGTTCCTCGGCACGCTCTCGGCCTACGGCTTCTCGCGCTTCAAGGTGCCTTTGGCAGACGACCTCCTGTTCTTCATCCTGTCGACGCGCATGATGCCGCCGATCGCCGTCGCGATCCCGATCTACCTGATGTACCGCGAGCTCGGCCTCTCCGACACCGCGCTCGGCATGATCCTGCTCTACACCGCGGTCAATGTCTCGCTGGCGGTCTGGCTGCTCAAGGGCTTCATCGACGAGATCCCGCGCGAATACGAAGAAGCGGCGATGATCGACGGCTATACGCGGCTGCAGGCCTTCTGGCGCACGGTGCTGCCGCAGGCGACTACCGGCATTGCCGCGACCGCCATCTTCTGCCTGATCTTTGCCTGGAACGAATATGCCTTCGCCGCGCTTCTGACCTCCGGCACGGCGCAGACCGCGCCGCCCTTCATCCCGACCATCATCGGCGAAGGCGGCCAGGACTGGCCGGCAGTCGCCGCCGGCACGACGATATTCCTGGTGCCGATCCTGGTCTTCACCATACTGCTCCGCAAGCAATTGCTGCGCGGCATTACCTTCGGCGCGGTACGCAAATGAGCACGATCCAGCCTGCAAAACGCAAATCGCGTTGGCCCGTCTGGGCAAGACGCGGCCTGATGGAAAACATCGCCACCGCGATCATCGCCATCGGCTTTTTGATGCTGTTCCAGCCTTTCGCGCTGTCGCTCTACAGCTATTCCTTCGTCACCATGCTCGCCGGCACCGCCATGTTCATCGTCGTCTCGAAATTCCCGGAATAAAAATGGCCGAGATCCGTGTTCAGAATCTGAGGAAGGCCTTCGGCGAGTTCGTCGCCGTGCAGGATTCCAATTTCGTCGTCGAGGATGGCGAGTTCTTCGTCATGCTCGGGCCGTCGGGCTGCGGCAAGACGACGACGCTCCGCATGATCGCCGGCCTCGAACTGCCCACCGGCGGCAAGATCCTGCTCGGCGGCGAGGACGTCACCATGCGCCGGGCGCGCGAGCGTGACATCGCCTTCGTCTTCCAGCTCTTCGCGCTCTATCCGCATATGAATGTGCGCAAGAACATCGGCTTCCCGCTCTTGGCGCAAGGCATGGCGTCGGCCGAGATCCGCACGCGCGTCGAGGAGACCGCGAAGCTGCTGCGCATCGACCACCTGCTCGACAAGTCGGTCTCCGGTCTTGCCGGCGGCGACCGCCAACGCGTCGCGCTCGGCCGCGCCATCGTCAGGCGACCGAAATGTTTCCTGATGGATGAGCCGCTTGGGACCCTGGACACCGAGTTCCGCGATTTGATGGTGCATGAGCTGCGCGAGCTGCACAACCGCATCCACGCCACCACCGTCTATGTCACGCACGACCAGATGGAAGCGATGTCTATGGCCGACAAGATAGCGGTGATGAACCACGGCGTCATCGAGCAGTTCGGCAGCCCGCGCGAGATTTACGACCGGCCGGCCACGATGTTCGTCGCCGATTTCATCGGCTCGCCGCCGATGAACTTCTTGCGCTTCGGCGGTGGGCTCGCGAAGGGTGCGAAGGAAATCGTCGTGCAGGGCGCCAGGGTGACGGTCCCGGAAGTGCGCGAGGATATTGCGCCGGCCGACATGGCGCTTGGCATCCGCCCCGAGCACATCCGCTTCGATGATGCTTCGAAGCTGCGCGGCGCGATCTACGGCACCGAATATCTCGGCACCACGCAGATCGTCGCGGTGGAGACGGCTGACGGCATCATCAAGGCCCGGGTGCCGGCCGGACTCCATCTGAATACGGGCGAACAGGTAGGGCTGGCATTGAGCAGCGCGCGGCTGTCGCTGTTCGAGAAAGGCACTGGACGCGCGGTGAAAACCGCCATGTACGATCAGGCAGTGGAGGCGCGCCATGGCTGACGTGCAGATTCAGGGTGTGACCAAGAGCTTCGGGGAGACAGTCGCGGTCAGCGATCTCGACCTGCAGATCAAGGACGGCGAGTTCGTCGTGCTGCTCGGCCCGACCGGCGCCGGCAAGACGACGACGCTCAGGCTGATCGCAGGGCTCGAGCGGCCGGACAGCGGCACGATCCAGATCGGCGGCTACGATGCGACGGGGCTGTCGCCGGCCGAGCGCGACACGGCCTTCGTCTTCCAGCAATATTCGCTCTACCCGCATCTTTCGGTCTTCGACAACCTCGCCTTCCCGCTGCGCTCGCCGGCGCGGCGTTTTCCGGAGGAAGCGATCCGCCGCCGCATCGAGGAAGTCGCGCGGATGGTGCGCATCGACCACAAGCTCAACAACCGCTCGACCAGGCTTTCGGGCGGCGAGATGCAACGCGTCGCCATCGGCCGCGCGCTGGTGCGAAAGCCCTCGATCTATCTGATGGACGAGCCGCTGTCCTCGCTCGACGCCAAGCTGCGCGCCGATCTCAGGCTCGAGCTGAAGCGCATCCAGTCCGAGCTCGGCGCCACCATGCTCTACGTCACGCATGACCAGATCGAGGCGATGACCATGGCCGACCGCATCGGCATCCTCTCCGAGGGCGTGCTGGTGCAGATCGGCACGCCGCGCGCGATCTATTCTGAGCCGGCAAACCTTCATGTCGCGGCCCGCCTCGGCCAGCCGGCGATCAACCTTCTGCCGGCAGGGTTGCTGCCCGACGGCGCCGCGCCCACCGGTACGACGACGATCGGCGCGCGCACCGAACATCTCGCGATCGAGAAGGCGGCGAACGGCCATGCCGACGGCGTCGTCGACTGGGTCGAGCATCTCGGCGACCAGAACCATCTGCATGTCACGGTGGGCGCCAAGAAGCTGGTAACGCTGACCGATCCCGACACGTCGCTCGCAAAGGGGGACAGAGTGACGATCCGCTATCGCTCGCCGCTTTATTTTGGGTCGGACGGGCAAAGATTGATGTAGCCGGCGCACCCGCACTTTTTTGACGACCGCAGATACGACTGGACGAAATCCATGAAGCACTTTTTCAATCGCAAGGACTCGATCGTTACCGAAGCGCTGGACGGTTTTCTGGCCACTGCCGGCTCCGGCACGCTGGCGCGGCTCGACGGCTATCCCGAGATCAAGGTCGTGCTGCGCGCCGACTGGGACAAGGCGAAGGTGAGCGTCGTTTCCGGCGGTGGCGCGGGGCATGAGCCGTCGCATGCGGGTTTCGTCGGCGCCGGCATGCTGACGGCGGCAGTCTCCGGCGAGATCTTCGCTTCGCCGAGTGTCGAGGCGGTGCTGGCGGCGATCCGCGCGACGACCGGGCCGGCCGGCTGCCTGCTGATCGTCAAGAACTACACCGGCGACCGCCTCAATTTCGGCCTCGCCGCAGAAAGGGCCCGCGCCGAGGGCTTCGCGGTCGACATGGTGATTGTCGGCGACGACATCGCGCTGCCCGATATCGCGCAGCCGCGCGGCGTCGCCGGCACGCTGTTCGTGCACAAGATCGCCGGACATCTTGCCGAATCCGGCCATGACCTGGCCTCGGTCGCGGCGGCAGCGCGGGCGGCGGCGAAGGATATTGTTTCGCTCGGCATCTCGCTCTCCTCCTGCTCGATCCCCGGCCAGACCCACGAGGACCGCTTCGGCGCCGACGACTCCGAGCTCGGCCTCGGCATCCATGGCGAGCCGGGCGTGGAGCGCATAACCCTGCAGAGCGCCAGTGCGCTCGTCGCCATCATGGCCGACCGCCTCGCGGCCCGGCTCGATGCCGGCAGCCGCTATGCCTTGCTGATCAACAATCTCGGATCGGTACCGCCGCTCGAAATGTCGCTGATCGCCAATGCCGTGCTGGCCTCGCCGCTGGCAAAGGCGGTGAAGCTGACGATCGGTCCCGGACATCTGATGACCGCGCTCAACATGAACGGCTTTTCGCTGTCGCTGATCAGGCTCGAGGCGGAGCGCGAGGCGGCGCTGCTGGCGCCGGTCGGCCCGCATGCCTGGCTGCCGGCCAGCCCGGTGCGCCCGCCGGTCGTGGTGGCCACAGCCCAGCCGGCAGGTCGCGACATCGCCAAAGCGGCCAGCCGTGACGCCGGCGCCGAGCGGCTGATTGCTGCGGTCTGCGAGAAGCTGATCTCGCTCGAGGAGGCTCTGAATGGCCTCGACGCCAAAGCCGGCGACGGCGACACGGGATCGACGGTGGCGACCGGCGCACGCAGCGTGCTCGACCGCGTCGACACGCTGCCGCTTGCGGACAAGGCCGCAACTCTCGCCACAATCGGCGATACATTGGGAACTTCCATGGGCGGTTCCAGCGGCGTGCTTTTGTCGATCTTCTTCACGGCTGCCGCGCAGTCGCTCAACGGCGGCGCGCCGCTCAGCAAGGCGCTGCTCGCCGGCCTTGACCGCATGACCTTCTACGGCGGCGCGAAGCTCGGCGACCGCACAATGGTCGACGCCCTGGAGCCGGCTCTGAAGGCGCTCGACACGAACGGGCTGGAGACGGCTGCTTCGGCCGCGCGGAGCGGCGCGCAGGCGACGGCGGCGATGCAGAAGGCGAAGGCCGGTCGCTCGGCCTATATCGGCCGCCAGCTTGACATAGCGGATCCGGGCGCGTTTGCAGTTGCCGAGGCGTTCGCGGCCGTGGTGGCCATGTTCGCCCCGGCATGAAGGACTGGCGATGGCCGCATCCGATTTCTCACAATTGATCGCGGCGACTGCGGATACGATCGCGGCGCATGCCGACGAGCTGACCGCGCTCGACCAGGCGATCGGCGACGGCGACCATGGTCTGAACATGAAGCGCGGCTTCGATGCGGTGCGCGCCGAAAAGGCCGCAATCGCGGCAAAACCGCTGCCGGACGCGCTGACCGCGGTCGGCACCAAGCTGGTGATGACCGTCGGTGGAGCCTCCGGCCCCTTGTTCGGTACTCTGTTCATGGCGCTCGGCAAGGAACTGTCCGCCACGCCCGACCGCGCCGCGCTGACAGCGGCGCTGGGCAAGGCGATCGAGGCGGTTTCGGCGCGCGGCAAATCGCAGCCGGGGCAAAAAACGATGCTCGACGTGCTGCAGCCGGTGTATGAGGCACTGGCGCAGGGCAAGACGGCTGGCGCAATCGCAGACGCCGCCGACAGGGCGGCCGAGGCCACCGTGCCGATGAAGGCCTTGCGTGGGCGCGCCTCTTTCCTGGGGGAGCGCTCGATCGGGCATATGGACGCCGGGGCGCGGTCGACCGCGCTCTTGGTGCGCGCAGTCGCTGAAGCAATCGAGGGTTCTTGATGAGCAATGTCGGTATCGTCATCGTCTCGCATTCGCCGCTGGTCGCCGAAGGCACGGCCGACATGGTGCGCCAGATGGTGGGCGACGAAGTGCCGCTTGCATGGTGCGGCGGAAACGGCCATGGCGGGCTGGGCACCAGCGTCGAGGCGATCATGGGCGCGATCGAAAAGGCCTGGTCGGAAGCGGGCGTCGCCATCCTGGTCGATCTCGGCGGCGCCGAGACCAACAGCGAGATGGCGGTGGAAATGATCGGCGAGCCGCGCTCCCGCAGAATAGTCGTCTGCAATGCGCCGATCGTCGAGGGGGCGGTGATGGCGGCGACGGAATCGTCCGGCGGCGCATCGCTCAAGGAAGTGGTGGCGACGGCGCATGAATTGTCGCCGTCGTGAGTGAACGGGAATCGACTGAATGTCCGCATCCGCCGAAGCCACGGTTCTGATCACCCACGAGGTGGGCCTGCACGCGCGCCCTTCGGTGAAGTTCACCAAGCTCGCCAAGTCGTTCGCGGCCGAGGTGGAGGTGGCAGTCGCCGCCAACGGCCCCTGGTTCGATGCCAAGAGCATCGTCAAGGTCATGGCGGCCAAGGCGCCGAAAGGAACCGTGCTGCACATAAGGGCGCGAGGCGACGGCGCAAGCAACGCGGTCGAAGCGCTGGTCGGCCTGGTGCAGCGCGACTTCGACGAGGATGCTGACCATGCCCGCTCCGCTTGAGCCGGGTCTGCCGCCCTCTCAATCCGCAAGGAATGCGGGCTATGCGGATTGAGGGCATCCCTGCCTCTCCCGGCTACGCCGAAGGGCCGCTGTTCAACCTCGACCGTCCACCGGCTGCTTATGTGACCAAGGCGAGCGAGGCGGAGGAGAAAGCAGCGCTGAAGGCGGCCATCGGCAAGGCGGTGAGCCGGCTGACTTCGATTGTCGAGACGGCCGATCGCGATGCCGCCGGCATCCTCGAATTCCACATCGCCATGCTGGAGGACGTCGCGCTGAGCGCGCCCGCCTTCGCGGCGCTCGGCTCCGGAGAGCCGGCCGACGCCGCCTGGCGGCAGGCGCTGGATGCCGAGATCGCCGGCTACGAGGCGTCCGACCAGGACTATTTCCGGGCACGCGCCGCGGACTTGCGCGACATCCGCGACCAGGTGCTGCGAGCGCTGAGCGAGGATAGCGAGACCGCGGCGCCCCTCGGCGCCATCCTCTATGGCCTGGACATCGCGCCGACGCGTTTCCTCGAAACCGACTGGAGCAGAGGCGGCGGCATTGCGCTCGAGGCCGGCAGCACCGCCAGCCATGTCGCCATGCTGGCACGCTCGCGCGGCGTGCCGATGGTGGTGGGGCTTGGTGCCTTCGCGGATGAGCCCACCGGAAACGCGCTGCTCGACGCCGAGCATGGCGGCATCGTGCTCTCGCCCTCGCCGAAGGAGATCGAGGCGTTCCGGCAATCATCCTCCTCCTTCGCGGCGCGACAGGGCCAGGCGCAGACTTTTCTCGCCCAGCCGGCGGCGACCAAGGCCGGCACTTCGGTGCGGGTGCAGGTAAACATTGCCTACCCTTCCGACGTCGACGGCATCGACATTGCGACCTGTGATGGCGTCGGGCTCATGCGCACCGAATTCCTGTTCGGCAAGGCGCTGCCGGACGAGGAGACACAGTACCAAGCCTACCGCAAGGTGCTGGAATGGGCCGGAGAAAAACCGGTGACCATCCGCACCATCGATGCCGGCGGCGACAAACCGATCCCCGACTTCACCGTCGAGGAGACCAACCCGTTTCTCGGCCTGCGCGGTATCAGGCTGTCGCTGGCGCGGAGCGACATCTTCCGGGTGCAAATCCGGGCATTGCTGCGCGCCGCCGCCCACGGCAATCTGAAGGTGATGTTTCCGATGATCGCCAGGGCCGAAGAGCACAGGCAGGCCGCCGCGTTGTTTGCGGAGGAGGAGGCCGCTCTCGCGTCGCGCGGTGTTGCGCACAAGCTGCCGCCGCTGGGCATCATGGTCGAGGTCCCTTCGGTGGCCATCGCGCCGGAGGCTTTTGCCGACGTTGCCTTCTTCTCGATCGGCTCCAACGACCTGACGCAATATGTGATGGCAGCCGCGCGTGACAACGCCGCCGTTGCACATCTCAACGCTGTCCGCCATCCGGCTGTGATGCGGCTGATCACTTCGGTCGCGGCCTTCGGGCGCGAGAAAGGAATTCCGGTCAGCCTCTGCGGCGATGCCGGCGGCGATCCGGCCGCCATTCCGGCGCTGATTGAGGCTGGCCTGCGCGACCTATCGGTGGCTCCGGCGCAACTCGCCATGGCCAAGGCGGCCATAGCGGACGTTCCGGTGTAAGCACAGCATGACCAAGCCTGCCAAAATACAAGAAGCCGGCGCGGAAGACGCGATCCGCGCGTATAAGACCATCCTGTCGCAAGTCATCGACCAGCGGCCTTCCGGCATGCGCCAGCGACTTGCCGATGCGCTCGGCAAGCATCGCAGTTTCGTCACGCAAATCTCCAGCCCGGCCTATTCGATCCCCATCCCGTCGAAGCATTTGCCGGCTATCTTTTCCGTTTGCCATTTCAGCCCGGCCGAGCGCGACCAGTTCCTGGCCGCCTATCACCAGGCGCACCCGGGCAAGCTGCCGGCGGCTTCGGGTCAGCGCAAGACGCGCCACGTCTCGCTCATCGTGCCGGATTTCGGCGACGACAAGCAGAACGCAGCGCTCGACCGAGCGATCAACGAATTCATCCAGAAGATCACCAGCATCGCCGGCAGGGGCAGCGGCTGAGCGAGGACCTATTCGGGAGGACTGCCATGAAGAAGTTTCTGAATTCGGTGGACACGGTCCTCACCGAAAGCCTTGATGGCTTCGTCGCCGCGCATTCCGACATCCTCGCGTTCGGCGACGAGCACAAATTCGTTCGCCGCAAGACGCTGAAACCGGGCAAGGTGGCGCTGATCTCGGGTGGCGGCTCCGGCCACGAGCCGCTGCATGGCGGGCTGGTTGGCCACGGCATGCTCGACGCCGCCTGCCCCGGCCAGGTCTTCACCTCGCCGACGCCCGACCAGATGCTCGCGGCCGCGCAAGCCGTCGACACCGGCGCCGGCTGCCTGTTCATCGTCAAGAACTATGAAGGCGACGTGATGAATTTCGACATGGCCGCCGAAATGTCGGACGGCGTTCTGCAGGTGGTGACCAATGACGACGTCGCGGTCGAGAATTCGTCCTACACCACCGGTCGGCGCGGCGTGGCCGGCACGCTGGTGGTGGAGAAGATCGTCGGCGCCGCGGCCGAGCAAGGCATGCCACTGCCCGAGCTCAAGGCGCTGGGCGACCGCGTCAACGCCTCGACGCGCTCGATGGGCGTGGCGCTGACCAGTTGCACGGTGCCGGCTGCGGGCAGGCCGACCTTCGACATTGGCGACAACGAGATGGAATTCGGCGTCGGCATCCATGGCGAGCCCGGCCGGCGGCGCGATGAGCTGAAGAGTGCCGACGCCATCGCCGAGGAGATCTGCACGGCAATCCTCGGCGATCTTGGTGACCGCGCTTGGGGACCGGCGCTGCTTTTCGTCAACGGCTTCGGCGGCACGCCATCGATGGAGCTTTATCTGATGTACAACAGCGCGCGAAAAATCTTCGAGAAGAGAGGCGTGACGGTAACCCGCTCGCTGGTCGGCTCCTATGTCACCTCGCTCGACATGGCAGGCTGCTCGATCACGCTGACGATACTCGAGGATGAGACGACGGCGCTTTGGGACGCCCCGGTGCACACGGCGGCGCTGCGCTGGGGGATGTAGCGTCGCG
Source organism: Mesorhizobium sp. WSM3868 (assembly GCF_002294785.1). Classification (NCBI taxonomy): domain Bacteria; kingdom Pseudomonadati; phylum Pseudomonadota; class Alphaproteobacteria; order Hyphomicrobiales; family Phyllobacteriaceae; genus Mesorhizobium; species Mesorhizobium sp. WSM3868. The sequence continues at coordinate 588,885 of NZ_NSGB01000002.1, read as the reverse complement.
CGGGCTTTTCTGCGACCATGGTCGCCTGTTGTTCGCGATATTGCCCGGTTGATGCTGCCCCCGCTTTCCCCTGCCGAAGAAAAACTGCTGCTCGAATTTGCCGATCCGGAGGCGCCGTCCGAGCGGGGCGGGGCCCTCTCGGCAAGCAGCCTCATTGCGCTGCTCGCCAATGCCGAGTTCCACGGCGTGCTGCCGATCATGCTGCGCAAGCTTCGGGAAATCGGCGAGGCCGATCTGCCGAACGATGCCGCCCTGCGGCAACAACTCTCCGGGCTTCGCGATCAGGCTACACTGGCGACCGGCCAGTCGATGCTGCTGCAATATCACGGCGACCGCATTATGAAGGCCTTGGCCGCGAAAGGCGTTGCGGCTCGCATCGTCAAAGGCCCGGTGTTCGCGGGCAAGCTTTATCGCCATGCTGCCGATCGGCCGTTCACCGACATCGACATCCTTGTCGATCCGGCCAGCATCGGCGAGGCCAACAACGTGATCGCCGAATGCGGCTTCAAGCTTGCCAGTGGCGAGGCCGAATCGCATGAGTTGCAGGAGTTCAAGTGGCTGGAGAAGGAGAACTCCAGTCTGCTGATCGAGCTGCATGGCAATCTGGTGCATGACACGGGCATGCGGCGGCGCCTGTCGCTCGGCTTCCGCGAGTTGCAGATCATTGACGGCGGCGGGGCCGACACGCCGGCGTCGCTGCTCACCATCGCCATCGTTCATGCCGCCGGAGGCCACAAATTTCACCGGCTGCAGCTCTGTCTCGACGTGCTGCAAGGTGTGCGCGCGCTGCAATCGCCGGAAGCCGAAGCGCGCCTTCTCGAAGCCGCGCGTATGACCGGCATCGAGCTCGAGCTGGCGACCGTGCTCAACGTGACAGGGCGGCTGTTCGACGAGCCGCGCGCGATCGCCCTTGCCAACCGCATCAAGCCCGATCTGTCGATACGGCTCGCCAAATGGCTGATCACCGGCAACGTGCTGCTCAGAGTCAATTCGCGGGACAAGATGCGCTCGCGCCTTAGCCGCGACGCCTTCCGATGGGTCCAGCGGCTTGCCCGGCCAAGGCCCTATCCGGCCTGAAAGCCCGTTTGGAGATCTACTTCTCCACCGCGCCGCGGATCAGCCCCGCTGCATCGGCCGGGCTCGAGCCGACTTCCAGGGTGAAAGTGGGGACGGCCCTGACCAGCGCCGCGATCGACGCCATCCGCCGTTTCTGCATCGGCAACAGGCCGGTCAGGCCGGTCCTGACATTGTCGGTGGCAAGCGCGACCATCGCATCGGTCCTGGCCAAGGGCGTGAGCCGGGTGTGGCCGTCGGTCGAGCGCGCCAGATGCAGCAGCGCCGAGACCGGCCTGGGACGGACGTCCTCGATGCGAATGATCTCGGCGAGACGCTCCAGCGAGACGGCCTGCTCGCCCTCGGCGTCCCATCTGTCGCCAAGGCAGGGCGAGAGGAAGGGCAGCATCGCCGCGGTGTTGCGATGAATTTTTACCTTGCGCGGCATGCCCCAGGCCAGGGTGCCTTCAGATGTTGCGCCGAGGATCATCACATCGTCCGAGCATAGGCCGAAGCCCTGCGATGCCAGCGCCATTGAAGTCGTCGACTTGCCGGTGCCGCTCGGCGCATGGATTAGCACGAGCGCCCTGCTATCGGGCAGCGTCAGACCGGCGGTATGGAGCATGTACTGCCCGCCGGAATCGAGCGCGGCATCCAGCACCATCATCAGCAGCGTCCATTTGACCTTGCTGTCGGGATGAACGCGGATTTCGGCCGCACCCTCGTCGGCACGGATCGAGGCCGTCTGGAGGCCGGGAAAGACCAGATGGACCACGTCGCCGGCGTCGATGATGCGGCAATGGCCGTCCAGCGGCACTTCGCCGTCGAAGGCGAGCTTCCCTTCCGGGTTTTCGGGCAGCGCCGACGTTTCGAGGATATCGATGCGAAAGCCGGGTTCGACCGCTTCATTGACGCGCAATGTGCCGAGCATCAGATCGAAGCTCGGCCAGAGCTCGGCGCGCTCTGCCGATATGCCGATGACCTGGCCGTTGAGGTCATAGCAAACGGTGGCTGCGGCGCCGGTCAAGCGGCGCGCGCCTTCACGCTGCCGCCGGGGTGGCGATAGATTTCAACCATGTCGGGAAGGCTGTCGCTGACCACCGGCTTGCCGTCGAGGCAAACCCAGCAATGCGCCGAAAGGCGCGGCTCATGCATCGATTTGGCATCGACACCGAAATGGAGGTCGGGGTTGAAACCCGCCATCCGCAGGAAGCGGAAACCGAGCAGCCCTTCCCTCAGGCATCTGCGATCACGCATCACCCAGGGATGCCGAACCGTGCGGTTGACGCGGCTGACGACGTAGCTCCATGGCAGGCCACGATAGGGTGTGGGCAATTGCAGCGGCGCCAATTTCAGCACGCTTTCGAAATCGCGCCGGGCGACCAGTACCGGTATCAGCCGGGCGCTGAGCCACAGATGAGTGCGGAACAGGGCGCGCAGGAACGGTCCGCCGGCCATCACGCGCCCGGGTCGGCAAGGATGCCTTCGGCCACCAGCTCGGCGGCCAGCGCCGTCATGTCGTCGCCGAGCGTCGCCTTGTCGACCTCGAATTCTTCCGACAGCAGATCGACGATGTGGTCGAGGCTGCGGGCGCCGTCGACCTTGTCGAGGAACGCTTCAGTGGTGCCGTTGCAGGTGTAAAGCTGGCCGCTGCGCGCCAGAAGCACCACGGCGCCGTCGCCGACATGCTGCACGGAGGCGTCGTCCGCCATCCGCAGAACCGTTTCAAAGGCGATTTCAGCCATACGCCCGCTCCCTATGCCGAACTGCAATTAGCGCGGCATGCCGTCGCTGTCCATTGCCAAGCGGGCAACGCTGCGTGTCAGACGGCCGGGCCTATCGGGCCGCTCAGGCCCGCAACGATGCTCGACAGCTTCCCGCGCCTGACCGGAACCGGTTTTTCGTAAGTTCTTTTCGTCAACACTTCCCCGGAAAGACTATCCAACTCGCGCGAGAATGATGGTGGGCTGGAACCACTATCAAGCCGCCGTTCGCGCCAGGGTTGCCATCTTTCCCATAAGTAAGCTAAGAGTCTGCCGGCTTTTTGGGGAGTGGACAGTATGCGTTACAACTGGGATCGCGCTCCGACGGCATTCGAACGCCATCGGAAGGCATTGGCGGCCGCCATTCTAATAGCCGGCGGTGTCGGGCTGATGCTGGCAGCACTGCCGCTCTAAGCCGAATTCACTTGCTGACGTCATAGCGCGCTCCGATCCGGGAGCGGCTGGATCCGTTTGCCGGCAACGCCGACCAAAATGCGAGGAGACATGGCCGGCCAAAGCGGCTTAGGCTATTGCCATACGACGGAATGTTCCTGGGGAGGAAAAGTCGATGGCCTCACGCTACCACGAAGTCTATGAGGGCTGGAAACGCGACCCCATAGCGTTCTGGGCCGAAGCGGCCAAAGCGATCGACTGGTATTCGCCAGCCGAAAAAGTCTTCGATCCGGCGGCGGGCGTCTATGGCCGCTGGTTCACCGGCGCCACCTGCAACACCTGCTTCAATGCCATCGACCGCCACGTGGCGGGGGGGCGCGCCGACCAGCTGGCGCTGATCCATGACAGCGCGATCACCGGCACGATCCGGAAATTCACCTATGCCGAACTGAAGCGCGAGGTGGTCGCGCTCGCCTCTGTCCTCAAGAACCGTGACATCGGCAAGGGCGATCGCGTGATCATCTATATGCCGATGGTGGCGGAAGCGGCGATCGCCATGCTCGCCTCGGCCCGCATCGGCGCCGTGCATTCGGTGGTGTTCGGCGGCTTCGCCTCGCATGAGCTCGCGACCCGCATCGACGACGCCAGGCCGAAGCTGATCATCACCGCCTCCTGCGGCCTGGAGCCGGGACGCGTCGTCGCCTACAAGCCGCTGCTCGACAAGGCGATCGAGATGTCGAAGCACAAGCCCGATGCCTGCCTGATCCTGCAGCGCGAGCAATTGCACTGTGAGATGAAGGACAATTACGACATCGACTATGCCGATGCGGTCGCCCGCGAGCGCGCCGCCGGCGCCAATGTCGACTGCGTTCCGGTCTTGGCCACCGACCCGCTCTACATCATCTACACCTCCGGCACGACCGGGCAGCCGAAGGGCATCGTGCGCGACAATGGCGGTCACATGGTCGCGCTGAAATGGACGATGGACAACGAGTTCGGCGTCAACCCCGGCGAGGTGTTCTGGGCGGCCTCGGACGTCGGTTGGGTGGTCGGCCATTCCTACATCGTCTATGGGCCGCTTCTGCATGGCTGCACCAGCGTGCTCTTCGAAGGCAAGCCGATCGGCACGCCGGACGCCGGCACCTACTGGCGGGTGATCTCTGAGCATGGCGTGGTGGCGCTGTTCACGGCGCCGACCGCCTTCCGCGCCATCAAGGGGCAGGATCCGCGCGGCGAGTTCGTGCCGAAATACGATCTGTCGAAATTCCGCACGCTGTTCCTCGCCGGCGAGCGCGCCGACCCCGAGACCATCAAATGGGCGGAGCAGAAGCTCAACCGTCCGGTGATCGACCATTGGTGGCAGACCGAGACCGGCTCGCCAATGACCATCAACCCGGCCGGGCTCGGGCTTTTGCCGGTGAAATACGGCTCGCCGGGCGTGCCGATGCCGGGCTACGATATTCGCATTCTCGACGATGCCGGCCACGAGGTGCCGCGCGGCACGCTCGGCAATGTCGTGGTCAAGCTGCCGCTGCCGGCAGGCTGCCTGCCGACGCTCTGGAACGCCGACGCCCGCTTCCGCCAAGCCTATCTCGAGGAGTTCCCCGGCTTCTACAAGACGGCCGACGCCGGCATGATGGACGAGGACGGCTATCTCTACGTCATGGCCCGCACCGACGACATCATCAACGTCGCCGGGCACCGCCTCTCGACGGGCGCGATGGAGGAGGTGCTGGCCGCGCATCCGGACGTCGCCGAATGCGCCGTGATCGGCGTCGCCGACGCGATGAAAGGCCAGGTGCCGCTCGGCTTCGTCGTGCTCAACGCCGGTGTGGCGCGCGACACCGGCGCCATCGAAAGCGAGGTGGTGGGCCTGGTGCGCGAGCGGATCGGACCGGTCGCAGCCTTCAAGACGGTGGTGACGATCAAGCGGCTGCCGAAGACGCGCTCCGGCAAGATCCTGCGCGGCACGATGCAGAAGATCGCCGACAAGGAGGAATGGACGATGCCGGCGACCATCGACGATCCCGCGATCCTCGACGAGATCACGGCGGCGCTCAAGGGGCGCGGCATCGGAATCTAGCCGTCTCGCGGGATCGCAGCGCGAGGCAGCCTAGCGAATTCATCCTGCGCTGCAATCGACTGTTGTGCAATGCAGCAGCACCCCCTAGAAGTCTGCCCGGGGGGCCGTTCCGAAGGCACGGCATGGCTCAGCACAAGACCACATTCGGCGGCGTCGACATTTTGCGTTTCCTCGCCGCCGTCATGGTGATGTTCTATCACTACGGCTTCTGGGTATGGGCGTTTCCCGACGGCGTGTCGGCGCGCTCGACCGGCGGCATCCCTGCCCATCCCGAAATGGCGTTTGTCGGCTCCGGCTGGGTCGGCGTTCAGGTGTTCTTCGTCATCAGCGGCTTCGTCATCGCATTCAGCGCCGAGAATTCGACGCCGCTGAAGTTCTTCGAAGCCCGTGTCAGACGGCTGGCGCCGGCGGTCTGGGTCTGCGCGCCCATCTCCGCGATCGTGCTGCTGATGGTCGGTCTTTCCTGGCCGACCGATGCCGTGGTGCGACTTGCCCGCACGGCGCTGTTCGTGCCGTTCGAGCCATGGGTCGACAGTGTCTACTGGACGCTCGGCATCGAGATCGCCTTCTACGCCATCGTCTGGACCCTGCTGCGGTTCGGCCGATTCGACCTGATGGAAGCTGTCGCCGTCATCATCGGCCTGGTCAGCACGCTGTTCTGGTGTCTCTATTTCGCCTTCGCCTGGACCGATCTCGCGGAGGCGCGCTGGCTGCAGCTCACCCTGGTGCATCACGGCGCGTTCTTCGCGGTCGGCGTGCTCATCTGGCTGATGCGCTTCAAGGCGGTGACAGCGGCACGACTCTGCTTCTCGGCGCTGTTTCTCGCCGGCGGAGCGCTGCAGATCGTAAGCTCGGTCGACGTGCACAGCATCAAGGTGGAAGCGGCGATGCCCTATGCGCCGCCGATCATCATCTTCCTGGCCGCGGTGGCGCTGATGGCTTGGTCGCTGCGCCTCAACCTTTCCTGGCGCGGCTGGCGCCGGATCGGGCTGATGACCTATCCCCTCTACCTCATCCACGATGTCGTCGGCGCGGCGCTGCTCGGCGTCCTGATCCGCGCCGGCGTGCCATATCTGGTTTCGATGCCGATCGTCGGCACCGCCATGGTCGCGGCAAGCTGGCTGGTGGCGGCCGAGGCCGAGCCGCGCGTCCGCATGCTGCTCGACCGCACGCTTTTCCGCTATCGGCTCAAAGCAGCCTAAAGCGCATCGCGCTGAAACGGAGTCAGGCGACGCTTTTCGGGGTATTGATGCACGTCGTTTTGCCAAGACCGCTGCGCCTTTTTGGCGATGTGCATCGAGCAGCCCGGTGTGGAAATGTTTGCATTCGACATGATATCGAGGCTGGTCCACGCTCCGTGGCATGACCCTAGTTTGAGTACCGAGCCTCAATCCGTGAGCCTGTTCCAACGATCGAGACGACCCCGGCCCTTGCCGCGCGAACGGCTGATGATGGATATGCGCGACACGGTGGTCTACGCGATCGGCGACGTGCATGGCTGCTACGACGAGCTGCGCACGCTGGAGGGGAAGATCGAGCTCGACGCGCTGCAGTTCCGCGGCCGCAAGATCATCATCATGCTCGGCGACTATGTCGACCGCGGGCCCAATTCGCGGCGCGTGGTCGAGCATTTGATGGCACCGCCGCCAGAAGGTTTCATGCGCGTGTGCCTTGCCGGGAACCACGAAGTGGCGATGCTCGCCTATCTCGACGGCCATCTGTCACTGGAGCCGTGGCTCCGCGTCGGCGGACGGGAAACGCTGTTCTCCTACGGTATCGATCCCGACCGCCTGGCCGATTTGTACGGATCGAGCGAAGAGGTAGACGAGCGTATCCGGGAGGCCATTCCGGCCACCCACGTCGCCTTCATGCGCACGCTGCCGGTGATGATCTGTTCGGAGCGGTTCCTTTTCGTCCATGCCGGCATCCGGCCCGGCATCGCGCTCGAAGCGCAGGACGAGGCCGACCTGCTCAACATACGATCCGAGTTCCTGGCGGCGGCTCACCGCCTCGATCGCTGGGTCGTGCACGGACATACGATCGTGGACGTTCCGACGCTCGACGGGCGCCGGCTCGGCATCGACACCGGCGCCTTCCAGAGCGGCCGGCTGACCGCCCTCAGGATCGTCGGCCAATATGGGCGGCTGCTGTCGACCGGAGAATAACCGCCGCGGCTTTTCGTCGGATGAACTGCTTTAGGCGGCCTGCTTGGCGCGCGATTCCGACTTCTCGAGGTAGTAACTCGAATAGCGGTCGAAGAACTTTTCCGAACCGCCGAGAGAGCCGTATTTCGCCAGCTTCTTCAGCTCGACCTTGTTGAGCACCGCGCCGGTGATCTTTTCGGCGATGTAGGGTTCCGACTCCAGCATCGAGCGCACCATGGCGCGTGGCGTGCGTCCCCACTCGGTGACGAGCACGAAGCCGTCGACCAACGGCGCGAAGGCCTTGGCGTCGACCACCGGGCCGAGCGGCGGCAGGTCGACGATGATGTATTCGAACGTCTCCTTGGCGTTCTCGATGAAACGCCGCATGCCGGCGGAGCCGAGAAGCTCGCTGGTGTGCGAGAACTGGCCGCGCACCACGGCCGGGATGATCGCCAGCTTGGTCTGGCGGTCGACCTTGCCGACCGACTGCCAGGTCTGTCCATTGACCACCGCTTCCATCAGCCCGTGCTCCGACTCCATGCCGAGGCTGCGGCTGAGGCCCGGATTGCGCAGGTCGCCATCGATCAGCAAAGTCTTGGCGCCGTTGGCGGCGAGCAGACCGGCGAGGTTCGCCGCAACCGTCGACTTGCCTTCTCCGGGCAGGACGGAGATGACGCCGATCACCCGACTGCCCTTGTCTTCCATCACCACGTCGAAAGCGATCTTGGCATTGCGGAGCGTCTCGGCGAACATCGAGGCCGGCGCATCGAGGCTCACCCGCATGCGCGCCCGTTTCTCGGCGGCCGACAGGCTGGTGACCTTGCCGTCGGCCGGCAAGTCGTCCGGTTTCGACTCCTTGGCCTTGCCGCCGCCGATCGTCGGCAGATAGCCGAGGAATTTCAGGCCGACACGGTCGCGAATGTCCTCGCCTGTCCGGAAGAAGCGCTCGTTGAATTCGTTCAGGCCTCCGCAGCCGGCGCCGAGCATGAGGCCAAGCACCAGCGAGAGCGCCAGCACGCGCAAGGTGCGCGGAGCCGAGGCGGTGAGAGGCATCGACGCGTCGGAGATGATGCGGACCTTGCCGACCGGGAATGACTGCTGCTGCGACGCTTCCTCGTAACGGCTAAGGAAAGTCTGATAGAGCGTGGTCAGCGCCTGCGCCTGCTGATCGAGTTCCTTCAGCCTGACCTGCGACTGGTTGTCGATCGAGCTCTTGCCTGCCTGGGTGGCGATCTTCTCCCTAAGCGCGGTCTCGCGCGCCTGCGCCACCTGATAGTCGTTTCGATAGCTTTCGGTGATCTGTTTCAGCTGTCCGAAGATCTGCGCCGAGACGTCGGCCTTCTCCTTGGCCAGCGCAACCGCCTGCGGGTGATCCTTGCCGAAGTTGTTCTCGACGTCCTGCAACCGCTTGGCGATCGCGAGATAGCGGGTTTTCAGCGCGATGATGACCGAGCTGCTCGGCTGATCGGCCGCTATCGCGGAATCGTTGAAGGCGCTTTCGGAGCCGCTGTCGACGATCGCCTTGTACTGCTGGTAGCGGGCGCTGGCGCGGGCTGTATCGGCCTGCGCGACGATGAGCTGGGCGTTCAGGTCGGCGAGTTGCTTGTCGCTGAGCAACTGGCCGTCGCTGTTTGCGGAAAGCCCGTGCTCGGCCCTGAACTTCTCGACTGCCAGCGCAGCTGCCTGCGAGCTTTCGCGCAGTTCGGTCAGCCGGCCTTGCAGCCAAACGGCCGCGCGCTCGGTGGCGTCGAAGCTGGCGTTGAGCTGGTCGGCAAGGTAGGCGTCCGCATAAGCCTTGGTGATGGCCGTGGCCAAAGCCGGATTGGTCGACTGATAGCCGATGCTGATGACATTGCTGCGGCCGTTGCGATCCGCCATCAATCCGGTTTGCAGCACGAGGACCGCGTAGTCATGGGTTGCCGCCTTCATCATGGCTTCGCGCGTTGCGGCATCGACATTCTCGATCCCGGGGATTTGGTTGCCGCCGCCGCTGCGGAAATAGCCGACGATGCCGCGCAAGAATCCGATTCCCTGGGCCAAAGCCGATTGCGGCGGGTTCATGAATTCCTGGTTCTGGTCCAGCTTCAGCTTGTCGACCACCTCCGATGCCAGCCGCGCCGAGTTGAGGATCTCGATCTGGCTGAGGATCGTCGCATCCGTCTGCTGCGTGGCACTGACAGCCGAAATGTCGTCCACGACTTTGTTCAGGCCGTCGTCGATCAGCACGCTCGCAAGGGAGGTGTATTGCTTGGGCGTCGTCTGGAGATAAATCACACCCAGGAACAGACCGATGACGGCGCAGACCGCCACCACCTTGGCCTGCCGGGCGGCCATGCCAAGCAGACGCTCGATGTCGATGAAGTCTTCACCCTTTTCCGGTTCGGTGCTGGGCAATGGCATCCTCTTGTCGAGAGGAAAGTTGGCATAATTCATCGTCGGTCCAATTCCAGGTTGCAGGCGCTACCGGCCTTCGAAGAGTGTCGTCGTTACCAGAAAAGGCCACGCAACATTCGTGCCACGGAGCGCCTGGCCAAGAAGGCCAAGCGCTTGCGCGGCTGTCGCGCCATCGCGATTTCGCATATGCACCCAAAATTTGGGCATTATGCGGCTACTTCCCGGCGCTCGTGCGACCGGACGAATTGCTGCAGCATTTCGAAGACAGGTCCTTTCATGTCGTCGCGCGCCAGAGCAAAGGCGATGGTGGCCTCGATGAAGCCCTCCTTGGAGCCGCAGTCGAACATGCGGCCGTTGAAGGGCTGGGCAAAGAAAGGCTGGCTTTCAGCCAGTCGAACCATCGCGTCGGTGAGTTGGATCTCGTTGCCGGCGCCGCGTTGCTGGGTGCCGAGCAGGGCGAAGATCTCCGGCTGCAGGATATAGCGGCCGTTGATGTAGAAGTTCGACGGCGCGTTGGCAGGGGCCGGCTTCTCGACCATGGCGGTTACTTCGAAGCCCGAGGCCACCTCGGCGCCGCGGCCGACGATGCCGTATTTGCTGGTTTCCGAAGGATCGCAGCGCTCGACGGCGATGACGTTGCCGCCGGTCCGCTGATAGAGGTCGACGGTTTCCGCCAGGCAGCCCGGCGCGCCGAAGGACACCATGTCGGGGAGCAGCAGCGCGAAGGGCTCGTTGCCGATCACGTCGCGTGCGCACCATACGGCATGGCCGAGACCGTGCGGCGACTGCTGGCGGATGAAGGAGGTGGCGCCGGCCACCGGCAGCAAGCTTTCCAGCGATTGGAGCTGCGCCTTCTTGCCGGTCTGCTCGAGCGTCCCGATCAGTTCAGGGTGCAGGTCGAAATAGTCTTCGATGACCGCCTTGTTGCGGCCGGTGACGAAGACGATGTGCTCGATGCCGGCCTCGAAGGCCTCGTCCACGGCATATTGCACGACAGGCTTGTCGACGACGGGCAGCATTTCCTTCGGCATCGACTTGGTCGCCGGCAGGAACCGCGTTCCGAGCCCCGCCACCGGTATGACTGCCTTCCTGACTTTCTGCATCGCTTATTCCTTCTGAGGATATCGCTTTTTTACCTATCGCTGGCTATGAAACCGCATTCCATGCGCCTGCATGCTTCACCTCCCCGTGCCCACGGCAAACTGTGCCGCAACCCTTCTCAGCCGAACCGCGATCGGCATCGACATATGCCGGACCGCGGCCGGATCGCTGAGCGCCGTGCGTATCGCCCTCAGCGGCGCACGCGCCTTGATGTGCTGCACCAATGACAGGAACGAGGCCGCCTTGCGCAGGCTGCGGCCGCGTCTGGCGAAAGCCGCCTTGGCGCCGTCGTCCATGAAATGCGCGGCCGCGAACGCGGCATCGGCTTCGGCCATCGCCTCGACATGATGCAACTCGAGCACGCGCGAGATCGAGCCGGTGCGGATATGGTAGACATAGCCGACGGTCGGCTCGACCACGCAGCGGCCGCCTTTGGCCAGCGCGCTCGCCAGAAGAATGTAGTCTTCGCCGATGCGCAGCTTCTCGTCGTAGCGGAGCTGATTTTCGTCCAGGAAACGGCGCTGGAAGATCGGCTTCAGATAGCCGAGGTTGAAGCGCGACTCGAAAACGATGTTGCCGGCGATATAGTCGGTCAGCGAGATTTCGCCGAGCCCTTCGAGATACCCGGTCGGGAACATGATGTCTTCGGGCGTGCCGTCCTCGCGCACGACCTGGACATTGTCGACCGCGATCTCGGCACCCGCCTTCTCCGCCCGCGCGATCATGGCCGCCAGTCTGCCGGGCAGGACGGCATCGTCGGAATCGAGCACGGCGACCCAGCGGCCGCGGGCCAGATCGAGCCCGGCATTCCTGGCGCCGCCAGGGCCGCGGTTGGCGGGAAGCGCGACCACCCTGACGATGTCCTGAGGATAAGCGCGCGCGACATCGAGCGTGCGGTCGTTCGACCGGTCGTCGACGACGATGACTTCGATCGCGACATCGCGCTGGGCCATCGCGCTGGCGATCGCCCGGTCGAGAGTTGCCTCGGCGTTGTAAGCGGCGATGACGAAGCTGACGTCAGGCTGCACGCTTTTCCCCTTCCTGCGGAGTGATGCCGTACTGGCGGATTTCGCGGACTCCGACCAAACCGCTGACGACGCCGAGATGCATAATGCCGCGCAGCATGCTGCGGTTCCGTCGCACCGGGCTGACTGCGGCCAAAAGCGCCATACCGAAGCAATAGCCCGCCTTCGCCGAGGCGAGACCGATCTGGCAGACGCGGCGCAGGCCGCCGGTGTTGCGCCCGATGAGATGGCCGTGCGTCTGCCCGAAGCGGAAGCGGCGGCGGCGCAGCCAGTCGAAGGCGGCCCTCGAGCTCGGCACCACCTCGTCGACGAAGGCCTGGGAGGCAAAGGCGATGCGCCCGCCGGACTTGACCACTGAATCGAAGAATTCGGTGTCCTCGCCGCCGGTCTGGCCACGCGCCAGGCTGAAGCGCCGGTTGCGCAGGCTTTCCTCGGTCATCCTGAGCAGGACGTTGCAGGTGTAGCCGGTGCGGATCTCGCCGCGCACCCAGACGGGCAAGGTCGAGTGGAAATCGCCTTTGCGCATCCAGTCCGGCGCGTCCTGGCGATATGTCGCGCGGACCGGCCCGAGCACGGCCGTCGCGCCGGTCGCCTCCGCGGTCGCCACGAGTTCGACGAGCCAGCCCGGCGAAGCCGTCTCGTCGTCGTCGATGAAGGCGACGAGGTCCGATACGCTGGCATCGAGGCAGGCGTTGCGAGCGATCGAGATGTTGCGCGCCGGCGCGTGGCGATAGCGGATCGGCAGCTTCAGTTCCTGCGCCAGCGCCTTCACCAGCGGCTGCGCGCTCGGCTCGTCGTCATTGTCGGCAACGACGATGCCGATCTCGAAACCGGCGGGGTTCTCCAGCGCGGCGATGGAGCGCAGCGTGTCGGCAAGCTCCGGCCTGCGGAAAGTGCAGATGCAGATGTCGATGCTGCCGCTCTTCTTCGCAGCCATCACGCCGCCTCACGCGACGGCTGCGGGCCGAAAAGTTGCAGCCAAAAGCCCATGGACCAGCCCAGATGCATGACCATCACCGACACGCCGGCCAACGCGATGGCGGGGTTGCGCTGGCTGATCGCGGTCCGAATGCCGTAACCGAGGCAGACACCCGCCCACACCAGAAACGGCACGGCCGCCAGCACAAAGATCGGAGACAACAGCGCCATCAGGACCACCGGAAACACCAGCAGCGGGATCATTTGCCGCAACTTGGGCATCATGCGATGCTTGAGCACGTTCCTGGCGCGGCCGCGGCCATAGCCGAGATATTGGAAAAACAGGCTCTTCAAGGTAGAGCGCGGATAATAAACCATCTGCGTCTTGCCGCTCATCCAGATGCGGTAGCCGGCCAGACGGAGGCGGTGATCGAGCTCGGCATCCTCGTTATGGCTGAAGCTCTCGTCATAGCCGCCCACCGCGCGGAACGCGGCAATGCGCATCAGCGCATGGTGGCCGTGATCGACCCACTCGCCGGCCGACATGTGGCGGTGCTTGGAGCCGCCGGTGCCGAGCCTGGAATTCTGCGCCGCCGCCACGGCCTTCTGCACCGCGCCCGTGCCGCTGGTCAGCATCGAGACGACGACCGAATCCGCACCCGTGGCTTGCGCTTCCTCGACCAGCCTGTCGCAATAATCGGCCGGATACCCGCCATGGGCATCGATGCGGATGAGATAGTCGGCGTCGTCGCCGAAGGTCGCCACCGCAAGGTTGATCGCCGCGCTCTGGATGCGCTTCGGATTGGCGATCAGGATGACGCGCGGATCCTCCGCAGCGAGTTCTTCGACGATGCCTTGTGTGCCATCGGTGCTGCCGCCGTCGGCCACGACGATGCGCGCGCCGAGCCGCGCCGCGGCCGGCCGCAGCCGCTGGAGCAGCCCGCCGATATGAGCGGCCTCGTTGAGGCACGGGATGACGATCAGGCTCGATGCCGTCGTGCGCGTCATCGGGTTTTGTCCATTCTTAGCCATCCTATGCCAGCGCCTCGGTCGCAAAGCTCCTGCGACCGGCGGTCAGGCCGCGCAGCTTGTCTACGAAAGCCAGGCAATCGCTGCGGTCGTAGCTCCAGGTCCGCGGATTGCGTGCCAGCACCCGCGACTTCAGCTTGCCGTAGTGTTCCTGACCCATTCGGCCGAGCGCGGTGTCGAGTCCTTCGGACGTGGCCTCGGACAGAAGCACACCGATGTCCTGCTGCTTCAGGAACCGGCCGGTTTCGGTGCTCGCCATCGAGATCGGCACGGCGCCGAAGCGGCAGCCTTCGTAGAGCCGGTTGGGAAGCAGCCATTCGGAATTCTGGCCCTGCTCGAAGAAATCGATCGCCCAGGAGAAATGCACCTCGCGGTAGATCGCCGCCATGTCCTCCGGATTGCGGTAGGGACCGCGGAAGGAAAGCCAGGGCTCGGCTTCGACAAAGGCATGAAAATCCGGGAATTCGGAGAGCGCGGGACGCCCCCTGAGCACCACTTCGAAGCGTCCGTCTTGCCGGCGGGTGAACTCGGCCAGGAGTTCCAGCGAGCGCCGGCAGCGCAGCGCGCCGAACCAGCCGATGCGCCAAGGCGGCGCCGCCGGACTGTCGTCCTCGCGGCGATGATCCGCCGGCACAGGCATGGTGTCGAAATATTTGTTCTCGATCAGCTCGACCGGCGCCGCGATTTGCCCGAACGGCTTGAAATAATTGGCGACGAAGGCGGGAGAGCTGGTCACCAGAAGCTTGACGTCGCGGGCCAGATGGCGCTCGGCGCCGCGCAGCGTCTTGCCGATCAGGTCGTTGCGCAACACAAGCCGATGGATGTCGAGGCACTCGTAGACGATCGGCACGCCGGCGCCGAAAGCGCGCCTGGCGCGGCTGGCAAGCGCCAGCATCTCGAGATTGCGCGCGATGATCAGGTCGGGTCGCGCCAGGCCCGCGAATTTGGCTCCGATCGACATGGCGGCCTTGGCAACTGCACCGATGCGCTGGGCGAATCGGCCATCGCGCGTCGGTCCGAGGTCGACGGGCTTGATGCCTTCGATCTCGGCGATCGGATTGGAGGTGCGACGGAAGCCCGCCAGGGTTATCCCGGCGCCGCCTGCCCTGAGCATTTTTATCCTCCGGCGCACCGCCGGGTCGGATATGTCATGCACAAGGTACAAGACATGCAGCATGAAACTCGACCGCTTTTGGGCCCGCCACCCAAGAGGGGATGCTAGTACAGCTTTTGCTGCATCGCAACATTTTTGGTGCAGCGTAGCAATCGGCGCACATTTTTTGTTGCGCTGCAAAAACCTCTTGCGGTAGTTTGTGCATGGCGGCGGGCGCCGGTCGCGATGATGACTGGCGCAAAATCAGGAATCCAGAATTTGGAAACCAGTGCATTCGATCCGCCCGAGGGCTCCCTGCGCAGATCGGTCGGGCGCGGCGCCGTCGTCACCGCGATGGCGCAGGGCGTGCGGGTCGCCACCCAAATCGTGTCGGTCATCGTGTTGTCGCGGCTTTTGTCGCCGCAGGATTTCGGCGTCGTGGCGATGTGCGCGCCGGTGCTCGCCTTCATCGCGCTGTTCCAGGATTTCGGCCTGACCCAGGCGACGATCCAGAAAACCGGGATCCGGCACGAGGAGGTCAACTACCTCTTCTGGATCAACACGGCGGTGAGCGTGATCCTGGCCTGCGTGCTTGCCGCGGCGGCTCCCCTGGTGGCCGCCTTCTACGGCGAGCCGCGCGTCACGGGGCTGGTTGCCGCCTTCGGCCTGCAGATCATGGCCTATGGTCTCGGCGCCCAGCATCTGGCGCTGCTGACGCGCCGCATGGAATTCAGCCGGCTCGCCGTCATCGACGTCGCCAGCGCCGTTACGGGCCTTGTGGTCTCGATCGCCTGGACCTTCATCGACCGCTCCTATTGGGCGCTTTTTGCCGGCACGCTGACCGGCGCCGTGTTGCCGACGCTTTGCTACTGGGTGTCATCGCGCTGGCGTCCGGGGCTGCCGCGCAAGGTCGAAGGCATCAGCCAGCTGATCAATTTCGGCGCCGGCATCACCGGCTTCAACTTCGCCAATTTCTTCGCCCGCAATCTCGACAATGTGCTGATCGGCAAATATTGGGGCGAGGCGCAGCTCGGCCTCTACGACCGCGCCTACAAGCTGCTGCTTTTCCCGCTCAGCCAGATCACCAACCCGCTGTCGAAGGTGATGGTGCCGGCACTTTCGCGGCTGAAGGACGAGCCGGACCGTTATCGCAGCGCCTATCTGCGCGTCATGCCGCTGATCCTCCTGGTGGCGTTGCCGGGCGTGGCCTTCGCCACCGCCATGTCGGATACGCTCATTCCTTTCGTGCTCGGCCCGCAATGGCGGGAGAGCGCCAACATTTTCCTCGCGCTGGGCTTCGCCGGCCTGCTGCAGCCGCTCAACAATCCGGCCGGATGGCTGTTCGTCAGCCAGGGCCGTTCGGGCGATTTCATGCGCTGGGGCATCATCACCGCCGTCACCT
The DNA here is from genome assembly GCF_002294785.1 of Mesorhizobium sp. WSM3868. Lineage (NCBI taxonomy): Bacteria > Pseudomonadati > Pseudomonadota > Alphaproteobacteria > Hyphomicrobiales > Phyllobacteriaceae > Mesorhizobium > Mesorhizobium sp. WSM3868. The sequence goes on along the minus strand of NZ_NSGB01000002.1, from coordinate 572,487 downwards.
CGGTGCTGGCCTTCGCCATCGGCCTCCCTTATGGCGCGCTCGGCGTCGCGGTCGCCTATGCGGTCAGCGAATATTTGCGGACGCCTTTCCTGTGGCTCTATGTCGGCAAGGCCGGGCCGCTGCGGGCGAGCCATGTGCTGCACGCAGCCGCCCCCTTCGTGCTCGGCGCGCATCTGGCGCTGGCCCTGGTCTGGGTCGCCAAGCCGATGCTGCCGGCGCAGCCCATCATCGCTCTCGCAGGCGGCGCGGTGCTGTCCTATGTCGTCACCATCATCGTCGCGCTCGCCTTCGGCGCCGGCCGCGAGGCGCTTCGGGAGGCGCTGCGGCTGATCCCGGCGCGCGGGTTTTCCCCCGCGCCCAGCGAGGCGAAATGACCTTGCCGGCGCAAACCGCCAGGCATTCCGGCCGCGGCCGGGCAGCCCAAAACTGCTGATTCTTGAGGGTTAGGCAACAGCATGAATTACCGATCGATCTCAGACATGAACGACGCGATCGCGCGGAACCTGCACCGGCTGCCGCGCGACATCGACCTGGTGGTCGGCGTGCCGCGAAGCGGGATCCTCGCCGCGACGCTGGTCAGCCTGACGGCGAATATCCCGATGACCGATCTCGACAGCTTTCTCGCCGGCAAGATCTACACCTCGGGGGTCACCAAGCGGCGCGCGGCGCTCGATCGGCAGCATTCCGAAATGCGCAAGATCCTGGTGATCGACGACAGCGTCAGCGGCGGCAACGCCATGCGCGACGCGCGCAGCAAAATCGCGGCTGCCGGCATCCCGGGCCATTTCGTCTACGCGGCCGTGTTCGGCCTGATTTCGCAGCACAAGGAAACCGACATCGTCTTCGAGGTCGTGCCGCATCCCAGGATGTTCCAGTGGAACTTCATGCACCACGTCTTCCTCGAGCAATGCTGCGTCGACATAGACGGCGTGCTTTGCCTCGATCCGACGGCGGACGAGAATGACGACGGCCCGGCCTACGAGAAATTCCTCACCGAGGCGCGGCCGCTTCTCGGGCCGACGCGCAAGATCGGCTGGCTGGTGACCAGCCGGCTGGAAAAGTACCGCAAGCTGACTGAAGCCTGGCTGGCCAAGCACGAGATCAAATATGACCATCTCGTCATGCTCGACCTGCCGAGCAAGGCCGAGCGGCAGCGACTTGGCGCGCATGGCAGCTTCAAGGCCGAGTTCTATCGCAAGTCGGACGCCATCCTGTTCATCGAGAGCGAGCACGAGCAGGCGCTCAAGATCGCCAAGCTATCGGGCAAGCCGGTGCTGTGCGTCGAAACCAACATCGTGAGCTTTCCCGACGCGTTTTCCTTGCCGGCGCTGGAGCAGGCGGCCCGCAACCTGCCGGCACGGCTCAGGCAGATCAATTCGCCCGAAGGGCGCAAGAAGGTCATCAAGACCGCCGCGCGCGCCCTGCTTGGCGAACGCGTCTATGAACTGCTGAAGCGCCGGGTCAAAAGACCAGCGTAAGCAAAACCTTACGCGGATTTAAGGTGCCTCGCGCCGAATCGAATTCAGTCGACGCTCGTTTGAGTCGTTGTTTCGATGTCTGTCGCGCCCAGAACCGCTGCAGATTTCTGGGCGAAATGCATTAAGCAGCGCGCCGGGCGCGCTGCCGGGCAGCCCTGTCCAGCAAGGCGAAGAAGGTGGCGAACTGGCGCTCGGGATCGAGTTCCGGGCGCTGCGAGAACGTGAGCGCGGCTTCCGAGACCCGCTGATACTCCTCGCGATCATTCCACAGCCGCCTGAGCGCCGTGACCCAGTCCTCGAGCGGCGCGTCATAGTCCAACACGACGCCGCCCGAGCCGATCGCTTCGGGCAGGCCGCCGCGCCGCGAGCCGACGACGGGAATGCCGCTGCAATGGGCCTCCGAGGCAACGCGACCCCACGCCTCTTCCCATTTGCTCGGCGCCAGCAGGATCCTGGTGCGGCCGTAGAGAGTTTTCATGTCGTCGGTGCGGTTTTCGAGCTTGATATTGGAGAACGGCGCGATCGTTTCCGCGATGCGGGCGCGGTGATCGTCATCCAGCTTCCAGCTCTCGACGAACAGGAAAGGGATCTCCCGGCAGGCGGCCGCGATCCGCACCGCCAGCTCGAAACCCTTTTCCTCGTAGGGATTGATAAAGGTGACGTACTCGCCCGTCGTCGGCGTGCTGTAGGAGGCCGGATTGATCGTCGGCGGGATCACCGTGGAATCGATGCCGAACTCGCGCTTGTAGGTGCGCGCCGTGAACTCGGAATTGGCGATGTAAGACGCCGAGTTCAGCTCGCGCAGATCGCCCCCGAGTTCATGGAATTCAACATTCCTGAGATAGACCACCAGCGGCACGCCCTCGGCCTCCAGCGCCTTGCCGAGCGGAACCGATTTGTGACACTGCACCACCGCTACGTCCGGCTGCAGCTTCTTTACGGCAAAGGCGACCGCTTCCCAGGGGAACCAGGCGCGCACCACCGGATAGCCGGGGAAATTGTCGACGACGGCGCGCTGACCGAGGAGCTTCATCTTGGCGCGCGCCTTGTATCCGAACATGCCCTGCCCGAACAAAGCCGCAAGCACCGATGCCTCATGACCGTGTTCGATCAACTGTTCCGCCAGATGATGGGTGCTCGACTGGACGCCGCCGCTGAATTGCGGCGGATAGCCGTTTCCGCCTGCGAAGAGAACTTTCATGGTTCGGCTCCTTGTCACATTTTTCTTGGCCAGTTTTCCTGGCTTGCCGGCAAACATGCCGGCGGGCAGTGTCAGGCAGTCTGCTGCTCGAGATTGGCGAACGGATTGGTGCATGGATGCCAGCCGGTGAAGCGGATCGGATCATGGGGCGAGCTGCGCCAGGCATAATCGGTCAGCATGTGGAACTCGGCGATGACCCAGCGCTCGAAATTGCCGACATCCTGCTGCTTGCGCCTGGGCAGCAATTCGCGCGCCCTGTCGAGCCTCACGGTCTCCAAAAGCGTCACCGCGTCCGCCAGCTTTTCGCTCGGGAATATCCACGGGTTGCGGTTGCGGAATTCGAGCACGAATTGCTGCAGGTGCTCGATGCGCATGTTGAGCGGGCCGAAGTATTTCTCGAGCGTGATGCGGACCAGATCCTCATCCGAGAAGGACGATACGGCCGCAGCGGCGATGCCGGTCGAAGCAATGCCGCCGGCAACAACGGCCAATGCGGTGCGTCGCGTGATCTTCATCGGACCCTCCTTCATGCCAGCCGGCTCGCCGCCCGCAGCGAAAGCGCGGCGGCGGTCAGGCTTGGGTTGGCGCAGGAACAGCTCGGATAGGTGCTGGTGCCGACGACGACGAGGTTCCGGAGCTGGTGGTGGATCATGTCGCGGTCGACCACCGAGTCGGCCGGGCCGGTGCCCATCCGCAAGGTGCCCTGCACATGCGATTCGGTCGGCCTTATGCCGCGATCGAATATCTGCTCGACCGGAAGCGGCTTGAGCAGCTCCGGCAGCCTCTCGAGCGCCTTGGCCATGCCCTTGGTTGCATAGTCGGAGGCACCCTTGAAGCTGACGAAGGCGTTCTCGTTCTTGTCGAGGATCACCCGGTTTTCCGGGTCGAGCAGGTTTTCGGTGACGATGACCAGCGGCAGCGCCTGCCGCAGCCGCCCCTTCTCGGCTCGCATGCCGTGCTGCCAGCGGTTCTCGAAATAGACCAGCGCCGCCGCGTGCTCGGCGCGATGCGGGCCGTCATAGAGGCCGAAATTCAGGCCCGTGGTGATGGTGCTGCCGTCGAAATTGTCGACGCCGTCGAGATAGACCTCGTAGTTCCAGCCATAGGATTCGTGCAGGCCGAGCCCGACGAATTCGCCGCCGAGCCCCGAGCGCAGCATGATTGCAGGGCTCTGGATGGCGTTGGCGCCAAGGATGACGAGATCGCCGCTGACCGAATACTCCTTGCCGTCGCGCACGAAGGCAACCGAACGCACCGAGCCGGCTGAATGGTCGAGCCGCCGCACTTCGGCGCCCAGGCAGACCGATACATCCGCATGCTGGAAGACGTGCATCAAACCATTGTTGGCGGTGAACTTGGCGTCGGCCGGGCACAGCCAGCATCTGAGGTTGGCGCAGCATGAGTTGCGCTGCGCCGTCGCGACGCGGGCGCGGGCGGTCGGCATGACGAAATGCTGCTCCGGCTGCGCCGCCTTCATCATGCGGTCCGGCGTCGACATGCGGTGCGGCGGCTGCGGAAACGGCCGCGAACGCGGCAGCATCCGGGCCATGTCGGGGTCGCCGGAGATCGACATGACCTCCTCGGCGTCGCAGTAGAACGGCTCCAGCTCGTCATAGCTGATCGGCCAGTCGTTGCCGACGCCGTATGTGCTCTTCAGCCTGAAGTCGTTGGGATGGAAACGCGGCGTTTGCGCGAACCAGCAGTTGGTGCCACCGCCGAGGCCGATCGTGTAGTTCCACGGCTTGTCGGCATTGTCGGTCTTATAAGTGCTCTCGTCGTCTATGTCGGTGTTGGCGTTCTGGTCAAGCTGCCATTCATGCGTGTTGTGGCGGCCCCATTCCAGCACCAAGACCCGGGCTTTGCGCCGCTTCAGGAACTCATGCAGGAAAAAGGCTGAACCGAACCCGGAACCGATGACGACGAGGTCGAAATGCTCGTTGGCGATTTGTTCGGGCTGAACGTCCATCACCATCAGATCGAATCTCCCGAAACGCGCACGATCATTATCGACCCTCCATCATTGTCGGTCCCACTGTCGTTCGCCGGAGCCATGCGGCGGGAAGCTGGCGGCGGACACTGTCATGCCGCCATCCTGCCGATCGAGTGGTATTCGATGCCGTAGCGGGCGATGACCTTCGGGTCGTAGAGGTTGCGGCCGTCGAAGATGACCGGTGTCGACAGCGCGTCCTTGAGCGCGTCGAAGGAGGGAGCCCTGAAGCTCTTCCATTCGGTACAGATGAGAAGCGCGTCGGCGCCGCGCAGGGCCGCTTCCTTGGTCCCGCACAAGAGAAGGTCCTCGCGCTGGCCGTAGATGGCCTGGCACTCCTGCATGGCCTCCGGATCGTAAGCCTGCACCTTGGCGCCGGCGGCCCAAAGCGCCTCCATCAGCGTGCGCGACGGAGCCTCGCGCATGTCGTCGGTGTTCGGCTTGAAGGCCAGGCCCCACAGCGCAAATGTCTTGCCCTTGAGGGCGCCCTGGAAATAGCGGTTGACCTTGTCGAACAGCACCGATTTCTGCGCGTTGTTGCGCTCTTCGACGGCGCGCAGCAGCTTGGCGTCGAACTTGACGCCCTCGGCGGTCTTGATCAGCGCGCGTACATCCTTGGGAAAGCAGGAGCCGCCATAGCCCAGGCCGGGATAGATGAAATGGTAGCCGATGCGCGGATCGCTGCCGATGCCCTTGCGCACCTCCTCTATGTCGGCGCCCAATTGCTCGGCGAGGTTCGCCATCTCGTTCATGAAGCTGATCTTGGTCGCCAGCATGCAGTTGGCCGCATACTTTGTGAACTCGGCGCTGCGGACATCCATCACGATCATCTTCTCGTGGTTGCGGTTGAACGGCGCGTATAGCTCGCGCATCACCGCCTCGGTGTCCTCGCTCGACGTGCCGACGATGATGCGGTCCGGCTTCATGCAGTCGGCGACCGCCGAGCCTTCCTTGAGGAATTCCGGATTCGAAGCGACGTCGAAGGTCAGGTCCTCGCGGCCGCGCGCCTTCAGCGTCTGGGCGACCCTTTCCTTGATCTTCTCGCAGGTGCCGACCGGCACGGTGGACTTGCCGACGACAATCTTGGGCGCGTCCATCTCGCGGCCGATGGCCTCGGCGACGGCAAGCACGTATTTCAGGTCGGCCGAGCCATCCTCGCCAGGGGGCGTGCCGACCGCGATCATCTGGATCTGGCCATGCTTGACCGCCGCGGCCGCGTCGGTGGTGAAGCGGATGCGGCCGGCGGCGTGGTTCTCCTTGACGAGAGCTTCCAGTCCTGGCTCGAAAATCGGGATGAAACCCTGGTTGAGCCGCTCCACCTTCGCTTCGTCGATGTCGACGCACACCACCTCGTGCCCGACTTCCGCAAGCACCGCGGCCTGGACGAGACCGACATAGCCAATTCCAAACACCGTCAAATTCATTTGGTTCTATTCCTGTTTAAGGCCGGGCCGCAAAGACGGCCCGGCCAGTTAAGATGTCCCCCAGGCCCTGTATGAGGCCTAGATATTCGGCATGATCCGCATCCCAAAACCAGTTCCTACTTTGGGGGACATGCCTAGTTGCTGTTGGTTATGGTGCATGCCAGCGACTCCGGGAACTGGCACGGCTGGCCGAGCGCTGTGAAAGCGATGCGCTTGACCTGCATGGTCACCTTGCGGCCGGGATCGGCAAAGGCGCCCATCCAGTTGGTCAGCTTGTCGCTGCCCCACAAGCTGAAGAATATTTTTTGCGGATTGGTCGGCAATTCGTCCGGGTTGGTCACCTCGTTGACCAGCTTGCCGTTGACATACCAGCGCAGCCGGTCCTTCTCCCAGACGAAGCCATAGTCGTTGAACCCCTTATCGGCGCCGCCTTCGACGTCGACCAGCTTGCCGTTCTTCGGCTTGCCTTGGATGTAGCTGTTCACCTGGACTTTGGTCGGATCCTTGGTGAGGACCTCGAAGTCGATCTCGTCCCAGGGCTTTTTGTCCTGCGGTCCGATATAGGTGAAAAAGGCGGCATTGAGGCCGGATCCGGTATCGGTCTTCATCCGCGCCTCATAGACGCCGTAGCCATAGCGCTGCTTGGTCTGGACCTCGGCGCAGGCGAAGTCGCGATCCTTCAGCTTGCGCTTTTCGAAGCTCAGCGACAGCACGCCGTCCGAAAGCCGGACAAGGTCCTTCGACCATGTGCAGTTCTGATGATTGCCGTTGCTCCAGCCGTCGGAGACGAACCAGCGCGAACGGTCGAAACTCGAAAAATTGTCGACGAAGGACGGCGCGCTCTGCATCTCCTCGGCATGCGCCTTATGGGGCGGTGCCACAATAGCGGCCGCGGCCGCAAGCAATGCGCCGGCGAGCCGGAGCTTAAGCGTCTTCGACCTGTTCGAATTCGCGCGCGGCATGCTGCAAGCAGCCGCGGTGGAGGTGTCGTTCGGATATGCGTTCATGACAAACTTACCTTTGTGCTGTCCGCCCCAACCCAAAGTCATTCCTGGCCCGCCTCCAGAGAGCCGCTTCTGATCCTCCGCCTCTTACTCCTCTAATGTTTTGCAGCTATGACCGCGCCTGGACGTGCTGTCAGCCTCTGCCCGCAGACCTTGCCTGTGCGCCCTGCGAACCGGGTTGCCCGACACTTTCGTCGACAATCGCGTCGAGCGAATGACGCAGTTCCTTCATCAGACCTTTCTGGCGCGTGAGTTCGGCGATGCGCCGCTCGTAATTCAGGATCGCGCCGGTCATCGTGTTGACATCCGACGACTTGTCTGTCGACGCTGAGCCGTTCTCCATTGCCTCGACCAGGAAAGCGGCGTTGGTCGCCGTCGACCGATAGCGGTTCTCCAGCCCGGTCTTTTCCGCTTCGATCTCGGCAGAGATCTGGTCGAACAGCTTCGCCAGACGGTCGAGCCGCTGGAGATCGGTCTGCCGGTCACGAGCCGGATCCCTGGATCTGAAGCCAAAAATCGAAGCCATTCGATCGGCCTTTCGAAATTGCTGCACCGCAGCATAGCTTGCCATTCTCGGGGCAAGTAGGCAACCTCGTAGTTTCGGAAAGCGGATTTTTTTGGGAACGGCGCCCGCGCTGACCGCTTTTGTCGGATCATTCCGTTGCGGCACTTGTTGCCGGCAACAGGAAGCGCATCGGCGGCACCTGCTTTGCAGCAATGCCGGCGCGGCGGAGCAAGGCGTCCAGCTTGTCGGCCGCCACGCCGCGAACGATCGGGATCAGATTGGACTGGCTGGCCAAGGCATAGGCGGCGGCCGATGCCAGGCCGCGCTCCGCCTTCACGTCAAGGAAATTCCGCAGCCGGTATTTGTCGCGCACATGGCGCTCGTGGCGCCGCAACGCGGCCTTCGAGCCCTCCGGCAGGTTGCCCAGCGCCAGCAAGGCCAGGTCGGCATCGGCAAGCCGCTTCAGGTCCTGCGTCCTGTGGCGGCCGCTCAGCGAGTCGGCGCGAACGATCGCGCCATAGCCGCAGGACTTGATGATCTTGAAACGCGCGCCGCAGGCGACCGCGCGCGCATAGAGCTCGTAGTCCTCGCCGAGCCGCAGCTTTTCATCGTAGCTCAGCCCGTGACGATCGAGGAACGCCCGGCTGATCACCGGCTTGAGGAAGCCCAGTTCGCCGCGCAGCACGCGGCGGCGAGAAATGTTGCCTTCGATGAAACGCTCGAAGTCGAGGAATTGCGGTTCTGGCGCGAAGGACGGAGCTGCGACCTTGGTGGGGTCGGTCGCGGCATCGTCCCTGATCAGCATGATGTTGTCCGCCGCGAAATCCCAGTCGGCGTTGGCAAACAGCCGGCGGAAACGCCCTTCGAGGAAGAAATCGTCGGCGTCGAGGATGCTGATGAAAGGCGAAACGGAAGCCTTGATCGCGGCGTTGCGCGCAAAGGACGGACCATGGTTGACGTCGAGACGCATCACCTTGAGCCGACCGCTGCCATCATCGGCGGCGCGCGCCACGTTCTGTGTGTCGTCGGTGGAGGCGTCGTCGACCACGACGACTTCCGCCACCTCCGGCTCGCGCAGAGCCGAAGCGATGGCGACCGGTATGGTCCGCGCCGCGTTGCGGGCGGCGATGATGACGCAGACCCTTGGGGTCGTCACGGCCATGATTCACCTTTCGATTGCATGAGTGACCGCCCACCTATGAATGCAAAACCGAATCTTCATGCGTTGCCCCGCACCGGCGCGGCCGCGGCCGGCCGCTCGAAGATCCGCCGGCTGAGATCGGCGGAAGCCGCCCAGCCGGCCTCCGCCAGATAGCGCACCGGCTCGCGACCGCAGAGCTCCCACAGCACCGTTCGCCGCTGCGGCCAGCGCAACGAGGACAGCCAGGGCGCGATCACCATGTGGAAGAGGTCGGCATTCTCGATGCGCGCCAGGATCCGGGTGGCGCGCTCCGAAAGCAGCGTGGCGGTACCGCCAAGCAGAACGTCGGCCGCGCGCAAACCAAGCAGCAGCGTGTCGGCAAGGCCCTGCTCCGCAGCATGGTCGAGCAGTTTCTGCTGCTCGGCTTCGTTCAGCCTGCGGGCGGCGGCTCTGACGTCGCAGACATAGCCGGCGCAGGGCTCGCGGTTGAAGAAGGCTTTGGCGACGCTGATGCAGGACAAGAGCAACGTGTCGGACGCCGAGATCAGGGGCATGGAGGCGCCCGCAACCTTGACCTCGCGCTTGCGGCGCAGGAAGCCGTCGATGTCGCGCGGGCTCGGCGAGCCCGGCTGCTGCAGCCGATAATGGAGATCGACCGTTGCGGCCCGCACGCCATCGTCGCGGACCATGTGCTGCTCGCCGAGGAAACGCACCCACCAGACCGACCGGGACTTGCCGGCGACCTCGTAGCCGGCCGAGCGAAGGGCTTCGCGGGCGGCAGCGAAGCCGGACGGGCAAACCAGAATATCGACGTCGCCGGACGGCTTCATGAAATGGTCGCCGTAGAGCAATTGCTGCTGGAGCGGTCCCTTCAGGAAGACGAAGTCGATCTGCCTGTCCTGCAACACCTGATGGATGGCGATCGAATCGCCGATGCAGGCGGCATTCATCGACATGGTACGCCGGCGATAGCCATCGAGCCATGCGAGCAATTCGGGAGGCGTCGCGCCGGTGGCCCCATGCGAGAGAGCCTTGAGCATAAAGACGGCGACCTTGTTCAACCTCGCAATGTCGGTAATGTCGGCCACGCAGATTGCCGGAGCCGGCATACCGCCATGGTCGACCGCGCGCGCTGTCGGATTGAAGAACAGCCGCAGACAGGCCTGCACATAGGCGACTTCGTCGGCACTGCCGGTCGCACGCAGCCTGTCGTAAGAAGCGTCCTGCACGGTCATGCCCGTTGTCGTCTCTCCGCAAAACCGCCCGCGGGGCCTTATACCGCAACTGCGAAGAAAAGCATCGCCAAAAAATCAGGAGCCCCATCCAGGCCCATCCCAAGCCGCCTCGCGCCTGCAACCTGAGCGTTCATATTCGCTCATGGCCGATCACTTTTGAAGACAAATCCGGTGGCGGCGAGGCGAGCTGGCAATTGCTATTCCTGGAGTGTTTTCTCCGCAAGTTCCTACATAGCCACTTAAGCTCTCGAACTTACCTCAATCAAATCATATGCTTACTTAGACGGCAAAAAGGCTATGTTGAACGTTCGAGTGCTGTTCGCCCGAGATGCAAAAGCCGGCGACGTCATCACCGACGCAGGCATGCGCAACCAAGAATTGATTACTACCTGGTAAATCAGGCTTGACTCATAAATGTTGCCGTGCAGCAATTGCGATGCAGCATAGCAATATGCTGGCGGCATTCCGACGCCGCTTCCAGTCTTAATTGGAGAATAGAATGGAACAGAATGTTGAAAAGCAAGAGTACGAGACCCCAAGCCTGACGGTTCACGGTTCGATCGAAACGATCACGCAGGGTGCCTCCGGGACGACGGCGCTTGACGCGGCATTTCCCGCGCACACACCGGTCGGTGAGCTCACCTTCTCCTGAGCTTGTAGCGCCCGGAGTTGTCACAGTTGGGGCTCCGGGCGTTCCCTTTCTTCGAACACTGAGCCGGGGCCTCCTGCCCGGGCTACCTGGACTCCCTAAGGATCGCAGGCAACCGATCCCGGTCGAGGTCACGCAAGCGTTCAACAATGAGGTTTTAGGATGCACTGGAACCCATCGAACCATGACCGCGTGGTCGCGAGCGGCGATGCCGTGGCTTGTGAATTCGGCAACGGACTGGCGCTGCTCCATCTTAAATCCAACATCTACTACAGCCTGAACGGCGTCGGCGCCTACATTTGGGAGCTGATCCAGGAGCCACGACCGATCCCCGACATAACAAGCGCGGTGCTCGCCCGCTATGATGTCGATACAGAACGCTGCAAGGCCGATGTCGAGGGCTTGCTCAAGGGACTGATCGAAGCCGGGCTTGCGAGGTTCCACCATGAGGAACTGGCCTAGGGTCCGCTCGCTTAGCGGGCCGGAGGCGCTGTTTCTGGCGCGCTGCCTGGCAGTGGTCAGCCTCGTGCGGCTGGGGCTTACGCTTTCGTCCTATAATCGCATGCGCGCTCTGGTGACTCGACTGGAAGCGAGGAATGACGCTGCCATCGCCGATCTGCGGCGCGTCGCATGGGGCGTTGCCGCTGCTGCGCGATACGTGCCGGGCGCCAGCTGCCTTACCCAGGCGCTCGCCGGACAGTATCTGCTTGCCCGCCAGGGCAAGGCCTCCACGATCAGCATCGGCATCGCGCGCGACCCCGGCGCCGATCTCAAGTCGCATGCCTGGCTGATCAGCGGCGACCACATCGTGCTTGGCGGCTCCATCAACGGCTTTGCCCATCTTGTCGATCACGGACACTAGGCGATGAGCGGCGTCGCCGGAATTCTGCTCAGACAGGATGGCAGCCCAGCGGCGGCGGCCGACATCCAGCAGATGCTGGCGCGCATGCGCCACCGGGCGCGCGACGGCAGCTCATGGTGGACGGACAGACACGCAGCACTAGGCCATGCCTGGCTCAACACGACCGGCGAGCAGGGCCCTGGGCCGCTGACAATGGCCGGCGGCAAGCTCGCCATTACGGCCGATTGCCGGCTGGACAACCGCGAGGAGCTTCTGGCGCGGCTCGGTGTGCGCGACCGATCGGCCGCCGACGCCATACTGCTGATGCACGCCTATCTCAAATGGGGCGAGGCCTGTCCGACCTACCTGCAAGGCGATTTCGCCTTCGCGGTCTGGGACGCCGAGCGCCGGGCGCTTTTTTGCGCGCGTGACCATTTCGGCGTCAAACCTTTCTACTACCACTGCGCCGACAGGCGCTTTGCCTTCGCATCGGAGATCGGCCCACTTCTGGCGCTGGACGGTGTCGGCAGGGCGCTCAGCGAGCATCAGATTTCCGGCTTCCTCGCCGGCCTGCCGGACGATCCGCAATCCACGCTCTATGCGGAGATCTTTCGCTTGCCCGCTCGGCACAGCATGACGGTGACCAACAATCAGGTCGTGCTGAGCCGCTACTGGGAGATTGAGCCGTCACAAAGGCCGCTGCGTTCGGATGCAGCGGACGAGTTCCTGCATCTTTTCGCGCGATCGGTTGAAAACCGGATGCGGGGCAATCCGTCCGTCGGTGCCATGCTGAGTGGTGGGCTCGATTCGTCCTCGATCGCCTGCATGGCCGGACTTCAAGCTGCGGCGACGCAGAAGCCGAAGCTCAAAACTTTCTCGCTGGTCTTCGAGAGGGGGTCTTCGATGGACGAGCGGCCCTTCATCGATGCAGTGCTGGAGCAATATGGGCTCGACGGCACGCTGATCGCGGTCGGCAACTATGCGCCCTTCGCCGAGTTTGATCGCATTCTGGAGGAACAGGAAGGGACCTTCCTGGCGCCCGGTCTGTCCTTGACCCGCAGCGTCTATCGCACCGCGAGCGCTAAGGGCGTCACAGTGCTTCTCGACGGCCACGGCGGTGACGAGGTCGTATCGCAAGGTCATGGGTATCTGCATGAGCTCGCCCATCGCGGCAGGTGGCTGGAGCTGTGGCGCGAGCTGCACAGTGCCGCCAACACCTATGGCGACGGGATGCTGCCTCTGTACTTCAAGTTCCTCGCCGCCTACGGGCCGGCCTGGCGGATTGCCAGGATGAGGGCGAAGGCCAAGCGCCTTCTCGGAAAACTGCGGCGCAGACCCTCCCATGCACCGCGCGCGGCGTGGGCAGGACTGGTCAATCCGGAGCTTGCCAGGCGTACCGATCTCGCCGAACGTTTCCATTGCGCGGCCTATATGCCCGCCAATGTCAGCACCAGCGAAGCGCTCACCCATCGCTGGCTTTTGTCCACCGGGCTGGTGCCCCATGCTTTCGAGGTTCTCGACAAGGCCGCCGCCAATTTCGGCGTCGAACCGCGCTATCCGTTCTGGGACAAGCCGCTGGTCGAATTCTGCTTGGCATTGCCGGGCGAGGAAAAGCTGCGCAACGGCTTCGGCCGCCATGTGCTGCGCCGGGCGATGGAAGGCGTGCTGCCGCCGGCGGTGCAGTGGCGGCGCGACAAGATCGATTTCACCGCCAGCCTGGTCAAAGGCATGATCGTCAACCATCGCGATCTGCTGGACCGGCTGCTGGTGTCGGACAACGACTTGATCGCCCCCTATGTCAATCTGCCCGAGGTGAACGCGGTCTATGCGCGCATGCTGCAGCGGCCCGAGCAGGCGACGCTGCCCGACGTCCAGCATATCTGGCGTTCGGCCTCACTGTCGCTATGGCTGCGGCAGGTCCAACAGCATGGAAGCCCTGCATGAACTCTCCAGCCGCTTCACTTGCCGCGAGGCCCGGCTCCGCCATCGAAGCGGCCCCTCGAAACGGGCGTGCCCGTCGGTTCTACAAGGCGTACGGCCTGACGATCGGGTCGGAGGTGGCTTTGCCGGAACTGGAACCGACCGCGCCGGCAACACCGGACATCGAGATCGCTGTTGGGCCGATCGATTTTCCGGAGGCTGCATTGGCTAACGCCGCGGCCTTTCGCTTCGAGCCGACACGCCAGTACCTGTCCTGGCAAGCCGTCGGCACTTTCCTGATCAGCGATGCCTCCCGGATCGATGTCGATCCGGCGCCGGGCGTCGATGATCCGCTGCTTGCCTTCCCACTTTTGGGTCCGGTGCTGGCGCTCACGCTGCATCAGCGCGGTCTGCTCGTCCTGCACGCCAGCGCGATCGCCGTTGGCGGGCAAAGCGTGATCTTCATGGGCGACAAGGGTGCCGGCAAGTCGACCACGGCGGGCGCGATGATCCGCGCCGGTCACCTTCTGCTTACCGACGATGTCGTGGCGCTGGACCTGTCCGATCCTTCACGGCCGATGATCCTGCCCGGCTTTCCGCAGCTCAAGCTTGCAGCGGATGCCGCGAAGGCCATCAGGATCGGCCGAGCGGAAGTGCGGCCGCAGGTGCATCCGCAGATCGAGAAGGCGCAGCATCGCCTGCGAGACGGATTCTCCGGCGAGGCCGTGCCGGCGGCCCGGATCTATGTGCTGGAGCGCGACGGGCAGGCGGCGATCACACCGCTAAAGGGCGCCGCCGCCCTGCCGGCGATCATCAAATTTTCCTATGTCACGCGGTTCGGCCGGCAGGCGCTGGTCGGCGATTTCGCGTCCACGCATCTCGGTCAATGCGCGCAGCTGGCCGGCCGGATCGGCGCCAGCCGGCTCGAAGTGCCGGCAGGTCTGGAGCGGATCGACGAGGCCGTCACCCTGATCGAGCGCGATCTGGCCGCCGGTTCTCGGGCAAGGTGAGCAGCGGCATGGCCTGGTCCTCGAAACTTCGCCTGACACTTTTGCGGGATGTGGCCGGCTTCGGTGGTGTCATGGCGCATATCGGCGGGCAGCGCACGCTGACGGCGCTTGCCTTCCTGGTCCTCGGCAGTCTGACCGAGGGCCTCTCGATCCTGCTTTTGATCCCGCTCTTGCATCTGATCGGCAGTGCCGACCAGGATTTCGCCGTGCGCGTACCGGGCGCCTTGCGCTGGCTGGTGCCGGGCGGCACGCTCTCGCTGGCGACGGTGCTCTGCCTGCTCGTCGCGCTGGTGGCGCTGCAGGCGATGTTCAACCGCTTCAAGTCGCTCTACATGGCGCGGCTGCTCTACGACTTCGTCAACCGGGTGCGCATGAACCTGTTCGAGAGCATCGGCAAGGCGCGCTGGGGCGTCTTCACCCGCATGCGCAGCTCCGATCTCGACCACGCCATGACCGGCGACATCGACCGCGTTCAGGCCGCAGCCTTCTCGCTGCTGATGCTCGCCCAGACGGCGCTGCTGCTTGCCGGCTATCTCGTGGTGTCGCTGTTCATCTCTCCGGTGATGACGTGCTTCGCCATCCTGATCGGCGTGCTCTTGTTCATCGCGCTGCAGCCCTTCCGTGCGCGCGCCACCGCCTACGGTCGCGTGCTGACCGGCAGCCGCCAGGACCAATACCGCACGGTGTCGGAGTTCCTCGGCGGCATCAAGGTGGCCAAGAGCCTGAATGTCGAGGCGAGCTATTTCGCGCAACTCCGCGCGACGCTGGACAAGATGAAGGCGGACAATGTCGCCTATGTCCGCAACAGCACCATCGGCACCGCGCTTTTCCAGGTCGCGAGCGTAATGGGGCTCAGCCTGTTCATCTACATCGCGCTGGTCCGCTTCCATCTCTCCCTTGCGGAAATCGTCGTGTTGCTCCTGGTCTTCATGCGGGTCGCGCCCCGCTTCATGGACATGCAGGTGCAGGCGCAGCAGATGCTGATCAACCTGCCGGCCTACACCGCCATGCAGGCCCTGCAGGCGCGCTTCGATGCCGAGCGCGAGATGGAGCCCGGCGATGCCGCGCAGAACGCAAGGCTGTCGCTCGACAGGGGCCTCGATATCCGCGACGTCTCGTTCGCCTATGGCGCCGGCGATGGAAGGCCGGTGGTGAGCGGCATTAGCTTCGGCCTTCCCGCCGGCGAGGTGACGGCGCTGATCGGCCCGTCCGGTTCGGGCAAGAGCACGATGGCCGACATGCTGCTTGGGCTGCTCGAGCCGAGCCAGGGCAGTATCCTGGCGGACGGTGTCGAGATCACCGCGCAAAACCGCAGGGCCTGGCGCGGCCAGGTGGCCTATGTGCCGCAGGACGTATTTCTGCTGCACGACACCATCGGCGCCAATCTGCGCCTGGCGGCGCCGCAGGCCAGCGACGAGGAGCTGTGGGCGGCGCTGCGCAAGGCTCATGCGGCCGACTTCGTCGAGCGGCTCGACCGGAGGCTCGAAACGGTGGTGGGCGATCGCGGCGTCAGGCTTTCCGGCGGCGAACGTCAGCGCATCGCGCTGGCACGGGCGCTGCTGCGCGAACCCTCGCTGCTCATCCTCGACGAGGCGACGAGCGCGCTCGACTGGCAGAATCAGTCGCTGATCGCTCAATCGATCGAGGAACTGCGCGGCAAGATGACTATCCTCACCATCGCGCATCGGCCGTCGATGATCGCCTTTGCCGACTGGGTCGTGGCCATCGAGGGCGGCCGCATCGTCGAGGTCGGGCAATATCAGCGGCTGAAAGCAAAGTCGGGCAGCCGGCTGGCCAGGATGCTCTCCGGCGAACGGGCCGAACGGGAAACCGCAACATGGGCCTACAATGCGCCGCCCCCTGCGCCGGCTGAACGATCAGCGGAGGCTGCCGCGCCGCGCGGTTAGCTTTTCGCCATCGGGCACCTTGTTGATGCCACGGTCGGCCTGCCGCGCCTTGTCGGCGGGTATCGGCCCGCTCCTGGCGATCATGGCGAACACCAGAACGAAGTACCCCACCTGAATGACGACAGCGCAAATCACGGCGCGCATGATGATGGTGCCAAGCGATTCGCCGTCGAGCCAGGACCAGCCGACTACAACAGCGAGCGTGAATATCATCCCGACGATGAACTTTGGCAAAGACATGCTCGTCGGCCCGTCAACCGGCACGCGCATGCAAAGGCTGTGGCTTACCCACCCGCGTAACTCCCCGTTCCGCCAGAGAGCTATTTCTGGCTGCCCAATCCGACCGGTTGCTTCCGGCCTTTCCGACCCATCCAGACTATGACAGCAACAGTTTGCCACTCTATTAAGGCGAGACCTTTGCGGCAAGGCCAAATGCACATCAAGTCAAGGGTTTCGCGGCATCGACTCTGCCATGTTGCGGCGCACACCCCTGCATCGCCACCTATTCACTATAGCGAAATCCTCGACAGTAGAACCCGAAACATTAACCAGTATTTAATGCGAAGAACTTACCTGCGCGAGTGATTCCTACGACGTGCAACCGTCGTTCGTCTGCAGCAAAGAATGCATTGCCCAAAATCAGCCTGAAAGCTGTACTACATCTCCCAAAAAACCTCTCACCTTGTCATAAACATGCCACAAAGGCCAAAATTTGGGCAGGGCAGGTTTATTATTTGATCAATTCATGACGGGAACATTTCACGCGAATGGGAAATTGTGTGTTGCGCTGCAGCATTTTTTTGGTATCGTGCCGTAAACCATCCGTTCAACGTATGGAGCTTTTGCATGAGGGACGTCGCCAAGCCGGCTAATGCGGGTTTTTCGCAGGCCGGCATTGATTTTCCACCCCCCATCGGCGGTCTGCTCAAACGCAGTTTCGATATCGTCGGTTCCCTGGCGGGTCTGGTCCTGCTCAGCCCGCTTTTCCTGATGGTCGCCCTGCTGGTCAAGCTTTCCGACCGCGGCCCGATCTTCTACGGCCACAAGCGGATCGGTCGCGGCGGAAGGATTTTTGCCTGCCTCAAATTCCGCACCATGGTGCAGGATGGCGAGAAGGTGCTCGCCGCGCACCTGGCCGCGAATCCGGATGCCGCCGCCGAATGGGCGGCGACGCGCAAGCTGAAGGACGATCCGCGCGTGACGCGTGTCGGCGCGGTGCTGCGGAAGCTCAGCCTCGACGAGCTGCCGCAAATCATCAACATCCTGCAGGGCGACATGAGCCTGGTCGGGCCCCGCCCTGTCGTACGCGACGAGCTCGAGATCTACGGCAGCGCCGCAGTCTATTATCTGAAGTCGCGCCCGGGCCTCACCGGGCTGTGGCAGGTGAGCGGGCGCAACGACGTGTCCTACGACACGCGCGTCGCCTTCGATCGCCACTATGTCGAGAACTGGTCGATGGTCGAGGACATTCGCATCATCGTCAAAACCGTGCCTGCCGTGTGGATGGCGCGCGGCAGCTATTGACCGCCAGGCCTGTCCCGCCAATCTCGGGACAGGCGTCCGGCAGTAATCTCATCGGGCGGATGGGGCTAACGCGGATCGGAAACGTTCATTGAAAAACCACCCCCTCGGACTCCTTTCCAAGGCGCCCAGCCGATTTGCGGCCGTGGCGCTTGCCCTGTCTCTTGCGATTCCCACCATGGCGGTGGCTGGAGACTATCGTCTCGGGCCGCAGGACAAGCTCAACATCCGCATTGCCGAGTGGCAGACGGTCGACGGCACGTTCCGCGACTGGTCATCCATCAACGGCGACTATTCGGTCGGCCCCGCCGGCACGCTCTCGGTACCGTTCGTCGGCGAGATGCAGGCGGCCGGTAAGACGACCTCGGAGATCGCTGCCGCGATCGGTCTCGCGCTGCAGCGCAAGCTGGCACTGCCCGACAAGCCTGAAGCCTCGGTCGAGATGGCGCAGTTCCGGCCATTCTACATTTCGGGCGAAGTGCAGAACCCTGGCCAATTCCCCTACGTGCCGGACCTTACGGTACTGAAGGCGGTGAGCATCGCCGGCGGCATCCGGCGCAACGCCGATTACGGCCCTCAGCTCGGCAAGGACCTGGTCACCGCCAAGGGCAGTTTCGATATCTATGACGACCAGCGGCTGCGGTTGATCATAAAGCGTGCCCGCATCGACGCAGACCTTGCCGGCAAGACGAGCTTCGAGATTCCGAAGGAGGCTGCGGACGACCCGAGAACGCAGGCCATCGTTGCCGACGAAATGCAGATCCTCACGGCCGACCAGAAGGCGCTGAAGCTGAAGCTGGACGCGCTTGATGACCTGAAAGGCGTGCTCGAAGGCGAGATCGAATCGCTGCAGAAGAAAATCGCCAACCAGCAGCAGCAAGTGGATCTGGCGCAGCAGCAGCTCACCAGCATCGGTCCGCTGGCCCAGAAGGGCCTTGTCGCCAATGCGCGACTGCTCGATTCGAAACAGTCGGTGGCGGACCTGCAGGGCAAGATCCTGGATTATGAGACGGCCATCCTCACCGCCAAGCAGTCGATCAGCAAAGCTGATCAGGACGCCATCGATGCCCGCAACACGCTCAATTCCAACCTGGCCGCGAGCCGGCAGCAGGCCGAGGCCGACCTGAACGAGGCGACGCTGAGGACTGCCATGCAGAAGGGCCTGATCGCCGCGGCCTCGGATCCCGCAATGGCGGCTGCGATAACAGGCGGCCAGGAACCGGCCCTGCTGTATTCGCTGGTGCGTGTTGCCGACGGCAAGACCAGCGAGATCGACGCCAAGGAAGACACGCCGGTGCTGCCGGGCGACGTCATCAAGGTGAAGCTGGCGCCGAGTGCCGGCGGCCCACCTATGGCCAGCCAGTAGCCAGGCGCCCGGGCCTCGCTCAGCGCGGTCTGCGGGAGGAACAAGTCAGGCTCGTTCGCGCCAAGGTGCGGGCGAGCAATCTGTTTGGACCGCTTGAAGGCATAGAATGCAGCCTGCCGCTCCGCGTCACGTCTACCTCAACCTCGACGCCATCCGCGGCGTGGCGGCGATCAGCGTGATGCTCTATCACTTCTCGCCCTTTCTGGCCGATGGCAAAGTGCTGCCGTCGAGCTATCTTGCGGTAGACCTGTTCTTCCTGCTCAGCGGCTTCGTTATCGCCCATGCTTACGACCGCAAGATCGAGAACGGCATGGGCTTCGGCACCTTCCTGGCCATCCGCTTGATACGCCTCTACCCGCTCTACCTCGCCGGCACGTTGCTCGGCTGCTTCTATCTGCTGATCAAGAACAGGCTGATTGCGACGGAATACATGCCGTTGTCGGAGATCGGCACGCAGCTCACGACAGGCATACTCTTCATTCCGCTGGTCGGCGATGCCTACCATACGATCTTTCCGCTCAATCCCGCTTCGTGGTCGCTGTTCTTCGAGCTGATCGTCAACATCGCCTATGCCGCCGTCTTCTTCCTGCTGTCGAAACGTGTGCTGACGGTGCTGGTGGCTGTCAGCCTGGTGCTGCTGATCGTCGCCTCGGCACTTGCCGGCACGCTCGATTTCGGCATGACCGGCAAGACCATCATTAGCGGGCTGCCGCGCGTGTCGTTCTCCTTCTTCCTCGGCGTGCTGCTCTGCCGGTCGATGGCGCGCTACCAGGATGGCCTCGGCTTTCTGCGGCGCGGCTGGTGGGTCGAGGCCGCGATCCTGCTTACGCTGATCGTCTTCGCCATCGCGCCTGCGGGTGCTGCCGGGCGTGTCGCCTACGACCTCGCCTCTATCGCCGTCGTGTTCCCGCTGATGGTGGTGACCGGCGCGGTGGCACCGACGGCGCCGCGACTGGCTAACTTCTATGGCTGGCTGGGGCGGGTCTCCTACCCGATCTACATCATCCACACGCCGATGCTGATGATCATCGCCGGGGCCGGCAAGGCGGCGTCGGTCGACCCGTTCGCGCATCATCCCTGGTTCGGCATCGTGATGGCCGTTGTAGTCATCGTCATCGCCGACATTGCCACCCGCATCTATGACGAGCCGGTACGCCGCTTCCTGCAGCGGCAAATGCAGCGCTCGCGAGCCGTGGCCTAAAGCGCGTCGCAATCTTTCAGATTTGCTCCATGCCCTTTTAGGTTTTGATTTTAAGCATGTCTTTGACCCGAAATCGGTTCTCGCTTTCGGGGGACTAGGCGAAAACCGCGATCAGACCGGCGCCGGCATGTGGCCGTTGGCAGGCTTTTCATCCTGGACAGGAATGGCAACCCGCCGTCGCCGGGCAACCGGCAGCGGGTTCAGCTTGAACAGCCCATAATAGACGATGAAGGAGGCCATGAAATAAGGGCCGAGGATCTCGACCTCGAAGAAGGAGCGGATTAGCATCAGCCCGACGGCGCCGGCGAGCACCACCGAATCGGCGCTCCAGACCCCGAACACCACCTTCGAGATATGGCCGTAGAAGGCGCGCAGGATGATCAGCGCCAGCATGGTGACGCCGACGAAGCCGATCTCGACCAGGGTCTCGATATAGGTGTTGTGGAAATGGAAGCCGGTGCGGGTCGTGATGTAGAACTCGGCCCACAACCGTTCCGGATCGGCGAACCCTTGCACCCAGTAGGCGGCATAGCCGTAGCCGAGCAGCGGGTGCAGCTGCGCCGCCTCCCAACCCTGCTGCCAGAGATAGGTGCGGCCGGTCAGCGTCGAATCCTTGCCGAAGATGCCGAGCACGACGTCCAGCAGGCCGAGGTTCAGCGCGGCCACAACGCCGGCCACCAACGCGCCGCCGCCGACCACGAACAGCACGCGGCGGTAGCGCCGCGACAGGACCCTGCTCATGGTGAGCAAGATGACGATGCCGAGCACCGCCGGCAGCGAGGCGACGGATGTCGCCGAGTGGGAGATTGCCAGCATGTATGCCGACATCAGGATGATCGGCGCGGTCCAGAAGAAGCTCAGCCAGTTGCGCCGGTAAAACATCAGGAAGACGAAAGACAAAAAGATGCCGAACGACGAGAAGAACCCGACCTGGTTCTTGGAGGCGAAGGCGCCGACGAAATTGAAGGTGCCGTCCATTATGTCCAGCGCGTAAGCGTTGACTTTCAGCGAGTAGAGCAGGACGACGAATATCCCGATCAGCGAGCCCAGGACCAGCGTCCGCACGCTGATGGTGCGGGCCGCGATATAGGCACAGACGATATGCGAGGAATATTGCACCGCCGCACGCGCGCTGATGCCGGCAGCCTGCGACCAGAAGACCGACAGGCAGACATAAGTCGCGAAGAGTATCGGCAGCCAAGCGTTCGAGAGCTTCCAGGTGAAACGCCGGTAGTCGACGAAGAACAGCGGCAGCCAGACCGCGTAATAGGCGAGGATTAGGACCTGACCGAAATTGCTGGAATAGGCAAAGGCAAGAACGGAAACCGCGACGGCAAAGGCGCCATAGGCCTTGTTTGCCTCCGGATCGAGCAGAATGGATTTTGGAATCTTCATGCCGGATTTTTCGTCCGTTCAGCCTTGGAGCAATTCCAGGAAAAGTGTGTGACCGTCTTCCGTCGGGAATTGCGTAAACAACAGTTAGCGCGGTTCAGTGTCTGATAGCCGGCACGAGCCGATGTTCGGCCCTACCGGTTCATTGTGCACTGCAGCATAATCTATCGCCCTATCGCCGATCGCTCAACCGGAAATGTCGCCACGGGCAAAGAGGCGTTATCACAGGCATATCGCACAGCGAAAAGGCCGGAATGGGGCGGCCTGTTGCTCGTTGCCGGATGATCCCTTCCGAAAATCGATTTCGATTATCGGCTCATGCGAGAACAGGTCCCCGAGCAAGATGCCCAGCGTCCGCCGCGTTCTTCCGAGCGGAGGAGCGTTGGCCTTTGTTCTTCGGCGTCGTCGCCGACTTTGCAATCTTGAAGTGTTGTCCTGAGTACGGTGCAGTCGATGACGACCGGGAGGTGGCAAAAGCTCGACATCACCACCGAGCGCGAGCTGTTCCTGCAGTTTTTCCAGCACCGCGCCGAGGTGTAGCGGCAGGCGTGTCATGGTAATGCAGTCGTTGCAATGAGATAGGACAACCGCCTACGCTGTGAGGACTCTTATCGCGCCGGAGAAAAACGAATGGCCAAGCCGCGAATCTTCCTGGGCTCGTCAGGAAAACAGAAGAAGCTGCTGCAGGCGCTGCAGCGTGGCCTTGAAGATATTGCCAATGTCGAACCCTGGACGACATCCTTCAATCCCGGGACGACAACGCTGGGGCGTCTCCTCGAGCTGACGCGCGAGGTCGACTTCGCCGCTTTCGTGTTCGCCCAGGACGACTGGACGAGCGCGAGCCAGCCGGAATCGACCACAGTTCCCGCCCAGGCTTCTCCGCGAGACAATGTGGTTTTCGAGGCCGGCCTGTTCGGCGGGGTTCTCGGCATGCGCCGGACCTTCATCCTGCATGCGAATGGTGCCAAGCTTCCCAGCGATCTGCTCGGCCTGACGTCGGTACGCTACGGCGAGGCAGCGACCGCCGCGGAGACCAGAGCGATCAATCAAAAACTGCGGAATGCCATTGAAAATGAGGGGCGAGTCGCCCGCATAGAGGGGTTTTGGTGGCAGTTCTCCCTGTCAGAGCGCACAGCAAGGGAGCCTTCCGCGGTCAGTCTGCTCAGGATCTCGCGGGACCGCAACGGCGCGCTGGAACTGAACGGCCGCTCATGGCAGGAGAATGGCAGCCTGTCAGCCAGATACTGGAGCGAGGCGTCGAAGGAGAAAGGAGAGTCTTCGGGCATCTTCTACTACTGGAACGGGGAACGGCCGTTGGACGCCAACGCGCCGCAGCTGCACGGGACAGGCGAAATCCGGCTGGAATCCGCCGAGCGCGCGTCCGGATATTTTACGACACGTTCGGACACGAATCCGGAGGTGAATGCGCGAACGTCCGGCGTCTATCTGCGCGCCGATCCGCAGGACTTAGCCATCCTGGACGGGAACGACAATCAGCGGCGCGTGGAGTTGATCGCAGAACGGCTAAGTCACTGGAAGTCGATCAAGAATGTCTGACGACAGTGCTGGCAGTCGCGGCGAAGGCGCCGGCGCTTGACGAACGGACCGTTCGGCTCAACAGATTGTCGGGAACGTCTCGATCCCGGAACATTTGGCGGATGCAGGCTGGGGCACTGACCGACTATGCCATAAGGCTGTTCGAGCGCGGCTATATCTGCCTGCCGCTTCGTGCCGGCGGCAAGCATCTCGACCTCGCGGCCATGGAGCATGATCCGTTGCACCTGCGGACGTTGCGCAAGGACCTGAAGGAACTGGCGTTCACCTCCATCACCTTCCAACTGGCGCAGAAGCCGCCGGGCCGCAGCGACATCGCGCGCTGGTTTGGCGACTTTGCCGGCAATGTCGGCATATTGGGTGGATTTGCGAACCTGATGATCCTCGATTTCGATGACGACGCCGGCTACCGTGCCTGGCGGTCCAGTCACAAGGCGATTGCGAACGGCACGCCAATAGCAAAATCGCCGAGCGGATTTCATGTCTATCTAAGAACGCGGGAACCGGTGGTCTCTTCCAGCCTCCATTTCGGCTTGCGCCGGGTGGGTCACGCGAAGGCGCTGGGCGGTTATGTCGTGGGCTGCCCATCGGAGCTGAAGGACGGCTCCTCCTACAGCTGGATCGAAGGCCAGTCGCCATTCGACATGGAACCTCAGGTGGTGGGCAATCTTGACAGTCTTTCGCTGCGCCCGGTGTCGGTGCTCAAGCATTGCTATGACCGGCTGCTCAAGCGTGGCTTCTTCGAACAGCAATGAGCGGCTCACCTGTGGCGGCTGACATCACCGTCGTTATCCCGGCAAGAAACGCGGCTGCTACCATCGAAGCGGCACTCGGCAGTCTGGCTTCCGACAGAGCGGTCATCCGCGAGATTCTCGTGATCGACGACGGGTCGAACGACCAGACAGCTGCGATGGCGAGGCAAAGCGCGCACCGTCACGGCTTGCCGCTGGACGTGGTGGGCGTTCGACTGGGCAAAGCGGGCGCCGCGCGCAATGTCGGACTCGAGCGGGCAAGCGGCAGATCCATATTCTTTCTCGATGCCGACGACGAGGTGATGCCCGGCAGCCTGTCGCGGCTGAGCGCGGCGCTGGCAGGCCCGCCTCGCGCCGGCCTTGCCGTCGGGGCCAGCATACGGCGGACAAAAGGCCGGCCGGACAAGCTCAAGGCACCGCAAGGCTACGGCCCGGACCGGCGAGAGAATGTGCGGCGCTACCTTCGCAACGAAGTGTGGCCAATCGCGATGGGAAGCGCCCTGGTCGCCGGCTGGGCGACCGCAAACCTCCGCTTTCCGGAAACGATCGGTCTCGATGAGGACACCTGCTACTGGACCGCCGTGCTGGCCCGTGCGGACGTGGTTACCGTCGAGACCCCGGTGCTGCTCTACCACCATGACGAGGAACGTATGGCGCGCCGCTTCATCACGGCACCGCGCAGGACCTTCCTTGCCATAGCGCTGGAACTGGACGGGCTGGCTGCCGCCGGCGTCGAACGGGAGGCGGTGCAGTGGCGAAAGGCCTGGATAGCTCAGCGGATCGCCCGACAGTTGATCAGGCACCGCAAGTTCGCCGATGCTGGCGGCATGATGCGCGCGGTCCGAGCGCATAAGGAGCTGGGCCGCAGTTGGAAGGCGATGCGATATCTGGCCAGGATCCGAATCGGGCGACTGACCGAGACTGAGGCTAGGATGTCGCCAATGCCCAATTCAGCGACGTCGCGCCGCACGCTGATCATATGCCACGACCCGCCGTTTCCGCCGAGGTCCGGCGCCGATCTCCGGAATTTCGGCAACGCGACGGCGGCAGCCGCGTTCGGCCCGGTTTGCCTGGCCTCGCTCCTGCCGCGAAGCAGCGACGTCCAACCTGCCGGGCCCGACATTCGCGTGACTGAGCTCATGAACAAGTCCGAACCGCGAGCGCCTTCGCTCGCCCGCTGGAGGGCCAAGGGCGAGAGCCGGATACCGCTCCCGGCGCTGGCGCGGCTCAAGGCGCTCGTAGCGGATTTTCGCCCGGATACTATTGTCGTCGAAGGCGTTGGTCTGTTCAGATTTCTCGCTCCGTTGCGGCCGATGGTCCGGCAACTCGTTCTGGACATGCACAATGTCGAATCGGATCTCGCCGGTCAGTTGCCGCGCAAGAAGCGTTGGCGGCCGTTTTCCTCAGACCTCAGGGCGCTCGAGAGAAAGGCGGCAGCCATCGTCGACCGGATCTGGGTGTGCTCGCAACGGGACCGCCAGCGGCTGGAGGCGTTTGTCCGGCCGCAAGTCTCCGTCCACATCGTGCCAAACGGCATCCCGCGAGCGGACGAGCTGCCGCGGCTACTGCCGCTGCAGCGAGCCGTCTCGGATGCGTTTCCCCTTATCCTCTATGTTGGGCATCTGGGCTATCAGCCGAACGTCGACGCCGCCGAGCGGCTGGGGCACACCATCTTGCCCCGCATTCGCCAGACGCTGCCGACCGCGAAGCTCGTTCTTGCCGGCCGTTCGCCCGAGTCGCGCGTTCGCGCCCTGGCCAGACTGGATGGGGTCAGTCTGGTCGAAGATCCGGACGATATCAGACCTCTGTTGTCCGTTGCCCATCTCGGCATCGTCCCGCTTGCCATGGGCGGCGGCACGCGGATCAAGATCCTCGAAGCAATGGCCTGGGGGGTCCCGGTCATTGCAACGCCGCTGGCAGCCGAGGGTCTCGACCTGATTGAGGGCGACGAGGTGCTTCTGTCGGACACCGACGAGGGATTGGCCGACATGGCGGTCAGACTTTGTTCCGACGATGCGCGCATGGCCAGCCTTCGCGCCCGGGCCCATGACGCCGCATGGTCGCGGTTCGGGCCGCAAGCGATCCGCGAGGCCGTCGGTCAGGGCCTGGGCCTGGATGGCACCCGCGTCGACGCCGACTGTGACCAAGTTCAAGCCGTGAGCCGCGGATGATCCCGAGAATCCTGCACCAGACGTGGAAGACCGACATCGTCCCACCCCGTTTCCAAGGCTATGTCGACAGCTGGAAGCGGCATCATCCGGACTGGACGATGATGTTCTGGAACGATCGGACTTTGCTCGAGTTCGTGGCCGCACACTATCCCAGCTTCCTGCCGACCTTTTGCAGCTACGAGTATGGTATCCTGCGCGCCGACGCGGGTCGCTATCTGCTTCTCCACCATTTCGGCGGCGTCTATGCCGATATCGATTGCGAATGCGTGGCGCCGTTCGATCCGCTCCTGTGCGAGGATCGGATCGTGTTCTGCACGGAGCCGGACGCCCACGCACGCGTGCAGGCGGACTTTCGCGGATTGCCTTACCTTCTGTTCAACGGGACTATGGCCAGCCCGCCGGGACACCCGTTCTGGCTTCATTTGCTGTCGTTCCTGCCCGGGCTCGTCCGCGCAAAACAGGCGATCGACGCCACCGGGCCGTGCGTGCTTACCTCCGCGCAACTCGGCTATCCTGACCAGACGGCGTTTGCGATCCATCCGGCCGAATTGTACTCGCCTCTCGATTCGTCGGGAAAGCGGGCGGGCAGCGGGGGCATGACGTTGTCGATCCACCACTGGGCGGGCACATGGTGGACGCCGGAGAGGCCCACCCGGTTGCGGCATAGGCTGCGCAAGTTGATCTACCAGGCCCGGAACCGCCTGACGCGCGGGACTGTTTCCGATGAACAAGCCGCCCGGCAAAGCGTCAGCCAAGCGGCCATCGCGGCGCCGCCGCCATTGGGATCCAACCTCGCCGTGCTGGTGCCGCTGCGCGATGCGGCCCAACACATAGAGCCATTCCTCGCCGCGTTGCGGCAGCTCGACTTCCCAAAGGACAAGATGAAGCTCGTCTTTTGCGAAGGCGACAGTTCAGATGGCAGCTGGGAGCGGTTGCAAGGCGCCACTGCGGCCCTGGGCAAGGACTATCGCGAAGTCGTGCTGCTGCGGAAAAAACTCGGCACCGAGCTTGACCGCGACAAGCGAGCGAACCGGCAGCTGCAACGCTTCAGGCGCAGCGGCATCGCCAAGGTGCGTAACCATCTGATCGATCATGGGCTGAGAGACGAGGACGACTGGGCGCTGTGGATCGACATCGATGTCTGGCGTTTTCCAGCGGACGTCGTGACCCGGCTGATTGCAAGGGGGCACCGCATCGTCGCGCCGCACTGCGTGAAAGTCCCAGGCGGCGACAGCTTCGACCTCAACAGTTTCGTCACTGTGCGGCACAACAGAGATCATGACTACTTCCGCCATGTTCACGACGGTCTCTATCAGCCTCCGCGGCACACACATGCAAGGCTGCATATGAGCGATGTCCGCCACCTCGACAGCATCGGCCTGGACGGTGTCGGCGGCACCATGCTCTTGGTCGATGTCGCCTTGCATCGCGGCGGCCTTCGCTTTCCGGAGATCCCCTATCGCGACCTGATCGAGACCGAGGGTTTCGGTGCCCTGGCGAACGATCTCGGCATCAGGCCGATCGGACTGCCGCGGCTGGAGATACAGCACGTCCCCTGGTGAGGCCCGTCTTTCCCAGTTTCCCTCCAGAAACGGCCGGCCGCGGAGGGCAGCGTCGCAGGTGCGCGCGGGCAGCGCCGCGCCACCATCAATCGTGCAACTCTCTCGCGATTGGCGGGCCAACGCTGAAGCCCGAGAACATCACCTCGAAGCCTTCGCGCTGCGGCGAGCAGCACATCATGCCGACGTCGACGCTCCGCGAGACCGGGAAATGGGCCAGCCGCACCGGTTTCCAGCGGCCGTCCGCGGCTTCGAGGTACTGAACTCGAATGGCTTCGGCGTGGCGGGTCAGACGGATCCGTACGCCGTCGGGGTCTGTCGGAATGCTGACCAGCGACCAGTCGGAGGTGTCGTTGGTGACGACAACGGAAAAATAGGCGAGGCCGTCCGTGTATTCGATGCCGGCCTTGATCCAGTGCGTTTCGCTGAGCCGCAGCATCAGCCCGGCCTGATCGTAGAGTACCTCGTAATTGCCCTTGACGCTGACCTCGGCGCTGAAGTCGCCCGCCACGGGACGATAGAGGAAATGACCATTGTCGCGGCGGAAGCCGTAGAAGGTCTCGCGCCAGAAGTCGGTCTCCTTGCCGGTGCGGACATGCAGCGTCCCGTCGCCGAACACATGGTGCGGCGGCGGGTTGAGCCAGGCCATTCCGGCAAAGTCAGACGTCATGACGCCTGCCCGTCAGCCGGCGAACGTATAGGCCGTCTTGACAGTAGTGTAGAACTCCATGGCGTAGCGGCCCTGCTCGCGCGGGCCGTAGCTCGAGCCCTTGCGGCCGCCGAATGGCACATGGAAGTCGACGCCCGCCGTCGGCAGGTTGACCATCACCATGCCGGCTTCGGAATTGCGCTTGAAATGCGTCGCGTGCTTCAGGCTGGTCGTGCAGATGCCGGAGGTCAGGCCGAACGGCGTGTCGTTGGCCACAGTCAGCGCCTCGTCATAATCCTTGACGCGGATGACATTGGCGACCGGGCCGAAGATTTCTTCGCGCGAGATGCGCATGGCGTTGGTGGCGCCGGTAAACAGCGCCGGCCTGAGATAGAAGCCGGGAGTTTCGCGCTCCAGCCGCTCGCCGCCGAAGGCGAGTTCAGCGCCTTCCTGGCGGCCGATGGCGATATAGTCCTCATCCTGTTTGAGTTGGGTCTGGTCGACGACCGGGCCGATCTGGGTCTTGGCGTCCAGCGCGTCGCCGATGACCAGCTTGTCCAGGCGCTCCTTCATGGCGTCGACGAAGCGGTCGTGGATGCCTTCGGTGACGATGAGGCGCGAGGACGCGGTGCAACGCTGGCCGGTCGAGAAATAGGCGCCGTTGACGGCGCAATCGACGGCCACCGCAAGGTCCGCATCGTCGAGCACGACCAGCGGGTTCTTGCCGCCCATCTCGAGCTGGAACTTGCGCATATGCTCGACACTCGCCGCGGCGACACGCTTGCCTGTGACGACAGAGCCGGTGAAGGAGATGGCGTTGACGTCCGGGCTGTCGAGCATGGCCTGGCCGACGACAGAGCCCTTGCCCATGACGAGGTTGAGAACGCCCTTCGGCAGCCCGGCACGATGCAGGATGTCGACGATGGTCCAGGCACTTTCGGGGACCAGTTCCGCCGGCTTGAAGACGATGGTGTTGCCGTAGGCCAGCGCCGGCGCAATCTTCCAGGCGGGAATTGCGATCGGGAAATTCCACGGCGTGATGATGCCAACCACGCCGACGCCTTCGCGGGTCATCTCGACGCCGACGCCGGGGCGCACGCTCGGCACCATCTCACCCGACAGCCGCAGCGTCTCGCCGGCGAAGAAGTCGAAGATCTGCGCGGCGCGGATCGTTTCGCCGACGCCTTCGGCCAGGGTTTTGCCTTCTTCACGGGCGAGAGACCGGCCGATCTCGTCCTTGCGCGCCATGATCTCGTCGGAAGTCTTCTTCAGCACGGCATGGCGTGCCAGCGGGCCGGAGCGCGACCAGCCCGGGAAGGCCGCCTTGGCGGCCGCGATGGCCTGCTTGGCCTCCTCCGGCCCGGCCGAGGCGTATTCGCCGACCACATCGTTGGTGTTCGACGGGTTGATGTTGCGCGAGCCGGCCTCGCCCAGCCACTCGCCGTCGATCAGGTTCTTGCGGAGCACGGTCATCTTCATTCCTTCGAGATTGGCAAGTTTGTTCGAGATTGGCTGGCGTTGCGCCGCTTCATTTGTCAGACAAATGATATAGCCATGGTCTGCGGAAACGTCTACCCGAGAGCTTTCGATAAAGGTAGGCGCGCGGCGGTGGAAGTCCACCGACTTCGTCCGCGCGCCCCTGTCACGACAAAGGCCTGACGGCCTCCTTCAGACGGAGAACGCCCAGAACAGGCAGGCGAGCGTTGCCGCGGCGAAGATGACGAAGAACAGGCTTCTGAGCAGGATGTTGCGGCGAAGCTCATTCATGGCGAGATGCGCGCCGACGATCGCCGGGACGAACAGGAAGCGCCAGTTGAGAAGGGTCCAAGGCACCTCGCGCTGGCCGAGCGCCCATCGGGCGAGAAGCGAGCCGACAATGGCGGCGAACAGCACGATCGTCGCCCAGAAGATCGCATCGGCGGCATGCGTAAGCACAACTCCGGCGGCGCGGATGGGCAGGATCATCATCAACAGCGCGCTGAAGAAATAAATGGCGGCGATGGCAAGGAACGAACCCGCGTCGGCAATGCCGTCGAGACGCTTAACGCCGAAGGCGCCCTGGGGGTAGCCGTGCCTGGCGACCGCCAGCGACAGCGCCATCAGCAAGGCGCTCAGAACTGTGACCAATGCGAATGTGCCGAGAGCCTTGCTCATGCCGTTCCCTGTCGAGACGAATCACGGGAGTCTAGCAGAGCGCGGCTGCAGAAAACCTCAATTCACCTCGCGGCAGTATCGAAGCGTCAGGGCTCCTGCGAGGCCGAGAGGAGTTCGGCCTTGCGCCGGGCGGTCTCCAGGCCGACGTCGATGAAGAGGCGCGCATGGCGGGCCAATTCCATGTTGTCGGTCCACAATTGCGCCAGATCGCCGTCTTCCTCAAGAGGTTCTCGCCGACGATCTCGGAGAGAAGGATTCGCGTCGATCACGACAGCGCAGGCGAGGTCGGTGCAGGCGTGGCGACGAGGCTGGTCTTGTCCGGGATATTGGCCGACTATCAGGCGACCTGACCGGACTGTTCCAAGAGCCTGGCGCGTGGCCCGATTACACTCTGGACGCCTTCCGCCGGCGCTGACCTATCCGATGCGAGCGCCGCTTGCCGGATCGAACAGATGCAGCGCCGCTGGGTCGGCGGCGAGCCGGACCGCGTCGCCCGGTTTGACATTGCTGCGGCCCATGACGAAGACGCAGATCTGCTGGTTGGCCAGCCTGACATAGAATTGCGTCGACAGGCCGAGCGGCTCGACGACCTCGACCTGACCTTTCAGCGGGCCGTCGTCGGCCAGCCGGATGTGTTCCGGCCGCAGCCCGACGGTCAGCGCATCGCCATCCTTCAGCGGCAATCCGTCCGGCAGCCTCAGCTTCTGGCCGTCGGCCAGCACGGCATCGACCTTGCCGCCCTTGGCGACCTTTGCCGGCAAAAAATTCATGCCGGGCGAGCCGATGAACCCGGCGACGAAAGTGTTGGCGGGACGATCGTAGAGCTCCAGCGGATGACCGACCTGCTGCACATAGCCGTCATGCATGACGACGATGCGGTCGGCCATGGTCATCGCCTCAACCTGGTCGTGCGTGACATAGACCGAGGTTGTCTTCAGCTGCTGGTGCAGCGCCTTGATCTCGGCGCGCATGTGGACGCGCAGCTTGGCGTCGAGGTTCGACAGCGGCTCGTCGAACAGGAAGACTTTGGGATCGCGCACGATGGCGCGGCCCATGGCGACGCGCTGGCGCTGACCGCCGGAAAGCTGGCGCGGCAGGCGGCCGAGAAACGTCTCCAGACCGAGGCGCTTGGCGGCGGCGCCCACCCTGCCGTCGATCGTCGTCTTCTCGGCCTTCTTCAGCATCAGGCTGAAGCCCATGTTCGAGGAGACGTCCATATGCGGGTAGAGCGCATAGGACTGAAACACCATGGCGATGTCGCGGTCCTTCGGCGCCACATCGTTGACCAGCCGCTCGCCGATGCGGATCTCGCCGCCGGTGACCTCCTCCAGGCCGGCGATCATGCGCAGCAGCGTTGACTTGCCACAGCCGGACGGGCCGACCAGCACGACGAACTCGCCGTCGGCGATCTCGAGATCGACGCCGTGCAGGATGCGCAGCGCTCCATAGTCCTTCTCGACATGTTGCAGGGTGACGGAAGCCATCGATTATCCTTTGACAGCGCCGGCGGTAAGGCCGGTGACGAGATAGCGTTGCAGGAAGGCGAAGAAGATGCAGACCGGGATCAGCGCCAGGATGGAGGCCGCCATCATCTGCCCCCAGTCGACGGCGAACTTGCCGATGAAGGTGAGCAGGCCGACGGCAAAGGTCTTCTGCTCGTCGCTGGAGATCAGCATCAGCGCGAACAGCAATTCGCTCCAGGCGGCGGTGAAGACGAAGCCGAGCGTCGCCCCCATGCCGGGCAAGGTGAGCGGCACGATCACTCGGCGCATGGCCTGGGCGCGCGTGCAGCCGTCGATCATCGCCGCCTCCTCCAGATCCTTCGGAATGCTGTCGAAGAAGGACTGCATGAGGAAGGTGGCGAAGGCGGTGTTGAAGGCGGTGTAGATGATGATCAGCCCGGTCAGGCTGTTGGTCAGGCCGAGATCGCCCATGATGCGGTAGATCGGCGGGATGACCATGACCAGGGGGAAAGTCTGGGTCAGCAGAAGCAGGATCGCTAAAGTCGCCTTGCCGCGGAAGGTAAAGCGCGACATCGCATAGCCGGCTAGCGTGGCGATGACGGTGACCAGTGCCGCCGTCGACACCGAGACGATGACGCTGTTCAGGAAATAGCGCGGGAAGTCGGAAGCCTCCAGCACGGTGTCGAAGTTCTTGAGCGTCATTTCCGATGGCCAGAAGGTTATGCCTTCGGAATAGAGCAGCCGCTCCGGCGTCACAGAGATCTTCAGCGTCCAGAAGATCGGGAACAGCGCGAAGACGACATAGGCGGCGATCGCAGCGTAGAGGCCGATGCCGCCGGCGATGCGCGAAGAGGTGGAACGGCCGGCAATCATCAGACATGCCTCACAAGCGTGCGGCGGATGGCGATCAGGCCAACCGCATAGGCAATGAGCAGCACCAGCAGCAGCACCGCGACTGCGGACGCATAGCCTTTGTCCAGCGACTTGAAGGCGCTGACATAGATGTAGACCGGCACCGTGCTGGTCGAGCCTGCCGGTCCGCCCTCGGTCATGACGAAGATCAGGTCGGCGAAGGTCGCGATCCAGATGGTGCGCAGCATGACGGTGATGACGATGGTCGGCGCCAGGAACGGCAGCGTCACCTTGGTGAAGCGCTGCCAGGGCGAGGCGCCGTCGATGGCTGCCGCCTCATGCAGTTCCGACGGGATCGACTTCAACGCCGCAAGCAGCGTGATGGCGAAGAAGGGAATGCCGAACCAGATGTTGGCGACGATCGGCCCCCACATGGCTGTCGCCGGATCGGAAAGCACGTTGGTCGGCTCGGCCTTCAGGCCGAGCGCGAAAAGCCAGTGCGGCAGCGGGCCGATGATCGGGTTGAACAGCCAGGCCCAGGTAAGGCCGGAAAGAAAGGACGGCACCGCCCAGGGCAGGAACACCACGGCCTGCACGACCTTGCGGCCATAAAAGGGCTTGTCGAGCAGCAGCGCCAGACCAAGCCCGAGGAAGAACTGGAAGAACAGGCTGGCGGCCGTCCACCAAAGCGTGTTGACCAGCGCCTGGCCGAGCACCGCGTCGGAGAGCATCGCCTGGTACTGGCCGAGCCCGACATATTCCGATTTGAAGGCGGAGAATTTGCGGAAGGAATAGCTGATGCCGATGATCAGCGGCACCAGGAGCACGACGACCAGCAGGACGATAGCCGGCGAAAGATAAAGCCAGGGCTCGATCGCGGCCTTGCTCAGCCGCTTCTTGCGCGGCCGGCCGGTCGATCGGATTTCGGACACTGCGTAGGTCATCGATTTGGCTCTACGGGTGATGGTGAGGCCAGCGTGGCGACAGCGTCCTTCTCCCCATTCACGGGGAGAAGACGCCGGTTCACCCTCCGTAGCTGCAGCGCAGCTGCTGCGGAGGAAGGCAGGCAGATGAGGAGCGGAGCCGACTTTCAGGATTCGGCGCTGCCCCTCATCCGTCACTTGTCCGTGAATGTCGTTCTCCCAAAACCGCTTCGCACTTTTGGGCGACATTCATCGGGTGACACCTTCTCCCCGCAAGCGGGGAGAAGGAAGAAAGGTCACTTCTTGTTCTTGGCCAGCCAGGCCTGCTGCTCCTTGGTCAGGAACGCCGCCCACTCGTCGGCCACCTGCTTGGCCGGCTTCTGGCCAAGCAGCACTTCCTGGAAGTTCTTGATCGCCACCTGGTCGACGAAGTTGCCGAGGTTTTCCAGATGCGTCGGCGGCGTCACCATTTCATATTTCGAGCTGTCGTTGAGCTCGGTGAACCAGCCCTTGAACTGCTCGGTCTTGAAGTGGGCGTCCTGATCGGCGCCGTTGTGGATCGGGACGACGCCGACTTCCTTGGCCCATTCCAGATTGTCCTTGGGCGACAGCAGCGTCGCCATCAGCTTCCAGGCTTCGTCCTTGTGCTGCGAATTGGCGAACATCGCCCAGCCGGCATAGCCCAGCGTCGGATAGGATTTGCCGCTCGGGCCGACCGGCAGCGGCGCGACCGCAAAGTCGTCGGCGCTCATCTTGTCGGCGATGCCGAGCAGCGCGTCCGGATCCTGGTTGAGCATGGCGCAGGTGCCGGAATAGAAGCCGGTCACCGTCTCGTTGAAGCCCCAGCTCACGGAATCCTTCGGCGCCAGGCCGTTCTTGTACATGTCGGCCAGCATCTGCAGCCCCTTGACCGAGCCCTCGTCATTGATGGTCGAGGTGCCGTCCTCGGTGAAGTAGCCGCCCTTGCCGGCGGCGATGTTCATGAACATGTGCATGCCGTTGAAGGCGCCGGGCCCGCCGCGCAGGCAGTAGCCATATTTGCCGGGGATGGCGGAGATCTTCTTGGAGAACTCGACGAACTCGTCGAGGTTTTCCGGCGGACGGTCAAGACCCGCTTCCTTGAACAGCTTCTTGTTCCAGAACAGCGCGTTCACATAGTAGCCGTAAGGGATCATGAACTGCGTGTTGTTGACTGTCGAGCCGAACTGCTTGGCGCGGTCGCCGAGCGTCTTGGCGTCGTCCCATTTGGCCATGTAGGGGCCGAGATCCTCGAGCTGCCCGTTGTTGGCATAGAGGCCCATCCAGCGCTCCGGCATCTCGACCACGTCGGGCGTGTCGCCGGCCTGAACCATGGTGAGAAACTTCTCGAACGCCTGACCCCAAGGCAGCGAGACGAGCTCGACCTTGATGCCGGGATTGGCCTGCTCGAATTCGGCGATCTGCTTCTTCAGGAATTCGGTGCGCGGCGGGCTGGTGATGACCTCGACCATCTTGATGGTGGTGTCGGCCAGCGCGGCCCCGGCGGAAATCGCGAGGCCGGCAGCGGCGGCAAGCAGGATTGTCAGTCTTTTCATGTTCGGAACTCCCATTTTGAACACCTTATTTTTTTGCCTTGTCGAAGGCCTGGGCGATGTCGGCCCAAAGATCCTCGACATTCTCCAATCCGACATTGAAGCGGATGGTTCGGGGGCTGACGCCGAAGCGCGCCATCGAATTGAGACCCGGCGTCTGCTCGAGCGAGGCCTTGGCGGGCACGACCAGGCTTTCATGGCCGCCCCAGCTGACGCCGATGCGGAACAGCTTCAGCGCGTCGATGAAAGCCGGAATGTCGACATCCTCCGCGACCTCGAAAGAGAACAGCCCGGCATAGCCGGCAAGCGTCTTCTTGCCGGGATGATTGGAGTAGGCGGGATGGTTGACCCGCTCGACCTTGCCATGCGCCTTCAGCCGCTCGGCGAGCGTGAGACCGCTCTTCATATGATGCGGCAACCGCAGCGGCAGCGTGCGCAGGCCGCGCAACAGAAGCCAGCCCTCGAAAGGCGACAGCTTGCCGCCAAGCGATGAATAGGTCTGCTCGTTAATGTGCTTGATATGCGCGGCCGAGCCCGCCACCACCCCGGCGACGGTGTCGCTGTGGCCGCCGAGATATTTCGAAGCCGAGTGCAGCACCAGATCGACACCATGCGAAATCGGCTTCTGGAAGACGGGCGTCGCCCAGGAATTGTCGATGGTGGTGACGATGCCCTCACTCTTCGCCAGCCGCGTCAGGTGCTCAATGTCCTGCAGCTCGAACATCATCGAGGTCGGGCTTTCGAGGTAGAGCAGCTTGGCGCCCGGAAGCGCCGCCGCCACCGCATCGGGGTCCGAGCCGTCGACATAGTCGACCTTGATTTGCAAGCGCGGGAACAGGCGCTCGAACAGGCGGTAAGCGTCGCCATAGCAATTGCGTACGGCAACGATCCGTTCGCCGGCGCCGACGAAGGCGAGCACGGTGGCGCTGATCGCCGCCATGCCGCTGGAAAAGCCCCGCGCGGCTTCCGCACCTTCCAAGGCCGCGACGCGCGCCTCGAATTCCATCACCGTCGGGTTGTCGCCGCGCGAATAGATCGGCTGCCTTCTCCTGCCGGCAAAGGTGTCGGCCATTTCGGCGTAATTGTCGAAGGTGAAGAGCGATGTCTGGTAGATCGGCGGCACCACAGCGCCGCCGGGAAACGGATCGTCATGCGCGAGAAGCGTCGCCGCCTCGCCGAGATAGTCGCTGGCCAAAGAAGCCGGGGCGAACCCTGTGGGATGCTCGTTCATTTGCGATCCAAAAGCTTGAGGTTGGCGGCGCCGCGCTTCAAGTCGTTTTCGACAGTAGCGATGAGCTTCAGCGCTTCGGCCCGGGCTCCCTCCGGGTCGTGCGCGGCGATGCGGTCGAAGATGGTGCGGTGATAGGGAAAGCTGGCATGGCCGAAATCGCGCACGCCGAGCGGATGCTCCCAGAAGCGGTGGAACAGCTCGTGCATGGCGCTGATGATCTGCTCGAACAGCGGATTGCCGGAGGCGCGGTAGACCGACTGGTGGAACTCCCAGTCTTCCTCCGACGACATGCCGGCGCGGCTGTGGAAGGCTTCTTCCATGATGTCGAGCTTGCGCTCGATCTCGGCGACCTCAGCCTTGCCGGCGCGGACCGCGCAAAGAGCGGCGGCCTCGGCCTCCAGCGCGCGGCGGATCTCCAGGGTGCGCATCAGGCCGGCAAAGTCGTTGCCGCCGGCGAGGGTCAGCGGCATGTGCAGCATGTCGGGCGAAACCGCCGCCTTGAGGTAAGTGCCGCTGCCCTGGCGCCGCTTTACGAGGCCCAGCCCCTCCCAGCGGGTGAGTGCCTCGCGAACCGTGTTGCGGCTGACCTTAAGGCGCTCGGCCAGGATGCGCTCGGTCGGCAGTTTTTCACCGGGAACCAGCGCCTCCTGCCGCACGAAGCCGGCCAACGCCTTCAGGACCGCATCATCGCGGGCCGTCGTCTGGATCGGCGGGAGAGGGTCGGTCACGCTGGTGAATCAATCCGAAAGTGGTTCAATGGTCCAACCAATTTCTGCATGAACGAAGAGGTGAGTCAACCAGGCCGTAGTGGATTCGGCGATTTCGATCGATTGCCGACGGGTGCGTGGGCGGCGTCAGCCGGTCACGCGCCGAGCTTCGCTCCAAGCTGCTCGACTTGAAACGGAGCGACCTGCAGCGGTCCTTCGAGGACCCCTTGCGACAGCAAGGCAGCCTGCCCGAGTTCGGTCAGAGCGTAGATGCCGCGCTCGGCCCTGGCGAACCAGCCATAATAGTTGTGCAGCAGGATGCTGGCCGCGCGGGGCGCGACGAGTTTCAAATCGCGCGGCCGCTTCGGGCCGTCGGCCATGGCGGCGGCGCAGGCAATTGCTTCCTGGCGGTATGCGGTCATGATCGGCTTTTGCCGCGTG
Organism: Mesorhizobium sp. WSM3868; assembly: GCF_002294785.1. Classification (NCBI taxonomy): domain Bacteria; kingdom Pseudomonadati; phylum Pseudomonadota; class Alphaproteobacteria; order Hyphomicrobiales; family Phyllobacteriaceae; genus Mesorhizobium; species Mesorhizobium sp. WSM3868. Next base: position 534,678 of record NZ_NSGB01000002.1, on the reverse strand, counting down.
CTGCCGCCGATGGAGGGATCGCCCTTGCGGCGGTGATGCTCCTCGACCAGCCCCGAGCGCCGCCTCGGGTCGCGCCGCGGCGGCACGGCGGCCGGGCTGAGCAGCAACTCGACCTTGCCTTTCCCGTCGACCGCGAGCAGGCCGAAGCCGAGCCGGCGGCAGAGCGCGCGAAAACGTCGATCGTGCTCGCGGCCCTTGCCGCGCGCCGACATCCGCGCGGCGAGCCAGACCTCGTCGCAGGCCGCCGCCCGATCGACGCCTTGCAGAACGAGCTCGAGATTGAACTGCAGCTTCAGCTCGCAGATGACGACCACGGGCGGCTCGCCTTCGCGCAACCCGACGATGTCGCAGCCGCCGACCTCGCCTTTGACGGTGAAGTCGAGGCTCTCGAGGAACCGCTTCACCGGTGCATAGAGGGACGTTTCCTGCATGGGAGAGGCATAGCCGATTCGAGCCCGGCCGACACGGCAGAAGGCGACGCGACCGCCCGCCGCTATTGCTTGGCGAACTGGCCCTTATAGGTCTGGCCGGCAAGCGTGTAGGTGCCGGCAAGCGTTCCGTCAGGCTGCATCGTAAACGTGATGTCTGCGCCGTTCGGCAGGCGTCCAAGCTTTAATGTGTTCCCGGCGATCCTGCCGGCGCCGTCGGCGATCCCCGGCTTGTTGTCGGCCATATCGCCCCACGCGTAGCTGACCGTCACCTGCCCGGCCGGTGAAACGGTCAGCACGGCCAGCTTGCCTTCAAAGGTGCCATCCAGCCGTCCCGCCCAAATGCCTGAAAACGCCGCATATCGGGCGGGGACACTCTTGCCCGGAGGCGTGATCGCCACGGTTTGGTCGAGCACCGCAGTGTCCGGGACAGCGGGAGCCGCGACAGCAGCCGGGGCAGGTTGAGGAGGAGGCGGGGCCTCGGATACCGATTCACAAGCGACAAGCGCCAATGCCGCGAAACCGAGCATCACAGAAAGACTGTTTGGTGGAGCCAATCGGAATCGAACCGACGACCTCTTGAATGCCATTCAAGCGCTCTCCCAACTGAGCTATGGCCCCACTCCCGGCAGTCAGCCGGCGCCGTTTCCGGCGAAGAGATCCGGCGCGGTTGGGCACCGCGCCGTCGTTTAGTGCTGGCGGCTTCTAGCGCCGCCTTCGGTCAAGATCAAGCCTTGAAAAGCCGCTTTTTCGTCACAGGTCAAAATGGCCGGCAAACAATCGCGCCGGGGCCGAAATCAGACCTCGTCCTCGTCGTCGCCGACGCCGATCATATCGGAAACGTCGTCGTCCTCTTCTTCCTCGTCGGCAAGGAAGGTGTCATCGTCATCGTCACCGAGATCGACATCATCCTCGTCGTCGCCGAGATCGGGCAGATCGTCGCCGCCGCCCTTGGTCTCCTCGTCCGCATCTTCGAGCGAGACGATTTCGGCGCCTTCTTCCTCCTCGGAGTCGACTTCCTTGTCGGCGACGTCCTCATCGTCCTCGATCGCGGAAATCTTGCCTTCCTCGAAATAGGAGCGCGGATAGCTCTTGCCGGTGTATGGCGAGACGATCGGGTCCTTGTTCAGATCGTAGAATTTCCGCCCCGTTTCGGGGTCGACACGTTTTGTGCCAAGTTCAGGTTTTGCCACAGCAAGCCTCGTCAAAAAAAGAATGGTCCCCTTAACCGCAGTTTTCCGCGCTGTCAAAGCCAAAAGCCGGCATCGCAAAACCTTGCATTCGAAGGCCCGCGTGAGGGGATGACCATTGCGGCGCGCCGTGATACGAGACCGCCGCAACACGACGAATTGAGCCGGCCCGCCGGCGCCCGCATTTGGAACAGACAATGTCTCACGCTGCCGCCCCGAAGCCGGCTACGGCCCGCAAATCCCCTGCCCTTGCCGGCACGGCGCGGGTGCCGGGCGACAAGTCGATCTCGCACCGCTCCTTCATGTTCGGCGGCCTGGCTTCCGGCGAGACGCGCATCACCGGCCTGCTGGAAGGCGAAGACGTGATGCGCACGGGCGCCGCCATGAAGGCGATGGGCGCGCATATCGAAAAGACGGGCGCCGAATGGGTGATCCGCGGCACCGGCAACGGCGCGCTGCTGGAGCCGGAAGGCCCGCTCGATTTCGGCAATGCGGGCACCGGCTCGCGGCTCACCATGGGCCTGGTTGGCACCTATGACATGGAGACGACCTTTATCGGCGACGCCTCGCTCTCCGGCCGGCCGATGGGCCGGGTGCTGGAGCCGCTGCGCCAGATGGGCGTGCAGGTGCTGAAAGCGGCGCCCGGCGACCGCATGCCGATCACGCTGCGCGGCCCCAAGCATGCCGCGCCGATAACCTATCGCGTGCCGATGGCCTCGGCACAGGTGAAGTCGGCGGTGCTGCTTGCCGGCCTCAACACGCCCGGCATCACCACCGTGATCGAGCCGGTGATGACGCGCGATCACACCGAAAAGATGCTGAAAGGCTTCGGCGCCAACCTGACCGTCGAGACCGACGAGCGCGGCGTGCGCCACATCTTCATCGAAGGCCAGGGCAAGCTCACGGGGCAGACTATCGCCGTGCCGGGCGATCCCTCCTCGGCCGGCTTCCCGCTCGTGGCGGCGCTCATCGTGCCGGGCTCGGATATCGTGATCGAGAACGTGCTGATGAACCCGACCCGCACCGGGCTGCTCCTCACATTGCAGGAGATGGGCGGCCGCATCGACATCCTCAACCCGCGCAATGCCGGCGGCGAGGACGTGGCGGACCTGCGCGTGCGCTCCTCCGACCTCAAAGGTGTCGTGGTGCCGCCGGAGCGGGCGCCGTCGATGATCGACGAATATCCGGTGCTAGCAGTCGCCGCTGTTTTCGCCGAAGGCGAGACGCTGATGCAGGGTCTGGAGGAATTGCGCGTCAAGGAATCCGACCGGTTGTCGGCGGTGGCCAACGGGCTGAAGCTCAACGGCGTCGACTGCAGCGAGGGCGAAGCCTCGCTCGCCGTGCGCGGCAAGCCCGGCGGCAAGGGCCTGGGCGCTCATCCCAACGGGCCGGACACGGCGGTGAAGACGCATCTCGACCATCGCATCGCCATGAGTTTCCTGGTGATGGGGCTGGCGACGGAAAAGCCGGTGACCATCGACGACGCCAATATGATCGCGACGAGCTTTCCGGAATTCATGGGGCTGATGAAGGGGCTCGGCGCCGAGATCGAGTGACGGGGATGGGTTGGAGCCGAACCGAGATGCAAGCGGAACAGCACCCCGCTTTGTCCTGCCGGACATCTCCCCCGCAACGGGGGAGATTGGCGGCTCCGGCGCTCCGCTCAATCCTGCAACATAGACAATTGGCGCAAGCCGCGATGACGGCTGATCTCCCCCCAAGCGGGGAAGATGTCCGGCAGGACAGAGGGGGGCGCGAAGGATCGCGGCGCTCGTCTTGTTCATTGCGCCTATCGTTCGAGGCGAGCCAATGAGCACCCCCTTCGCCATCGCCATCGACGGCCCCGCGGGCGCCGGCAAGGGCACACTCGCTCGCCGGCTCGCCGATCATTACCGGCTGAACCTGCTCGATACCGGCCTCACCTATCGCGCCGTCGCCCATAAGCTGCTCGAGCTCGGTCTGCCGCTCGACAATGTCTCGGCGGCGGAAACCGCGGCTCGCCAAGTCGACCTTTCGAACCTCGACCGTACGGTGCTTTCGGCGCATGCGGTAGGCGAGGCCGCCTCAAAGGTCGCCGTCATTCCGTCGGTCCGGCGCATCCTGGTCGATAAGCAACGCGAGTTCGCCAAGGCGCCGCCAGGCGCGGTGCTCGACGGACGTGATATCGGCACGGTCGTGTGTCCCGACGCCGATATCAAGCTCTATGTCACAGCGAGCGCGGAAGTGCGGGCAAGGCGCCGGCTGGCCGAGATCGAGAGCATGGGCGGCAGCGCCGATTTTGCCACGATCCTCGCCGACATCGAGCGCCGCGACGAGCGCGATATGGGCCGTGCCGACTCGCCGCTCAAGCCGGCGGTGGACGCGCACTTGCTCGACACCAGCGACATGGCAATCGAGGCCGCGTTTCTGGCAGCCATGGCTATCGTTGACCGAGCCATGGCCGCGAAAGACCTCGCCTGAGCTTGGCTATCACGACCGGATCGTGCCTTCGATCGCAGGTCTGCCTGACCTGCTCACGACGGCTACGAAAACCGCCGCGGTGACATAGGCAATCAAGGCGTAAAGCGCTGGCGAGATCGCCATTTCGGCATTGTTGAGCAGATATTCGCTAAGCGCCAGGGCTATGACGAACGCGGCGTTGTGGATGGCCGTTGCCATGGTGATGGCGACCGCCTGCCGCCTCTCCAGGCGCAGCAGCGACGGAACGGCGTAGCCGAGCGCCATGCTCACCACGTTGAACGCAAAGGCGGCAAAGCCGACAACAGGTCCCCAGGTCACGATGACCTGCCGCTGATCGACGACGGCAAAAATAACGACCGCCGCAAGAAAAAGCGTCGCCAGTAGCTTGACGGGCCCCTCCAGGCGCTCGGCCAGGGCCGTGTAGCGGTGCCGGACGGCAACTCCGATCGAAACCGGGACAAGCACAACGGCAAAGAACTGCAGGAATTTCTCGATCGGCAGCGGGATGACGTGCCCGGCGCTATAGAAATGCAGCAGCGAAAAATTGGTGATCAATGGCACCGACACCAGCGCCACCATTGAGCTGATCGCCGTCAGCGTCAGGCTGAGCGCCGTATCGCCCTTGGCAAGGTGGGTGAAGAGAACCGCGGACGGGGCGCCGGGACTGGCCGCGAGCAGCATCATGCCGACCGCCATGGCAGGCGGCAAAGCCGAAACCGACACGATGCCGAAGCAAAGGACGGGAAGAACCAGTATCTGCACGATAAGAGCCACCAGGAGGGCCTTCGGTCGCAGCACCACCTGCAAGAAATCCTGGAGCTTGAGGGACAGGCCAAGCCCCAGCATGATGATGACGAGGGCAACCGGCAGGAAGATGTTGAAAGTGGCGCTTGACTGCATGGTGATGCTCCCCGTGACAAATCCATGTCGGCAAAAAAGAACTGCAACCGCGAACGCGTAATCGCAAAAACATTCGGGCGGAGCACGCGCACCGCCGCGACGCGCACTTGCCTGACACCGGCGAAGTGTCTATAGAGACCGCGTTTCTGGCGGCCATGGCTAACCATCAAAGACTGCTGGCCAAGAGAAACAAGGCCTGATCCGGGTTTTCCTCGTGTTTTCCGTTGCCGGAGGCGATGAAAATACCCATATCGGGCACGAACCAGCCTGCCAGCATTCTCTATGCGCCGGACTTGCCGCTTAAGCGGCCGAGGGCTCTTCAGCCCGGAACGCCGGCAGGCTCACGCAACGCTAACCCACGGCGCCCGCTTCGCTTGTTGTGCGAAGCATTCCAGGAGAAACAATGTCAGCTGCAAATCCCACTCGCGATGATTTCGCGAGCATGCTCGAAGAATCATTCACCGCCGGCCATTCCGGCGAGGGCCAGGTTGTCCGGGGCACGATCACCGCGATCGAAAAGGACATGGCCATCATCGATGTCGGCCTCAAGGTCGAAGGCCGCGTGCCGCTGAAGGAATTCGGCGCCAAGGGCAAGGATTCCTCCCTCAAGGTCGGCGACACCGTCGAGGTCTATGTCGAGCGCATCGAGAACGCGCTTGGCGAGGCCATGCTGTCGCGCGAGAAGGCCCGCCGCGAGGAGAGCTGGGTGCGCCTCGAAGAGAAGTTCACCAAGGGTGAGCGCGTCGAAGGCGTCATCTTCAACCAGGTCAAGGGCGGCTTCACCGTCGATCTCGACGGCGCCGTGGCGTTCCTGCCGCGCAGCCAGGTCGACATCCGTCCGATCCGCGACGTCTCGCCGCTGATGCACAACCCGCAGCCCTTCGAGATCCTCAAGATGGATCGCCGCCGCGGCAACATCGTGGTGTCGCGCCGCACCGTGCTCGAGGAGAGCCGCGCCGAACAGCGTTCGGAAATCGTGCAGAACCTCGAGGAGGGCCAGGTTGTCGAGGGCGTGGTCAAGAACATCACCGACTACGGTGCGTTCGTCGACCTCGGCGGCATCGACGGCCTGCTGCATGTCACCGACATGGCATGGCGCCGCGTCAACCATCCGACCGAGATCCTCAACATCGGCCAGACGGTCAAGGTGCAGATCATCCGCATCAACCAGGAAACCCATCGCATCTCGCTCGGCATGAAGCAGCTCGAGAGCGATCCGTGGTCGGATATCGGCACCAAGTTCCCGATCGGCAAGAAGATCAAGGGCACCGTCACCAACATCACCGACTACGGCGCGTTCGTCGAGCTGGAGCCGGGCATCGAGGGCCTCATCCACGTTTCGGAAATGTCGTGGACGAAGAAGAACGTGCATCCCGGCAAGATCCTGTCGACGACGCAGGAAGTCGACGTGGTGGTGCTCGAGGTCGATCCGGCCAAGCGCCGCATCTCGCTCGGTCTCAAGCAGACGCTGGAGAACCCGTGGGAAGCCTTCGCGCGCAACCATCCGGTCGGCAGCCAGGTCGAGGGCGAGGTCAAGAACAAGACCGAGTTCGGCCTGTTCATCGGCCTGGAAGGCGACGTGGACGGCATGGTGCACCTCTCCGACCTCGACTGGACCCGTCCGGGCGAGCAGGTGATCGAAGAGTACAATCGCGGCGACATGGTCAAGGCGCAGGTGCTCGACGTCGACATCGAGAAGGAGCGCATCTCGCTCGGCATCAAGCAGTTGGCCCGCGACACGGTCGGCGAGGCGGCGAGCAGCGGCGAGCTGCGCAAGAACGCCGTCGTCACCTGCGAGGTCACCGCGGTGAAGGATGGCGGCCTGGAAGTGCGGCTGGTCGACAGCGGCCTCGATACCTTCATCAAGCGTTCGGACCTTTCCCGTGACCGCGACGAGCAGCGCCCCGAGCGCTTCACCGTCGGCCAGAAGGTCGACGCCCGCGTCATCGCCTTCGACAAGAAGACCCGCAAGCTGCAGGTCTCGATCAAGGCGCTGGAAATCGCCGAGGAGAAGGAAGCGGTCGCCCAGTACGGCTCGACCGACTCCGGCGCCTCGCTGGGAGACATCCTGGGCGCGGCGCTGAAGAAGCAGGGCAACTAAGCTCCTTCCTCTACCGAAAGCAAAAACCCCGCCGGAGCGATCCGGCGGGGTTTTTCATTGCACTTTGATCTATGAGGTCAGGCTCGTCCGTAGAGCGGCACCAGCGTGCCGCTCATCGCCTGATTGGCGGGCGAGGCGAGATAGGCGATCGCCTCGGCGGCGGCCTCGAGGCTGACCCATTTGGTGAAATCGGCGTCGGGCATGTCGGCGCGGGTGGCGGGCGTGTCGAGCGTCGAGGGCGCGACCGCATTGACCAGGATGCCCTTGTGCTTCAGCTCCTCGGCCATCGCCTGGGTCATCGCGGCGACCGCCGCCTTGCTCGCGGCATAAGCGACCATTCCGGCGCCGCGCCTGGGATCAAGCCCGGCACGCGCGCTGACGTTGACGATGCGCCCAGCGGTGCCCGACGTCAGCATCGAGCGCACCGCGGCGCGGCTGCAAAGGAAGGTGGTCCGGGCATTGGTGTCCATCATCTCGGCAAAGGATGCCGTCTCGATCTTTTCGACCGGCGCCATGGTGAAACCGCCGGCGAGATGGATCGAAGCCCAAAGCTCCGGAACCTGATGGTAGAAGGCCTCGACCTTGGCGGAGTCCGACAGGTCGACATTGTGCGCCAGATGGACACTGGCGTGAGCCGCGTAGGGAAAATGCGGCGGAGCCGCGGCATGCGCATTGGGCACGTGGCAAATCGCGCCCTGCTCCAGCAATCTGCCGACAACCGCGCCGCCGAGCGCCCCGGTGCCGCCCGTCACCACGACATGCCTGCCGTTAAGCGTTTCCGTCATATTTCGACTGCTCCTGTCGTATTCTTATGGTTATGCCGCCCCAGCCTCGAACGTCGCGCCTTTCGCGTTGTCACTCAATTGAAATATCGACATGGCAGGCGTCCCGTCTTTGCATGCGTCGAGACAAAGCCGCGTAACGTGGCGCGGGCTGCGTCTCGGCCGGATGGGACGGTCGCCAGGACCTTCAATCGACGGTGATTTCTATAACCCGCGGCTTGCCGGCAGTTCGCGCGCGCTTCAGCGCACCGGCCAGGTCACCGACCCCTGTCAGCCGCTCGGCTTCGATGCCGTAGGCCTCGGCGAGCTTGCAGAAATCCGGCGGCGCCGGCGACACGCCGACCGGCTCGACGCCGACATCAAGCATCGAGGTCTCGATCTCGCGATAACCGCGATTGTTCCAGACGACGAAGATCACCGGCGCCTCGGCGTCGAGCGCCGCGCCGAGCTCCGGCAAGGTGAACTGGAAGCCGCCGTCGCCGGTGAGGCACACGACCGGCGCTTCGGGCACGGCAAGGGCGGCACCGATCGCCGCCGGCGGACCGTAGCCCAGCGCGCCGAAACCGGTCGCGGCATTGAACCAGCCGGCCGGACGGTCGTGGTCGTAATAAAGATTGGCGGCGTAGATCGGTTGCGTCGAGTCGCCGACGATGATGGCGCCGGGCAGCGCGTCACGGATCGTCTCCACCGCGCGCAGCTGCGCCAGGTAGTCCGGCCGCAGCTCCGCCAGAGCGGCCTCTCGCCCTGCGGCAGCGCGGGCTTCGCCGTCTTTCGCGGCGACATGAGCCGCGCCGAGTGCAGCCAGCAGGGCAGAAAGCGCCTCGGCACAATCGGCGTGGATGCCAACCGTCACCGGACGGCGCGCGAGCTGGTCGGCGCCGATATCGATGCGGATGAGGCTCGGCGGCAGCACGAAGCCGCCATCGCCGTAGCCGTCATAGTCGGTGGGGCCGAATTCGGTGCCGGCGGCGATCACCAGATCGGCGTCCGCCATCAGCGCGCGCACCGCCTTGAGGCTGGGGCTTGCCGGCACCAAGAGCGGGTGGCCATGCAGCAGGCCGCGCGCATTGGCGGTCTCGACCACCGGCGCGCCGAGCGCTTCGGCGAAGCGCGTCAGTGCCGCGTCGGCCTTCTTGGCACCGCCACCGGCAAGAATCAGCGGACGGCGAGCCGCCTTGATCAACCTCGCAGCCTCGGCAACCGCCGCCGCGTCCGGAGCGGGCGGCGCGGCGTTGCCGAGCACCGGCGCGAGCCCCTCGGCGGGCTTCACCATGACGTTTGTCGGGATCTCTATGTGAACCGGACCCGGCCGCGACGAGGAGAAGACGGCGAAGGCGCGGGCGAGCGCACCCGGCAGTTCCTCGGCCTCGGTGACACGCTCAGAAGACAGCGCCACCTTCTCCATCATGCCGCGCTGGTCCGGCAATTCGTGCAGGAAGCCCAAACCCTTGCCGAGCGTATCGGTGGCATTGACACCGGAGATCACCAGCATCGGCACCGAATCGGCGCGCGCCTGGCCCATCGCGGTGATGGTGTTGGTGAGGCCGGGTCCGGTGATGACGAAAGCCACGCCCGGCCGGCCGCCGGCGCGGGCGTAGCCGTCGGCCATGAAGCCGGCGCCCTGCTCGTGGCGCGGCGTGATGTGGCGGATCTTCGAACGCGCCAAGCCGCGATAAAGCTCGACCGTATGGACGCCTGGAATGCCGAAGACGGTGTCGACGCCATGCGCCTCGAGCAAGGTGATGAGCGCTTCGCCGAGCGTGGTCATTGGTTTTCTCCCTTTGGAGCGGATCACCGTTTAACGGAAACGGTGATTTGCTCTATCTCTTTGTTTGTTACGCAATCCCGGACGGGAAACCGCTTTTCACCTTTTCCTGGAATTGCTCTGGCCCGTGATGGCGTTTCGTTGAATTGCCATCCCGATCTAACCTTTGTTGAGCATGATCTTTCTCCGAAAACCGGGTCCTACTTTTCGGGATCATGCTTCAGCGGCGCGAGGCCGAGTTCGGCCTCGACAGCCTTGATGCCAATCGCCGCCAACTCGCCGGGCGAGAACATCTCACCGGCCAGGCAGCCTTCGATCCAAAGCCCGTCGATGATCGCATTGATGGCGATGGCATGACGGCGCAGCTGACTTGCGTCCGGTTCGCGCTGTTCGGCGGCAAGCACCTCGGCGACGACCGCTTCCACCTCGTTGCGAAAGCCAAGATAGCCTTCGCGGTGAGCACGGGCGAGCGTCGGATCCGCACCGGCACGGCCGATGAAGGTCGCCCAGAGCGAAAACACCCGCTGGTCGATGATCGGCGCGCTGAGATTGGCGGTGACGAAAGCTGCAAGGCGTTGGCGAGGCGAAGCCTCTTCCATGACCAATGCTGCTTTCGCCTGCTCGGTCATGCGGCCGACCAGCGCCGTATAGGCCCCCTGCAGCAATTCTTCCTTGCCGGGGAAATAGTGCCGGATCAGGCCGGCGGTGACGCCGGCACGCAATGCGATGGTGCGCAAAGTGGCGCCCTGCAGGCCATATTCCGCCACGCAGTCCAGAGTCGCTTCGATCAGATCCTGCCGCCGCCGCTCCTCGCCCTCGCGACGGAACTTGCGGCGCGCCGTCATCGGCGCAGGATCGGCCGCGTCAGGCATGTCGGCCCGCCTTCGCAGGCGATACAGAGCGCATCCGCCTCGAAAATCTCAACCGTGCAGCCGGCGGCCTCCATCGCGGCTTTGGTCTTGGGAAAGCCCGCAACGGCAATGACCTTGTGCGGGCTGGTCGGCAGCACGTTCAGGCTGAGGCCGTTGGAAGCGGCGAATTCTCCGGCGTCGCCTTCGACCAGCCTGATGCCGCGCGCCTTCAGCATCTGATAGAACGGAGCCGGCAACAGCGGCGAATAGACCAGCGCGAGATCGTCGGCCAGCGGGCTGATCACCGACATCAGATGCAGGCACGCCTCTTCCCCCTGCCACAGCGGCAGATCAAAACCGTAGACAGAAATTCCCAGCGGCGTCAGCAGGTTCGAAACCTGCTGGATGCCTTCCTGGTTGGAGCGGACCCCGCGCCCGATCGCCAGCGTGCGGGCATCCACCCATACGCAATCACCGCCTTCGACCTGGCCGGGAGCCTCGACGCGGCCGAGGATCGGAATACCCAGCCCTCTGTAGGTTTCTTCATGCAGGGAGGGTTCCCTGGCGCGCAATGGCTTGCCCATGGACAGGATCAGCGCACCGTGCTCGGTCATCAGCGATGGGTCGTGCGTGAACACCGAATCCGAAAGGCCGTCGGCCTTGTCCTCGATCCATTCGATTTCGGCGCCGGAAGCGGCTACCAGTTCAGCAAGGACCGCGTGCTGCGACGCTGCCTTTGCCGGGTTGAACCCCGGGCCGTAGTGCCATTGAGCTCTGTCGGCGTCGCGCATCGCGTTCGCCGCCGACCGCATGAGCACGCGCCGCAGCGGCGCTGCCATGGATTGTGATCCGAAAGCGCTCATCAATGACCTTTTAAGATGAAAAAAACCGAAAAAATTTCATGAACGGCTATTTATACACTTGCGCAACAAGGTCGCAAGTGCCGTAATGAACGGGATTGACGGGCTCGCGCTGCCGGGTCCATGCTGAAGTGAGGAGCGGGACAGTACAGCGTATGTTGATGAGCCGGATGGACGTTCGACGAACTGCCGTCGCCCCTACAGAGGTTGCCCGGTGAGCGCGGTGGAAGCCGCCGCCGTCCCAGCCGGCCAAGCGCAGAGCGGCGCCGCCGAAGCCATCCATGTCGAGAACCTGCACAAGAAGTTCGGCCAGCTGCATGTGCTGAAGGGCGTTTCGCTGTCGGCGCGCGACGGCGAGGTGATCGCCATCATCGGCGGCTCGGGCTCCGGCAAGTCGACGCTGCTGCGCTGCATCAACTGCCTGGAAAACCCGACCAGCGGCATCATCCGTGTCAATGGCGAGGAGATCAAGCTGAAGGCCGACAGCCACGGCCATACGGTTCCTGCCGACCGCAAGCAGATCGAGCGCATCCGCTCGAGACTCGGCATGGTGTTCCAAAACTTCAACCTGTGGAGCCACATGACGCTGATCGAGAACGTCATCGAGGTTCCGGTGCACGTGCTCGGCGTCAAGCGCGACGAGGCGATCGCCCAGGCCGAGAAGCTGCTCGCCCGGGTCGGGCTGGCGGAGAAGCGCGACGTCTACCCGGCATTCCTGTCGGGCGGCCAGCAGCAGCGCGCCGCGATCGCCAGGGCACTGGCGATCAATCCGCGCGTCATGCTGTTCGACGAGCCGACCTCCGCGCTCGATCCGGAGCTGGTCGGCGAGGTGCTGAAGGTGATCGGCGACCTGGCGCGCGAGGGGCGCACCATGGTGCTGGTGACGCATGAAATGAAATTCGCCCGCGAGGTCGCGACCCATGTCGTCTACCTCTACAACGGGCTGGTCGAGGAAGAAGGCCCGCCGGAACAGCTGTTCGGCGCGCCAAAATCCGAAAGGCTCAAGCAATTCCTCCGCAATGTCGGCTAGGGCCGGCGTCAAGCGGAGCGAAAACCGGGAACGACAACAAACTGGGAGTCCTGAAATGAAGACTGTTCTCAAGACCTTCGCCGCGGCGCTGCTGTTCGGCGTCGCCGCGATGGGCGTGGCCAAGGCCGATCAGGTCAAGATCGGCGTCGCCGCCGAGCCCTATCCGCCATTCACCTCGCCGGACGCGACGGGCAAGTGGGTCGGCTGGGAGATCGATTTCATCGACGCTGTCTGCGCCGAGGAGAAGCTCGACTGCGTCATCACGCCCGTTGCCTGGGACGGCATCATTCCGGCGCTCACCACCAAGAAGATCGACCTTATCGTCTCCTCGATGTCGATCACCGACGAGCGCAAGAAGACGATCGACTTCTCGGATAAGTACTACAACACGCCGACAGCAATCATCGGACCGAAGGATCAGAAGTTCGGCGCCACGCCGGACGATCTCAAAGGCAAGGTGATCGGCGTTCAGGTGTCGACCGTGCATGCCGTCTACGCCAAGAAGCACTTCACCGGCGCGCAGGAGATCAAGGAATACCAGACGCAGGACGAGGCCAACAACGATCTCGCCGCCGGCCGTCTCGATGCGGTGCAGGCCGACTCCATCGCGCTCGGCGAATTCCTCAAGACGGACCAGGGCAAGGCCTGCTGCGATCTGAAGGGCATGGTCGCGCCGGACGACGAGGTGCTGGGGCCGGGCGTCGGCGCCGGCGTGCGCAAGGAAGACACCGCGCTCAAGGAAAAGATCAACGCCGGCATCAAGGCGATCCGCGCCAACGGCAAGTACGATGAGATCTCCAAGAAATACTTCGACTTCGACATCTATGGCGGCGCCACGCAGTCGAACTGACGCCTCCATTTGATATTTGGGGGCATGGCCAGCGCCATGCCCCTTGGCCCAAACCTTGCCACGCAAGCCCGCCGCTGAACGCTGCGGTCGGCGGCTGCCAGCAATTCGGGGGCGAAGCTGATCAATGCCTTTCTTCCGGCCTCGGCGGCCGGCATCATCGAACTCCTGTCGCCCGTGCCGCCCGGCTGGGGCGGCACCCTGCTGGTCGGATTGCTGCATTCGATCGAGATCGCCATCGGCGCCACCTGCCTTGGTCTTTTGATCGGCACCGGCGGCGCCTGGGGCAAGCTTTACGGCGGACCGGTGACGCGCGATCTGCTCGCCGTCTACACCACGGTGGTGCGCGCCGTGCCGGAACTGGTGCTGATCCTGCTGCTCTATTACGCCGGCACCGATCTCATCAATCAGCTGCTGACCGCGATGGGTTACCAGCGCGTCGACATCAGCGGGCTGGCCGCCGGCATCTTTGTCCTTGGCGTCGTGCAGGGCGCCTATTCGACGGAAGTCATCCGCGGCGCCATCCTGTCCATCCCACAAGGCCAGATCGAGGCCGCCCGCGCCTATGGCATGCCGCCCGGCCTGATGTTGAGGCGCATAACATTGCCGGCAATGCTGCCTTTCGCCATTCCCGGCCTTGCCAATCTCTGGCTGATCGCCACCAAGGACACCGCGTTGCTTGCCGTCGTCGGCTTCTTCGAACTGACGCTCGCGACGCGTCAGGCGGCCGGCGTCACCAAGGCCTATCTGGTCTTCTATCTTGCTGCCGGCGCGCTTTATCTGGCGCTGACGCTGTTTTCCAACGTGATCATCGGCCGCGTCGAGGCCTGGTCGCGGCGCGGCATGCCTTCCGTCAAGGAGGCGCGCTGATGTCGGCCGAAGCGACCGCGATCAATATGGCGGCGCGTGCCTCGCTCTGGCTGAAGCCGCACCGCATCGTGCTGATCCTAATCGCGCTGGGATTGGTCCTCTGCGCGGCCTTCTTCATGCGCTGGGACTGGCTGCCGCAATATTGGCAGATGGGGCTGCTCGGCATCTGGCGGTCGCTGTGGATCCTCGTCGTGACCTGCGCGCTGGGCTTTATACTGGCCGTACCGCTTGGGCTGGCGCAGGCCGGTGGGCCGTTCTGGCTCGCCGCACCGGCCAAGATCTTCTGCACCATCATCCGCGGTACGCCGCTGCTGCTGCAACTGTGGCTGCTCTACTACGGGCTTGGATCGCTTTTTCCGCAATATCCATGGATCCGCGAGTCCTGGATGTGGCCCTATCTCAGGCAAGCCTGGCCCTACGGCGTATTGGCGTTGACCTTGTCATTCGCCGGCTATGAAGGCGAGGTGATGCGCGGCGCCTTCGCCGGCGTGCCGAAAGGGCAGCTGGAAGCCGCGCGCGCCTTCGGCATGAGCCGCTTCAAGATCTTCCGCCGCATCTGGCTGCCGCAGGCCTTTTTCCGCGCGCTTCCGACACTGACCGGCGAAACCGTGCTGCAGCTCAAGTCGACGCCGCTGGTGGCGACGATCAGCGTCATCGATATCTTCGCCGTCTCGTCCAAGGTGCGGCAGGACACTTATCTCACCTACGAGCCCTTGCTGCTGCTGGCGCTGATCTACATGACCATCACCGGCATCCTGGTTCTCATCTTCAGCCGCATCGAGGCCCGGATTCCGGTCAAGATCGGTTAGCAGGGGAGTAGGGGAGTAGGGGAATAGGGGAGTGTTCAGCCACGATCCGCATTCACATTTCCATCCCCATTCGCTATTTGCTCCACAATTTCCCCCTACTCCCTTACTCCCTCAGGACGGCTCCGATGCAACTCACTCTCGACCAGGCAACAGGGCTCTGCCGCATGGCGGCGCTCGGCGCCGGCGCCAACGAGGAGGCGACGCAGTCGCTGGTTGCCTCGATCATCGCCGCGCAAGCAGAAGGCCTGTCGGCGGTCGGCCTGTCGCATTTCATCGACTATCTGGAGGCCATCGAGGACGGTCGCATCGACGGCGATGCCGATCCGGTCGTCACCCGGCCGGCGCTGGCCGTCTACCTGTCCGACGCGCGCGGCGGGCTTGCCCATACCGGCTTCGACCGCACTATAGATGACCTCGTCAAGGCGGCGAGGCTGTTCGGCGTCGCCATCTTCTCGCAAAGGAACGCCTATACCTGCGGCGCGCTCGGCTATTTCACCGGACGGCTGGCAGCGCAGGGGCTGGTCTCGTTCGCCGCGACCAACGGGCCGGCGGTGCTTGCAGGCTCGGGCTCGGTCAAGCCGGTCTACTGCACCAACCCGATGTCCTTTGCCGCGCCTGCCGCGGACGGGCCGCCGTTGGTGATCGACCAATCGTCGAGCGCCACCGCCTTCGTCAACATCCGCAAGGCGGCGGAAGACGGCAGGAAGATCCCCGAGGGCTGGGCACTCGATGCCAGCGGCAACCCGACCACCGATCCGGCGGCGGCGATGAAGGGCGCGATGCTCGCCTTCGGCGGCCAGCGCGGCGCCAACATCGCGCTTATGGTCGAGGTGCTGGCGGCGGGGATTTCCGGCGCCAACTGGTCGCTCGACGCACCCTGGTTCTCCGGCGGGCCGGACAGCCCCGGAACCGGGCTCTTCGTGCTCGCTATCGAGCCCAAATTGGTCGATCCGGATTTTGAGCAGCGCATGAAGGACCAGCTCGACCGGCTGCGGCGGCGCTACGGCGTGCACATCCCCGGCCGTGCCCGGGCAGAGGCCGCTGAAAAGGCGACGGCGCGCGGTGTCGATATCCCGAAGGCGGTCGTGCAGCGCATTTCCGAATTCGCCGGACGCTACTCGGCCTGATCGAGGCATCGCCCGGCAACAAGGCGCGCATTTGCTTCGCGCCGCTTTGAACCTTTCTTAGCCCGGCAGCGACCCATCAGCGGCACCCCACATCGCAAGCCGCAAAAGGGTGGCTTGGGTCGCGGCTTGCGATTGGCGGCCGTCGCGCCGGGCGTCCAGGGCCGGGGCGGGCGTGCTTGCTTCACGCCGCCTTGATACCGTCTCAGGTCAGGCCGCCTCGTTGGACCCTGTTTCGGTGCGCTCACTGCCCGGAAAACCCCGCCTCGGCGGGGTTTTCTGTTTCTCACTGCGGCAATAAAACATGCGAAAGTTCGTCAGGTTTATCCTATTTGACGGAGTGGACGCCTTTGCGTCCGTCAAATCAGCAAAAAGGAGACCGCATGTTCGCCAGCACCGACACGTCCAGAACAAGGCTTATCGTTCCGGCCCTAGGCGGAGTCTATGCGACGCTGAACAATGCGGCCGAAACGCTGCTGCGCGCCGTCGCCGGGGCCTTCCTCGCCATTCATGGCTCGCAGAAGATCGTCAATCCGTTTGGCGCCACGGAAATGGTCGAAGGTCTGGGCTTCTATCCTGGCGTCTTCTGGTCGCCGCTGCTCGCCTGCACCGAATTCTTCGGTGGCATTTTGATTGCCATCGGCCTCGTCACCCGCCCGGCCGCTTTCGCCGGCCTGATCGTGCTTCTGGTCACGGTATGGTTCCACTGGGTCACCATGGGCCAGGGCTTTTCGGGCGCGGAAAAGTCGCTGCTTTGGGCGGCAATCCTCGCCTTCTTCGTCATCCGAGGCGGCAACCGGCATTCGGTCGACGCGCGTATCGGCAAGGCGTTCTGAGCGGCTTTTACCCTGACGCAATTCGGCACGGAAAACCGCTCCACACTTTCCTGGAATTGCTCAAAAACAAGGCGGCGGCGACCTCCGGTCGCTCTTTGCCTTTGACGCGAAACGGATTAAGAAGCGGCTCAGCCAAGCTTTTGCGCGCGGAGCCAGCCATGACCGAAATCCTGCAGACCCCCAAGCTCGTCGTCGTGTTCGGCGGCTCGGGATTCGTCGGCCGTCATGTCGTTCGCGCGCTCGCCAAGCGCGGCTATCGCATCCGGGTCGCCTGCCGGCGGCCCGACCTTGCCGGCCATGTGCAGCCGCTCGGCAATGTCGGCCAGATCCAGCCGGTGCAGGCCAATGTGCGCGTGCGCTGGTCGGTCGACCGCGCCGTTCAGGGCGCCGACCACGTCGTCAACCTCGTCGCCATACTGCATGAGAGCGGCCGGCAGAAATTCGGCTCCGTGCACGAGTTCGGCGCGCGCGCCGTCGCCGAGGCCGCGCGATCGGTCGGCGCCGGCCTCACCCATATATCGGCGCTCGGCGCCGACCTCAACTCGCCGTCGGGATATGCCCGCACCAAGGCTCTCGGCGAGAAAGCAGTGTTCGAGACGGTGCCCGACGCCGTCGTCTTGCGGCCCTCGATCAATTTCGGACCCGAGGACGCCTTCTTCAACCGCTTCGCCAACATGGCGCGCTTCTCGCCCGTGCTGCCGCTGATCGGCGGCGGGGAGACGAAATTCCAGCCGATCTATGTCGGCGACGTCGCCGAGGCGGTGGCACGCTCGGTCGACGGCAAGGTCGAGCGTGGCCAGACCTATGAGCTCGGCGGCCCGCAGGTGCTGACCTTCAAGGAATGCATGCAGGAGCTGCTCGCCGTTATCGACCGCAGACGCCTCCTGGTGCCGGTGCCGTGGTGGGTGGCCAATATCCAAGCCTCGATCCTGCAGCTGTTGCCCAATCCGCTGCTGACCAAGGACCAGGTGCTGCAGCTGCGCGAGCACAACGTCGTCTCCGAAGCCGCCGCCAAGGCGAACAGAACGATCAATGGCCTCGGCATCCAGCCGCAGGCGATCGCCGCGATCCTGCCGAGCTATCTCTGGCGCTTCCGCGCCGCCGGCCAGTTCCAGCAGCGCCGGCCGATCGCCGACCGGTAGACTGTTCCCGATCGGGACCGTTCCAATCAGGCGCGGCGGGAAATCTGCATCGGCAGGCCGCCCTGCGGCTGCGTGGTCAGCTTCTGCACCGGCCATGGCCGAGTTTGTGACGTTACGTCGAAACGGAAGCGCGACAACAGGATGGCCAAAGCAATGATCGCCTCCTGCATGGCGAAGCTGGCGCCGATGCAGACGCGCGGCCCGGCGCCGAAAGGCAGATACTGGAAGCGGTCGATCCGTTCGCGGTTCTCCGGATGGAAGCGCTCCGGCATGAAGGCGTCCGGCCTGTCCCATAGCTTGCGATGGCGATGCACCACCCAGGGCATCACCAGCACGGCGGCGTATCTCGGGATATAGAGGCCGTTCCAGGTCTCCGGCTCGATCGGCTCGCGATTGATCGAGGGCGCCGGCGGATAAAGCCTCAGCGCTTCCTCGAAGGCGGCGCGGGTGAGCGGCATGGCGTCCAGCCACCTTGTCGGATCGGGCTCGCGCGCCAGCACCGCATCGATCTCCTGCTCGACCTTGTCGCGCTCCCAAGGCGCTTCGGCGAGACAGTAGATCGTCCAGCCGAGCGCGCGCGCCGTGGTCTCGTGCCCGGCGCCGATGAAGGTGATGATGTTGTCCTCGACTTCGGCGCGGGTCAGGCCGTCCGGCCCCTCGGCTTTCAGGAGTAGCGTCAGGAAATCCTGCGGCACGCCGTCGGGATCGCGCTTCAGCCGCTGCTCGCGCATTTTCACCGTGTTGGCAACGATGTTGCGGAAATAGGCCATGGTCTTGCGGCCGCGGATGCGGGTCAGCCGCGGCAGCCATTCCGGGGCGCGCAACAGGTCGAGCGGATCGACCCGGCCCATGGTCTCGAACAGGCGGTCGATCTCCTTGGCGAAGCTGCCGGGCTCGCCGGCGATCTCGCCGGAAAACAGCGTCTCGGCCAGGATGTCATAGGTGAGCATCGTCATGTCGCGGGCGACGTCGGTCGTACCGCCGGCCTCGTAGCGGGTGGCGAATTCCAGCGTGCGCTTCAGCATCGGCTCGGCGAAACCGAAGATGTGGCGCGGCGTGAACACCGGCGCCATCGCCTTGCGCGAGCGCTTCCACACCTCTCCCTCGGCGGTGAGCAAGCCGTCTCGCAGGATCGGGCGCAGGATCAGCTGGCGCACCGTCGCCATCTTGTAGTTCCTGGCGTTGTCGACCAGCACGTGGCGGATGAGGCCGGGATCGTTGGCGATGACCAGCGGCCCGCCGATACCGGTCACCGAGATCCAGGGCTCGTTGTAGGTATGCTCGCCCCACAGCTCGAGCGGGTTGCGGTAGACGATGCGCATCATCTCCAGCGTCGAGGGCGGCTGGGTGCGCGGCTTCGGCGCAGGCGGCACGAAGGGGGCGGGCTTTGTGTCCATCGGATGCTCCGCTACGACGGCAAATGTAATGCGCGGCAAAGCGGGCGTCCATGTGACCGAACGGAAAGCCCATGGAGAGACCGCCTCGCCTGAATGTGAACGGCGCCCTTCGATGGCTGCTTGTTGACGGTGACCGGTTCCTTTAGTCGCCAACGGATACCGTCAATCGAGGAGCCACCCGTGAAGCACCAGTTGAGCATCATCATCGGCAGCACGCGACCGGGACGGGCCGGACCGATCTTCGCCGAGTGGCTGGAGGGGTTCGCGCGCGAGCACGGCAAGTTCGAGCCGGCGCTCGCCGACATTGCCGCCTTCAAGCTGCCGCTGCTCGACGAGCCGCATCATCCGCGCCTGCGCAAATACGAGAACGACCACACCAAGGCCTGGTCGACGGCGATCGACGCCGCCGACGCCTTCGTCTTCGTGGCGCCGGAATACAATTACTTCGCCGCTCCGGCGATTGTTAACGCCGTCGACTATCTGCTCAAGGAGTGGCGCTACAAGCCCGCCGCCATCTTCAGCTATGGCGGGGTGTCCGGCGGCCTGCGCGCGGCACAGGCGCTGAAGCCGCTGCTGACCTCCGTCGGCGTCATGCCGATCCCGGAAGGCGTGGCGCTGCCTTCCTACAGGACCTTGCTCGACAAGGAGGGCGCGTATCATCCGAGCGAGCAGGTGCTGGGCGGCGCCAAGGCCATGCTGGACGAGTTGTTCCGCTGGAGCGAGGCGCTGAAGGCGCTGCGCGCCGGCCTCCGGGCGGAATAGCAGACGCCCCGATGTGACTGTTGCAAGGCCGCGCTCGGGCGCGGCTTTCACGCCGGCATAGCCCGCTGCCCGCACCGCGCTTCCCGGTGTATCGCGCCCGGCCTGCCAACGGCCGCTCGCCAAGCCGGCAAAACGCCTGCAAACCTTGGAAAAACGGCCATTTGCGCCTATATCTAGGACATCAAAACGGCGCGATTCGGGACCATTTTTCCGCGCCGGATCAGCGACATCAATCAGACAGGTATTTATGAGCGATCAGACCGAAAGCGCCATTGGCGCGGAAGCCGAGTATGGCGCCGATTCTATCAAGGTTTTGAAGGGGTTGGATGCCGTCCGCAAGCGGCCGGGCATGTATATCGGCGACACCGACGACGGCTCGGGCCTGCATCACATGGTCTATGAGGTGGTGGACAACGCCATCGACGAGGCGCTGGCCGGGCATGCCGACCTCGTCTCGGTGACGCTCAACCCCGACGGCTCGGTGACCGTCATCGACAATGGCCGCGGGATTCCGACCGATATCCATCCCAGCGAGGGCGTCTCGGCGGCCGAAGTGATCATGACCCAGCTGCATGCCGGCGGCAAATTCGACCAGAACTCCTACAAGGTTTCGGGCGGCCTGCACGGCGTCGGCGTCTCGGTGGTCAACGCTCTTTCGGCATGGCTCAAGCTCAAGATCCGTCGCAACGGCGAAATCTTCGAGATGAGCTTCACGCACGGCAATGCCGACGCTCCGCTGAAGGTGACCGGCACCTACGAGCAGGACAAGCGACCGGGGACCTATGAAGGCCGCAGCGGCAGCGAGATCACCTTCTTCCCGTCGGCCGAAACCTTCACCATGGTCGAATTCGACTACAACACGCTCGAGCACCGGCTGCGCGAGCTCGCCTTCCTCAATTCCGGCGTGCGCATCGTGCTGACCGACGCGCGCCATGCCGACCTCGTGCGCCACGAATTGCATTATGACGGCGGCCTAGAGGAATTCGTGAAATATCTCGACCGGGTGAAGAAGCCGCTGATCGAGAAGCCGATCGCCATTCGCGCCGAGCGCGACGGCATCACCGTCGAGGTGGCGATGTGGTGGAACGACAGCTACCACGAGAATGTGCTGGCCTTCACCAACAACATCCCGCAGCGCGACGGCGGCACGCATTTGGCCGGATTCCGCGCCGCGCTGACCAGGCAGATCACCGGCTATGGCGAGTCCTCCGGCCAGACCAAGAAGGAAAAGGTTTCGCTGACCGGCGACGACTGCCGCGAAGGCCTGACGGCCGTTCTGTCGGTCAAGGTTCCGGATCCGAAATTCTCCTCGCAGACCAAGGACAAGCTGGTCTCCTCGGAAGTCCGGCCGGTGGTGGAAAGCCTGGTCAACGAGGCGCTGGGCACCTGGCTGGAAGAGCATCCAACCGAAGGCAAGGTGGTGGTGGAGAAGGTGATCCAGGCGGCCGCCGCGCGCGAAGCCGCGCGCAAGGCGCGCGACATAACCCGCAAGAGCACGCTCGGCGTCACCTCGCTGCCCGGCAAGCTTGCCGACTGCCAAGAGCGCGATCCCGCGAAATCGGAAATCTTCATCGTCGAGGGCGATTCGGCCGGCGGCTCGGCCAAGGGCGGGCGCTCGCGCCAGAACCAGGCGATCCTGCCGCTGCGGGGCAAGATCCTGAATGTCGAGCGGGCGCGCTTCGACCGCATGCTCAGCTCCGACATGATCGGCACGCTGATCACGGCGCTCGGCACCTCGATCGGCAAGGACGAGTTCAACGCCGACAAGCTGCGCTACCACAAGATCATCCTGATGACGGACGCCGACGTCGACGGCGCCCATATCCGCACGCTGCTGCTCACCTTCTTCTTCCGGCAGATGCCGGAGCTGATCGAGCGCGGCCATCTCTACATCGCCCAGCCGCCGCTCTACAAAGTGACGCGAGGCAAGAGCTCGCAATATCTCAAGGACGAAAGCGCCTATGAGGAATATCTGATCGAGTCCGGGCTGGAAGAGGCTTCACTGACGCTCGCCTCCGGCGAGGTGCGGACCGGACAGGACCTGCGCGGCGCGGTCGACGACGCGTTGGCGGTGCGGCACCTGATCAACGGGCTGCACACGCGCTACAACCGCAGTGTCGTCGAGCAGGCGGCGATCGCCGGCGCGCTCAACGCCGACGTGCTCGCCGATCTCGGCCGCGCCACCGCCATGGCCGAACACGTCGCCAGGCGGCTCGACATGATCGCCGAGGAGACCGAGCGCGGCTGGAGCGGACGGCTGTCGACCTCCAATGACGGGTCGGGCGGCTATGTCTTCGAACGCACCGTGCGCGGCGTCAAGGACGCGGTCCAGCTCGATGCCGGGCTGATCAATTCGGCCGATGCGCGCCAGCTGGACCGCTATGCAGCGCGTCTGGCGGAAGTCTATGGCGAGCAGCCGACGCTGCGCCGCAAGGAGACTTCCGAGCTCCTTTCCGGACCGCTGGCGCTGCTCAACGCGGTGTTCGCGGCGGGCCGCAAGGGACTGACCATGCAGCGCTACAAGGGTCTTGGCGAGATGAATGCCGAACAGCTCTGGGAAACCACGCTGGATCCGAATGTGCGCTCGCTGCTTCAGGTCAAGGTGGCCGACGCGACCGACGCCGACAGCTTGTTCTCACGGCTGATGGGCGACGAGGTGGAGCCGCGGCGCGAGTTCATCCAGGACAATGCGCTGTCGGTGGCCAATCTGGATATTTGAGGACCGTGCCAATCGGCCCTCTCAGCCTGCCGTCGGTCCGCCGTCCGTGGCGGATGGGGTGATCCGACCGGAACAGAAGGTCTCCTGAAACATTGTGACAGATCGATCACAACTTGTTTCAGGAGGTTTCGATGGGCCGCGGTATCTTGCTCTGGTTGCTCGGGGTTCCGATTCCGATCATCATTCTCATTATGCTTTTTGCCCGCTAGGAGGCTTCGATGCAGCCCACCCTATCGGCAACCGATGCTCCCGGTACGCTAGAATCCTCCGCCACCGCCGTCAGTTGGGGGCCGATCATCGCTGGCGCTTTCGCAGCCTCGGCTTTGACTCTCATCCTTACCTTGCTCGGCTCCGGACTCGGGCTGACGATGGTTTCGCCCTGGTCCGCGTCAAATCCTTCGGTCACCACCTTCGCGGCTACCACCGGCGCCTGGTTGATCGTCGTGCAATGGCTGTCGGCGGGCCTAGGCGGTTATCTTGCCGGGCGGTTGCGGACCAAATGGGTTGGCGTCCACACTGACGAGGTCTATTTCCGCGACACCACCCACGGCTTCCTTGCCTGGGCGCTGGCCACGTTGCTTGTCGCCGGTGTTCTCGGCTCGGTCCTGTCGGCTGCAGTTGGGACGGGCGTGCAGGCGGCATCCACTGTCGCGTCGGGCGCCGCGATGGGTGCCTCGGCAGGCGCGTCGGCAAACGCCAACGGCGCCTCGGTCGACAATGCGACATCGTATTTCGTCGACACGCTGTTCCGTCCGGCGGATGCGAGCAAGCTTGCAGCCGCCAATCCGCAGAACGACGCGGCGACCACGGCGCAAGCGTCTCGCATCCTGGTCGCAAGTGCCGCCTCCGGTGAGGTGTCGGCCGACGACAAGACCTACCTGGCGCAGCTTGTGACTGCCCGCACAGGCCTTCCGGAAGCCGACGCAAAGGCCCGTGTCGATGCGGTGCTTGCAAAGGTGGAGGAGGCTAAGACCAAGGCCAAGCAGGCGGCAGACACGGCCAGGAAGGCAACGGCCTCATTTGCCCTGATCGGCGCCTTGGCATTGGTCATCGGCGCATTCATCGCCAGCGCTGCCGCAGCTCTCGGCGGCAAGCAGCGCGACGAAGACGAGGCGCTTTTCCTGTCCAAAGGCTAAACTGAGCCATCCGGTGATTTGAAAGACAAAGCCCGGCTCACGGCCGGGCTTTTCGGTCTTTGAGATGGCGAGCCGGATCAGTGATCGAAGGCCTTGACGATTTCCTCGGTCATCTTCTTGGCGTCGCCGAGCAGCATCATGGTGCCGTCCTTATAGAACAGCGTGTTGTCGATGCCGGCATAGCCCGAACCCAGCGAGCGCTTGACGAAGAGACAGGTGCGGGCCTTGTCGACGTCGAGGATCGGCATGCCGTAGATCGGGCTGCTCTTGTCATCTCGCGCGGACGGGTTGGTGACGTCGTTGGCGCCGATGACATAGGCGACATCCGCCTGGGCGAATTCGGAGTTGATATCCTCCAACTCGAACACCTCGTCATAGGGCACATTGGCCTCGGCGAGCAGCACGTTCATGTGGCCGGGCATGCGGCCGGCGACCGGATGGATGGCGTATTTTACCTCGACGCCATTGGCCTTGAGCTTGTCGGCCATCTCGCGCAGCGCGTGCTGGGCCTGGGCCACCGCCATGCCATAGCCCGGCACGATGATGACCTTCTGCGCGTTCATCATCAGATAGGCTGCGTCGTCGGCCGAGCCCTGCTTGACGGTGCGCTCGATGCCGTCGTCGGCAGCCGCAGCCGTCTCGCCACCGAAGCCGCCGAGGATGACGGAGATGAAGGAGCGGTTCATGCCCTTGCACATGATGTAGGACAGGATCGCACCGGAAGAGCCGACCAGCGCACCGGTGATGATCAGCGCCAGATTGCCGAGCGTGAAGCCGAGCGCCGCCGCCGCCCAACCGGAATAGGAATTCAGCATCGACACCACGACCGGCATGTCGGCGCCGCCGATCGGGATGATCAGAAGCACGCCGAGCACCAGCGAGGCGGCGACGATCAGCCAGAAGATTAGCTTGGATTCGGTGGTGACGAGCAGCACGATCAGCACTACCAGGGCTACGCCAAGCGCGATGTTGATCAGGTGGCGGCCGCCGATCATGATCGGCTTGCCGGACATGCGACCGTCGAGCTTGAGGAAGGCGATGACCGAGCCGGTGAAAGTGATTGCACCGATGGCGACGCCGAGGCTCATCTCGATGAGCGCCTGGGCATGGATGTCGCCGGCCGTGCCGATGCCGAAGCTTTCCGGCGCGTAGGTTGCTGCCGCTGCCACCATGACGGCAGCGAAACCGACGAGCGAGTGGAAGGCGGCGACCAGCTGCGGCATCGAGGTCATGGCGATGCGGCGCGCCACATAGGCGCCGACGCCGCCGCCGATGGCAAGCCCCAGCACGATCAGGCCGAAGCGGCCAGCCGAGGGCAGCGCCAGCGCCAGCGTGGTGGCGATGGCAATGCCCATGCCGATCATGCCGTAGAGATTGCCCTGGCGGCTGGTGGTCGGATGCGACAGGCCGCGCAGCGCCAGGATGAACAGGATGCCGGAGACCAGATAGAGGAAGGAAGCGAGATTGACGGTCACGTCACTTTTCCTTCTTCTTGTACATGGCGAGCATGCGCTGGGTGACGAGGAAGCCGCCGAAGATGTTGACCGACACCAGCACCAGGGCGATGAAGCCGAAGCCCGCCGCAAGGCCGGAGGCCGCGATGCCGACGGCGAGCAGCGCGCCGACGACGATGACCGAGGAGATGGCGTTGGTGACGGCCATCAGCGGCGTGTGCAGCGCCGGCGTCACCGACCAGACGACATAATAGCCGACGAAGATCGCCAGCACGAAGATGGCGAACCGGAAGACAAAGGGATCGATGGCGCCGCCCGAGAGCGCGTGCGCCGCGTTGCCGGCAGCCTCGGCGCCGGCGGGCGCATTGGCGAGATCCTGCACCGCGAGGCGTACGGCAGCCGTCGCCTGATCGAGCTGGTCGAGGGCTTTCTGCAGCTGTTCCATCACGCGGTCCCTTCTGGCTTAGGCGAGGGTGACTTGGCTGCGGCCCTCCTCCTGGGCGCCGGTTTCTTGTCGGCGGCATCCGCGACCAGGACCGTGGCCGGGATCGCAGCCGGCTCGGTGCGCGGCTGCCCGGCGGCCTTGGCGAAACTGGGGTGCACGATTTGGCCGGCATCGGTCAGCATCGTCGCCTTGACCAACTCGTCATCGCGCTTGATGGCAAGGGTCTTCGTCGCCTTGTCGACCATCGTCTCGAGGAAGGCGTAGAGGTTCTTGGCGTAGAGAAGCGAAGCGGATGCAGCGACACGACCGGGCACATTGAGATGGCCGACGATCTTGACGCCGTTTTCCGTCGTCACGACCCTGCCGGGCACCGCGCCTTCGACATTGCCGCCGCGCTCGACGGCGAGGTCGACGATCACCGAACCCGGCTTCATCGAAGCGACCATGGCGGCCGACACCAGCTTCGGCGCCGGACGGCCGGGGATCAGCGCCGTGGTGATGACGATATCCTGCTTGGCGATGTGCTCTGCGGTCAGTGCCGCCTGCTTGGCCTGATATTCCTTCGACATTTCCTTGGCGTAGCCGCCGGCGGTCTCCGCCGCCTTGAACTCCTCGTCCTCGACCGCCAGGAACTTTGCGCCGAGCGACTGCACCTGCTCCTTCACCGCCGGACGCACGTCGGTGGCGGTGACGACGGCGCCGAGACGGCGCGCGGTGGCGATCGCCTGCAGACCGGCGACGCCGACACCCATGATGAAGGTTTTTGCTGCCGGCACCGTGCCCGCCGCCGTCATCATCATCGGCAGCGCGCGGTCATATTCGGCCGCCGCATCGACCACCGCCTGGTAGCCGGCCAGATTGGCCTGCGAGGAGAGTACGTCCATCACCTGCGCGCGGGTGATGCGCGGCATGAACTCCATCGAGAAGGCGGTGATGCCGGCACTGGCCATCGCGGCAAGCGCCGCATCGTTGCCGTAAGGATCCATGATGGCGATGACGGCCGCGCCCGATTTGTAGCCCTTGAGCTCGGCATCGGTCGGCCGGCGCACCTTCAGCACCACATCGGCGTTCTTGGCGTCCCCGGCAGTTCCAATCGTGCCGCCGGCGGTGGCAAATTCCTGATCGGTGATGCGCGAGCCCAGGCCGGCGCCCTTCTCGACGATCACCTCGAAGCCCAGGCCGGCCAGCCTTTTCACCGTCTCGGGCGAGGCCGCGATTCTCGGCTCGTTCGCGTCAAGCTCACGAGGGATGAATACCGTCTGCCCCACCGCATGATCCTTTCGGCTGGAACCTTGCTGCGCAAGGCGTCGGCCGGGACCTCCGGCGAAACGTCGAACGCAATGGCTTGGAAAGTCTACCGCAGAATGAAATAGCCGACGGCCATGATCACGATGAACAGGATGGTCGCCGAGAAGAAGCCGCCCGCGAAGAAGCCGAAGGCCATGGCCAGCAGAATGGCAGCGCAGACGAGCGAGCCGTATTTGGCGAGCGTGAGAAATGCGTTGTAGGTGCGATCATGCTCGGCATAGTCCATCTGCGCGCCCAGTTCGACAGGACCGGTCGGCGTGTGATCAGCCATAGGAATACCCCTTCGAAAATGCCTTCGAGGCACATAGCGAAAAGCCGGAGCAAGAGCAATGGCGCTATTGCCGCACGGCCGGCGACAACAGCCTCAAACGAAAGTTGAAATGGGCGGAAGCTAAAATTGCGATGGGAGGCCCTCGCCGTGGCGAGGGGCGTCGTAGGCCTTTAAAGCGCGTCGCGCTGAATCGGATTCAGGCGAGACGCTTCAAAGCTCTTTTTGATGGGTGCCGTTGCCCAGAACCGCTGCACGGTTCCGGGCGAGATGCATTAGGCGGCGAGGTGCGGAAACAGGCCGAGCAGGCCGACCACGATCAGATAGAGCGCGACGATGTAATTGAGCAGGCGCGGCATCACCAGGATCAATATGCCGGCGATCAGCGAGATCAGGGGCGTGAGCGCAAGCGAGTGGATGGTCATAATAATCGTACTCCTTCCCGTGAAAAACCCGATTTGAGCCGGCGACAAGCCTGGGGGGCAAGAATGCGGCGCCGCCGATGATCAGTGACGCCGGTACTCGTAACGCGGGAGCGGCGGGGAAGGTTCACGAGGCGCGGAAGGACGCCCGTTCAGGCGGCATCGCGATAGTATTTGGCCGTCGGTACGATCGACAGCGGGGTGAGCCGGTTGATGGCCGGATTGGCGAACATCATCCGCTGCTCCACCGGCGTCGACTTGAAGAAAGGGAAGCGGTCGAGCGTCTGGCGCAAGTTTTCACCACAGGGGATCTCGAACAAGGCGATCGGCGCAAGGACACCCGGAAACACCTTGCCTTCTGTCCGCTGCACGGCATGGAAGATGCGGGCGTAGTAGGCGGAATGTTCGACCTTGACCGGCGTCAGCACGGCCGTCTGGCCAAAATAGCTGGAAGCCACCATGCCGAGCCTCAGCGTCAGGAAAGGCAGGACTCCGGGCGCGGGCGCGCTATCCGCGTCGGTTGCGAACCGGGTTCCGTCTATGAAGGTTTCTCCGCGGGCAAGCCGCTCGGCCAAGATTTCCGGATAGGCGTCGACAGAGGGCGAATAGGGGTGCTCGCGGGAAATGTAATGGAGCCGCAGCGTGCTGACCAAGTGGCCATCGAAATAGACGCCGAACCGGTAGGAATTCGGCAGGTTGTCCCAGCGATCCTCGAACATCCCGCTGGCGATCGGGCCGCACATGCCTGAGCGCAGGTAGGACTGATAGCGAAGACGGTAGATCGCCTCCAGATCTTCGCCCCCCGTGATCAGACGATAATCGACATGCTCCAGCAATTGCATGATCGAACGATTCAGCGCCGAGCCAGCATTTGCGCCGGCGCCAGCCTGCGCATCGTTTCTTGCAGCATCCATTCTCAAGTCCTCGTATCCGCCTGTAAACAGGCTATTCGAGTCAAAATGAGACACAAGCCGAAAATTCGAAACTGCTGGTTTACCATCCGTTAACCTTAACAATGCGCCGGAAAGGGTTGCATGGAAAAGTCGACCTGGCGCCCGGACCTTGGCTCGCATCCGATATCAAAGAGTACACAGCTGCCAGAACTGATAGGACTGGGCCGCCGCAGCTGACAGCAATATAGGACATCTGGCCAAAATACTCGGCTGTATTGAATTGCTTAGAGAAAACAATTGCGAGCTGTTGAACCTGAAAAACTCGGGTGAAAACCTTCCGATTTGGCGAAAATGGCTGCGTAGCCAAAGCAACGCGCATTCTCAATCCTGCTTGATGAAATTCCCTACCTGGCCGACCGTCTGGGGGCGAGGCGCAGGTCCGCGGCGAACGGCCAGGTGACGTTCGACATCGTCTCGATGCCGGACGCGCTGAGCGCGGCGCCGAACAGGAAGCCTTGCACGAGGTCCGGCTTGACCGAACGCACCAATATCTTCAGCTGCTCGAAAGTCTCCACCCCTTCGATCGTGACGACCAGGCCCAGCGTCCGGGTCAAGCCGACGATACCCTTCAGAAGATCGAGCGACTGGGGGCTCTGGGTCACGTCGATGAGGAAGGAGCGGTCAATCTTGATCTTGTCGAGCGGCAGCTTGTGCAGGTAGCTGAGGCTGGAATAGCCGGTGCCGAAGTCGTCGAGCGCGATGCGGACGCCCAGCGCTTTCAGCTCTTCGATCAGCTCGCGGGTCAGCGATTTGTCGTCGAGCAGGGCAGTCTCCGTCACCTCGATCTCGAGCCGGTGCGGCGCAAGGCCCGACGCCGCCAGGGCATCACGCACCTTCTGCACGACGTCGCGGTTGCGGAAGTCCTTGGCCGACAGGTTGATCGAAACGCTGGTCTGGGCCGGCCATTTGGCGCATTCGGCGCAGGCCGCCTGCAGCACGAAAGAGCTGATCTCGGAGATGATGCCCATCTCCTCGGCCAGCGGAATGAAGACGCCCGGCGAAATCGGGCCGAGATCGGGATGATCCCAGCGGCAGAGCGCCTCGCAGCTGGCGATGCGCATGGTGCTCATCGACACGATCGGCTGGTAGACGACGCGCAACTCCTTGGCTTGCACGGCGCTGCGCAGATCGGCCTTCATCAGCTGGCGATTGCGGAAGGCGGCGTCCATCGATGCCTCGAACAGCCGCCAGCTGTTCTTGCCGAGCTCCTTGGCTTTGTAGAGCGCGAGGTCCGCCTTGACGATCATGCCGTCAACGTCGGTGTCCTTGACCACGGACAACACCGCGCCGCCGCTGGTCTGGATGCGCAGGCCGTGACCGGCGACGTCGACTTCGCCCTGCAGGCCGGCGAAGATCTCGTCGAGCAGGCTGCTGAGATGGCTCTCATCCTCGATGCGGTCGAAATAGATCATGAATTCGTCGCCGCCGAAGCGGCTGACATTGATGCCCGGCCCGGCGACCGCTGCCAGCCGCTCGGCTACGGCGTAGATCAAACCGTCGCCGACCGGGTGGCCGAGCGTGTCGTTGACGCTCTTGAAATCATCAAGGTCGAGCACCGCCAGGCCGCAGAGCCGGTCGCGGTCGCCGGACGCCATGGCCTCGCCGACCAGCTCGTGAAAATAGGCACGGTTCGGCAGGCCGGTGAGGTTGTCGTAGCGCGCCATGAAACGGATCTTTTCCTCCGCCTCGACGCGGGCCGTGACGTCCTCGAAGGTGATGACGCCGAGTTCCTGGCTGCCTTCGCGCGCGGAGAACTCGTAGTGCTGGCCATTGGCGAGCGACACGAGCACCTTGCGGTCCCGGCCCTCGCGCAAGGCGCGCGTCAGCTGCGCCTCGATGTAGCGGCAATCCTTCGGTGCCAGCATGCCGCCGGCGACGCCGCGCATCAGAAGGCCGTGGATCGAGCGCCCGAGCAGCGCGTCGGCCGATTTCAGCGACATCAGATGGGCGGCCTCGGCATTGGCGACGGCGACGCGCCCGTCGGGGCCGAGCATGACCAGGCCGTGCGACATCGTGTTGAGCGCGCGGTCGAACCTGCGCGTCAGGTTTCTCGCCTGCTTGTGGCCGATGACCGCCGAGAACAGCACGTTGCGGACATGATCGGCGCCGGTGATGGTGATGAACGTCATCGGGATGATCATCAGGCCGAGGACGACGGAGGGCGCATCCATGCGCAGCAGGAGCGCGAGAGCCGCCGGACCGATGAAGGTCACGGAAAAGATCCGCACCATACGCGGCGACCCATAGTTGCGGGCGACAACGGTGACCAGGGTCGCCAGCGTCAGCGACATTGCCGCCAGCTCGGCGAACGGTTCGGGATATATGTAGATCGACACGAAACACAGCGCGCCCAATCCGAGACCCTGAAGGCAGCCCTTCAGGATGTAGCTGCGCTCCAACCGCTGCGCGTGTTCGACATCGGCAATCGCGCCGCCTGTCCTCAGGAAGCCGCGAATGCCGAAGTAACGGATAAGGCTGACGGAAAGCAGGGCAAAAGAAAACGCCAGGAACAGGGGATTGTGGGTGCGCAGATAGATCATGAATCCGAGGATCCAGTAGCACGCGCCACCGATCAACAACATGTGCGCGTTGTCGAACAACGACCGCACAAATTGGATATAAACATCCGCGGGGATGCTTTCGGTCTTTGTTTTGCCCATAGGGTCGGCCCAACGCTAAGCCTTGTCATGACACAACCGCCTTAAGAAAGGCTTAGAACAGAACCGTCTTGAGCAGCGGCTTCGGTCTGCCCGCCAAGGGCGCAAAGGACCTAACGCATGTCACCCACAAGTGCGCAGCGGTTTTTGGGAGAACGACCTGCATCGAACAAAGGCCTAAAGCGCCTCGCCTGGATCCATTTCGACGCGAGGCACTTTAGGCCGACCGACGAAAACTTCGGGATTGGTCTGGCGCAATCACTCGGCAGCGCTGAGAACGGGCACCGGAGCGGCCTCGGTCAGCCGCTGCAGCAGCCCGGAGCGCTCTTCGGCCGCCTTGGCGGCGCTGGCCTGCCGGACATGGCCATAGCCGCGGATGAGCGCCGGAACGGAGGCCAGAGCGGCGGCGGCCTCGACCTTGCCCGGCGCAAGTGCTGCGGCGATCAGATCGAGATCGGCCTCGTATTGCGCAAGCAGTTGCCGCTCGGCGCGCCGTTCGGCGGTATGGCCGAACAGGTCGAACGCGGTGCCGCGCAGGCCTCTCATGACAGCAAGCAGGCGAAATGCCTTCATCATCCACGGGCCGAAACTCGATTTCCTCGGCTTGCCGTCATTGCCGCGCCGCCCGAGGATCGGCGGCGCGAGGTGAAATTCCAGCTTTTCGTAGCTTTGGAACTGCCTTGCGAGATCGGCGGCGAAGCTGTCGTCGGTGTAAAGCCGGGCCACCTCGTACTCGTCCTTGATCGCCATCAGCTTGAAGAGGTTTTTCGCGGCCGCCTCGGTGACGGCCGTTGAGCCGGGAACCGCTCTCGCCTCGGCTGCGCGCAGGGCCGCGATCCTGTTGGAATAGCGCTTGCCATAGGCGGCGTTCTGGTAGGCGGTGAGGAAAGCCACCCGCCGGGCGACAATGTCGTCGAGCGTTTCGGGTGCCGACGCCGGCTTGCCGGTACGACCGACCAGGCCGCGCACGAAATCCGGCTGGTGCGCGGCGCGACGGCCCCAGCGGAAGGCGGCGATGTTCATCACCACCGCTTCGCCGTTCAATTCTATCGCTTTTTCAACGGCTTCGGCCGAGAGCGGCAGCCCGCCATGCTGGAAGGCGAAGCCGAGCATGAACATGTTGGCGCCGAGCGAATTGCCGAACAGCGCGGTCGCCGTGCGGGTGGCATCGAAGAAGTGGGCCTTGTCGTCGCCGGCGGCGGCACGGATCGCCTTCTTCAGCCGCTCGACCGGCAGCGAAAAATCGGCGGAACGGGTGAATTCGCCGGGCATGATCTCGGCGGTGTTGGCGAGGAACATGGTATGGCCCTCGCGCACCGCGGCGAGCACCTTTTTGGCGCCGGAGACGACGAGGTCGCAGCCAAGCACAAGATCGGCCTTGCCAGCGGAAACGCGGATGGCGTGGATGTCCTCGGGCGTCGGGGCGATGCGGACATGGGTGAAGACCGAGCCGCCCTTCTGGGCAAGGCCCGCCATGTCGATCATGCCGCAGCCCTTGCCCTCGATATGGGCAGTCATGCCCAGCACCGCGCCGATGGTGACGACGCCGGTGCCGCCGACACCGTCGATGATCGCCGCCCAGCCCTGAGATCCGAGTGGAAATTCGGCGGGTGACGGCACGCCTTCGAGCGGATCGCTCTTGCCGGCAATCCCCTCGGCCTTCCTGATCTTGCCGCCATGCACCGTCACGAAAGAGGGGCAGAAGCCGTTGAGGCAGGAAAAATCCTTGTTGCAGCTCGACTGGTCGATCCGGCGCTTGCGGCCGAATTCGGTCTCGACCGGCTGGATCGAGACGCAGTTCGACTGCACGCCGCAATCGCCGCAGCCTTCGCAGACCAGCTCGTTGATGAAGACGCGCTTGTCGGGATCGGGGAAGGTGCCGCGCTTGCGGCGCCGGCGCTTTTCCGCGGCGCAGGTCTGGTCATAGAGAAGCACCGACACGCCCTTGACCTCGCGCAGCTCGCGCTGGACGAGGTCGAGGTCGTCGCGGTGATGGATCGTGGCGCCGGGCGGGAAATCGGCCTTGCCGGCATATTTGGCCGGCTCGTCGGTGACGACGGCGATGCGCTCGACGCCCTCCGCGCGCACCTGTCTGGCGATCATATCGACGGTGAGGCCACCTTCGTGCGGCTGGCCGCCGGTCATGGCGACTGCGTCATTGTAGAGGATCTTGTAGGTGATGTTGGCGCCTGAGGAGAGCGCAAAGCGGATCGCCAGCGCGCCGGAGTGGTTGTAGGTGCCGTCGCCGAGATTCTGGAAGATATGGCCGCGCTTGGAGAACGGCGCCTGGCCGACCCATTGCGCGCCCTCGCCGCCCATGGCGGTGAAGCCGACCGTGTTCCGGTCCATCCACAGCGCCATGAAGTGGCAGCCGATGCCGGCGGCGGCAAGCGAGCCCTCCGGCACCTTGGTCGAGGAATTGTGCGGGCAGCCCGAGCAGAAGAACGGCGTGCGCGAACCGATGTCGACGGTATCGGCGAGCATCGCCTGGAACTGGCGCAGCTTCGCCACCCGCGCCGCGATCTCCTCCAAGGGGCCGATGGTGCGCAGGATACGCTCGCCGAGCGCGATCGCGATCTCGTTCGGGTCGAGCGCGCCCTTGGCCGGAAACAGCCAGTCCCCGCGCTCGTCCTTCTTGCCGACGATGGCAGGCTGAATAGCGGAACCGTAGAGGTTCTCGCGCAACTGGACCTCGATCAACGAGCGCTTCTCCTCGACGACGACGATGGTGTCGAGGCCGCGGGCGAAGTCGGCGATATGCTGATAATCGAGCGGCCAGGGGCAGCCGACCTTGAACAGGCGGATGCCTATGCGATTGGCCGCATTTTCGTCGATCCCGATATCCTCCAGCGCCTGGCGGACGTCGAGATAGCTCTTGCCTATGGTGATGATGCCGAGCTTCGGGTTGCTGCCGCCCGAATAGACGGTCCGATTGAGCCCGTTGGCCTGGATGAAGGCGGAAGCGGCGGCGCGCTTGTGCTCATGCAGGCGCTCCTCCTGGCCGAGCATGTCGATCTCGTGGCGGATGTTCAAACCGCCGGGCGGCATGTCGAAATCAGGAATGACGATGTTCAGCCGCGCGATCGAGGCGTCGACCGAAGCGGTCGATTCGATGTTGTCCTTGACGCATTTGATCGCCGCCCAGGTGCCGGCGAAACGCGACATGGCGAAGCCAAGGAGACCGTAGTCTATGATCTCCTGGACGCCGGCGGGGTTGAGGATCGGCACCATGGTGTCGACGAACAGGAATTCGGTGGCATGTGCGTTCGTCGAGGATTCGGCCATGTGGTCGTCGCCCATCAGGGCGAGAACGCCGCCATTTCTCGACGAGCCGGCGAGATTGGCGTGGCGGAAAACATCGCCGGAGCGGTCGACGCCCGGCCCCTTGCCGTACCAGACGGCAAAGACGCTGTCATGGGTGCCTTCGCCGAGCAGCTCGGTCTGCTGCGAGCCCCAGCAGGCGGTGGCGGCGAGCTCTTCGTTGAGGCCCGGCTGAAAGACGATGTCGGCCTGCGCAAGCTGCCGCTTCGCCTTCCACAGCTGCATGTCGAGGCCGCCCAGCGGCGAGCCGCGATAGCCGGAGACGAAGCCTGCGGTGTTGAGGCCGGCGCGGCGGTCGCGCTCGCGCTGCATCAAAAGCATGCGCACGACGGCTTGCGCCCCGGACAGGAAAACGCGCTCCTTGCCAAGGTCGAACTTGTCGTCGAGCGCGACGTCATGCAGCGTCATCAGGCATGTCCTCTGCGGAGGCGCGCCGCGGATCGGCGGCCAACGTCGGAGTGAGACGCCGCAGTCTTTCTTCCCTTGCGGGACAGGTCAAACGAAATCGCAGCAACCAGAGCGCACGCAACAAACGGTCCCGCTGGAAACGGCCGCCGCATTCAATCGCACGCTAAACGCTTTGCAGCGCACGAAAATTTCAACCAGTCCAGCGGGCCTCAAGCCGCCTTCGAGCAATCCGGCTTGGGCGCATCCGGCAGCTTGCCGTCGGGATGGCCGGCAAGGTCCGGGTTGAGCTCGTATTTCGGCCCGATCACCAGCGGCCGGTCCGGCAGCATGGTCTGGTCCGCCGAGGAGGTCATCGTCGTCTCGAGGCTTTGAAGCAACGTGCCGCTCGAATCCTCGATGCGGATCGTCACGGAATAGGGCTTGTCCTTGACCACGCAGGTGAGCGGCGGGCTGGTCAAGGTGATATGCGGGAGCTTCGGCCAGATCTTCTGGTTGACGATGAGCGGGTCGCCGCCGGCCGGATTCTGGAAATTCACCACCGCAACCTGTCCCTCGCCCATCGGCCGCAGCGGTCTCAGCGTGATGACATAGGTGGCAATGCCAAGCCGATAGTTGAACTCGAACAGCTTGCCGGAAATGGCGAAGAGCTGCTCATTGCCGGTGTCGCGGCAGGCGCCGAGCGCCGTCGCGGCGATCAGGGCCGCGCCGAGGGCGATCGAACGGAATTTTCTAGGCATTGGTGGCCTCCCTGGCCGCCGTGCGGCGGCGATAGTAGCGGTTCGCTTTCTGGCGGTTGCCGCAGACGGCCATGTCGCACCAGAGGCGGCTTGAGTTGCGGCTGCGGTCGACGAAGAGCCAGCTGCAGTTCGGACAGATCCTGAGCCTCGCAACGGTGTCGTCGCGCAGCAGCGAAAGCGCCGAGACGGCCAAAGCCGCCTCGAAAGCGATCGGCGTCGCCGGATCGCCAAACAGCCGGCCCGGCGCGCCGATCTCGATGCTGCTGCCGGAGAGCCCGTTGGCGCAGGCGGTCAAAAAATCCGGCAGATGGCCGGCGGCGATCGCGCCTTTCGCTACGGCATGGCGGAACAGGCGGTCCGTCGCCTCGCGGATCGACAGCACGACCGCGGCGATGCCGCCCGGTTCAGGCGCCTCCAGCCGCCGGCCGCCAAGCTCGGCGGCGCGAAAGCCGCTCGCCGCCTCGGCGAAGCGGGCGATCTCGGCCGGATCAGCGAAACGGTCGAAGGTCTTTTCCGGATCGTTGCGCAGGACGACCGTGTTCGCCGTGTCGAGCGCGAGGATGCCGCCGGTGAAGCGGTGCGGGGTCCAGGATACCCTCATGCCGGAAATCTAACCGATAAAACGTATTTGACAAGTTAGATTTCGGATGCAACGCTCGAAACGGGGGCCAGTTCGCGCGGCCCTAGGGATGCTCCATGCTCTATTTCTATCAGCAGGTGCTGAACGGGCTGCATTCGGGCGCGCTCTATGCTCTGCTCGCCTTCGGCTACGTGCTGACCAACGGCATCCTGCACCGCACCAACCTTGCCTATGGCGCGCTGTTTGCCTTTTGCGGCCACACCATGATCCTGACCGCCGCCTTCGGCTATCAGGCGCTGTGGCTGACGCTGTTTGCCTCGGTCGCGCTAGGTATCGTTGCTGCCCTGCTCTATTCGGTGCTGATCAGCCAGGTGCTGTCGCGCAGCGTGTTCGAGAGGCTGGCGGACCGGTCGCCTAATGCGATCGTGGTGACGACGCTCGGCATCTTGCTGTTCCTGTCGGAAGCAAGCCGCATCGCCGCCGACACGCATGATCTCTGGCTGCCGCCGATGCTCGCCCAACCCGTCGTCTTCGCGCAGGGTGCCGGCTTCAAGGTGACGCTCACCGTTATCCAGCTCTTGGATTGCGCGGCGGTGATGGCGATGGTGGCAGTGGCCGCCTGGCTGTTTTCGCATTCGCGCTTCGGACGCGCCTGGCGGGCCGTGTCCGACGACCCGAAGGCGGCCGCGATGTGCGGCATCGACGTCACCGCGGTGTTCCGCCGCGCGGTGCTCTATGGCGGCTTCTGCGCGGCTTTTGCCGGCATGCTCGCCGGCATCTATTACGGCAACATCAGCTTCGGCACGGGCCTCGTCTACGGCCTCAAGATCCTGTTCGTGACGGCGGTCGGCGGCTACATGTCGCCGCTCAAGGCTGCTCTCGGTGCCGCGGCCTTCGGCATGGCCGAATCGCTGTGGGCCGGTTATTTCCCGCTCGAATGGCGCGACGGCTGGATATACCTCTTCCTCGTCGCCATGCTGGTGCTGATCGGCGCCGGCCGCGACCAGGCCAAGGTCGCCTGAAACCCATCAGACTTTGGTTGCATGACGCGCCGTGAGGTGACCGGTTTTTCCCGTTGCTCGCCGCGTGGGTCGCCGGCACGTGCTTTGCCATGTTGACCATCCGGGCCACGCACTGCATACCGTTGGGCCAAGCGGCGCGACACCGGAGGGGGACTCGGGCGCGGCGCCAGCACTTTGAGTTAGGCATCGTGCTTCTCGAAAATCGAACGCGATTCTCGGGGCCGGTGCGCGAGGGAGGAAATGCATGGCAGGGCTGCTCGCTCTATCCACGACGATCGACCGCATCAACGAGTTCATCGGCCGCTGGGTCTCGTGGCTGATCCTGCTTGCGATCCTGGTGAGCGCCGGCAACGCCGTCATCCGCAAGGTGTTCGACATCTCCTCCAACGCCTGGCTCGAACTGCAGTGGTATCTGTTCGGCGCCGCCTTCATGCTGGCCGCCGCCTATACGCTGAAACAGAACGACCATATCCGCATCGACATCATCTACGGCATGTTCCCCCGCCGCGTGCAGCACTGGATCGACCTCCTCGGCCATCTCCTCTTCCTGATGCCGTTCGTGGTGCTGATGGTGATCTACTTCGTGCCTTACGTGTCGCTGTCCTTCCGCAGCGGCGAGATGTCGACCAATGCCGGCGGGCTGATCGTCTGGCCGGCCAAGGCCATCCTGCTCGTCGGCTTCTTCCTGCTGGCCATCCAGGGCGTCTCCGAGATCATCAAGAAGATCGCCATCATGCGCGGCGATATGGAGGATCCCACTCCCTATGTGTCGGCCCACGACCAGGCCACGCTCGAGGCCGAAGCGCTTGCCGAAGAAGCCAAGGCGCTGTCCGGCGAGGTGCGCTCATGATCGAGTTCATCGCGCAGAACATGGCGCCGATCATGTTCGCCTCGCTGATCATCTTCCTTTTGATCGGCTACCCCGTCGCCTTCTCGCTCGCTGCGAACGGCCTGTTGTTCTTCTTCATCGGCGTGCTCTTGTCGCCCTATTCCGGCGGCTCGATCAACCTCGCCTGGCCGCTGCTGCATGCGCTGCCGGATAATTTCTACGGCACCAGGGTGATGTCGAACGACACGCTGCTGGCCATTCCATTCTTCACTTTCATGGGAATCGTGCTGGAGCGATCCGGCATGGCCGAGGACCTGCTCGACACGGTCGGGCAGCTGTTCGGCCCGATCCGCGGCGGGCTTGCCTATGCG
The DNA here is from genome assembly GCF_002294785.1 of Mesorhizobium sp. WSM3868. Lineage (NCBI taxonomy): Bacteria > Pseudomonadati > Pseudomonadota > Alphaproteobacteria > Hyphomicrobiales > Phyllobacteriaceae > Mesorhizobium > Mesorhizobium sp. WSM3868. The sequence continues at coordinate 495,894 of NZ_NSGB01000002.1, read as the reverse complement.
GTGATCTTCGTCGGCGCACTGCTTGCCGCAACGACCGGCGTGGTGGCGGCCTCCGTCATCGCCATGGGGCTGATCTCGCTGCCGATCATGCTGCGCTACGGCTACGACCGGCGCCTCGCCTCGGGCGTGATCGCGGCTTCCGGCACACTGGCCCAGATCATCCCCCCCTCGCTGGTGCTGATTGTGCTGGCCGACCAGCTTGGACGCTCGGTGGGCGACATGTATGCGGGCGCGCTGATCCCCGGCCTCGTTCTGACCGGCATCTACATGCTCTACATCCTGATCATGTCGATCGTCCGGCCGAACGCGATGCCGGCATTGCCGCTCGAGGCCCGCACGCTCGGCCACGGCGTGATTTCGCTGATCGTGGCGCTGCTGGTGACCGGCGCGATTTCCTATGCGGCCTATCGTTACCTCGCGCCGACTCATGGCGACAATGCGGACATCCTTGGCGCCACCGTGGGCGTGATCGTCATCTATATCGTGGCGATCGCCGACCAGCGCCTCCACATCAACATGATGTCCAAGCTGGCACAGCAGGTGGTGATCGTGCTGATCCCGCCGCTGGCGCTGATCTTTCTGGTGCTGGGCACCATCTTCCTCGGCATCGCCACCCCGACCGAGGGCGGCGCCATGGGCGCCGTCGGCGCGCTGATCATGGCGGGCTTCAAGGGGCGGCTGACGATGGATGTCATCAAGCAGGCGCTGGCCTCGACGACGCGGCTCTCCGCCTTCGTGCTGTTCATCCTGATCGGCGCGCGCGTCTTCTCGCTCACCTTCTACGGCGTCAACGGCCACATCTGGGTCGAGCATCTCTTGACCTCACTGCCGGGCGGCGAGACCGGCTTCCTGATCGGCGTCAACGTGCTGGTTTTCGTGCTCGCCTTCTTCCTCGACTTCTTCGAGCTCGCCTTCATCATCGTGCCGCTGCTGGCGCCCGCCGCCGACAAGCTCGGCATCGACCTGATCTGGTTCGGCGTGCTGCTTGGCGTGAACATGCAGACCAGCTTCATGCATCCGCCGTTCGGCTTCGCGCTGTTCTACCTGCGTTCGGTCGCGGCGCGCGTGCCCTATCTCGACCGCATCACCGGCAAACAGATCGCGCCGGTCACCACCGGCCAGATCTATTGGGGCGCGGTGCCGTTCGTCTGTATCCAGGTGATCATGATCGGGCTTACCATCGCCTTCCCGCAAATGGTGATGCGCTACAAGGGCACCGCCGTCGAGCCGAGCACGATCGACCTCAAGCTGCCGGACATGCCGGGACTTGCGCCGCTCGGCACGCCGGGCGACAATGGCGCGGCGCCCGCCGGTGGCGGCTCGGCGCCCGCCGCGCCTGGCACCCCGGACTTGTCACAGCCGCCGAATTTCGGCGATACGGCCCCCGCCAAGCCGGCGGCGCCGGCGCCCGATCTTTCCAAGCCGCCGAGTTTCAACTGAGGTGACCAAGTCATGAGAGCCGTACGGCTGGAAGCAATCGGCGGCATCGCCCTTCGTGAGGTCGACAAACCTGCGCCGGGGCCGGAGGATGTTCTGGTGCGGATCGAAGCCTGCGGCGTCTGCGGCACGGACCGCCACCTGTTCCATGGCGAATTCCCGTGCACGCCGCCGGTCACGCTCGGCCACGAATTCTGCGGCATCGTCGAGGCGGTCGGCGACGCGGTGTCCGGCATCGCCGTCGGCGATCGGGTCACGGGCGACCCCAACATCGCCTGCGGGCGCTGCAGCCAGTGCCGAGCCGGCCGCGTCAATTTGTGCAGCAATCTCAGGGCTATCGGCATCCACCGGGACGGCGGTTTCGCCGATTATGTCGTGATGCCGCAAGGCCAGGCCTTCCTCCTGCCCGGCAACCTCAAGCCGACGCATGGCGCCTTCTGCGAGCCGCTGGCCTGCTGCCTGCACGGCATCGACCTAGCCGGAATCAGGGCCGGCGGCTCGGTGGTGGTGCTCGGCGGCGGCGTCATCGGCCTGCTCACTGTGCAATTGGCGAAGCTTGCCGGTGCCGCGACCATCATCCTATCGACCAGGCAGGCCTCGCGCCTGGCGCTGGCCGAAGAACTCGGCGCGACCGCTACGGTCGATCCCAGCGCCGTCGATCCCATCGAGGCCATCGCCGGAAAAGCCGGGCTTGTGCCGGGCGGCGTCGACGTGGTGCTGGAATGCGCCGGGGTTCGCGACACGGTCGAGCAGTCGATGCGAATTGCCAAGGCCGGAGGCACGGTGGTGATCGTCGGCGTGATGCCGCAGGGGCAGAAGGTGGCTTTCGAGCCTTTCGACGTACTGTTCCGGGAGTTGAAGGTCCTCGGGTCCTTCATCAATCCCTTCACGCATCGACGCGCCGCGGACCTCATCGCGTCCGGCGCGATCGAGATCGACAAGCTGATTTCCAGGCAGGTGCCACTCGAAGAGGCGCCGCAGGTGATCTCGAACCCAGCCGCCCCCGGCGAGGTCAAGGTGCTGGTCGTGCCGGGCCGGACCTGAAGTCCTGCAACGTTGGCGATTGGCGAAACCGGCGGTGACAGCGCCCTCTCCCCGTCACCATAGGGGAGAGGGCTAATCCCCGGCTACAGCTTGCCGTTACGCTGCTGCACCATCATGAAGGTGTCGTAGTTGTATTCGGCGACCTGGGCCCAGAGATAGTGCTCCTTGCGGAAGCCTTTGATGGATTCCCAGATCTTCTTGAACGGCGCGTTGTTGGCCTCCATTTCGGCATAGACTTCGTTGGCCTTTTCGAAGCAGGCGGCCATGATTTCCTGGCTGAAAGGAGCCAGCTTGGCGCCGCTGGCGACCAGCCGCTTCACCGCCGCCGGATTGAGGTAGTCGTATTTCTGCAGCATGTTGGCGTCGGCGGCTTGCGCGGCCGTGTGCACCAGCGACTTGTAGGCGGGCGACAATTCCTCGTATTTGGCCTTGTTGAACATCAGATGCACGGTCGGGCCGCCTTCCCACCAGCCGGGATAGTAGTAGTAGGGCGCGACCTTGTAGAAACCGAGCTTCTCGTCGTCATAAGGGCCGACCCATTCGGCGGCGTCGATCGTGCCCTTTTCCAGCGCCGGGTAGATGTCGCCGCCGGCGATCTGCTGCGGCACGACGCCGAGCTTCTGCACCACTTTGCCGGCAAAGCCGCCGATGCGCATCTTGAGGCCGGAAAGATCGGCGACCGTGTTGATCTGCTTGCGGAACCAGCCGCCCATCTGCACGCCGGTGTTGCCGCCCGGCAGGCCGAACAGGCCTTGCGTTGCAAGGAACTCGTTGAAGAGGTCAATGCCGCCGCCATGATAGTGCCAAGCGTTCATGCCGCGCGCGTTGAGCGAGAACGGCACTGCGGCACCCAGCGCCCAGGTTGGATCCTTGCCCCAATAGTAATATGCCACCGTGTGGCACGCCTCGACGGTGCCTGCGGCGGTCGCGTCGGCCGCCTGCAGGCCGGGAACGAGCTCGCCCGAGGCGAAGACCTGAACCTGGAAATTGCCGTCGGTCGCTTCCGACAGCATTTTTGAGAACACTTCCGCACCGCCATAGATCGTGTCGAGCGATTTCGGGAAGGACGATGCCAGCCGCCAGGTCACTTTCGGATTGGACTGGGCTATCGCCGGCGTGGCAAGCGCGGCGGCCGCTGCCGCGACACCAACACCGGATGCACCGGCCTTACGGATGAACGAACGACGATCCATGCATTTTCCTCCCGTTTAGAACCAACAGACCGATATTCGGACATCCGCGGTGCCCTGATCGGCTGCGCGAAACAATACACGGGCAAGATGTCGAGTCCAGCACCGCGGGCAACGTGCAACTATAGTCTAACGCCGACCGTGCTGGCCCATTCGGAGAACCGAAACTTGCCATGGCAAAGTGCCGACTGATCGCCTATTTTGTAGGCAGAATAATTCGTTAGCCCTCGATGGAACCCGTATCCAAAATGCAGCAGCCGCTCGTTGCCGTCTCAACCGATGTCCGCCAGTTCGACAACTACACATGGCATGCCGCGCCCCAGCAATATATCGAGGCGGCGATTGCCGGCGCCGGCGTGTTCCCGCTCCTGGTGCCGTCCTTCGGCGACCGGCTCGATTTCGACGAGCTGCTGTCCTCGGTCGACGGCGTCATGGTGACGGGTTCGAAATCCAATGTGCATCCCTCGCTCTATGGCGGCGATCCCAGCGAGGCCAACGGCCCCTACGACCCGGCGCGCGACTCCACCACGCTGCCGCTGATCCGCAAGGCGATCGAGCGCGGCGTGCCGCTGCTCGCCATCTGCCGCGGCATCCAGGAGCTCAACGTGGCGCTGGGCGGGACGCTCGGCACCGAGATCCAGGAGCGTGAAGGCTCGCTCGATCACCGCGCGCCGGTGAGCGAGAATCAGGACGAGCGCTTCGGCATCCACCAGACGATTTCGATCAAGCCCGGAACCTGCCTCGCCGGCGTGTTCGGCGCCGGCGACATCAAGGTCAACTCGCTGCATCGCCAAGCGATCGACCGGCTCGGATCGAAACTGCAGGTCGAGGCTTTGGCGACCGACGGCACGATCGAGGCCGTCTCGGTCAAGGAGGCCCGCGCCTTCGCCGTCGGCGTCCAGTGGCATCCCGAATATTGGGTGAAGTCGGACAGCAACTCGGCAAAGATCTTCCGCGCCTTCGGCGATGCCGTGCGCCTGCATGCGGCGGCGAAGGCCGGTGCACGCGCGGCGGCGGAATAGCCGAACCCGAGCAGCTCAGTCGCTGGTCGTCGCGTTCAGCGCCAAAAGCGGGATGGCCGGCGCGTAGGATTCGTAACCGTCGCCATCGGCAACACCGAAGGTGACGATCGGATCGATGCCGTTCTCGCTGAACGCGACCGAGCCGTCGGCCTGCTCGCGCCAGAATTTCACACGCTCGATGCCGGGCATCAGCTTGCTGCAGTTCGGAGAAATTGTCAGCAGCGACAGGCCGTCCGAGACCTCTGCGCCGCGCTTGATTGCGCAAGCCGCTTCGTCGCCATTGGCTGTCAGCCGATAGCTGTTGGAGGGGCCCGCTTGCTCGACTGCGCTTTGGCCGTTGCCGTCGTGCAGGGACTGAACGCCCCCGTATAAGGCGACTGACGCAACCAACCCGGCTAACAGCTTCACTCCGCCTCTCCACATCCTGGCTTGGCGTGCCAGGCCGTTCCCCAAACCACACGCCGATTTGGACAACATGCATAACGAAGTATGCAGAATGATGGTTAAGCAGGCGTTAATGAGTGTGGCAGGCCTTCCACTCAGGCGCGTGGCTTGACGTTGATCGTCTCCGGCACCGGGGTCAGCGGCCGGCGCTCGCCGAACCAGGAGATGAGATTATCGACGCACAGATCCGCCATGGCCCGGCGGGTGTGGTCGGACGCAGATCCGACATGCGGCAGAAGGGAAGTGTTGGGCGCATCGAGCAGCGCTTTGGGCACATTCGGTTCGTCGGCAAAGACATCGAGCCCGGCGGCAGCGATGGTGCCATTGGAGAGCGCTGCAGCCAGAGCCGCCTCATCAACCGTGCTGCCGCGGCCGATATTGACGAAGACGCCGTTCAGGCCGAGCGCCGCCAGGACGCCCGCGTTGATGGCTTTCTCGGTCGCGGCCCCGCCCGGCGCGATACAAATCAGAGTGTCGACCGCTTCGGCCAGACCCTTCAGCGTGGCATGGTATTCGTAGGACAGGCCATCGACCTTGCGGCGGTTGTGATAGGCGATCGGCAGGCCGAAAGCCTCGAGGCGACGGGCGACGGCAAGGCCGATGCGGCCCATGCCGAAGATGCCGACGCGGCGGCCGCGCAAGGTGAGCCGGCTCAGGCGATAGTCACCCTTCTTCACCCAGTCGCCGTCGCGCAGCCATTTCTCCGCAGCGTACATTTCGCGCACCGTGTTGATCAACAGGCCGATGGTGGTGTCGGCAACCTCCTCGGTCAGCACGTCGGGCGTGTTGGTGACCATGACGCCGCGGGTGGCCGCGTGACGAGCGTCGACGGAGTCATAGCCGACGCCGAAATTGGCGATGATTTCGAGATTCGGCAGCGCGTCGATCATGGCCGCGCTGATGCCGCCGAAGGAGGCGATGCCGCGCACGCTCTCGCGCATCTCGCCGGTGACGAGCGACGGATCGGCGCGCTCGATCCGCACGCGCTCGAAGGCCTTGTCGATCCGGCCGATGGCATGGTCGTTGAAACGGCCCGGCACCAGGATGGCGACCGGCGACTTCGCTTCTGTATTTGTCATTGACGCTCCACCGGCTTGCCGGTGGACTGGCGCACGTGCAGCTCCGGCTTGATCAATTCCTGCGACGGCCGCACGGCCTGCCCGTTCAGCTTGTCGAGCAGCGCGCTGGCGGCGCGGCGGCCGACCTCGCGCTGGCCATTCCAGACCGTGGTCAGGGCCGGTGTTGCTATCGCAGCCTCCTCCAGGTCGTCGTAACCGGTGACGGAGATATCGACGCCCGGCACCAGACCGGCGCGCGCGATGCCATTCATCAGTCCGATCGCAACCAGATCATTCCAGCAGCAGGCGGCGGTCGGCTTGTCCTTCAGCGCCAAAAACTGTCCTGCAGCCTCGAAGCCGGCCTGCTTGGTGCGCGGTCCAGGAATGCGCCAGGACGGTTTCACCTCCAATCCTGCCGCTTCCATGGCGTTGACATAGCCCTGGTAGCGGTCGCGGCCGGTCGACGTCTGGTCCGTGCCGCCGATCATGGCGATGCGTTTGTGGCCGAGCGAGATGAGATGGTTGGTCGCGAGTGCCGTGCCATAGGCATCGTCGCCGCGGAAGACCGGCACGTCGGCGTCAGTGACGGTGCGCGCGATCAGCACCGCCGGGAGGCCGTTTTCCTCGGCCATGATGATGTCCTCGGCCGGCGTGCCTATGGCCGGCGACATGATGACGCCGTCGGCGCCGAGCTGCAGCAGCGTGTCGATGAAGGTGCGCTGCTTTTCCAGCTGGTCATAATGGTTGGACAGGATGAAGGTCTGGCGGCTGCGGTCGAGCTCGCTTTCTATCGAGCGCAGGATCTCTGCGAAGAACGGGTTCATGATGTCGTGCACGACGACGCCGACAATGCCGGAGCGCGAGGTGCGGAGCGACGCGGCCCGTCGGTTGTAGATATAGCCGATGGCGCGCGCGTGCTCCTTGATGCGCTCGCGCGTCGAGCCGGCGACCAGCGGGCTGTCGCGCAGCGCCAGCGACACCGTTGCCGTGGACACGCCAAGCGCATCCGCGATCGTCGAAAGCTTGATCTTCTGTGCCAGCCTTGGTCCCCGGCCTTTAAACTGTTTAAATGGGGCTTATGCCATCGATCGAGGGCAAATCAAAGTTTTTTTGCCAAGCTCTCGGCTTCCGTGTCCAAGGAAGCGGAATTGCGCAGGCGAAGCCTGTGCTCGCGGTGGATGATGTAGAGGCCGCTGGCGACGATGATGGCAGCGCCGAGCAGGGTCCAGCGGTCGGGAAACTGGTGGAAGATCAGCCAGCCGGAGATGATCATCCAAACCATCTGCGAATAAGGGTAAGGCGCGAGCGCCGTCGTCGTCGCCAGGCGATAGGCCTGGACCAGGAGCCAATGGCCGCCGGCGCCGAAGACGCCGAGCATCAAAAGGATCACCCAGCGCCAGCCGTCCTGCGGCAGGGACAATGAGAAGGGCAGCATGGGCAGGAGCAGCACCGCCGGCGCCAGCGCCGAGAACAGGATCAGGCTCTCGGATGTCTCCGTCGACGACATGCGCCGGGTCATGATGACGTAAAAAGAATTCGACAGCATTGAGCCCAGCGCGAAGAGATGGCCCATGCCGAACACGCCGACGCCGGGCCGGGTGATGATGAGGACGCCGACGAAGCCGGTGAGGATCGCCAGCCAGCGCCGCCAGCCCGCCCACTCGCCGAGCAGCGGGCCGGCCAATGCGGTGATCACCATCGGGCCGAAGAAATAGATCGAGGTGGTCTCGGCGAGTTGCAGCGTCCTGAGCGCCAGGATGTTGAACATGGTCGAGCCGAAAAGCAGGCATCCGCGCAGGATGTGCGCCGGCAGGTTGTTGGCGCGGAAGCGCGACGGCTCGCGCCAACCGCGAAGGAAAACGCCGACAAGCAGGACATGCACGATGAATCGAGCCCAGGCGACGATCAGCGCCGAGACGCCGGCGAGCACCAGATATTTGCTTGAGGTGTCGAGAAAGGTGAAGCAGACATAGACGCAGAGCATCAACAGCATCGCCGCGGGCGGCGTCGCGCTGTCGTCGTGATTTTTGGGAACGCTCAAAATCGGGGCCGGAGGAGAGGTAGACGCCATTCTTTTGCGGCAATCGCCGCCGACCGGCAAGCCAAAAGCGACTGGCCCAACAAGACGTGCCGACAGGCTTAGAGCGCAGTGCCTTGGCGATCAGCAGAACGTTCCTGGTTCGTCATCCCGTGCGGAGCAAGGAGCGACGCGACGCTCGCAGACCCCAGGCTGGCGAAGCAGGGAGGTCGCGGCCAATCTCGAACGTGCGCGACGTCGTCCGGACGAATGGTCAATCAGTCACCAAGAGCATCCTTCCCGGAGAATCAAGCATGCATGCGGGCGCCCTTGGTAATCTTGTCGACGAGCTTCTTTTCGGCGCGCAGCGCGATGCCGACGATCTTGGCGTCGTCCGGCGCGAATTCGGCGAAGACGGCGCGGTTGGCCAGGTCATGGCCGGTGGAGAACATCTCCTCGACATAGGCCGATGTCGTCACGCCGCGCTCCAGGGCCCGGCGGTGGATCGCGGCAAGCGTCGACCCATCTGCCGACAGCACGATAACGGGCTGGATCGAGAGCGGATTGAAGAAATTGCCGGCGCGGTCGCGATAGGCCTCGCCGATGATTTCAGGACATTGCGCGACGATGCCGCTGGTCAGGAAAGCGGTAACGTTGAGCTTCTGCCAGACGGCGAGATCTTCCTTGAGCACGATTGCAAATTTCGTGTCGAACACCAAAATGTCTCTCCGAGATGTGGATCAGGGACCATGGCGCACGATCTAGGCAATGAGGCGCTGGGAGGTCTTGAACGTTCGTGCGCTGAGGACGACCGGATCGTTTCGGCGCCCGGCGCCACGGGCCTCGAGCGCATCGAGGCGCGATTCCACGGCAATGCTTTCGACCTGCACCGCCACGACACCTACGCCATCGGCGTGACGCTCGACGGCGTGCAGCGCTTCCACTATCGCGGCGCGCTTCAGCACAGCCTCCCCGGCCAGGCAATCGTTCTGCATCCCGACGAACTGCATGACGGCGGCGCCGGCACCGAGCACGGCCTACGATACAGGATTCTCTATCTCGAGCCGTCGATGCTGCTCGACTGCCTCCACGGATCGCCGCTCCCCTTCGTTAAGGATGCTGTGGTGAGCGACCCTCAGTTGCGCGGCACGCTGCTGTCGGCGCTAACACCGCTCACCGAGGAGCTCGACGACCTGTTCGTGGCGGATTTCATCGCGCAGCTGGCGCAGCAATTGAAACGCCATGCCGGACAGCCGGCAAAATCAGCGGGAAAGATCGCGTGGCGGGCTGCCGCGCTGGCCCGCGACTATCTCGAAGAAAACGCTGAACGGCCGGTGCGTTCCGACGAGCTGGAGGCGGTTACCGGCCTCGACCGTTACGCGCTGTCGCGCCATTTCCGCGCGACCTATTCGACAAGCCCGCATCGCTTCCTGTTGATGCGTCGGCTGCAGCGAGCACGGCGCATGATCGAAGCGGGAGAGCCGCTTGCCGAAACCGCTGTTGCGGCCGGCTTCAGCGATCAGAGCCATTTCAACCGGCATTTCAAGAAGGCGTTCGGGCTGACGCCGGGACGCTGGGCGACGCTGGTGCGCGACGCGTAGCGTCGTCGCTCAAGACCGAGACGTCCGGTGATGGCGTTCAGGCGCGACGCGCAGCGTCGTCGCCCTTTCCGATAAGCTGCCGATGCTTGGGTGGTGGCTGAAGCGACGACGCTGTGCATCGCGCTTGGGTCGCTCGAGACGACGCTTACGCGTCGCTCGTGGGTTACCAACGCCGGCGGCTAAGCGACGATGCTGCGCATCGCGCTCACGCGTCGCTCGAGACGACGCTTACGCGTCGCTCGTGGCCACCAACGCCCAGCGGCTAAGCGACGATGCTGCGCTCACGCGTCGCTCGAGACGACGCTGCGCGTCGCTCGTTAATCATCCAGCTCGGCGTCGTCGTCGATGAGGATCAGGTCCTCGTTCGACAGGTTGGCCTCGATGCGGGCGAGCAGCTTGAACAGCGCCTTCTGGTCTTTCTTGTCGAGACCCCTCAGCGCCTGCTTCTCGGTCTTCTTGACCGATTTCTCGATGGCGCGGATGGTTTCGCGGCCGGAGCCGGTGAGGAAAATATGGGCCTGGCGGGCATCGGCGTTGGAGGCGCGCTTTTCGAGAAAACCCTGCGCCTGCAGCCTGTTGATGGTTTTTGTGATCGTCGGCGGACGTACGCCGAGCTTGTCGGCGAGATTGCCGGGTGTCTGGCCGTCTTCGCGGTCGAGCGCCAGCATGATCTGGTCCTGGCCGGCGTAGAAGCCATGTGCCAGAAGCCGCGCAGCAAGCGCCGTGCGCGCCAGCCGCGCTGCCGAATGCAGCCGGCTCATAGTCGCTGTCCTGTCCGCCTTGGCCATGGTCATTCCCTCTTCGGCCGAACCGGCGCGGGCAGCATAGAGGCTGTCCGGCGGCTGGCAAATGACGATTTAACGAGTCCGGCCTGCAAACACTTTGCCGGCGAGCATTGCGGTGCCCGCGCAGGTGATGCCAGATGTTTATTTCAGTTAGATGACAAACGACTTTTGGCCCGCCGGCATTCACAGCGTAACATCCCGGAGGGGCTCTGATGCCGTGCGGCTGCCCTGTTACTTTAACCCACTGCGGCTGCCCCGATCGGGACCGGCTGGCCCATCGGTTTGGCGCGTGCAAAAGCGCGGCTCGCATCCTATATGAGGCCGACAAATCCTTCGAGGCACAGATTTTTCGAGGCAGGCCATGAGCGATGCACAGACGCAGATCCCCGTAACCGTTCTCACCGGCTATCTCGGCGCGGGCAAGACGACGCTGCTCAACCGCATCCTGTCGGAGAACCACGGCAAACGTTACGCGGTCATAGTCAACGAGTTCGGCGAGATCGGCATCGACAACGATCTGATCGTCGAATCCGACGAGGAAATCTATGAGATGAACAATGGCTGCGTGTGCTGCACGGTGCGCGGCGACCTGATCCGCGTCGTAGAGGGCCTGATGCGGCGGCCCGGCCGTTTCGATGCCATCGTGGTCGAGACCACTGGCTTGGCCGACCCGGTGCCGGTGGCGCAGACCTTCTTCATGGACGACGATGTGCGCTCCAAAACCAAGCTCGACGCGGTGGTGGCGCTGGTTGACGCCAAGCACCTGCCGCTGCGCCTGAAGGACTCGAAGGAGGCCGAGGACCAGATCGCCTTCGCCGATGTGGTGGTGCTGAACAAGACCGATCTCGTCACCCCGGAAGAGCTCGAAAAGGTCGAGGCGACGATCCGCGCCATCAACCCGGCGGCCAGGATCCATCGCACCCAGCGCGCCGGGGTGGCGCTCGGCGAAGTGCTCGACCGCGGCGCCTTCGACCTCTCACGCGCGCTGGAGAACGATCCGCATTTCCTCGAGGCGCACGACCACGATCACGACCATGAATGCGGTCCGGATTGCGATCACGACCACCACCATCATCACGACGGGCACGATCACCTTCACCACGGCCATCCTTCCGACATCCACGATGTCACGGTGAAGTCGGTCTCGCTGCGCGGCGGCGAGATGGATCCGAAGAAGTTCTTCCCCTGGATCGAGAAGGTGACCCAGATGGAAGGGCCGAACATCCTCAGGCTTAAGGGCATCATCGCGCTGAAGGGCGACGAGGACCGCTATGTCCTGCAAGGCGTGCACATGATCCTCGAAGGCGACCACCAGCGCGCCTGGAAGGACGGCGAGAAGCATGAAAGCCGGCTGGTCTTCATCGGCCGCGATCTCGACGCCGAGCGCCTCAGGAAGAGTTTTGAAGCCTGCCAGGCGGCTTGATTTCCGGACTTTCAGGCGCTAGCGCTGCCCCTTCTCTCCTTCTCCCCTTGTGGGAGAAGGTGGCCGAGCGAAGCTCGGTCGGATGAGGGGTGTTCCAGCTTGGCGATGACGGCACTCCGTCGAACACCCCTCATCCGTCTTGGCGCTACGCGCCAATCCACCTTCTCCCACAAGGGGAGAAGGGGGAGTCACACCTAGCCGCGCCGGCTTAGTGAAATCGAATGGACCATCCCCATGCCGACAGTCGCCCCGCTTGATCTCGAAGGCCATTGCGTCGCCGCCGTCTTCCTCAACGATGTGCCGCATTTCGCTTTGGCCGACGGCGCGATCCATCGGCTCGACAATGGGCATAAGACCGTACAGGCGAATGACGGGCTGCTCGCCGCCTTCCACGATGCGGCGAACGACCGCCTGATCACCGGCGGCGAGGACGGCAAGGTTTTTGCGGTCAAGGCCGGCGGCGAAGCGAGCGAACTTGCCAGCGCCGGCAGAAAATGGATCACCAGCGTTGCCGCCGGCCCTCAGGGTGCGGTCGCCTATGCCTCGGGCAAGACGGCGTTCGTCCGTTTCGCCGACGGCAAGATCAAGGAATTCGCCCATCCGCGCTCGGTGGAAGGGCTCGCCTTCTCGCCCAAGGGCATGCGCTTCGGCGTTGCCCGCTACAATGGCGCGACGCTGCATTTCCCTGCGGCTGAGGGCAAGCCGGTCGAGCTCGAATGGGCCGGCGCCCATACCGGGATCAGCTTTTCGCCGGACAGCGCTTTCCTGATCACCACCATGCAGGAAAACGCGTTGCATGGCTGGAAGCTGGCGGACGGCAAGCACATGCGCATGAGCGGCTATCCGGGCAAGGTCAAAAGCCTGTCCTGGAGCGTGAAGGGCAAATGGCTGGCGAGCTCCGGCGCGCCGGCGGCGATCGTGTGGCCTTTCGCCAGCAAGGACGGGCCGATGGGCAAGGCGCCGCTGGAGCTCGGCACGCGCGGCAATACCATGGTGACGTGCGTTGCCTGCCATCCCAGCCAGGAGGTCACCGCGATCGGCTATGAGGACGGCATGGTGATCGCGGCCCGCTTCGCCGACGCCAAGGAAGTGCTGCTGCGTCGTCCCGGCAAAGGCGCCATCACCTCGATGATGTGGGACAAGGAAGAGCGCCGCATCGTCTTCGGCAGCGCGGCCGGCGATTGCGGCGTGATCGACATCACGGCCTAAGGGATTAGGGGAATAGGGAAAGGAGAGACACTTCCTGCACTTTCCTCCTGTACCGCCTTACTCCGTACTCCCCTACTCCCTGAGCCAACGCCCGCCACCTGCGCGGCCAATTGCGGTTTTGCCGACCGGTTGGCAGAGTGCCGCGCGAGAAAGAGGGGCTTCATGCATTCAATCGACCGGACTTCCATCGGCGGCATCGCCGCCGCCCGCATCGCGGAACTGCGCGAAACGGAGGCGGCCGCCTTCCGCAAGGCGCGGCCAAAGTCCGAGGCCAAGGTTGGCAACGGCATGGCCGGCTTCCTCGGCGGCGTGCCGATGCATTGGATGGCCGACTGGCCGACGCCTTTCCCGATCCTGGTCGACAGCGCCAAGGGCGCCACGATTATCGATGTCGACGGCAACAAGCTCGACGATTTCTGCCTCGGCGACACCGGTTCGATGCTCGGCCATTCGCCGCCGGCGGTCGCCCGCGCCATCCGCCGGCAAGCAGCACGCGGCTTGACCTATATGCTGCCCAGCGAGGATGCGTTGGCGATCGGTCCGCTCTTGCAGCAGCGCTTCGGCCTGCCGGATTGGCAGATCGCCACAACCGCCACCGATGCCAACCGCTTCGCCTTGCGGGTCGCCCGCGCGGTGACGGGGCGCGAAAAGATTCTTGTCTTCAACGGCTGCTATCACGGCTCGGTCGACGAGACGATGGTGCGACTGATCGAGGGCAAGCCGGTCAACCGGCCTGGGCTGGCAGGCGAGTTCCGCGATCTCACACGGGCAACCAAGGTTATCGAATTCAACGATATTGCAGCATTGAAAGCGGCACTTGGCGACCGTGATGTGGCCTGCGTGATCACCGAACCGGTGCTGACCAATTCCTGCATGGTGCTGCCACAACCCGGCTTCCACGACGCGCTGCGGCGCCTCACCCGGGCCGCCGGCACGCTGCTTTTGATCGACGAGACGCACACCATTTCAACCGGGCCCGGCGGTTACACGCGACGGCACGGGCTGGAGCCGGACCTGTTCGTGCTCGGCAAGCCGGTGGCCGGAGGCGTGCCGGCCAGCATCTGGGGCATGAGCGAGGAGATGGCGACGCGCTACGGCGCCTACAATCGCAGCAAGGAGCCCGGCTATTCCGGCATGGGCACCACGCTGTCGGCCAACCCGCTGCAATTCGCGGCGATGCGGGCGACGCTCGAAGAGGTAATGACCGAGGAAGCCTATGCGCATATGGACCGGCTGGCGCGCCGCCTCGACGCGGGGCTCTCCGACGTCATCGAGCGAAACAAGCTGCCTTGGCATGTCGCGCGCGTCGGCGCCCGCGTCGAGTTCATCTGCGCGCCCGGGCCGCTCAAGAACGGCGGCGAGGCGGAGACGGCACATGCGCCGGAACTCGAAGCCGCCGTCCATGTCGCGCTGGTCAATCGCGGCGTGCTGATCGCGCCGTTCCACAATATGATGCTGATCTCGCCGGCGACGACCGCGGCGCAGGTAAGCCGCCTGATCGCGGCTTTCGCCGCGGTTGCCGCCAGGCTTACGGCATGAGACAAGCGGCTATGGACAATCCGAGCACAGTTGTGACCTCCCCTTCGGGCTCGACGCCGGCCGAGGCGAAAGCGTTTCTCGCCGCCCATCCCGACATCGAGGCCTTCGACATCGTGCTCACCGACGCCAACGGCATCGGCCGCGGCAAGATCGTGCGCCGGCACGAGCTAATGAGCATTTTCGAGGGCGGAAGGCATATGCCGATCTCGATCCTCGGCCTCGACATCACCGGTGAGGATGTCCACGAGACCGGGCTGATCTGGGACACCGGCGACGGCGACCTCAGGGCATGGCCGGTCCCAGGCACGCTGGTGCCGCTGCACGGCACCAAGCCGCCGCGCGGCCAGGTGCTGATGGCGATGTATCGTCTCGACGGCCAGCCGATGACCTCCGATCCGCGGCTGGTGCTGGCAAGGCAAGTCGAGCTCCTGGCGGCGCGCGGCCTGCATCCGGCCGGCGCCTTCGAGCTGGAATTTTTTCTGCTCGCCAATGAGCGCGACGCCGACGGCAAGGTGCAGGCGGCGCGCGCGGTGCTCGACGGCCGCCGCTCGGGCAAAACGGAAGTCTATTCGGTCGACCACCTGCACGGCATGGAGCCGCTGTTTTCCGACATCTACGCCGCCGCCAGGGCGCAAGGCATTCCGGCCGAGACGGTGATTTCCGAATATGCGCCCGGACAGTACGAGCTGACGCTCAACTACCGCAAGGACGTGATGCGGGCGGCCGACGACCTGGTCATGCTGAAGCGGCTGGTGAGGGCGCAGGCGCGCCGGCACGGCGTCACCGCCTGCTTCATGGCCAAGCCGATCGAGGCCTATGCCGGTTCGGGCATGCATTTCCACGTCTCGCTGCAGGACGATGCCGGCCGCAACGTCTTCACAGAATCTGCCGGCGAGAAATGGTCGCCCAGCCTGCTCAACGCGCTTGGCGGCCTGATCCACACCATGGCGGAATCGATGCTGGTGTTTGCGCCGCATGCCAATTCATGGCGGCGTTTCGTGGCGCAATCCTATGCGCCGGTGGCGCCGACCTGGGGCGTCAACAACCGCTCCGTGGCGTTGCGCGTGCCGGCGGGCGATGCGATGAACCGGCGTATCGAGCACCGGCCGTCCGGCGTCGACGCCAACCCTTATCTTGTGGCGGCGACGGTGCTGGCGGGCATCGTCAAGGGCCTCGACGAGGCCCTTGACCCCGGACCGGAAACGACCGGCAACGGTTACGAGCAGCCAACGGAAGCCTCCACCATGCCGACCGATTGGCGCGCCGCGATCGAGGCCGCACGTGGCTCCGAATTCCTGAAATCGGCGCTCGGTCCCGACCTGCACCGGACCTTCGTGGCGATCAAGCAGGCGGAATATCTGCGCGTCGCACGCACCGTCAGCGAACTCGACTACCACCTCTACCTCCACGAGGTCTGAGGACTTGGCCTCGCAGACGGAGTGATCACGTTTCGCCGCGACACTCAAAAGTTATAGCCAGGCGACTTTCTGGAACATATCATGAACACATGGCTGTGCTTTCCGTCCGCGAGAAACTGGCGATCCTGTCCGACGCCGCTAAATACGACGCCTCCTGCGCATCGTCCGGTTCGGCGAAACGCGATTCGCTGAAATCGGGCGGCATCGGTTCGACCGAGGGCTCGGGCATCTGCCATTCCTACGCGCCGGACGGGCGCTGCATTTCGCTGCTGAAGATCCTGCTCACCAATTTCTGCATTTACGACTGCAGCTATTGCATCAACCGCTCCTCCTCCAATGTGCGGCGAGCCCGCTTCAGCGTCGACGAGGTGGTGCGGCTCACCATGGATTTTTATCGCCGCAACTACATCGAGGGTCTGTTCCTGTCTTCCGGCGTCATCCGCTCGCCGGACGAGACGATGGGCGAGATGGTCGAGGTGGCGCGAAGGCTCAGGATCGAGGAGAAATTCGGCGGCTATATTCACCTCAAGACCATTCCCGAAGCGTCAGCCGAACTGATCGAAAAAGCAGGCCGTTATGCCGATCGCCTGTCGATCAATGTCGAGCTGCCGACCGACGAAGGGGTGAAGAAGCTGGCCCCGGAAAAGAAGCCGGAAACGATCCGGCTTTCCATGGCCAAGCTGCGCCGCAAGATCGAAGAGAAGGCCGAACCAACGTTGCAGAGCCGCAAACGCGAGCGCTTTGCGCCGGGCGGCCAGTCGACGCAGATGATTGTCGGCGCCGACAAAACGTCCGACGACGGCATCCTGCGCGCCAGCGCCCGGCTTTATGGCAGCTACCATCTGCGCCGCGTCTATTATTCCGCCTTCAGTCCGATCCCGGATTCGTCTGCGGCGCTGCCGTTGCAGAAGCCGCCCTTGATGCGCGAGCACCGGCTTTACCAGGCGGACTGGCTGATGCGCTTCTACGGCTTCTCGCAGCCTGAAATCCTGGCCGGCAGCAATGACGGCATGCTCGACCTTGCCATCGATCCCAAACTTGCCTGGGCGCTGCGCAACCGCGGCCGGTTCCCGGTCGACGTCAACCGCGCCGATCGGGAGGCGCTGCTGCGTGTCCCGGGGTTGGGCACGAAGGTCGTCGACAGGATTCTGCAGACGCGCCGCCATCGCCGGCTGCGTCTCGAAGATGTCGGACGGCTCTGCCATTCGGTCGCCAAGGTACGCCCCTTCATCACTGCGGAAGGCTGGTCGCCGGGCGCGCTCACCGACAAGTCGGGCCTGCGCCAGATCATCAGCCGCTCTTGCGAGCAGCTTTCGCTGTTTTGACCATGGCACGGACCCAGCTCAGCCTCGCATCTCATCTCGTCCGGCTTGAAAGCGAGACCGATTTCGCCGGTTGGCGCGATGCGGCGCGCCGGCTGGCCACGAATGATATTCCGCCGGAAGACGTGGCTTGGCAGGTTGGCCACGACGATGATGATCGCGCCAACGATTTGCCGGCTTGCCGACAAGATGCGCGGCTTGTCGTGCCGCGCGACTTCATCGAACGCGCAGAGACGGTCATCTGTCATTCGGACCCCGAGCGTTTCAACTTCCTCTATCGGCTGCTCTGGCGGTTGCGCGTCGAACCGAAGCTGCTGTCGATCGCTTCCGACCCCGATATCCGCAGGCTCGAGTTCATGGAAAAGGCGGTTCGGCGCGACATTCACAAGATGCGCGCCTTCGTGCGCTTCCGGAAGATCGGCGACGGCGCGGAGGAACGTTATGTCGCCTGGTTCGAGCCCGACCATTTCATCGTCGAGCGCAATGCCGATTTCTTCGTGCGCCGCTTCGCCGGCATGCGCTGGACGATTCTCACGCCGCACGCCTCGGCCGACTGGGACGGCGAGCGGCTGGCGATCGGCCCAGGCGCCGGCAAGCGCGACGCGCCGGCAGAAGACGACGCCGAGACGCTGTGGCGGACCTATTTCGAGAATATCTTCAACCCGGCCCGCCTCAAGGTGAAGGCGATGCAGAAGGAGATGCCGAAGAAATATTGGCGGAACCTTCCCGAGGCCTCGCTCATTCCAGACCTGATAGTAGGAGCGGACAGAGCCGCGACAGCCATGATCGCCCGGATGCCAACCTCCCCAGCGCCGCACCACGCCAAAGTGAAGGCAAAACACTGGCCTTCGCCGGAGCCGGCGGATGTGGTGGCGCCCGAAAGTACGGATATTCCGGCATTGCGCGAAGAGGCGAGCGGTTGCCGGCGTTGCGCGCTCTGGCGCGATGCTACGCAAACCGTGTTCGGCGAGGGACCGGAGAATGCCGACGTGGTGTTTGTTGGAGAGCAGCCCGGCGACCAAGAGGACCTTGCCGGCAAGCCGTTCGTCGGGCCCGCGGGCAAGGTGTTCGACAGCATTTTGGACCAGGCCGAGATCGACCGCCGCAAGGTCTATGTGACCAATGCGGTGAAGCATTTCAAGTTCGAGCCGCGCGGCAAGAGGCGGATCCATTCAAAGCCCAATGCCGGCGAAATTCGTGCCTGCCGCTGGTGGCTCGACAAGGAACTTGACATCATCAAGCCAAATCTTGCGGTGGCGCTCGGCGCGACAGCAGCGCAGTCGCTGCTCGGCAAGGCGGTGCCGATCACCAGTATGCGCGGCGACGTCATCCAGCGCGAGGACGGCTTGCGCATCTTTGTCACCATCCATCCCTCCTTCATCCTGCGCATCCGCGAGCATGAGGACAAGGAGGCCGAGAGGGAGCGGTTTCTCACCGATATGAAGAAGGTGAAGCAGCTGATGGCTGCTTGACCGATCTGCGCGCCTGAACGGGACTTGCGCGGACCGGATGCTGTTGTACGAGTCGTGCGACTGGGGAGAATTGGGCGAGATGCCCGTCGCCTCGTCATCCACGGGCGAAGCAAGGAGCGGAGCGACGCGCGCGCAGACCCGAGGATCATTCCGTTACCTGCAGGCGTCGCAACGATGCACAATTCTGCTCCGCTGCATTCCATGCCCGAGGTCACGGAATGGATTCCAGGGTCTCCGCGACGGAGCTTCGCTCCTGCTTCGCCCTGGAATGACGACTTCACGTTTATTGCGCTACCGGACGAGTATCGCCCTTAGATCATTGACGTTGGTCCCGGTCGGACCGGGCACGAACAGATCGCCGACCGCGTGGAAGGCGGTCCAGGCATTGTTGCCGGCAAGCATAGCCTTGGCATCGACGCCTGCGGCACGCATGCGCGCCACGGTCGTGCCGTCGGCGAAGGCGCCGGCATTGTCCTCGGAGCCGTCGATGCCGTCGGTGTCCGCGGCTAAAGCATGGATGCCGCTGAGCCCATCGATGCCGATGGCGAAGGCAAGCAGGAATTCGGAATTGCGGCCGCCCTTGCCTTTCGCCCGCAGCGTTACCGTCGTCTCGCCGCCGGAGAGGATCAGCATCGGCTTCTCGAAAGGCCGGTTACGGGTCGCCACCTCGCGGGCAACCGCGGCATGCACGCCGCCGACCTCGCGCGCCTCGCCCTCGATCGAATCCGACAGGATGACGGCCTCGATGCCTTGCCGCTTCGCTGCGGCGGCCGCGGCTTCCAGCGAGACGCCGGCCGAAGCGATGAGATGCACTTCATTGCCGGCAAAGCGCGGATCGTCGGAGCGTGGCGCATCGGCTGCGGCAGACTGAATATGCGCCATGACCGCATCCGGCAGGCTCATGCCGTAGGCGGCGATCGACGCCAGCGCATCCGCGCGGCTGCCGGTGTCGGGGACGGTCGGCCCCGAGGCCACCAGCGCCGGATTGTCGCCGGGAATGTCGGAGACGACCAGCGATACGACCCGGGCCGGATGAGCGGCGCCGGCCAGCCGGCCGCCCTTTATGGTCGAGACGTGCTTGCGGATGGTGTTCATCGCCGCGATCGGCGCGCCGGAAGCGAGCAGCGCCTCGTTGACGGCGATCTCGTCGGCAAGAGTCAGGCCGGGAGCGGGCGACGGCAGCAGCGCCGAGCCGCCGCCCGAAATCAGCGCCACGACCAGATCGTCCGCGGTCAATCCCCGCACCTTCTCCAGCAGCCGACGCGAGGCTTCGAGGCCGGCGGCGTCCGGCACCGGGTGCGCCGCCTCGATGATCTCGATGCGCTCGGATTTTGCGCCATAGCCGTAGCGGGTCACGACCAGCCCATCGATCGGACCATCCCAGACCTTCTCGAAGGCCGCCGCCATCTGCGCCGAGCCCTTGCCGGCGCCGATAACGATGGTGCGGCCCTTCGGTTTTACCGGCAAATGATTGCGGATCGTCTTTTCCGGATCGGCGGCGGCGACGGCGGCGTTGAAGATCGACGTAAGGAAAGTTTTTGGATCGGTCATTGCTCTTCCGGCGGCAACTTGAGCTTGCTCGCATCGACTCCGAGATGGGCGCAGAGCGCATCGACAACGACACCGTGGTCTTCTCGTTCGGGCAGACCGGAGACGGCGATGACGCCGATCACGCCTGCGCCCTTCACCGCGACGGGAAAGCCGCCGCCGGCCAGCACGTAGTCGGCGATGTCGAGCGCTTCGCCGATCTTGAAGGTGCGGTCGGGTCGCTGCTGCTCCAGCACCATGCGATAGGTGCTTGTGAGATAGCGCTTGACGACATTGATCTTGCGCCGCGCCCAATCGGGGTTGGAGGCGTTGGAGCCCGGCATGGCGGCGTAGAATAGGGGACGGTCGAAGGTCCTGATATCGACGATGATCGGCAGGTTTTCGTTGAGCGCCCGCTCCCTGATCGCCGCGCCTATCTGGAAGGCCACGGCCTCGTCGAAGGCCGGAAAGACCAGCGTGGCTTCCTGTTTCTTGATCAGAGCGATGTCGTCGGCGGCAGCCATGGCGTTTCCCCTGTCAATGTCGACGCACGCTTTGGCCGATGGCTGACGCGGGGTCAAGCGACGAGCACGTTTAATCTATGCGACAATCGCGCTCTTGGCCGGCCGACCCGCCACATAGACCTCGCTCACGGCGCGGTCGTCGCCCAGCGTCTGCAGCAGGAAGAGCTCCTCCGCCAGGGTCTCCACCGTCTCCATCCTCAGCCGCATCGCCGGCGTGGCGTTGGCATCGAGCACGACGATGTCGGCATCCGTGCCTTCTTCCAGCGTGCCGACTTTTTCGGCGACAGACAGCGCCTCGGCATTGCCGCGCGTCAGCTGCCAGAAGGACTGGAAGGGGTTCAGCTTCTCGCCATTCAGCGCGATGACTTTGTAGCCCTCGTCCATGGTCCGCAGCATCGAATAGTTGGTGCCGCCGCCGACATCGCTGGCGGCAGCGATCCTGAGCGGCCTTTCGCGGCGGCGGTAGCGCTGGTAGTCGAACAGGCCGGAACCGAGGAAGAGGTTGGAGGTCGGGCAGAACACCGCAACCGAACCCGATTGCGACAGCGCATCGGCTTCGCGCTCGGAAAGATGAATGCAGTGGCCGAACAGGCTCTTTTTGCCCAGCAGGCCGTAATGCTCATAGACGTCGGTGTAGTCGCGCGACCAGGGGTAGAGCTCCTGGGTGAAGGCGATCTCGGCGTGGTTTTCCGACAGATGCGTCTGCATGTGCAGATCGGGATGCTCACGGCAGAGCGCGCCGGCCATCTCCACCTGCTCGGGCGAGGAGGTGATGGCGAAGCGCGGGGTGATGGCATAGAGCTGGCGGCCCTTGCCGTGCCATTCGGCAATCAGCGCCTTGCTGTCGTCATAGCCGGTCTGGGGCGTGTCGAGCACGCCCTCCGGCGCATTGCGGTCCATCATCACCTTGCCGGCGATGTTGAGCATATTGCGGTCGTGCGATTCGGCGAAGAAGGCTTCGGCCGAAGATTTGTGCACCGAGCAATAGGCGACGACCGTCGTCGTGCCCTGGCGCAGCATCTCGTCGAGGAAGAGCCTGGCGATGCGGCGGCCATGCTGCGCGTTCGCGAATTTCGACTCCTCCGGAAAGGTGTATTTGTTCAGCCAGTCGAGCAGCTCGGCGCCGTAGGACGCGATGATCTGCATCTGCGGCACATGCACATGTGCGTCGATGAAGCCCGGCAGGATGAGATGCGGGCGATGGTCGATCGTCTCGACGCCGGCGCCGGCACGCTTGGCGATCTCGGCATGCGGACCGGCGGCAATGATCTTGCCGTCGTCGATCAGCAGCCCGCCATCCTCCTCGTAGCGCCAGGCGGAATGGTCGTCGATTGCTTCGGGCCAGCGCAGGAAGGAGAGCGTGCGGCCGCGCAGGAGTTTCGAGGTCATGCTTACTTTCCGGCGCCTTCGAACCAGGCCACCAAAAGGGCCCGTTCCTGGTCGGTTATCTGAGTGACGTTGGCGGGCGGCATGGCATGCGCGCGGCCGGCCTGGAGGTAGATCTCCCGGGCATGCTCGGCGATGCGCGCGTCGGTGTCGAGCAACACGCCCTTCGGCGCATGGTAGATTCCTTCATAGGCCGGCTCTTCGGTATGGCACATCGAGCAACGGCCGAGCACGGTGTCGCGCACGGCCGGAAAATGCGCCGAGGCGATGTAGACCTGGGCAGCGGCGGATGCGGCGGAGGCCTTGGGCTCCGCTGTCAGCACCTTGGGCACGGTCGACAGCCAGATGACGATCATGAACAGCACGGCGGCACCCAGCCAGGTCCAGGTCGGGTTGCCCTTCCTCGCGTGCACGGTGTTGAAATAGTGCCGGATCAGCACGCCGATGATGAAGACCAGCGAGGCGATGACCCAGTTGAACTGCGTGCCGAAGGCCAGCGGGTAGTGGTTCGACAGCATCAGAAACAGCACCGGCAAGGTCAGGTAGTTGTTGTGCAGCGAGCGCTGCTTGGCAATCTTGCCGTATTTCGGGTCCGGCTTGCGGCCGGCGATCAGGTCGGCGACGACGATCTTCTGGTTGGGGATGATGACCATGAAGACATTGGCCGACATGATCGTGGCGGTGATGGCGCCGAGATGCAGGAAGGCGGCGCGGCCGGTGAAGAGGTGGGTCAGCCCCCAGGCGATGAAGACCAGCACGCAGTAGAGCACCAGCATCAGGCCGGTATCGCTTTTGCCGAGCGGCGAGCGGCAGAGCAGGTCGTAGACGATCCAGCCGACGCCGATCGTGGCGAGCGACAAGAGGATGCCGACGGGCACCGAGATGTTGAGCACGTTGGGGTCGATCAGGAAGAGGTCGGCGCCGGCATAGTAGACCACGCAAAGCATGGCGAAGCCCGACAGCCAGGTGGCGTAGGATTCCCATTTGAACCAGGTCAGGTGCTCCGGCATTTCGGCCGGCGCCACGAGATATTTCTGGATGTGGTAGAAGCCGCCGCCATGCACCTGCCACTCCTCGCCGAAGGCGCCGGCGGGCAGGCCGGGACGCTGGCGCAGCCCGAGATCGAGGGCGACGAAATAGAAGGACGAGCCGATCCAGGCGATGCCGGTGATGACATGCAGCCAGCGGACGGCGAAGCTCAGCCAGTCCCAGAAAATCGCAAAATCCATCATCGAGTCGCCCCTGGGAAATCGTCCCTGCCGATCAGGCGACTTTACGGTCTGGAGCGCAAACGAAAAGAGGCGGGGCGCGCGATGACTTTCAAAAAAAAATGGAAAATACTAGGGTCGTCCCACGCAGCCATTTGAGCCACGACCGTCGCATGGCCTATCTCGACAATATCGCCGTCTTCGTCCGCGTCGTCGAGCTCGGCAATCTGTCGGCGGCCGGGCGCGACATGCGCATCTCGCCGGCGGTCGCCTCCAACCGCATCAAGGAGTTGGAGAAGCACCTCGGCGTGCGGCTGTTCAACCGCACCACGAGGCAGCTGATGCCGACCGAGCACGGCACGGTGTTCTACACCGGCGCCAAGCAGGTGCTGGACGCGATCACCGAGGCGGAGGCCGCGGTCGCAGCACTTTCCGGCCAGCCGCGCGGCACGATCAAGGTGACGGCGCCGCTCGGCCTCGGCCGGCGGCTGATCGCCTCGGGCATTCCGGATTTCCACGACAAATACCCCGATATCGAGGTGCGGCTGAGACTCTCCGACCACAATGTCGACATCATGAAGGAAGGCATCGACGTCGCCTTCCGGCTTGGCATCATCGAGGATTCCAGCCTTCGGATGCGCGGCATCATGGAATGCGAGCGCGTGCTGGTCGCGGCGCCGAAATACCTCGAGGCGCGCGGCGAGCCGGTCGAGCCGCAGGAACTGATCGGCAAGAAACATGATTGCCTGATGCTGCGCTATTCCGGCACGCGCGAATATGTCTGGACGCTGCAGACGCCGAACGGTCCGCAGAAATTCGAGGTGCATGGACCCTACGATACGGACGATGGCGATGTGCTGACAGGCTGGGCGCTGTCGGGGCGCGGCATCATCAACAAGCCGCGTTTCGAGGTCGAGCCGTTCATCCGCGACCAGCGGCTGAGAGTGATCCTGGCAAAGACGCCGCCGACGCCGGTCCAGTTCGCCGCCGTCTATCCGCACAAGAAGCTGCAGGATCCGAAGGTCCGCCTGCTGCTCGACTTCATGGCCGATCGCTGCCAGCGGCTGATCAAGGACATTCTTGCCGGCAAGTAGGCTGGCGGGCACGCGCCTTCGCGTGGGTGACCACACTCAGTCTTCGTCCATCAGGCGGGCTGTGCCGGATACCCGGATCGAGCTGCCCGGGGTGGGCGGAATATCGGCATGCAGCCGCGAGCGCATGCCCATATCCTCGCCCTGAACGATGTCGACCGCGCCGCCATGCGCCCAGCCAATGTCGCGCAGATAGCCGGCAAAGGCGGCGGTGGCAGCGCCGGTCGCCGGATCCTCATAGACGCCGCCGGAAGCGAAGGGATTGCGCGTGTGGAAGAGACGCGGCGTTTCGGCATAGGCGAGCAGGATCGTTACCAGTCCCTCGCGCCGCATCAGGGCCCGCCCCTGTTTCAGGTCATAGGCCATGGCGGCGAGCGCCTTGCGCGACTTCAAGGCCAGCACCAGATGGTCGGCGCCGCCATGAACCAGCGCGGGCGGAATGGCGGGATCGAGATCGCCCTCCTGGTAACCGAACATCGCCAGGGTTTCGCCGGCCAGCTCCGACGGGGCCGCCCGGCTGCGCGTCGGCGGCGACTGCAGGGCGGCGGCAAAATTGGCGCCGTCGCGAAACCCTTCGACGGTGATGGCGGCCTGGTTCAGGAGCAGCTTGAAAATTCCGTCGCCGAACCTTCTGACCAACGCCGCGCCCAGCGCGATGGTGGCGTGGCCGCAGAACGGCACTTCCGATTCGGGCGAAAAGTAGCGGACACGCCAGCCTTCCCCTTCACGTGCGGCAAAGGCGGTCTCGGAAAAGCCGACCTCTGCAGCGACGCGCTGCATGTCTGCGGCGTCGGGCAGAACCTCGCCAATCACCACGCCGGCCGGGTTGCCGCCGCTGTTGCCGTCCGAAAACGCCGCTATGCGCAAAACATCCATGTCGCTCGTCCCGTGTTCGTCATTCGTGTTCGTCAGGCGTGCAGAAAACACGGTTCAATCCGGTTTGGGAAACGAAGAAAGCGACGAGCAGCTGTGAGCATCAGTCATACCTTCGCCAGTGTGCGCCCCTCGATCCGATGCGGAACGAAACCCGCTCCGTCCCCGTTCTGGCGATTGGCGGCTGCACGGCCGCCCTTCGAGACCAGTCCCCAGCTTTCGCAGCGACCCAGCGCCACAGGAGCCGACCATGGACGCCATTGTCACCAAGAACGACCTCAAATCCGACGCCAAGAAGGAATCGATCGATCTTCTCAATGCCAGGCTTGCCGATGCCATCGACCTAGCGCTGGTCACCAAGCAGGCGCACTGGAACGTCAAGGGACCGCAGTTCATCGCCATCCATGAGATGCTCGACGAATTCCGCGAGGAGATCGACGGCCATGTCGACATCATCGCAGAACGCGCCGTGCAGCTCGGCGGCACCGCGCACGGCACCTCGCAGGACGTGTCGAGGGCAACGAAGCTCCAGCCCTATCCAACCGACATCCACAAGACCAAGGATCATCTGGCGGCGCTGATCGACCGTTATGCCACGGCTGCCAGGCTGGCGCGTGAGGCGATCGACGAGGCGGACGACGCCGGCGATGCCGACACCGCCGACATCTTTACCGCCTACTCGCGTTCGCTCGACAAATTGCTGTGGCTCCTCGAAGCGCATACGCAGGAAAAGGAATAGCCGGCTAGGCTCCTCCCATGGCCGGCTGAATCAGCCGGCCATCGCCTTTGCGGGCGCGGCCGAGGCCTGGGCCGCATGCGACACCAGCGCCGTCATGATTTCGGCGGCGGCGAGCGCGGCGATCACCGGCGGGCGCTTGTCCTTCACGGTATTGCTGCCGATCGGCGAGAAGAGGCGGTTGAACTGCGCCTCGCTGCCCTCGTCGGACTTCAGGAACCAGTTCTTGAACGTCGCCTTCTTGGTCTTCGAGCCGATCATGCCGACATAGGCGGCGTCGTCGCGCTTCAGCGCCTCGGCGACGATCAGGAAATCGAGCGCATGGTCATGGGTGAGGATGGCGAAGGCCGATCCCGCCCGGGCTTCGCGCACCACCGCTTCGGGCATCGGCGTCAGCCGCGTCTCAACCGTTTCCGGCATGCCTTCCAGCGCATCGGCCCGCGTCTCGACGACCTCCACATGAATGGGCAGCAGCGCCAACGACGCGGCCAGCGCCTGGCCGACATGGCCGCCGCCAAAGACATAGACATGCGGCAGATGCGCCTCCTCGGCCTCGGCCTTGGCGATCAGTTCCTGTTCGATCCTAGCGTCAACCAAGCGGATCAGAACCTCGACTCGGCCGCCGCAGCATTGGCCGATTTCAGGACCCAGTGGAACATCCAGGGTCGCGCAGGTTTCGTCGACCTCGATGCGGGCTTCCCTCCCCCTCGAGGGGAGGGTGGCGGCCAAGCCATCGGGTGGGGTCGCCGGCGCAGTGCTCGGCGCTCTCTCGCCTTCTGAGAGCACCCCCTCTGGCCGCTTCGCGGCCATCGCCCCCTCAAGGGGGGAGAAAAGCATCTGTCGCGCCTTGTCGATCGCCATGAATTCAAGCTGGCCGCCGCCGATGGTGCCGAAAATCGCCGATGGTGAGACGAGCATGAAGGCGCCGGCTTCGCGCGGGGTCGAGCCCTTGGTGGCCGCGACCTCGACGAGCGCGGCCCGGCCTGCCTGGCCGAGAAACGCCTTCAGGCTTTGCACTTTCGAGTTCATCGTCTGCATTTCCATATAGCGTTTCGCGCCTCGAATTGCACGTTTTGGCCCGTTCAGGCCGGCTTTGCGGCTTCCCGCTTCAGCCTTTCGATCGCCAACAGCACCCGTTCCGGCGTCGCCGGGGCGTCGAGGCGCGGGCAGATCCTGTGATCGGCGACACTCGCCACCGCGTCGGAGAGCGCATGCAGCACCGACATGCCGTGTGGCAGCGGCGGCTCGCCGACCGCCTTGGAGCGATGGATGGTCGGCTCGTAGGCCGACGACCAGTCGGTCAGCTTGACGTTGAAGATTTTTGGCCGGTCGGAAGCGAGCGGGATCTTGTAGGTCGACGGTGCATGCGTGCGCAGCCGGCCGCCGTTGTCCCACCAAAGCTCTTCCGTCGTCAGCCAGCCCATGCCCTGGATGAAGCCGCCCTCGACCTGGCCGAGGTCGATCGCGCGGTTCAGCGAGCGGCCGGCATCGTGCAGAATGTCGGTACGCTCGACGACATATTCGCCGGTCAGCGTATCGACCGAGACTTCCGAGCAGGCCGCGCCATAGGCGTAGTAGTAGAAGGCATGGCCGCGGCCCTTGCTGCGGTCCCAATGGATCTTCGGCGTCTTGTAGAAGCCAGCCGCCGAGAGCTGGACGCGGTTCATGTAGGCTTGCTTGACCAGATCGTTGAAGGCGATTTCCTGGTTGCCGATGCGCACCCGGTTGGGCAGGAACACGACCTGGTCGAGCGGCACCTGGTATTTTTCGGCCGCGAAATCGGTCAGCCGCTTGCGGATCTGCCGAGCGGCATCCTGCGCCGCCATGCCGTTGAGGTCGGCGCCGGAAGATGCCGCCGTCGGCGAGGTGTTCGGCACCTTGGCTGTGGTGGTGGCGGTGATCTTGACCCGGTCGAGATCGATCTGGAATTGCTCGGCGACGACCTGCGCCACCTTGAGATGCAGGCCCTGGCCCATTTCGGTGCCGCCATGGTTCATATGCACCGAGCCGTCGGCATAGACATGCACCAGGGCGCCGGCCTGGTTGGCCTCGGTCTTTGTGAAGGAAATGCCGAACTTGACCGGCGTCAGCGCCAGGCCGCGCTTGATGAAGCGGCTGTTGTTGTTGAAGGCGCTGATCTCGCGCCGCCGCCGCGCGTAATTGGCGCTGTCCTCCAGCTCCGCGACGATGCGGTGGATGATGTTGTCCTCGACCTTCTGGTGATAGGGCGTGAGGCAGCGTTCGCCGATCGCATCCATCGGGTCATAGAAATTGAGCTTGCGGATTTCGAGCGGATCCTTGGCGACCGCGAAGGCCACTTCGTCGATGACGCGCTCCGCGCCGACCATGCCTTGCGGGCCGCCAAAGCCGCGGAAAGCGGTGTTCGAGACCGTGTTGGTGAAAAGCGGCGCCGATTTCGCGTGCACCGCCGGATAGAAATAAGCGTTGTCGCAATGGAAGAGCGCCCGGTCGCCGACCGGACCGGACAGGTCGGCGGAGAAGCCGCAGCGCAGGGCATAGGTGAAATCGACGCCGAGGATGTTGCCCTCGTCGTCGAAGCCGACCTCGTAGTCGATGGCGAAATCATGCCGCTTGCCTGTGGCGGTCATGTCCTCGTCGCGGTCGAGCCTGATCTTCACCGCGCGCCCCAGCTTCTTGGCCGCGATGGCGGCTATGGCCGCGCATTGGTTGGCCTGCGTCTCCTTGCCGCCGAAGCCGCCGCCCATGCGGCGCACTTCCACCGTCACCGCATGGCTCGGCACGCCGAGCGCATGCGCAACCAGATGCTGCGTCTCGCTCGGCCCCTGCGTCGAGCAATAGACGATCACCTCGTCGTCCTCACCGGGGATCGCCAGCGAGACCTGGCCCTCGAGGTAGAAATGGTCCTGGCCGCCAAGCCACATGCGGTTCTTGATGCGGCGGGGTGCCGCCGCGATCGCGGCAGCCGCATCTCCGCGCTTCAGGATCAGCGGCGTGGTGACCTGCTTGTCCTTGACCGGGTCGAGGTCCCAGATGTCGATCACGGCCGGAAGCTCGTCATATTCGATCCTAGCCAGGCGTGCCGCGCGGCGCGCCGCCTCGCGTGTCTCGGCTACCACGGCGAAGATCGGCTGGCCGTAGAATAGCACCTTGTGCTCGGCGAGCACCGGATCGTCATGCATGTTGCTCGGCGAGACGTCGTTCTCGCCGGGCACGTCGGCACAGGTCAGCACATCGACGACGCCTGGCGTTGCGCGCACCGCCGACAGATCGATGCTCTTCAGCGTGCCGTGCGCGACCTTGGCGAGGCCAAGGCCGACATGCAGCGTGCCGGCAGGCTCAGGCATGTCGTCGATATAGACGGCGGCGCCGCTGACATGCTTGTGCGCGGAATCGTGCCGCTGCTCGGTGGCGACGCCGCCGACGATTTTTTCGGCCTTGAGGTTGGGAGTGGCGTGCTTGTTCATCAGGCCGCCTCGTTGCGGGTCACTTGGAACGGCGCCCTGGTGCCGGTGGTTTCGACATAAAAGCGCAGCAAAAGATTCTTCGCCGCCAGCGCCCGATACTCGGCGGTTGCACGCATATCGGTAATTGGCGTGAAGTCGCTGGCGTATTCGGCCATCGCGGACTCGACACTCGCTTCGCTCCAGACTTTGCCGATAAGGGCGGTTTCAACCGCAGTCGCCCGCTTCGGCGTCGGCGCCATGCCGCCATAGGCGATCCGGATATCCGCCACGGTGCCGTCCTTGGCCTCGGTCAGATAAAAGGCGCCGAGGGTAGCGGTAATGTCCTCGTCGCGGCGCTTGGTGACCTTGTAGACAGCAAATTTCGTGCCCTCTGTTGGCACGGGCACATGGACGGCCTCGACGAATTCGCCGGGCTGCCGATCCTGCTTGCCATAGGCAATGAAGAAGGTTTCGAGCGGGATCGTGCGCCGGGCATTTCCCTTGCGGAGCGTGAGCTGCGCGCCGAGCGCGATCAGCGGCGGCGGCGTGTCGCCGATCGGCGAGCCGTTGGCGATGTTGCCGCCGATGGTGCCCATGTTGCGCACCTGCTCGCCGCCGATGCGGTCGACCAGCGGTCCCAAGGCCGGGATGCGCCTGGAAAGCGTTGCGAAGGCTTCGCTGTAAGTCACGCCGGCGCCGATCGTAATCACGCCATCGGCCTCCGAGATCGTGCGCAAGCCGTCGAGGCCACCGATGAAGATAGCCGGCGAAATGTCGCGCATATGCTTGGTGACCCACAGCCCGACATCGGTCGAGCCGGCAACGATGGTGGCGCCAGGCTCCTTCTCGAGCGCCATGGCGAAATCGTCGACGTCAGCCGGCACGATCAGCCGCTCCTTACCCGAACCGACCTCGACCCTGGCGCCGTCGCGCAGCGCTCCCAGCCGTGCAGTGATATCCTTGCGCTCCACTGCCAGCGGGTCCTTCGCCGCCTTGCCGTAGCTTGATATGGCGCGCGCGGCGCGCATGATCGCCTCGTAGCCGGTACAGCGGCAGAGATTGCCCTGCAGCGCCTTTTCGATCGCCGCGTCGGACGGGTTGGGCGTCTTCATCCACAGCGCATAGAGCGACATGACGAAGCCAGGCGTGCAGAAACCGCATTGCGAGCCATGGAAATCGACCATCGCCTGCTGCACGGGGTGAAGCTGTTCGCCATTGCCGCGCAGATGCTCGACGGTGACGACATGGGTGCCGTCGAGCGAGCCCATGAAGCGGATGCAGGCATTGACGCTTTCATAGACCAGGCCCTCGACCGAGAGCTTGCCGACCAGCACCGTGCAGGCGCCGCAATCGCCCTCGGCACAGCCTTCCTTGGTGCCGCGCAGCGAGCGGTTCAACCGCAGCCAGTCGAGCAGGGTCGCGTCGGGGGCGATGTCGTTCAGCGCGACATCGGCGCCGTTCAGGATGAAGCGTATCTGGTTACGGGTCTTGTCGGCCATGTCTCAGCTCCCGCGATAGGTCGAGTAGCCGTACGGCGAGATCAAGAGCGGCACATGATAATGCCGCTCCTCCGCCATGCCGAAGCGGATCGGCACGGTGTCGAGGAAAGCCGGCTCCGGCAGGCTGGCGCCCTGCCCGCGCAGATAATCGCCGGCAGCGAAGACCAGCTCGTACTCGCCGGTGCGGAAGTCGGCGCCGGCAAGCAACGGCGCGTCGCAGCGGCCGTCATCATTGGTGGTGACGGTCTTCAAATGCGTGCGGGCCTGGCCTTCGAGGCGGAAAAGCCCGATCGAAAGGCCCTTTGCCGGCCTGCCGGTCGCGGTATCGAGGACATGGGTCGTCAGACGCCCGCCATCGGCTTTCGACGTTTCTGCCACTGGCCGCCTCCCATCCCAAGTAGTCGAACGTTTTCAGGTCAATTGTGCGCCAATTAAAGGCGATGCATAAGCCCCGGTCGAGCGGAGTGCGGCAAAAAGCACTTTCAAAAATTTTCGGGGGAATGCACGAGCACTCCTTTCGATATCTTCATCTCAACATTCGGGCAGGAGCGATCATGCGTTACGAACGGGACATGCGCGGTTACGGAGCCAATCCGCCGGACCCGAAATGGCCCGGCGGCGCCTATGTCGCGGTGCAGTTCGTCGTCAATTACGAGGAAGGCGGCGAGAACTGCGTGCTGCACGGCGACAAGGCTTCCGAAGCCTTCCTATCCGAGATTGTCGGCGCCGCCCCCTGGCTCGGCCAGCGCCATTGGAACATGGAATCGATCTATGAATACGGCGCCCGCGCCGGCTTCTGGCGGCTCTACCGGCTGTTCACGCAAGCTGAGGTGCCGGTGACCTGCTACGGCGTCGCCACGGCGCTGGCACGCTCCCCCGATCAGGTCGCGGCGATGCAGGAGGCCGGCTGGGAGATCGCCTCGCACGGGCTGAAATGGATCGACTACCGCGACCATAGCGCGGAGGACGAGCGACGCGACCTCGAAGAGACGATCCGTCTGCATTACGAAGTGACCGGCGCGCGGCCGACCGGCTGGTACACCGGCCGCACTTCCGTCAACACGGTGCGACTCGTCGCCGAGGAAGGCGGCTTCGATTACGTCTCCGACACCTATGACGACGAATTGCCCTACTGGTTCGACCGGGATGGTTTGGAGAAGCCGCAGCTCATCATCCCCTATACGCTCGACGCCAACGACATGCGCTTCGCCACGCCGCAGGGCTTCAATTCGGGCGACCAGTTCTTCGCCTATCTGAAGGACAGTTTCGACACGCTCTATGCGGAGGGCAAGGCGGGGCGGCCGCGCATGATGAACATCGGCCTGCATTGCCGGCTGATCGGCCGTCCGGGCCGCGTGGCGGCGCTGACGCGCTTCGTCGACTATGTGAAGTCGCATGACAGGGTGTGGTTGACCCGGCGCATCGATATCGCAAAACACTGGCGCGAGACGCACCCCTACCAGGCGCCGGCGCTGCGCCCGTCCCGGATGGAATTCGAGGAATTCGTGCATGCCTTCGGCGGGGTGTTCGAGCATTCGCCGTGGATCGCCGAGCGGGCCTACGAACTGGAGCTCGGCCCGGCCCATGACAGCGCCGGCGGCCTGCACAACGCGCTGTGCCGCGTCTTCCGCGCGGCGACCGAGGCCGAGCGGCTTTCCGTGCTCAACGCCCATCCCGACCTTGCCGGCAAGCTGGCGGCGGCCAAGCGGCTGACGGCGGAATCAGCCAAAGAACAGGCCTCCGCCGGGCTCGTCGCGCTGACCGACAAGGAGCGCGAGCTGTTTTCGAAGCTCAACGCCGCCTATGTCACGACCTTCGGCTTTCCCTTCATCATCGCGGTCAAGGGCAAGACGAAGGACCAGATCCTGGCGGAGTTCGAGGCTCGCATCGGCAACAGCCGCAGCAATGAATTCGACACCGCGTGCAAACAAGTCGAGCGCATCGCGCTGCTTCGGCTCAAAGACATGCTTCCAAAATAGGCTTCAACACATGGACAAGATGAACATGGCCGAGCGAACCTATTACGCGCCGCATGGCGGCCATCCCGGTCAGCACGAGCTGTTGACCGGCCGCGCCGTCTTCACCGAAGCCTATGCGGTGATCCCCAAGGGCGTGATGCAGGACATCGTCACCAGCCCGCTGCCGTTCTGGGACAAGACAAGGGCCTGGATCATCGCAAGACCGCTTTCGGGCTTCGCCGAGACCTTTTCGCAGTACATCGTCGAGGTCCTGCCCGGCGGCGGCAGCGACCGGCCTGAGCTCGACCCCGAAGCCGAGGGCGTGCTGTTCGTGGTCGAGGGCGAGCTTACGGTCTCGCTTGCCGGCAAGAACCATGTGCTTCGCCCAGGCGGCTTCGCCTTCCTGCCGCCGGGCAGCGGCTGGACGGTGCGCAATGAGAGCAGCGGTGCGGTCCGCTTCCACTGGGTCCGCAAGGCCTATGAGGCGGTCGACGGCCTCGACGTTCCGGAAGCCTTCTTCAGCAGCGACAAGGAGGTCGAGCCGAGCCCGATGCCCGGCACGGGAGGCCACTGGGCGACGACGCGCTTCGTCGACCCGGCCGACATGCGCCACGATATGCATGTCACCATCGTCACGCTCAAACCCGGCGCGGTCATCCCCTTCGCCGAGACCCATGTCATGGAGCATGGGCTCTATGTGCTCGAAGGCAAGGCAGTCTATCGCCTCAATCAGGACTGGGTCGAGGTCGAGGCCGGCGACTTCATGTGGCTGCGCGCCTTTTGCCCGCAGGCCTGCTACGCCGGCGGTCCCGGGAATTTCCGCTACCTGCTCTACAAGGACGTCAACCGGCACGCCAAGCTTGGCGGCGCCCTTGGGGCTCGCGCGCGGTGACCCAAATCGTGGCCCAGCCGCTGACACGCGAAAACTTCGCGCCGTTTGGCGACGTGATCGATATGGGCGGCGAGAACCGCTACCCGATCAATGGCGGCAAGGCGATGCGCTACCACGATCTCGCCACCGCCGAGGCCACCGGCCCGAATGCCAAGGTGCTGATCTCGATGGTGCGCGGCACCCCCTACGAGATGCCGCTGAAACTGACCATGGTCGAGCGCCATCCGCTCGGCAGCCAGGCTTTCATTCCGCTGTCGCCGCGGCCCTTTCTGGTTGTCGTCTGCCATGACACTCCGGACGGCCCAGGCGAGCCGCACGCCTTCATCACCGCGCCCGGGCAGGGCATCAACTACCGGCGCAACCTCTGGCACGGCGTGCTAACGCCGATCGGCGAGGAACAGGACTTCCTCATCGTCGACCGTGGCGGCGACGGCGCCAACCTCGAAGAGTGCCATTTCTCGCACCCTTACGAGATCCATCTTCCCTGAAAGCTGCCAGTTTTTCCCGATGACAGACATTTCGCTGATCGACCGCCTGCTCGACGTTATCGAGCACGATATCGTGCCGAAGACCGCTGAAGGCGTTGACCATGGCAACAAACTCTTCGGCGCCGCCATCCTGCGGAAAGACGACCGCTCGCTGGTGCTCGCCGAAACCAACAACGAAATCGAAAATCCGCTCTGGCATGGCGAGATGCACTGCCTGAAGCGATTTTACGAAATGCCCAGGGCCCAGCGCGTCGACACCAGGGATGCGCTGTTCCTGGCCACGCACGAGCCCTGCTCGCTGTGCCTGTCGGCGATCACCTGGACCGGCTTCGACAATTTCTACTACCTCTTCAGCCACGAGGACTCGCGCGACAGCTTCGCCATCCCGCATGACCTGAAGATCCTGAAGGAGGTCTTCACACTCGATCCCGGCGGCTACAACGCCGAGAACGCCTATTGGAAGAGCTTTTCCATACGCCGGCTGGTGCGCGCTTTGCCCGAGGCGGAACGCAGGCGGCTGGAGGCGCGCATTGCCAAGATCTCCGCACGCTATGACGCGCTGTCCGGCACATACCAGGCGAGCAAGGCCGACAACGACATTCCGCTGAACTGACGCTTTGAACTGACGCTTATTGACCAGCCGATTTCGCCGGCTGGCCCACGACGCCTCGGCGACGGTTCCATCATGTGCCTTGCATGAAAACCGTCACAGAATTCCCTCGCAAGGTCGTCGAATTTCCCGATATGGGCATCGTCATGCCGGATGGCTGCCGGCTGTCGGCGCGCATATGGATGCCTGAGGATGCCGGCGACAACCCGGTGCCGGCGGTCCTCGAGCATTTGCCCTACCGCAAGCGCGACGGCACCATCTTCCGCGATCAGCTGACGCATCCCTATTTCGCCGGACACGGCTATGCCTCGATCCGCGTCGACATGCGCGGCAACGGCGATTCCGAAGGGCTGATGGACGACGAATATTCCGAGCAGGAATTGCAGGACGCCTGCGACGTCATCGCCTGGGCGGCCGCGCAGCCCTGGTGCAACGGCAATGTCGGCATGATGGGCATATCCTGGGGCGGCTTCAACTGCCTGCAGGTCGCGGCAAAGCAGCCGCCGGCGCTGAAGGCGGTGATCAGCCTGTGCTCGACCGTCGACCGCTATGCCGACGACATCCACTACAAGGGCGGCTGCCTGCTGCTCGAGAATTTCGGCTGGGCCTCGACGATGCTCTCCTACTCGTCGCGGCCGCCGGATCCGGAAATCGCCGGCGGCAACCGCTGGCGCGATCTGTGGCTGAGCCGGCTGGAGAACCAGCCCTTTCTCGCGCCGCTGTGGCTCAGCCACCAGCATCGCGATGCTTACTGGAAACGCGGCTCGATCTGCGAGGACTTTTCAGCCGTTACGGCGGCAGTGCTGTCGATCGGCGGTTGGCATGACGGCTACCGCAACACGATCTCCAATCTGGTCACCAACATCCAGGCGCCGGTGAAGGGCATCGTCGGCCCCTGGATCCACAAATATCCGCATTACGCGGCACCCAATCCGGCCATCGGCTTCCTGCAGGAGGCGCTGCGCTGGTGGGACCGCTGGCTGAAGGGCGCGGCGACCGGCGTCGAGGCCGACCCGGACTACCGCGCCTATGTGATGGACAGCGTGCGTCCGGCCCGCTGGCATCCCGAACGGTCAGGCCGCTGGGTTGCGGAACAGCAATGGCCCTCGCCCGACATCAAGGTCAAGGCAACCGAGCTCATCGCCGAAGGCGCCGGACCGGCAATCGTCGCCTCGCCGCAAAGTTGCGGGCTTGCGGGCGGCGAGTATTTTCCCTTCACCTTCGGTCCGGAACTGCCGGGCGACCAGCGCCCCGACGACGCGCTTTCTGTATGCTTCGACCAGGTCGAACTCGAGGAGGCGATCGACATCGTCGGCGCGCCGGAAGTCGAAGTACGGGTCGCCTCGGACCGCCGCCAGGCCAACATCGCGGTGCGTCTCTGTGACGTGCATCCGGACGGCGCCTCGGAGCTGATCTCCTATGGCGTGCTCAACCTCACCCACCGCAACTCGCACGAGTTCCCGGAAGCGCTGGTGCCAGGCGAGACGGTCTCGGCACGCGTCGTGCTCGATCAGTGCGCCTACCGGGTGCCGGCCGGGCACCGCCTGCGGGTCGCCGTCTCGACCGCCTACTGGCCGATGATCTGGCCTTCGCCGGAGCCGGCGACGCTCGAACTGTCGGCAGCGACGCTCAAGCTGCCGCTGCGTCCGCCGGCGACGGCCGACGAGCTCTCGTTTCCCGAACCGGAAGGGGCTACGCCCTGGGCGACCGAGACGATCAGGCCGACCAATTCCGAACGGCATATCCACCGCAACGAAAAGACCGGCGTCGTCACGCTTGCCGTAACGGACGATTTCGGCGAGGTGCGCGACCTGGAGCACGGGCTGGTCCACGGCAGCATGGTCAGGGAGACATGGGCGATCCAACCCGACGATCCCCTGTCGGCGACGGGCAGCACGCATTGGACGCAGACATTGTCGCGAAATGAATGGTCGGTGCGGACCGAGACCTTCGCCGAGATGCGCTCGGACGCGCAAGACTTCATCCTCAGCGCCAGAATCGAGGCCTATGAGGGCGAAACACTGGTGTTCGAGCGCGATTTCAAACAGACGATTCCCCGCGCTCTCGTGTGAGCGCTGACAAGATTGGTCCAAATGCGACGCGCCATTTACGCCACGGCATGTCGCATTCGGTCTTGCTTACAGCTTTCCGTTGCGCTCATTATCCCTCACAAGAACAAGAACCGACCACATGGTCGTACCATCAGAGTGAGGAACCCGTAATGACAAACGAACTCGACTATCTCAGCCGGCGCGTCGCTGCCGGAAAGCTCAGCCGCCGCGACTTCCTTGGCCGCGCCGCCGCGCTCGGCGTCACCGCGCCCTTCGCCAACTCGCTGCTTTCGAGCGCTGCCCGGGCTGCCGGCCCCGTCAAGGGCGGCACGTTGAAGGCCGGCCTGGTCGGCGGTGAATCCACCAACAGCCTCGACCCCGCGCTGATGATGACCCAGGTGCCCTTCGCCTTCGGCAAGTGCTGGGGCGAAATGATCGTCGAGCTGTCGCCCGACGGCAAGCTCGAGAACCGCATCGCCGAGGAAATCGGCTCTTCCGACGACGCCAAGGTCTGGACGCTGAAGATCCGCGACGGCATCGAATTCCACAACGGCAAGACGGTGACCGCCCAGGACGTGGCAGCCACGCTCGAGCGCCATTCGGACGAGAAGTCGAAGTCCGGCGCGCTCGGCTACATGAAGGGCATCGAGACCATCAAGGCCAACGGCAAGGAAGTGGTGCTGACCCTGAAGGAAGCCAACGCCGACCTTCCCTATCTGCTCAGCGACTATCACCTGATCGTCCAGCCGAATGGCGGCAAGGACAAACCCGATGCCGGCATCAGCGCCGGCCCTTACAAGGTCAAGGTCAACGAGCCCGGCGTGCGCCATGTCGGCGAACGCTTCGCCAACTACTGGCAGGGCGACAAGATGGGCCATGCCGACCAAGTCGAAGTCGTCGTCATCAACGACGCGACGGCGCGCACGGCGGCCCTGCAGGGCGGTCAGGTCAACATGATCAACCGCGTCGAGCCGAAGATCGTCGACCTGATCAAGCGCGTGCGGGGCGTCACCATCCGCAACCACTCCGGTCCCGGCCACTACGTGTTCATCATGCATTGCAACACGGCGCCGTTCGACAACAACGACCTCAGGATGGCGCTGAAGCTGGCGATCAACCGCGAAGAGATGCTGAACAAGGTGCTGCGCGGCTACGGCTCGCTCGGCAACGACTTCCCGATCAACGCCTCCTACCCGCTGTTCACCGAGATCGAGCAGCGCAAATACGACCCCGACAAGGCCAAGTTCCACTACAAGAAGTCGGGTCACGACGGCGCCGTCCTGCTCAGGACGTCGGATGTCGCCTTCCCCGGCGCGGTCGATGCCGCGCAGCTCTATCAGCAGAGCGCGGCCAAGGCCGGCATCAAGCTGGAAATCAAGCGCGAGCCCGGCGACGGCTATTGGAACGAAGTCTGGAACAAGCAGCCCTTCTGCGCTTCCTATTGGGGCGGCCGCTCGACGCAGGACCAAATGTACTCGACCGCGTACCTGTCGAGCGCCGACTGGAACGACACGCGGTTCAAGCGGCCGGACTTCGACAAGATGGTGCTGGCGGCGCGCGCCGAGCTCGACGAGGCCAAGCGCAAGCAGATGTACCATGACATGGCTGTGATGGTGCGTGACGAGGGCGGCTTGATTCTGCCGATGTTCAACCAGTTCATCGACGCAACTGGTCCCAAAGTCGGTGGCTGGGTGGACGATCCGCATCAGGAGCTGATGAACGGCTACGCCTTGGCGAAGTGCTGGATGGAAGCCTAAGGTCCGGCCTTGCGGAGATGTCCTCACCCGTCGTGAAACTGGTGGCCCAGCGCGTTGCGCTGGGCATCCTCCTTCTGCTGGCCGTTTCGGTCCTGATCTTCGCCGGCACGCAGATCCTGCCCGGCGACGTCGCCCAAGCCATCCTCGGACAATCGGCGACGCCGGAGTCGCTCGCCAATCTGCGCGAACAGCTCGGACTCAATCAGCCTGCCTATATCCGCTACTTCCACTGGCTGGGCGGCGTGCTCACCGGCGATCTCGGCACTGCCATGTCGAGCGGCCAGGACATAGCGACATCGATCAAGGAACGGCTGTGGAACACCTTGTTCCTGGCCTTCTGGGCGGCAATCGTGGCCATTCCGCTGGCGATCACGCTTGGCCTGATCGCGGTGCGCTACCGCAATGGCTGGGTCGACAAGATGATCTCCGGGGTGGCGCTCGCCTCGACTTCGTTCCCGGAATTCTTCATCGGCTACCTGCTGGTCTTCTACTTCGCGGTCGAGCATCAATGGTTCCCCGCCATCTCGACCGTCTATGACGGAATGTCGTTAGGCGAGCGCTTGCAGGCGATCGCGCTGCCGGCGGCGGCGCTGACGCTGGTGGTGCTCGCCCACATGATGCGCATGACGCGAGCGGCGATCCTCAACGTCATGCAATCGGCTTATGTCGAGACGGCGGAGCTCAAGGGGCTCTCGGCTTTCGCGGTCATCCGCAAGCATGCCTTCCCGAACGCGATCGCGCCGATCATCAATGTCGTCATGCTGAACCTCGCCTATCTGGTGGTCGGCGTCGTCGTGGTCGAGGTGATTTTCGTCTATCCGGGCATGGGGCAATATCTCGTCGACCACGTCACCAAGCGCGACGTTCCCGTCGTCCAGGCGGTCGGCCTGATCTTTGCGGCCGTCTATATCGCCCTCAACATCATCGCGGACATTGCGGCGATCGTCGCCAATCCGCGGCTCAGGCATCCGAAGTAGGGGGCGCCGGTATGCTCGATATCAGACGCACTCCTGTCGCGGCGCTGATCGGCATTGTGCTGACGACACTGTTCGTGCTGGCCGCGGTCTTGGCGCCATGGATTGCCCCGCACGGCAATGCCGAGATCGTCAGCGACGTCCCTTGGGAACCGATGTCATCGGTGCACCTGTTGGGCACCGACAATCTCGGCCGCGATCTCTTGTCCCGCATGATCTATGGCGCCCGCATCACACTGTTCATCGCCGTGCTGGCCACCGCGCTGTCCTTTTCGCTCGGCGCCATTCTGGGCTTCTCGGCGGCGGTGTTCGGCGGCTGGTTCGACACGATGCTGTCGCGCCTCGTCGACCTGCTGATGTCGATCCCGACGCTGATCATGGGCCTGGTCGTCCTGTCGGTGCTGCCGTCCAACCTGGTGACGTTGATCCTGGTGATGGGCATCCTCGATTCGACCCGCGTCTACCGCTTGTCGCGCGCGGTGGCGGTCGACATCAACGTCATGGACTATGTCGAGGCCGCGAAACTGCGCGGCGAAGGCAGCGGCTGGATCATCTTCCGCGAGATTCTGCCGAACGCGCTGTCGCCGCTGGTCTCGGAACTCGGCCTGCGCTTCATCTATGCGGTGCTTTTCCTGTCGACGCTCTCCTTCCTCGGCCTCGGCGTGCAGCCGCCGGACGCCGACTGGGGCGGCATGGTGAAGGAGAACAAGGACGGCATCGTCTTCGGCATCCCGGCGGCGCTCATCCCGGCGGCGGCGATCGCGGCTCTGGCGATCTCGGTCAACCTTGTCGCCGACTGGGTACTCAACCGCACGACCAGCCTGAAGGGAGGGCGCGGGTGATGGCTGACAGCAAAGCAAACTCCGGCCGACTCCTCGACATCCGCAATCTGCGCATCGAGGCGACCGTCTACCCGCCCGGCGAGGCGCCGAAGACCATCACCCTTGTCCATGATGTCTCGCTGACGCTGGAGAAGGGCAAGGTGCTCGGCTTGATCGGCGAATCCGGCGCCGGCAAGTCGACGATCGGCCTGTCCTCCATGGGCTATGGCCGGGGCGGCGTGCGCATTACGGGCGGCGAGGTGATCCTCAACGGCCGCGATATACTGAAGGGCGGCAAGGAGGGCTTGCGCAAGCTGCGCGGCCGCGAAGTGTGCTATGTCGCCCAGTCGGCGGCGGCAGCCTTCAATCCGGCGCACCGGCTGATGGACCAGGTGGTGGAGGCGACGCTTCTGCACGGCACGGCAACCCGGGCCGAGGCCGAAAAGCGAGCCGTCGCGCTGTTCAAGAAGCTCAGCCTGCCCAATCCGGAAACGATCGGTGAGCGCTTCCCGCACCAGGTCTCCGGCGGCCAGTTGCAGCGCGTCATGACGGCGATGGCGCTTTGCTCCGAGCCCGACCTGATCGTCTTCGACGAGCCGACCACGGCGCTCGACGTGACGACGCAGATCGACGTGCTGGCGGCGATCAAGGACGCCATCCGCGATACCCATGTGGCGGCCTTATACATCACCCACGACCTCGCCGTGGTCGCGCAGGTCGCGGACGAGATCATGGTGCTGCGCCATGGCCGGCTGGTCGAATGGGGCGGTACCCGCCAGATCATCAAGGAGCCGCGCCAGGAATACACCAACGCGCTGGTCTCGGTGCATGAGATCGAGCACAACGAACAGCAGCCCGGCACCACACCGATGCTGTCGGTGAAGAACGTGACGGCCGCCTATGGCGGCGGTCTCGTCAAGGTGCTGAAGAACGTCTCGGTCGACATCTACCCGGGCCAGACGCTGGCCGTCGTCGGCGAGAGCGGTTCCGGCAAATCGACGCTGGCGCGCGCCATCACCGGCCTCCTGCCGCCCGAGCAGGGCAGCGTCTTCTTCGACGGCCGAACGCTTGGCAACAGGCTCGCCGACCGGCCGAAGGAGGATCTGCGCCAGCTGCAGATGATTTACCAGATGGCCGATGTCGCGATGAACCCGCGCCAGACCGTGGGAACGATCATCGGCCGGCCGCTCGAGTTCTATTTCGGCATAAGAGGCCGCGAGCGCGACAAGCGCGTCGCCGAGCTACTCGACCAGATCGAGATGGGCAAGGGCTTCATCGACCGCTATCCGGCCGAGCTTTCGGGCGGCCAGAAGCAGCGCGTTTGCATCGCCCGTTCGCTCGCCGCCAAGCCGAAGCTGATCATCTGCGATGAGGTGACCTCGGCGCTCGATCCGCTGGTCGCCCACGGCATCCTCAAGCTGCTGCTCAACCTGCAGCAGATCGAGAAAGTGGCCTATCTCTTCATCACCCACGACCTCGCGACAGTGAAGTCGATCGCCGATTCGATCGCGGTCATGTATCGCGGCGAGGTCGTTCGCTACGGCTCCAAGAGCAAGGTGCTGGCGCCGCCCTTCGATGCCTATACCGACCTTCTATTGTCCTCGGTCCCCGAAATGGAGATCGGCTGGCTGGAGAAGGCGATCGCGGGCCGGCGCATGGAAAGCGCCGGCAACTAAGCTGGCTTGCTCTTCTCTGCGCTTCTGGGACTTGGCCGGGTCCGTCAAGCCTTCGATGCTGATCCCTCCCGCAAGACCGCATGGAATTGCCCGTGGCGCTTAAATCCAAATTGCTGCTCATCATCCTTGACGGCGTGCCCTACCGGAACTGGCGCCGGCTCATGGGGAATCTCGAAGGCTGGGTACAATCGGGTGAGGCGCAAGTGTGGAGAATGCGCTCCGTGCTGCCGTCAACATCGGCCTGCTGCTACGCCTCGATCCATACCGGGGTCGCGCCGCAGGTTCATGGCATCCTCTCCAACGAGAACCGGTTCCGGGTCAGGCAGCCCGATATCTTCTCGGAGGTGAGCAAGGCCGGCGGCAGGACCGGGGCGGTGACGCATTCCTACTGGTCGGAATTCTTCCACTCCCACCCGTTCGATCTGGTCGAGGACATGGAATTCGACGAGCCTGGCGGGCCGATCACGCATGGCCGCTTCCACACCATGACCGGCTACAATCTCAAGAACCAGATGACTCCGAGCGATGTCGACCTTTTCGCGACATTGACCATGCTCACCCGCCGCCACGGCATCGACTACGGCATCCTGCACAGCTGCACGCTGGACTCGATGGGCCATCGCTTCGGCCACGACTGCCACGAGATGGATCATGCCTGCTACGCGATGGACGGTATGCTCGCCGCCTTCCTGCCCGGTTGGCGCGAAGCCGGCTATGAAGTTATCGTCACCGCCGATCACGGCCAGACGGACCGCGGCCATCATGGCGGGCATGATGACGAGATGCAGGATTTCGCGCTCTACTATTTCGGGCCGGCGAAGGGTCCAGAAGCCGACGCGCTGCTCGAACAGCTGCAGCTCGCGCCGACGGTGCTGAGCCGGCTCGGCGTGGAGGTGCCGGCGACGATGAAGGGGAAGGTGTTCTTGATTTAGCTCCCCTTCTCCCCTTGTGGGAGAAGGTGTCGCCAAAGGCGACGGATGACGGCTGTTCCAGTGAACGCCAACGTCTCACTCCGCTGGAACACCCCTCAACCGTCTCGGCGCTCCGCGCCGATCTACCTTCTCCCACAAGGGGAGAAGGGGGCGCCACCTCTGGCAACGCTCATCTTCTTCGGTTAGCTTCCGAAATTCCTTGGCGGAGGATGAACCTTTTTGGACCGACCAGCGACAGAGCCACGAGGAGCCAGGCGGCTCGACCGGCCATGAACGCGGCGACCGAAACCGATCGCGCGCTTGTAGACCGGATCGCGAAGGGCGACCGGGCCGCCGTGCGGCTCCTGTTCATGCGTCACCACGCGCGGATCTACCGTTTCGTGGCGCGCCAGACGGGATCGGAAATGATGGCCGACGATATAACCAACGAGGTCTTTCTCGAATTGTGGCGCCAGGCGCCGAGCTTCGAAGGCCGCTCCGAAGTCTCGACCTGGCTGCTCGGCATCGCCCGCTTCAAGGCGCTGTCCTTGCTGCGCAAGAAGAAGGAAGACTGGATCGGCGACGATGAGGCGGCACAGGTTCCCGACAGCGCCGACACGCCGGAAGTCGTCACCATGAAAGAGGGCAAGGCCGCCGCCTTGCGCCGCTTTGTCGATGCCTTGCCGGAGGAACACCGCACGGTGATCGACCTTGCCTATTACCATGGCCAGTCGGTGACCGAGATCGGCGAGGTGCTCAACATCCCGGTCGCCACCGTCAAGACCAGGATGTTCTACGCCCGCAAGAAACTCGGCGAGGCCCTCAAGGCCGCCGGTTACGACAGGGGGTGGCCATGAGCGCCGCTGAAAAGATGTCGCGCCGCGACGAGATGGAGACGTTGCTGCCGTTCTACCTCAACGGTTCGCTGGAAGGCGCCGAA
Source organism: Mesorhizobium sp. WSM3868 (assembly GCF_002294785.1). Lineage (NCBI taxonomy): Bacteria > Pseudomonadati > Pseudomonadota > Alphaproteobacteria > Hyphomicrobiales > Phyllobacteriaceae > Mesorhizobium > Mesorhizobium sp. WSM3868. The sequence goes on along the minus strand of NZ_NSGB01000002.1, from coordinate 451,566 downwards.
CTCGAAGCCGTCGAGGAATGGCTGGCCTCCGATCCTGCGGCGATGGCCGCGCTCGGCGAGGCGGAGGCCGAATTCTCTGGCACCGCCGCCGCCAACGAGGCGATCCGACCGCCGGCCGACGCGCTCTCGCGCTTTGCAAGGGCGCTCGACGCCGAGGCCGGTCCGGCGCGCGCGCCCGCCGGCCAGTCATGGCTGGCGAAGGTCTTCGGCCGGGTCACGGCGATCCCCTCGGGCGTCGCCTGGACGGCGGCCGCGGCGCTGCTTGCGCTGGTCGTGGCGCAGTCTTTCGAGCGGCCGGGCGGCAAGGGCAACGACTTTGAAATCGCCGGCGCTCAGGATGATCTGGCGAACCTGCCCTTTGCCCTGGTCAAGTTCAAGCCGGATGCCAAGATGTCGGACATCGCCGCCTTCCTTGGCCAGAACGGGCTGAAGATCGCCGGCGGGCCGACCGCCGCCAATGTGTTTCACGTGACGATCCCGGCCAGCACGGCGGCCGACTACGACAAGCTCGTCGGCCTTATTGCCGCCCAGCCTTTCGCGGAAGCTGTGGTGCAGGGAAGGAAACCGGTCGATGGCGGCTAAGGCGGTCGTTCTTCATGCGGCAATGCTGGCGGCGACATTTGTAGGCGCTCCCGCCGTTGCGCAGACCAACGATCCGAACCTCTCGCAAAAGCAGATCGACTGCCTCAGCCGCACGACGGCGGCCGGCGCTGACTGCGACAAGGACGGCGGCGGGCAATCCGGCGCGGGCAATGCCGTCGGCGGCGCCGTGTTCCTGCCGTCGCTGATCGTCGACCTGTTCCCGAATCCGCCTGCACGGCCAACGCCTGCGCCAACGCAGCCGGCGCCTCCAAAGAGTCCAACAAGCTCAGCGGCGCCCGCTCCGCCGCCAAGCGGCCCCATCACACCGCCTACCGGGCTCAATCTCGCCGCGCCGCCGCGTGCGGTCAGTGGCGAGTTCGTGCCCGACGAGGTGCTGGTGACGGTCGCCGGCGATGCCGGCGCGGTGCAGCGGATCGCCACCACCTTGGGCCTGCAGGTGCGCTCGCAGCGCCAGTCGCGGCTGCTCGGCACAACGCTGGTGCGCTACGGCATTCCGGACGGACGGCCGGTCGGCGTCGTGCTGGCGCAGCTTGCCGCCGACGGGCGTACGCAGCGGCGTGAGCCCAACCACATCTATTCGCTGCAGCAGGCCGCCGGCATCGTGAACTATGCCTTCGAGCGCATCGCGCTCGATTCGAAACAGGCGAGCGGCGAGAACGTGCGCATTGCCGTCATCGACACCGGCATCGACGATACCAACCCAGCACTGAAAGGCGTGATCGCCGGCCAGTTCGACGCCATGCCGAACGTGCCGATCAAGAAGCGCGACCACGGCACCTCCGTCGACGGGCTGATCGCCGGCGTCGGCGCGCTGGAAGGCATCGCGCCGGGCGCCAAGATCTATCACGCACGGGCCTTCGAGGGCGGCAAGTCGAGTATGGATGTCATCCTGTCGGCGCTCGACTGGGCGGCGGAACAGGACGTGCGCATCATCAATATGAGCTTCGTCGGGCCGAAGAACGACCTCCTCGGCACCGCCTGCCGCAATGCGCGCGCGCTCGGCATGGTGCTGGTCGCAGCGGCCGGCAACAACGGGCCGAAAGCGCCTTACGGCTATCCGGCAGCCTTCGACGGGGTCATCGCGGTCACCGCGACCGACGCCAAGGACGGGCTGATGCCGCAAGCCAATCGCGGCGCCTATGTCTTCCTCTCGGCGCCGGGCGTTGAGATGGTTGCGCCGAGCGGCACCGGCTCGGACGTGGTGACCGGCACCTCCTTCGCCGCCGCGATCGTCTCAGGCGCGATCGCCAACCTGATCCATGCCGCGCCCGACCGCTCGGCCGATGATATCGAGAAGGCGCTGGCGGCCACGGCCAAGGATCTCGGCCCGAAGGGGCGGGACAATGACTTCGGCTATGGGCTGTTGGATATCAAGGCGGCCGCAGCGGCGAAGGAGTGAGTCTCGTGTTTGAGGCTCATGCCCCGATGCTTTTCTGTTGCAACTCAATCAATTGGCTATCGCAAATGACCGCGATGAGCGGAGTCGGCCGTTCGACAAATAGGCACGAACATCTTAGCTTCTACAAATGATAGCCGATCTTCCCGAACTTCGGGGCGCTCGCCTCATCCTTCGCAGACCAATTCCCCAAGATGTGGAAACGCGGCTAGCGCTTGGTCGGCATCGCGAGATCGTTGAAGCCTATGGTCGGACATTCGGCCCAAACACAACCTTTACCCGAGGAGAAGCCGAGGCTGCCATTCGCTTCATCGAGCAACAGAACTGTGCCTGGGTCATTGATGCCGGTTCCTTCGTCGGCCATGTCCGCCTGCACAGCATAGATTGGCAGGACAAGAGGGCAGCCTTGGCCATCGGCATCGACGACCATGCATATCTCGGCAAGGGGTATGGTACCGAAGCGATCAGGCTTGTGCTCGAGTATGCGTTCGGTCGTGGCCTGCATCGAGTTTCGCTAAGGGTCTTATCGAGCAATTTCCGCGCGATCGCCTGCTATCGCAAGTGCGGATTTGTGGAGGAGGGTCGCGAGCGCGAAGCCGCATTCGTCGGCGGGGCTTGGCAGGATGACATCATTATGGGGCTGCTGGACAGAGAATTCAGTCCGTTCTGAAGGTCGACTCGGTCGCGTCGGAAGAATTGAGGTTTGACCTACACCGGAGCGCCGGCCACCGACCCCCGCACCACCAGATCGACCGGCCAGACCTCGCCGCGCGCGCCCTCTTCCAGCCCTGATATGCGCGCCGCCAACCGCTCGGCAACACGCGCGCCGGCAAGGCGGATCGAGGAGCGCGTGGTCGACAGCGACACCGGGAAATTCTCCGGCCGCAGCCAGGGGAAGACGTCGTCATGGGCGACCAGCGACAGATCGCCCGGAATGGTCAGGCCGAGATCGCGCACGGCGCGGACGACACCGAGCGCCATGATGAGACTGGAGCAGACGATCGCCGTCGGGGCTCCGCTTTCTTCGAGCAGGCGGCGGGCGGCGCGATAGCCATTTTCCTCGGTCATGGTCGTGGAACAGATGTGGCGCTCGCCCAGTGTCAGTCCGCTGGCGGCAAGCGCCCGGCGCACGCCGCGCTCGCGATGGATGGCGAAGGTCTCGCGGTCATCGCCGTTGATCAGCGCCAGCCGCTTGTGGCCGAGCTGGACGAGAAGCCTAGCCGCTTCGTGGAAGGCGCCCTCGTTGTCGATATCGAGATAGGGATAGTCGAACTCAAAACCCTCGCTGCGGCCATGGACGATGAAGGGGATGCCCAGCGTGTTGACCAGCGCCAGCCGCCGGTCGGCGGGGCGTGGCGAGGAAATGTAGACGGCGTCGACCTGCCGGTTGGCGACGATACGCCGATAGGTCGTCTCCTGGTCGTCGGCATCGGCCGGCGAGAGCACCAGATCGAGCTCGTGCGAGCGGGCATAATCGCCGAGACCCGAAAGAAACTCGACGAAATGCGGATCGATGTCGACGGCGTTGCCGGTCGGCAGCACATAGCCGATCATTCCCGATTTGCCGGTGGCCAGCCGCCGCGCGCTGGGGTTCGGCCGGTAGCCGTGGCGCTTAGCGGCATCCATCACGCGACGCCGCGTCTCCTCGCTGACCTCCGGGTAGCCGTTCAGCGCCCGGCTTACCGTGGTTTGCGAAAGCGACAGCATGTGCGAGAGTTGCTTCAGGTTCATCGAGGCCTCCAGCCTCAAAGCGCTTTCAATTTGAATCGATCCGATGATCGCCGGCACCGTCGTCGGAACGTCATGACCTTAGGGGCGGCCACAGACAGTTTGAAGCCGAAATTGCTGCTGCAACGCCAAAAAAGCTTACTGCATTGCACTTTTTCCTCCCTCGCATGCCCCCATTTAAATCGATTAGCACGGCCGACCCCTTGACTTCCGCCTGATTCAATGGCGAGATCAGATTAGCCAAAGCGCTTTGGAAGACTCTTCGAAAGGTTGCGGTTGCCTTCTCGCTGAGTCACAGTTCCGTGGGCGTCGGCGGACGAGATGGAGGTTTCGTCCGAACTGTCTCAACACTGGGAGGACTGCCATGAAGAAAATGCTTCTCTTGGGTGCTGCGTTCGCTGCGCTCACCCTTGGCCTGCCGGCACATGCCGAACTGAAATTCAAGCCGGGCGAGGATTCGAAGTTTCATTGGGCGAATTACGACGATCTCAAGAAGGTCGACCTCAAGGGCGAAACGCTGACCATCTTCGGTCCGTGGCGCGGCGAGGACGAGACGCTCGTGCGTTCGGTGCTCGACTATTTCTCCGAGGCGACGGGAGCAGAGGTCAAATACTCCTCGTCGGAGAATTATGAGCAGCAGATCGTTATCGACACACAGGCCGGCAGCCCGCCCAACATCGCCATCCTGCCACAGCCGGGACTGATCCAGGATCTCGCTTCCAAGGGTGTGCTGACCCCGCTGGGCGACGACGTCGCCGCCTGGATCAAGGAAAATTATGCCGCCGGCGACTCCTGGGCCAAGCTCGGCACCTATACGGGCAAGGACGGCAAGCCGGGCTTCTATGCCTTTCCCTACAAGATCGACGTGAAAGGTCTGGTCTGGTACTCGCCAGATAATTTCGAGGAGGCCGGCTACAAAGTTCCGAAGACCCAGGAGGAACTGGCCGATCTCGAAAAGAAGATCATTGCCGACGGCGGCAAGCCCTGGTGCATCGGGCTGGGTTCGGGCGGCGCCACCGGTTGGCCGGCGACCGACTGGGTCGAGGACATCATGCTGCGCACCCAGCCGCCGGAAGTCTACGACAAATGGGTGAAGAACGAGATTCCCTTCACCGATCCGGCCGTGGTCAACGCCCTCGATATCTTCGGCAAGATCGCAACCGACGACAAGATGGTCGACGGCGGTGCCAAGGCAGTCGCGGCAACCGACTTCCGCGACAGCCCAAAGGGCCTCTTTACGGTGCCGCCGAAGTGCTACATGCACCATCAGGCATCGTTCATTCCTTCCTTCTTCCCGGAGAATGTGAAGCTCGGCCAGGATGCGGACTTCTTCCCCTACCCGCCCTACGCCTCGAAGCCGGAACTGGGCACGCCGCTGGAAGTGGCCGGAACGCTGGTGATGATCACAAAGGATTCCAAGGCTTCGCGTGAGTTCATCAAGTTCCTCGAGATGCCGCTCGCGCATGAATTGTGGATGGCGCAGAAGAGCTTCGTCACGCCCTTCAAGGGAGCCAACAAGGACGCCTATGGCAGCGATGCGCTGAAGAAGCAGGGCGAGATCCTGGTCGGGGCCACCACGGTGCGTTTCGACGGCTCGGACCTGATGCCCGGCAAGGTCGGCGCAGGCTCCTTCTGGACCGGCATGATCGACCTGGTCGGCGGCAAGTCCGCCCAGGACGTCGCCGCCGATATCCAGAAGAGCTGGGATGCCATCAAGTAGGCCGCCGCGCGCGACCCGAGACTTCCTCATCCTCCTACCGGATCCGGGCTACGGCCCGGGTCCGACCGGCAGCCCACGCCGGAAGCCTTCGCGTCTCGACTGTTCCGAATAACTGAAAGTCGGTGCATGCGGCCGAGCCTTGGCCGGCCGGTCATGCCCAGGGAGAGGGACCCATGGCGGCTCAGATTTTCTCGGCCATATTCGTCATCATCATCGGCGTCGGCGGCTGTGTCGCGTATTTCTGGGGCGCCAACAAGCTGCTCGATCTGATCTTTCCGTCGCGCGGCGTCTCCGGCAGCGCCGCCGTCGACAATCTGCGCCGGCAAGGGCTGGTGCGGCCATGGCTGTTCGTCGGGCCGGCGATGATCATCCTGACCATCTATCTGATCTATCCGGTGATCGAGACGCTGCGGCTCTCTTTTCTCGACCGCGGCGGCGAGCACTTCGTCGGCCTCGCCAACTACCAATGGGCGTTCAGCGACCAGGATTTCCGCAACTCGATCTTCAACAACATCTTATGGCTGGCGGTGGTGCCGGCGGCCTGCACCTTCCTCGGCCTGATCATCGCCGTGCTCACCGACAAGATCTGGTGGGGGACGATCGCCAAGAGCCTTATCTTCCTGCCGCTGGCGATTTCTTTCGTCGGCGCCAGCGTGATCTGGAAATTCATTTACGAGTATCGCGGCGAGGGCCAGGTGCAGATCGGCCTGCTCAACGCCATCATCCAGTATTTCGGCGGCCAGCCGCAGGTCTGGATATCGCTGCCGTTCTGGAACAATTTCTTCCTGATGGTGATCCTGATCTGGATCCAGACAGGGTTCGCCATGGTGATCCTGTCGTCGGCCTTGCGCGGCATTCCGGAAGAGACGCTGGAGGCGGCCGTCATCGACGGCGCCAACCCGTTCCAGATCTTCTGGAAGATCATGGTGCCGCAGATCTGGGGGACGATCGCAGTTGTCTGGACCACCATCACCATCCTGGTGCTGAAAGTGTTCGACATCGTGCTGACCATGACCAACGGCCAATGGAACAGCCAGGTGCTCGCCAATCTGATGTTCGACTGGATGTTCCGCGGCGGCGGCGATTTCGGCCGCGGCGCCACGATCGCCATCATCATCATGATCGCGGTCATCCCGATCATGGTCTGGAACATTCGCCAGGCCAACAAAGAGACGGGAGGACACTGAGATGGCTGCGACCCGCGGAAAGTCCTTCGTCGGCCGATTCGGCGTTCATCTCGCCGTGCTGGTCTTCGTCGTCATCTGGACCATCCCGACACTCGGCATCCTCGTGTCGTCGCTGCGCGACAAGGACCAGATCATCGCGTCGGGCTGGTGGAACTCCTTCTCAAGCTCCAGCCAGACCGAGGCTGGGCGTCTGCCGGCTGCGTCCGCACAAACCCAGAAGGACGGCAAATACGTCATCGAAGGCAACATCTTCGGCGACGGCGCCAGGCGCGCGATCAGCGCCTTCGGCACCAAGGCGGCGGCGCCGACACAATACAAGGCCGGCACGGCTGCCGATCTCGGCGACGGGGTGTCGCTGCAGGTCAACGCCGACGGCACGTTCGTGCTGTCCTCGCCGAAGGCCTTCGAAGGCGATCGCGGCCAGCGTGTCTATTATGCCTCCTCGGCGCCGCCGAAATTCACCACGGAAAACTACGAGAACGTGCTTCTGTCGCAAGGTATCGGCCGCTCCTTCATGAACTCGCTGACCGTGACCATTCCGGCGACCGTGATCCCGATCCTGATCGCCGCCTTCGCCGCCTATGCGTTGGCCTGGATGCGCTTTCCCGGACGGGCGCTGCTGATTGCGGTGATCATCGGCCTGCTCGTGGTGCCGCTGCAGATGTCGCTGATCCCGCTGCTCAAGCTCTACAACGGCGTCGGGACCTTCTTCGGCGTGCCGTCGAAAACCTATCTCGGCATCTGGCTGGCGCATACCGGCTTCGGCCTGCCCTTCGCCATCTACCTGCTCAGAAGCTATATCGCCGGCCTGCCGCGCGAGATCATGGAATCGGCACGGATCGACGGCGCCAGCGATTTCGAGATCTTCGTCAAGATCGTGCTGCCGCTGTCCTTCCCGGTGCTTGCCTCCTTCGCCATCTTTCAATTCCTGTGGGTGTGGAACGATCTGTTGGTGGCGATGGTTTTCCTCGGCACGGCGCCCGACCAGATCGTGCTGACGGCGCAACTCAACGCGCTGCTCGGCTCGAGAGGCGGCAATTGGGAAATCCTCACGACATCGGCCTTCATCACCATCATCGTGCCGCTGGTCGTGTTCTTCTCCCTGCAGCGCTATTTCGTCCGCGGGCTGCTTGCCGGCTCGGTGAAAGGAGGTTGAGACAATGCAATCGGCTTTGAAGACGAGTTCGAGACCGGACCCCGCCGTCGACCGCGACTGGTGGCGGGGCGCGGTGATCTACCAGATCTATCCGCGCTCTTATCAGGACTCGAACGGCGACGGCATCGGCGACCTGCAAGGCATTGTCCGGCGGCTGCCCTACATCGCCTCGCTCGGCGTCGACGCCATCTGGATCTCGCCCTTCTTCAAATCGCCGATGAAGGATTTCGGCTACGACGTGTCGGACTATTGCGACGTCGATCCGATGTTCGGCACGCTGGCCGACTTCGACGCGCTGGTGGCGGAAGCCCATCGTCTGGGCCTCAAGGTGATGATCGACGAGGTGCTGTCGCACACCGCCGACATCCACCCCTGGTTCAAGGAAAGCCGCTCCAGCCGGACCAATCCGAAAGCCGACTGGTATGTGTGGGCGGACGCCAAGCCCGACGGCACGCCGCCCAACAACTGGCTGTCGATCTTCGGCGGCTCGGCCTGGCAATGGGATACAAGCCGCCAGCAATATTACATGCATAATTTCCTGGCCGAGCAGCCCGATCTCAACTTCCACAACGCCGAGGTCCAGGACGCGCTGCTCAACATCACCCGCTTCTGGCTGGAGCGCGGCGTCGACGGCTTTCGCCTCGACACCATCAATTTCTACTTCCACAGCCTGGGGCTGGAGGACAACCCGCCGCTGCCGCCGGAAGAGCGCAACGACCAGACGGCGCCGGCCGTGAACCCCTACAATTACCAGGACCATATCTACGACAAGAGCCGGCCGGAGAATCTCGGTTTCCTTGAGCGCTTCCGCGCGCTGCTCGACGAATATCCGGCGCAAGCCGCCGTCGGCGAGGTCGGGGATTCGCAGCGCGGGCTGGAAGTGGTGGCCGCCTACACCGCCGACGGCAAGCGCGTTCACATGTGCTATTCCTTCGACTTCCTGGCACCGGAAAAGATCAGCGCCGCCAAGGTGCGGGCGGTACTGGAGTCTTTCGGTCGGGTCGCCAGCGACGGCTGGTCGTGCTGGGCCTTCTCCAATCATGACGTGATGCGCGTGGCCTCGCGCTGGGCCGCCAACGAAGTGGACCCGAGCGCTTATCTCAAGGTAATCTCGGCGCTGTTGATGTCGCTGCGCGGCTCGGTCTGCATCTATCAGGGCGAGGAGCTCGGCCTCGGCGAGGCGGAACTCAATTTCGAGGACCTGCAAGACCCCTACGGCATCCGTTTCTGGCCGGAATTCAAGGGCCGCGACGGCTGCCGCACGCCGATGGTGTGGGATGCGGCGGCCAAGAATGGCGGCTTCTCGACCGCCAAGCCCTGGCTGCCGGTGCCCGGCAAGCATCTGGCGCAAGCCGTGAATGTGCAGCAGGGCGATCCGAGCTCGCTGCTCGAGCATTACCGGCGCTTCCTCGCCTTCCGGCGCCAGCATCCGGCGCTGGGCAAGGGCGAAATCGACTTCATCGAAAGCGATGGCGACACCGTCGCCTTCACGCGCCGCGAGGGCAACGAGCGCATCGCCTGCGTCTTCAACCTCGGCAGCAAGCCGGCCGAAGTCGATCTCGGCAAGGGCGCGCTGCAGCCCTTGCCGGGACATGGCTTTTCGGGACAAGGTGGCAGCGGGCCCATCCGCCTTGGCGGCTATGGCGCCTGGTTCGGGCGGATCGACTGAGTTGAGAACAGACAATCACTGGGAGAGGAAACCATGGCCGATGTCACGCTGAACCAGGTGAAGAAATCATACGGCAACCTCAACATTCTCCACGGCATCGACCTCGACATCAAATCGGGCGAGTTCATCGTGTTCGTCGGGCCGTCGGGCTGCGGCAAGTCGACCTTGCTGAGGTCGATTGCCGGTCTCGAGGAAATCACCTCCGGCGTGCTCCAGATCGACGGCGAAGTTGTGAACGACGTGCCGCCTTCGAAGCGGGGCATCGCCATGGTGTTCCAGTCCTATGCGCTCTATCCGCATATGACCGTGTACGACAACATGGCCTTCTCGATGAAGATCGGCAAGGAAAGCAAGGCCGAGATCGACAAGCGCGTGCGCCAGGCGGCCGAGATCCTGCAGCTCACCAAGTATCTCGACCGCCTGCCCAAGGCGATGTCGGGCGGCCAGCGCCAGCGCGTCGCCATAGGCCGTGCCATCGTGCGCAATCCGAAGGTGTTCCTGTTCGACGAGCCGCTGTCCAATCTCGATGCGGCACTGCGCGTCGCCACCCGCATCGAGATCGCCAAGCTGAAGGAATCGATGCCGAACACGACGATGATCTACGTCACGCACGACCAGGTCGAGGCGATGACGCTGGCGGACCGCATCGTGGTGCTGAAGGAAGGCGTCGTCGAGCAGGTCGGCACGCCGATGGAGCTCTACAAGCGGCCGGGCAATCTCTTCGTCGCGCAGTTCATCGGATCGCCGGCCATGAACATATTGCCGGCGAAGATCGAGAAGGCCGGCAATCCGACCGTGGTCAGCCATGTCGGCGACCGCAAGGCGACGGTGCCGATCACAACGCCCGCTTCGGCGAACGGCGCGGCGGTGAGCTTCGGCGTGCGGCCCGAGGATCTCGCGATCGCGACGGGGACGGATTACCTGTTCGAAGGCAAGGTCGATTATATCGAGCAGCTCGGCGAGGTTCAGCTCGTCTATGTCGACATCGGCCGCGCCGATCTGCCGCTGGTGGCCAAACTGCCGGGAAATGTCGAGGTCAAGCGCGGCGAGACGCTGCGGCTCAATGCCGGCGCCGGGGATCTGCACATCTTCGACGCGGAGGGGCATTCCTTCACGCTGCATCGCGACGAGGCGAAGGCGGCCTGACGCTCGGTGCTGCCGTTTCGGCCATGAGGCACGAGGCGGTCCGGATAAAGAAAGAGCGGCGAGGTTTGGCCTCGCCGCTCCTTTTTCGTCAACTGCTTGCGGCTGTTAGCGGCCGAACAGATTGCGGTCGCTGCCCTGCGGGGCCGACTTGTGCACGTCATTCGACGAGTTCAGCAGCTTGTAGACCGGCGAGTCGGTGCCCACCGACGAAGTGCGGGTCGTGTCGACGGCAGGGGCCTGCTGGCTGGCGCCAGCCGAGCCGTAATTGTCGCTGCCTGCGAAAGCTGCGCCGGAGAGGGCCAGAACGGCCGTTGCGGCAAGAACGATCTTCTTCATTTCAATACTCCTGAATTCTTAACCTGATGTCGTTTCCAAAACTGGGGTACACTTTTGGGCGACATGCCTGGGGACGCGGCGGGTGAACCCACCGTCTGTCTCCTGTCGGCCGTGGCCCCTCATGGATCATGGCCAGGTTCGGCAGTTTAGTTGTTGCCGAAGAGGTTGTGGTCCGCGCCCTGGGTGACGGGCTTCTGAGCGGCCGCTTCCGACCTGTGGGTCGAGGCCGTGCGAGAAGTGTCGACCGCGGCGGCCGGCTGATTGGCGGCGTTGGAACCGTAGTTGTCGCTACCAGCGAAAGCGCTGCCGGAAATGGCCAGAAGGGCGGCGGCAGTGAGAACGATCTTTTTCATTTTTGGTACTCCAGTATGTTTTTTCGTCCGTCTAGCGGCGTGTCTTGGGAGTGAAAATCGCGTCGTTCGGACAAGGCCCGATGTGGGTGAGCCGGCTGCCGGATTCCAATCACGAAGTTGTTTCGGCTGGACCATGAATCCCCATCTTGAAATTGTACCAATCGCCCGCCACGATCGGTTTTTACACTGTTGAATCAGTTAGTTATCGCACTTATCCATTTGGCTCACCAAGTGTATACGCGCGCCGATGTTCACCCCGTCCTGCACGCACCGTCAACAGAAACGAACTGTTCGGTTCGATTTTAGAATCTCCTAATAGTCACTTTCCGATACCGCTTAACCATTTTGGACCTACCGGCTTGATTCGGGAGCGTTGCCGCCCACGGGTCCAAGGCGTCGGCAACTCTGGGCGCAGCCTCGTCTGAGCGTCCTTCTCTCCGATCTGGAAGGATCGCGCCGGCCGGGCGCCGAGCCTGCTCGCGCGTCAGCGTCAGCACCAGATCGAAGCCGTCGCGACGATCGTCCAGTTCAATCAACTCGTCGCGGAAGTCGACCTCGTTTGCGGGCAACCGAAATCTTGTCGGCGGAGCCTGCCGAAGAGGCCGGCAGGCTCCTTGGAAACCTTTCTCAGCCGGCGGCGAAAGGCACGGCGACGAATATCTGCGCGTCGCCGCGATCGACCAGCAGCAGCACCGACTTCCTGCCGGACTTGCCGGCCTCGGCGATCGCCTGGTTCGCTTGCCTTGCGTTTTTCACCGGCGTGCGGTCGACGGCGACGATGACATCGCCGGGTTCAATGCCGGCCGCGGAGGCCGCCTTGTCCGGGTTGACGCGCTCGACCACGGCGCCGCGCTGATTGTCGGCCAGGTTGAGCTGCTCCCGGATGTCCGGCGTGAGGTCCGTAAGGCCAAGGCCGAGCGAGGGCACGCGCAGGCCCTGTTCGGCAGATGGCTTGCCGCCCTCGTCATTCGAGGCGGTCTTCTGGTCTTCGGCATTGCGGCCGACATCGGCCGAGATCTGCATCGCCTTGCCGTTGCGCCAGACACTCAGCGTTTCCTTGCTGCCGGGGGAGACGTCGGCGACGGCGCGCGACAGATCCTTGGGGTCCTTGATCTCCTGGCCGGCGAAGCCGGTGATGACGTCGCCGGTCTCGATGCCGGCCTTGGCCGCCGGCGAACCGTCGGTGACCGCCGCGACCAGCGCGCCGCCCGGATGGTCGAGGCCGATGGCGCTAGCGACGTCCTGCGTGACCGGCTGGATCTGCACGCCAAGATAGCCGTATTCGATGTCACCGCCCTTCATAAGCTTGTCGACCACTTTTTGTGCCTGGTCCGAAGGAATGGCGAAGCCGACGCCGACGCTGCCGCCATTGGGCGAATAGATCGCCGTGTTGATGCCGACCACATTGCCCTTCACGTCGACAAGCGGGCCGCCGGAATTGCCGTGGTTGATCGGCGCGTCGATCTGGATGAAATCGTCGAACGGCCCGCTGTGCAGGTCGCGGCCGCGCGCCGAGACGATGCCGGCGGTGACCGTGGTGCCGATGCCGAACGGATTGCCGATCGCCAGCACCTGGTCGCCGGTCATCAGCTTGTCGGAATCGCCCCATTTGACGGTCGGCAGCGGCTTGCTCGCCTTGACCTTGAGCACCGCCAGATCGTTCTTTGCGTCGTGGCCGACGAGCTTGGCGGGAAGCTCGGTGCCGTCGTCGAGCGTCACCTTGATCGAGGTCGCGCCGTCGATGACGTGGTTGTTGGTGACGATGGTGCCATCGGACCCGACGATGAAGCCGGAGCCCAAAGCCTCCTGCCGCGGCGCCTGCTGCGGCGGCGTCTTGGGCATCGGGATGCCCTGGTCGCCGAAGAACTGCTGGAAATACTGGTCGAAGGGCGAATTGCCGTCGAAAGGCGAGCCGTCGTCCGTCGCGCCGGGCTGGGCTTTCATCACGGTCGTCACGGTCACGACTGCCGGCTTGGTGGTGGCGACAACCGGCGCGAACGAGCCGTTCGGGGCGGTAATGCCGGCGACCGGCGTCTGTGTCGTCGCGACCACGTTGCTCAGGCCGGCATTGCCGGGATTTTGCGCAAAGGAAACAACGACGGGGGAGATGATCAGCGCAGCGCCCAGCAGGGCCGCGACGCGATGTCTGCGAAGAATGCTAAATGGTGACATGGTCGTTTCTGTCCGGGCGAGAGTTGATCCGGCGCCGCGGACGGCTCTCTCCAAGGACGCGCCCGTCGGCGTGTCGACGGCCGGGATTGCCCGTCTCGCCATGCTTGGCAGCCGGCCGGATCGACAGCCACGCATTTAGGGCGTGGAATGGTCCGAATTAGGGTTTTGGCGCGACCTTACAAAGATTTAATTCAGAGAGCGCTCACGAAGCGCTCTCGGCGGCGTAGGTAGGAAGACGCGATCTCTCCCATCCTCGCGCGGCCGAAACTCGGGCCATGGCCGCCATGGCCGAGGCGTATCGGCAGGTCGAGCAGCCGCTGCATGGTGCGGCAATAGGCGGCGCGGTCCGAATCCGGCAGGTCGTCGATCAGCATGCCGTCATAGATGGCGTCGCCGGCGAAGAACAGGCCGTCGGCCTCATCGAACAGCGCGATCGAATCCGGCGAATGTCCGGGCAGATGCAGCACGCGGAATTTCCGATCGCCGAGGTCGACGATGTCGCCCTCGTCGAGCATTCGCGTCAACGGTGCGGAAGGGATGCGATAGTCAGCCGCCTTCCAGCCGGGCGCCGGCAATTTGGACACCGCGTCATCGAGATTGTGGAACATGTTGGCGTAGGTGACGGCATCATCCATGCCATCGAACTCCGCCGCACTGACCTTCGGCCCCATCCTGAGCGGGAATTCGTGCAGCGAGCCGACATGGTCGAGATGAATGTGGGTGGCGACGACGATCAGCGGCTTGCCGGCCGGGCTGTCGATCTCGGGCGCCAGCGGGCAGATGCCCATGCCGGTGTCGACCAGCAGGTCGGCGTCCCGGCCCTTGAAATGCCACATGTTGGCGCGCACGAAATCGTGCACGAATGGCTCGGTCAGCATCGTCGTTCTGGCATCGACAATGGATTTGCCGAACCAGTCGCCCACCACAAGGTCGCCCATCAGACGAACGGCTTTCCGACCTTGTATTTTTCCGGCACCAGCCGCTTCAGATAGGCCATGCCGGCCTCGGACAATTGGTTGACGTCCGGCTTCATGAAATTGTCCGGCATGTGGCGGGTCTTGCCGGCCACAGCCTCGAGCGGCACCTTCTTCAGCACGGTCTTGGTGCCGTCATATTGCAGCGCCACTGAGCCGCCACCCTCCCCGGCAACGGCGACCGCGAACGTGCCGGCTTCGAAGGCTTCCTTGGCGTCCACGGGGCTGATCGCCCCGACATAGCCGCGCGGCATATAGCCCAGGGCATCGACGCGCGCCCGCTTGCCTGGGAGGCCTTCCGCCAAAGCGCGTTCGAGCGCCGCCGGCAGATCGCTGCCCGACAATTTGACGTTGCCGTGCTGGTCGCGCTCGAGCTTTTCCGGCGGCACCAGGCTCTCGACCAACGCCTTGCCGTCGGCGGTGCTGACGCCTTCCGAGACGGCGACGATGCAGCGCTTGTGGCGGTCGAGCGTCCTGCGGACATCATCGATGAAACGTTCGGCGGAGAAGGCGCGCTCCGGTACATAGACCAGATGCGGACCGCTATCCGGATCGAGCTGCCAGGCGGCGGCCGCGGCAGTCAGGAAGCCGGCGTGCCGGCCCATGACGATGCCGACATAAATGCCGGGCAACGCGCGGAAATCCAAATCGACCGACAGGAAAGCGCCGGCGACGAATTCGGCCGCCGAGATGAAGCCCGGCGTATGGTCGTTCTCCTCGAGATCGTTGTCGATGGTTTTCGGCGCATGCACGAAGGCGATCGCGCCGCCGGCGGCGTCGGTCAGGATCTGCTGGGTGCCCGAAGTGTCGTTGCCGCCGATATAGATGAAGGCATCGGCGCCGGCCTTCTTGAGGCCGTTGAGGATGACCTCGCAATAGGCCGCGTCTGGCTTGTCGCGGGTCGAGCCAAGGGCGGCGCTCGGGGTGCCTGCGATCAGCCGCAGCCGATCTTCGGGGATGGCTGAGAGGTCGACATAGTTGCCGTCGCGGATGCCGCGCACGCCATGGATCGAGCCGAGCACCTTGGCGCCGGGATGCCGCTTGCGGATCTCCAGCGTGGCGCCGACGACCGTCTGATTGATGACGGCGGTCGGGCCGCCGCCCTGCGCGATGACAAAGGTTCCGGCCATGATCGTTCTCTCCCGAGGCGAAGCTTTTCAGAGCACCTTCGCCTGTCTTGCGGCATCACGCAACGGGAGAAAGGAGGAGCATGATCCCGAAAAAATAGCGGCCGTGCTGACCGCCGAAAAAATCAGACGACGACGACTGGGTTTTTCTTCGATACCCTGTTGTAGAGGTCGATGATGTCTTGGTTGATCAGCCGCACGCAGCCCGACGACATCGCCTGGCCGATGGTCCACCATTCGGGCGAGCCGTGGATGCGGTAACCGGTGTCCTTGCCGTTCTGGTAGATGTAAAGCGCGCGGGCGCCCAGCGGATTGGTCAGGCCGCCGGGCTGGCCGCCCTGCCATTTCACCAGTTCCGGCTTGCGCTTGACCATCTCCGGCGGCGGCGTCCAGACCGGCCATTCCTTGCCGTACTGGATGTTGGCGCGGCCCGACCAGCGGAAGCCGTCCTTACCGATGCCGACGCCGTAGCGGATGGCGTCGCCGCCGGGCTGGACGAGATAAAGCATGCGCTCCTGCAAATGCACGACGATGGTGCCGGGCGCTTCGCCGGTCTTGTCGACGACGATCTGGCGGCGGAACTCCGGCTTGACCTTCTGGTAGGGCACCGCCGGGACCTGGAAGCCGTTGTCGGTCAAGGCAGCATACATCACGTCGGGACCAGTGATGTTCTTGTCGACGCTGATCGCCGGTCGGATCGGCACCGATCCGGTGGTGGTGTCGTCGATCTGCAATTGCGGCAGGTCGAGCGTGTCGGTGGTGCTGCAGCCGGCCATGCCGAGCAGCGCCATGGCGCCCATGCCTGAAAGCATGGCGCGGCGGGAAAGCGGAACTTCGGTTTCGACAGTTTCGCCGCTCGAAGGCGGCGTCAGACTTTGCGGCAACTCGCGCATACACCAAACCCTACGCTGTCGGCGGGAAGCACGGTCCGGCCGAATGGCTGCAATTTTCGTCAGTCATGGTTGAAAAAGGGTGAAAGAACTTTGCCCGCACTTAACCCTGACAGGGCGATGTCCGGGCCAGGCGCCAGGGCAGGCCGGCGCCGAAGATTTTCTCCAACGCCTCTTTACAATCTCGCATACCCCAGGATTTATCCTGTTCTTTGCGCTCAAGGAGTAGGGAAATGTCCTTCGAAAACTGGGCTGCCTTTGCCGCCGCCTCCGCCATCCTCCTCGTCATCCCGGGCCCGACGATCCTCTTGGTCGTCTCCTATGCGCTCGGCCAGGGCTGGCGTACGGCGCTGCCGATGGCAGTCGGCGTCGCGCTCGGCGATTTCACCGCCATGACGCTTTCGATGCTCGGCATCGGCGCGCTGCTTGCGGCTTCGGCCACTGTGTTCACCGTGCTCAAGGTGATCGGCGCCGGCTACCTCATCTATCTCGGCATAAAACTGTTCCGCGCCGGCGGCGCGCTGAAGGCCGAACCGCGCACCGACGCCGTGTCGGCGGCAAGGATGATGGCGCATGCCTGGCTGGTCACGGCGCTCAACCCGAAGAGCATCACGTTCTTCGTCGCCTTCCTGCCGCAGTTTCTCGACCGGCATGCCGATTTCTGGACGCAGATGCTGATCTTCGAAGCGAGCTTCCTGGCGCTCGCATTCAGCAATGCCTTCGGCTATGCGCTGATTGCTTCGCGAGCGCGCGCCATCGTGCGCAACCCAAGGGCGATCCGTATCTTCAACCGCACCGGCGGGACATTGCTTGTCGGCGCCGGCATCGCCACGGTGGCGATGCGTTCGGGGAATTGAGGAGAAGTCCGGTTCGACACAGTCGAAGCCCTCGCCGGTTGGCGGGCCGACGGTCGATGTTCTAGGATTGCATCGGTCCGACCGGACGAATAGGCATCAAAGGACGCGGCTATGGCGCTGAAGGACGCATTCGGCCTGACGCACTCGGGCGCGACCGAAGCCGGGCTTTCGTCCTACGCCAGAGCCGTCCGTGAGTTGCAGTGCTTCATCGGCGACCCGGTCGGCTCCATCGATAGCGCGATCGCCGATGAGCCCAGCTTCGTGATGGCGCATGTGTTCAAGGGCTATCTGTTCGGCCTCGCCACCGAGCGGGAGGCGATGGCGATTGCGCAAACCTGCCATGCGGCGGCGCTGCCGCTCGCCGGCACCGCGCGCGAGCGCGCGCATGTCGCGGCGCTCGGCCATCTTGCCAGCGGCCGCTGGCATGACGCCGCCCGCATCCTCGAGGACGTCGCCATCGACAACCCGCTCGATGCGGTGGCTCTGCAGGTTGGCCACCAGATCGACTTCTTCATCGGCAATGCGCGCATGCTGCGCGACCGCATCGGTCGGGCGTTGCCGGCTTGGGAGAAGGACATGCCGGGCTACCATGCCGTTCTCGGCATGCAGGCCTTCGGGCTGGAGGAAATGGGCGACTATGCGCACGCCGAAGCCTTCGGCCGGCAGGCCATCGAGATCGAGCCGCGCGACGGCTGGGCGCAGCACGCGGTCGCGCATGTCATGGAAATGCAAAGCCGGCAAAGGGAGGGCATCGCCTGGATGCGCGCCAATCCGGAGGCGTGGACGAAGGACAGCTTCCTCAAGATCCATAATTGGTGGCATCTGGCGCTGTTCCACTACGATCTCGGCGAGACAAACGAGGTGCTCCAGCTCTATGACGGGCCGATCTACGGCGACCGCTCGACGCTGGCGCTCAACATGGTCGACGCCTCGGCGATCCTGTGGCGGCTTTATCTCCGTGGCGTCGATGTCGGCGACCGCTGGGCGGCGCTTGCGGCGAACTGGGCGCCAAAGGCGGCCGCCGGCAATTACGCCTTCAACGATGCGCATGCGATGATGGCTTTTGTCGGCGCCGGGCTGCACGCGCCGGCGCAGACCCTGCTCGAAGCGCAGCGCGAAGCAATGCGCGGCGATGACGACAACGCCGCATTCACGCGCGACGTTGGCCACCCTCTGACCTTGGCGATCAAAGCATTCGGCGAGGGCAACTACGGAGAAGTCGTGTGCCTGATCCGGCCAATCCGCTGGATCGCGCACCGCTTCGGCGGCAGCCATGCACAACGCGACGTGATCGACCTGATGCTGATCGAGGCGGCGCTGCGTGCCGGTGACAGCGCGCTGGCGCGGGCGCTGACCGCCGAGCGTCAGCTGGCGCGGCCGGACAGCCCGCTGTCGGCGCTGTTCTCGCGCCGCGCGGCCGATTTGTCAGAGAATTGACCGGAGGCGGATCTTGGCTTAAGAACTGGCCAAGCCAGATTTTTTCGAGCCCCGAAAAAATTAACGGCATCGGGAGGAAATCATGTATCTCGGCCTCGATTTGGGCACCTCGGGCATCAAGGCGCTCCTGATCGATGATCGCCAGACGGTCGTCGGGTCCGGCCACGGCTCGCTGGACGTCTCGCGGCCGCATGCCGGCTGGTCCGAACAGAATCCGGCGCACTGGATCGAAGCCTGCCAGACAGCGATTGCCGAGCTCAAGACTTCCCATCCCAAGGAGCTTGCAGCGGTCAAGGGTATCGGCCTCTCCGGCCAGATGCATGGCGCGACCCTGCTCGACGCCTCGGACAAGGTGCTGCGTCCCTGCATCCTTTGGAACGACACCCGCAGCCATGTCGAGGCAGCGGCGCTCGACGCCGACCCGCGTTTCCGCAAGCTCACCGGCAACATCGTCTTCCCGGGCTTCACGGCGCCGAAGCTGGTGTGGGTGAAGGACAACGAGCCCAGTGTTTTTGCCGCTGTCGCCAAGGTGCTCCTGCCCAAGGACTATCTGCGGCTCTGGCTGACCGGCGAGCATATTTCGGAGATGTCGGATTCGGCTGGCACGTCCTGGCTCGACGTCGGCAAGCGGCGGTGGTCCTCCGAACTGCTTGCCGCGACAACGCTCGACGAGAAGCATATGCCGTCGCTGGTCGAAGGCACGGCAAAGGCCGGCGGCTTGCGCGGCGAGCTTGCCTCGAAATGGGGCATTGCTTCAGGCATTCCCGTCGCCGGCGGTGCCGGTGACAATGCGGCGTCGGCCTGCGGCATGGGCACCGTGGGCGCCGGCCACGCCTTCGTGTCGCTCGGCACGTCGGGGGTCCTGTTTGCGGCCAACGCCTCCTATCTGCCCAATCCGGAAAGCGCGGTGCACACCTTCTGCCATGCGCTGCCCAACACCTGGCACCAGATGGGGGTCATCCTGTCGGCCACCGATTCGCTCAACTGGCTGTCGGAGATCACCGGCAAAGGCGCCGGCGACCTGACCGGCGAGCTCGGCGACAAGCTCAAGGCGCCGACAGGCGTGGCTTTCCTGCCCTATCTCTCCGGCGAGCGCACGCCGCATAATGATGCGGCCATTCGTGGTTCCTTCACCGGCCTCGCGCATCAATCGAGCCGCGCCGTGCTGACCCAGGCCGTGCTCGAAGGCGTGGCGTTTGCCTTCCGCGACAGCCTCGAGGCGCTGAAAACGGCCGGCACGACCCTGACCAGGGTGACGGCGATCGGCGGCGGCTCTCGCTCGCGCTACTGGCTGAAGGCGATCGCCACCGCGTTGCAGCTGCCGGTCGACATCCCGGCCGACGGCGATTTCGGCGCCGCCTTTGGCGCGGCGCGTCTCGGGCTGATCGCCGCGACCGGCGCCGATCCGCTTGCCGTTTGCACCGCGCCGGCGACCGATGCGACGATCGAACCGGATGCCGGGCTTGGTGGGGCGTATGCAGATGCTTATCAACGCTATCGTGCGCTCTATCCGGCGATCAGGGCGGTAACCGCGTGAGTATGCGCGAGGCACCCCCCTCTGCCCTGCCGGGCATCTCCCCCTCAAGGGGGGAGATTGGCAGCTTGGGCGCCTCGCTCCCTTTTGCAGCGTTGGAGATTGGCGAAATCCTAGATGAAAGCCGATCTTCCCGCTTGCGGGGGAGATGGCCGGCAGGCCACAGGGGGGTGCCTCGCGCCTCCCTTACCCAGTTAGCCTCACTGCGCCGGCACCTTGTCGAGGAAGCCGGTGACGCTCTTCAGGCGGCCGTTCTCGATGACGCAAATATCGGTGCCTTCGATGACGGATTCTGCGCCTTCGGGGCCCAGATTCCACGAAAAACGGATGCGGTCGGCAAAACCGTCCGGCTCACCCTTCAGCGAGAAGCGGAAGCCGGCGAATTGCTGCTGCACGCCGTCGATCAGCGCGGCGATGCCGTCGTGGCCGTCGCCTTGCATGATCGGGTCGCGATAGCTGACGTCGCTGGTGAAGGCGGCCTCGAGCAGGGCCTTGCGGCGCGCCGCATCGCTCTCGTTCCAGGCGGTGATGTAGTTGCGGGCGATCGTGTTGAGGTCGGTCATGGTCTTCATCCTTCATTGGATCGTTTCGACATGACCCTTTTGGACCCACGGAAGCGCCAAACCAATTACGCCTGAGGTAATCGGCGAAAGCAGTTGGAGAGGAAGGAAACCATGAGCAGCGGATTTTTCGGCAACATCAAGACCATCAAGTATGAAGGGCCGGATTCGACCAATCCACTGGCCTACCGATATTACAACCCGGACGAAGTGGTGGGTGGCAAGCGGCTGGAGGACCATCTGCGCTTCGCCGTCGCCTATTGGCATTCCTTCGCCTGGCAGGGCGGCGACCCGTTCGGCGGCCAAACCTTCGACCGCCCCTGGTTCGCCGGGCCCGGCGGCATCGACACGATGGAACTGGCGAAACTGAAGGCCGACGTCGCCTTCGAGCTGTTCTCGCTGCTCGGCGTCCCCTATTTCTGCTTCCACGACGCCGACGTTCGCCCGGAAGGCAAGGATTTCTCCGAAAGCGCGGCGCGCCTCGACGAGATCGCCGATTATTTTTCGGCCAAGATGAACCAGACCGGCGTCAAGCTGCTCTGGGGCACGGCGAACCTTTTTTCGCATCGCCGCTTCATGGCGGGTGCCGCCACCAATCCCGATCCGGACGTGTTCGCCTATGCGGCGGCGACGGTGAAGAAATGCATCGACGTGACCAAGAGGCTGAAGGGCGAGAACTATGTGCTGTGGGGCGGGCGCGAAGGCTATGAGACGCTGCTCAATACCGACCTCGCGCGAGAGCAGGAGCAGGCCGGCCGCTTCCTCAACCTCGTCGTGGATTACAAATACAAAATAGGTTTCGAGGGCACGATCCTGATCGAGCCGAAACCGCAGGAGCCGACCAAGCACCAGTACGACTACGATGTCGCCACCGTCTACGGCTTCCTGAAGCGCTTCGGGCTGGAGAAGGAGGTGAAGGTCAACATCGAGCAGGGCCATGCGATCCTTGCCGGCCACTCCTTCGAGCATGAGCTGGCCTTGGCCAACGCGCTCGGCATCTTCGGTTCGATCGACATGAACCGCAACGACTATCAGTCCGGCTGGGACACCGACCAGTTCCCCAACAATGTGCCGGAGATGGCTTTGGCCTATTACCAGATCCTGCAGGGTGGCGGCTTCAAGACCGGCGGCACCAATTTCGACGCCAAGCTGCGCCGCCAGTCGCTCGACCCGGAGGATCTGCTGATCGGCCATATCGGCGGCATGGACGCCTGCGCGCGCGGCCTCAAGGCGGCGGCCAGGATGTTCGGAGACAAGGCGCTGTCGGGTCCGCTCAACGAACGCTATGCCGGCTGGAACACGGCCGAAGGCAAGGCGATGCTTTCCGGCAAGCGTACACTGGAGGAGATCGCCGAACGCGTGGTGACGGAAAAGATCGAGCCGCAGCCGCGCTCCGGCCGGCAGGAGCTGCTCGAAAACATCGTCAACCGCTACGTCTGAGGCTTTCCTGCGGCGCCCGAATCGAGCGCCGCAGAGCTGAAATTGCATTCCATGCGGGGTGAACCTACACGACAAAGTTTTGCCCCGCGCTGCCTCTCAATCGCCGCGCTCTTGCCTTCAAACAGCCGTCACGAATCGCGCATATTGTCGACATGCGGCGGGAAGGAAAGAAGGAGGCGAAACGTATGCAGCACGAACGCGAAATCGACGCCCTGCTCTCTTCCGGCGAGGCTGGTTCGATCATCGATCGGCTGATGGCGCTGCCGCATCCGAAGGATGGCGCCGGCGAAGCAAATGAATGGGATCGCGCGGTCGCCGCGCGGTTGGAAACGGCGCTGGCCAAGAGCATGCGCTCGCGCATTGTGCGCGAAGGCCGCGACGCCGCCTGATTCTTCGGCCCCTGTGTCCGTGGGCCTATTTTCGGCAGTTTGACGAATGGAGACTGTTTCTCCATCCTGCACCGATGATACGCGCGGTGCTGCTCGATCTCGCGGGTGTCGTCTATGATGGCGACACCCCGATCGCAGGCGCTGTGGCTGCGGTCGAGCGTTTGCGCAAGGCCGGACTGCCGCTCCGCTTCGTCAGCAACACGACACGTTCGCCGCGCCATAAAATCATCGCGCAGCTCGCCGCGCTGGGCGTCGAAGTCAGGGATGAAGAATTGCTGACGCCGGCGCGCGCCGCGCTCGAATGGCTGCGAAGGCATGGCCGCCAACCTCACCTGCTCGTCCATCCCAACCTCGAAGCCGAGTTTACCGGCCTGGACGGCGGCAAGAGCCGCGCTGTCGTCGTCGGCGACGCCGGCGAGGCCTTCGACTATGCCGGCCTAAACCGAGCGTTCCGCGAACTGGTTGCCGGCGCCCATTTTCTGGCTTTGGCCACCAACCGCACCTTCAAGGACGCAGACGGCCAGCTCAGCCTCGACGCCGGCGCCTTCGTGGCAGCGCTCGAATTCGCCTGCGGGCGAAGCCCTGTCGTGCTCGGCAAGCCGTCGCCCGATTTCTTCCTCTCGGCGCTTGCCGGCTTGAATTGCCCGCAGACCGACGCGGTGATGGTCGGCGACGACGCGGAGAGCGACGTCGCCGGCGCGCTCAGCGCCGGGCTTGGCGCGGGGCTGCTCGTGCGGACCGGCAAGTACCGCCCCGGTGACGAGACACGCTTCGACCCGGCGCCCACGGCGCTGGTCGACGACCTCAGCGCGGCGGTGGACTGGATCCTCAGCCGCGCCGCAGCCTGACCGGCGCTTCGCCGAACGCGCGGGAAAACGCCCTGGAAAACGCCGCGGCTGATGAAAAACCCGTACGCCCGGCAATGTCGGCCATGGCGATGCGCGTGTCGACCACCAGACGTCGGGCGGCGGCGAGCCGCAGCCGCAGATAATAGGCGCCCGGCGTCTCGCCGATGGACTTGCGGAAGATGCTCTCGAGTGTTCGCGCCGTGACGCCGGCGCGCTTGGCCACGGCATCGATGGTCAGCGGCTCATCGACATGCGCTTCCATCAGCCGGATCGCCTGCGCCAGGCGCGGATCGTAGCCGTCGAGCCGGCCGAGCGAAACCAGCGGCTGAGCGTCGGTCGCCGCGCGCGTCTGATCGTAGATGAAGACGCTCGCCACATCGAGCGCGGCCGCCATGCCGAGCCGGGTGCGGACCAGATGCAGCATCAGGTCGAAGGTGGGCGAGGCGCCGCCCGAGGTGAAGACCGGCCCGTCGATGACATAGCGGTCGGGGCGCACATCGACACCCGGAAAGGCGGCGGAGAAATCCTCCATGTCTTCCCAATGCGTGGTGGCGCTGCGGCCTTCGAGCAGGCCGGCGCGCGCCACCAGCCAGGTGCCGGCCTCGACGCCGCCGCAGGCGCGGGCTGCACGCGCCGCGCGGCGCAACCCGGCCAGCAACGCCGACGTCGCATAGTTCTGCGTTCCGAAGCCGGCGACGACGACCAGCATGTCGGTCGCTTCGGCGGCATCGAAGCGGCCGCTGACGGCGACCGGCAAGCCGCAGGTCGTCACCGGCGCCTCTCCGGTGAGCGAGACCAGCTTGAAGTCGAACAAAGTCTCGCCGGAAATGCGGTTGGCGGCGCGCAGCGGGTCGACCGCCGAGGCCACGCACATGATCGACGAGCCCGAGAACACCAGAAACGTCACCTTGAGGGTTTCCCGCTCGGCGCGAAAGATCGTCGGTTTTTCGCTTTTAGTCATGGCGCCTTCGTAAAATGCAAAACAGTTTCCGGCAAGTCGGTCATGCTTGGCCAGCTTCGGCGCAGGTCGTCATAGCAAAGCCGGTTTCCGGCTTCATCAATGGCTGATCGAATTTGGGAGGAAGGACGATGCCGCTCGCGATGAACCGTGAGGTTTTCATTACCTGTGCCGTGACCGGTTCCGGCGGGACGCAGGACCGCAGCCCGAACGTGCCGCGCTCGCCCAAGCAGATCGCCGATTCGGCGATCGAGGCCGCCAAGGCGGGTGCTGCGATCGTCCATTGCCATGTGCGCGACCCCGAGACCGGCAAGCCGAGGCGCGACGTCCATCTCTACCGCGAGGTCACCGAGCGCATCCGCGAAGCGAACGTGGACGTGGTGCTGAACCTCACCGCCGGCATGGGCGGCGACATGGTGTTCGGCTCGCCGGAAGCGCCGCTGCCGCTTAACGAGAAGGGCACCGACATGGGCGGCGCCACCAACCGCATGGAGCATGTGCGCCAGTGCCTGCCGGAGATTTGCACGCTTGATTGCGGCACGATGAATTTCGCCGAAGCCGACTATGTGATGACCAATACGCCCGGCATGCTGCGCGCCATGGGCGGCATGATGACGGCGCTCGGCGTGAAGCCCGAGATCGAAGCTTTCGATACCGGGCATCTGTGGTTCGCCAAGCAGCTGGTCGAGGAACAGGTGCTGAAGCCGGATGCGCTGGTGCAGCTGTGCATGGGTGTGCCTTGGGGCGCGCCGGACGACCTCAACACCTTCATGGCGATGGTCAACAACGTGCCGTCGACCTGGAACTGGTCGGCCTTCTCGATCGGCCGCAACCAGATGGCCTATGTCGCGGCGGCGGTGCTGGCCGGCGGCAATGTCCGTGTCGGCCTGGAAGACAATCTGTGGCTGGACAAGGGCGTGCTGGCGACCAATGCGCAGCTCGTCGAGCGCGCGGTGAGCATCGTCTCCAATCTCGGTGCGCGCGTGCTCGGACCGGAGGAAGTGCGCAAGAAGCTCAACCTCACCAAGCGGGCGCCGATCGCGGCATGAGCATGATCCCGCAAAGTGGGAACCGGTTTTTGCTTCGCTGACCTGCGGTTCGGAAAAGATCATGCTCAATCAACATTGAAAAGCGGGAGGTCGAGATGGCTACCGTCAAATTCACCGCGATGAAGGACGGCGACAAGGAAGACTATGAATTCCTGACCGCCCACGAGATCGACTATGCCGCCAGGACGGGGGATCGGCTGCTTTCCGCCCTGGTGCACCTCGACGAAGGTTTGTCCGGCTACAAGATCACCCGGCTAGGCCATTCGCTGCAGGCGGCGACGCGCGCCTGGCGCGACGGCGCCGACACTGACTGGATCGTCTCCGCGCTTCTGCACGACATCGGCGACATCTACGCGCCCTACAATCATGACGAATATGCCGCCACGATCCTGAAGCCGTTCGTGCGCGAGCAATGCACCTGGGTTGTCGAAAAGCACGGCGACTTCCAGCGCCTCTATTACGCGCATCATTTGGGCGGCAACCAGCATGCCCGCGACCGCTTCGCCGGCCATCTCTATTTCGACGATTGCGACCGGTTCTGCGAGCGCTGGGACCAGTCGAGCTTCGATCCCGACTACGAGACGCTGCCGATCGAGTTCTTCCGGCCCCTCGTGCTCGAAGTCTTCGCGCGCAAAGCTTACGACCCGGCCGTGATCCGCGCCGGCGAGCGCGTGCCGCTTTCCGATCCCGAAACAGCCAAGACCAGAACCGGAGCCTGACCATGAGCATCATCAACAAGGCGGCCGCCATCGGCGGCGGCGTCATCGGCGCCGGCTGGGTGGCGCGCCTGCTCTTGAACGGCATCGATGTTTCGATCTTCGATCCCGATCCCGAGGCGTCGCGCAAAGTCGGCGAGGTGATGAAGGGCGCACGCCGCGCCTACAAGCAGATGCTGCCCGGCGGCCTGCCCAAGGAAGGCAAGCTCACCTTCGCCAAGACGATCGGCGACGCGGTGGCGGATGCCGACTTCATCCAGGAGAGCGTGCCGGAGCGGATCGACCTCAAGCACAAAGTGCTGGCCGAGATCGACGCCCATGCGCCGGCCAACGCCATAATCGGCTCCTCGACCTCCGGCATCAAGCCGACCGACATGCAGGTGGCGATGAAGAAGCACCCGGAGCGGCTGGTCGTCGGGCACCCGTTCAACCCGGTCTATCTTCTGCCGCTGGTCGAGATCGTCGGCGGCCAGCAGACTTTTCCCGAGGCGATCGAGGTCGCCAAGGAGATCTACGCCTCGATCGGCATGAAGCCGGTGGTGGTGCGCAAGGAAATCGAGGCCTTCGTCGGCGATCGCCTCCTGGAGGCCGCGTGGCGCGAGGCGCTGTGGCTGGTCAAGGACGGCATCTGCACCGTCGAGGAACTCGACGATATCATGCGCTATTCCTTCGGCCTGCGCTGGGCTCAAATGGGCATGTTCCAGGTCTACCGCGTCGCCGGCGGCGAAGCCGGCATGCGCCACTTCATGGCGCAGTTCGGACCTTGCCTGAAATGGCCGTGGACCAAGCTGATGGACGTGCCGGAGTTCAACGACGAGCTGGTCGACCTGATCGCCACGCAGTCGGACGAGCAGGCAAACGGCCTCTCGATCCGCGAGCTTGAAAAGATCCGTGACGACAATCTGGTCGCCATCATGGATGCGCTGTCGAAGCAGAACAAGGGCAAGGGCTGGGGCGCCGGCGCGCTTCACAAGGACTATACCAGGCAGTTGGCCAAGCTGGCGGCGAAGCCGGCCGCCAAGGCAGGCGACAAAGCAAAAGCCGCCAAGCCGGCGAAGAAGATGGCGAAGCCCGCAAAGGCCGAGAAGCCCGCAAAGGCCGACAAGGCGAAAACAAGCAAGAAGAAGGGCTGAGGCGATGCATTTCGGTCTTTCGGAAGAACAAAAACTGATCGTCGAGACGACGCGTGCCTTTGTCGAGAACGAGCTTTACCCGCATGAGCGCGAGGTGGAACGCACCGGCGAACTGCGCCGCGAGCTGATCGACGAATTGAAGGCGAAGGCGATCGCGGCCGGGCTCTACGCCGCCAACATGCCGGCCGATGTCGGCGGCGCGGGCCTCGATACGGTGAGCTGGCTGCTCTACGAGAAGGAACTTGGCCGCGCCAATTACGCGCTGCACTGGACCTGCGTGGCGCGTCCCTCGAACATCCTGCTCGCCGGAACGCCGGAGCAGCGTGACAAATATCTCTTCCCCTGCATCCGCGGCGAGAAGTGGGACTGCCTGGCGATGACCGAGCCCGGCGCCGGCTCCGACCTGCGCGGCATGAAGGCGACCGCGGTTCAGGACGGCTCGGACTGGGTGCTCAACGGCACCAAGCACTTCATCAGCCACGCCGACATCGCCGACTTTGCCATCGCATTCATGGCTTCGGGCGAAGAGGATTCGCCGCGCGGCAAGCGCAAGAAGATCACCGCCTTCTTCGTCGACAAGGGCACCAAAGGGTTCACGGTGCGCGACGGCTACCGCAACGTCTCGCATCGCGGCTACACCAACTCAATCCTCGAATTCGACGACTGCCGGCTGCCGGCTTCCCAGGTGCTCGGCGAAGTTCACAAGGGCTTCGAGGTGGCGAATTCGTGGCTCGGCGCCACGCGCCTGCAGGTCGGCGCCACCTGCCTCGGCCGGGCAGAGCGCGCGCTTTCGCATGCCATCGAATATGCCGCGCAGCGCCAGCAGTTCGGCCAGCAGATCGGCAAGTTCCAGGGTGTGTCGTTCAAGCTCGCCGATATGGCGACGGAATTGAAGGCGGCCGACCTGATGGTGTTCGAAGCCGGCTGGAAGTACGATCAGGGCACCGTCACCGACCAGGACATGGCGATGGCCAAGCTGAAGGCTACCGAGATGCTGGCTTTCGTCGCCGACGAGGCGATCCAGATCCATGGCGGCATGGGGCTGATGGACGATCTGCCGCTGGAGCGCATCTGGCGCGACGCGCGCGTCGAGCGCATCTGGGAAGGCACTTCGGAGATTCAGCGACATATTATTTCGCGGGCGTTGCTGCGCCCGTTCGGGGCTTAGAGCATGATCCGCCAAAACCGGGATCCGGTTTTGGCAACGATCGTGCTCAAATGAAAAGATGACCATGCATAAACTCGAACGTCTCCTGCGCCCGAAATCGATCGCCGTGTTCGGCGGGGCACAGGCCGCCGCCGTCGTCGCGCAATCAATCAAGATGGGCTTTGCCGGCGAAATCTGGCCGGTGCACCCGACTAAAGACGAGGTCGCCGGCCGCAAGGCCTACCGTTCCGTCGCCGACTTGCCCGGCGCGCCGGACGCCGCCTTTGTCGGGGTCAACCGGCATCTCACCATCGAAGTGGTCAAGGCATTGGCCGAGCGCGGCGCCGGCGGCGCCGTCTGCTTTGCCGCCGGCTTCCTCGAAACCGAGGCCTATGACGAGGACGGCGAGCGGCTGCAGGCCGAGCTGGTCGCCGCCGCGGGTGAGATGCCGATCATCGGCCCGAACTGCTATGGCCTGATCAACTATGCCGACGGCGCGCTTTTGTGGCCCGATCAGCATGGCGGGATCAGGCTGGCCGAGGGCGGCAAGGGCGTCGCCATCATCACTCAGTCGTCCAACATCGCCATCAACATGACGATGCAGAAACGCGGTCTGCCGATCGCGTTCCTGATGACGGCCGGCAACCAGGCGCAGACCGGCCTTTCCGAAATGGCGCTCGGCCTGATCGAGGACGAACGCGTCACGTCGCTTGGCCTGCATATCGA
Source organism: Mesorhizobium sp. WSM3868 (assembly GCF_002294785.1). Taxonomy (NCBI): domain Bacteria; kingdom Pseudomonadati; phylum Pseudomonadota; class Alphaproteobacteria; order Hyphomicrobiales; family Phyllobacteriaceae; genus Mesorhizobium; species Mesorhizobium sp. WSM3868. Next base: position 422,315 of record NZ_NSGB01000002.1, on the reverse strand, counting down.
GGCCTTCGATTCCGTGGCCGGCTTCGAGCGATTGGCGGCGAGAGCCCGCGAGCTGAAGAAGCCGATCATCGCCATGAAGGTCGGCCGCTCGGAACAGGCGCGGCAGGCGACGGTTTCCCATACCGCGTCGCTTGCCGGTTCGGATGCCGCCTCGGGCGCGTTCCTGAAGCGGCTGGGCATCGCGCGGGTCGATTCCATACCGGCCTTCATCGAGGCGCTGAAGCTCTTGCACATCACCGGGCCGCTGCCCGGCTACAGACTGTCTTCGATGAGCTGCTCGGGCGGCGAAGCCTCCGTGATGGCCGACAGCGCGGAAGGACGCTGGGTGCACTTCCCGACGCTAAGCGCCGAGCATCGCGCGCATGTCAAATCGACGCTCGGGCCGCTGGTCGCGGTCGCCAATCCGCTCGACTACCACACCTTCATCTGGAACAACGAGCCGGCGATGACGGCCACCTTCACTGCCATGGTGTCGGGCGGCTTCGACCTCAACATGCTGGTGCTCGACTTCCCGCGCCCCGACCGCTGCTCGGACACCGACTGGTGGGCGACGCTGCGTGCCTTCGAGGCGGCGCTGAAGACCAACAGGGCGCAGGGCGCGATCGTCTCCTCGCTGCCGGAAAACCTGCCGGAGGAATATACCGCCGGGCTGATGGCGCGCGGCATGGTGCCCTTGTTCGGCATTTCGGAAGCGATGGACGCCGCCCAGGCCGCCGCCTTCATCGGCTGGGCCTGGCGCGAGCCGCAGGCGCAGCCGGTCGACACCACGGCGGCGGGCGCTTCCGACGGCGACCACGTCACGCCGGACGAAGCCGAGGCCAAAGCGCGTCTGATCGAGGCCGGGCTGCCGGTGCCGAAGGGCGAGCGCGCCTCGAACGCGGTCGAGGCGGTGATTGCGTCCATGGCGCTCGGTTTCCCGGTGGCGCTGAAGACGCTCGGCGTGACGCACAAGTCGGAGGTCGGCGCCGTGCGGCTGAACCTCAAGGACGCCGAATCCGTCAGCAATGCCGCGCATGACCTGTTGCCGCTCGGCACCGGGCTCTATGCCGAGCGCATGGTGCGCGACGGCGTCGCCGAACTGATCGTCGGCTTCACCCGCGACCCGATGTTCGGCGCGGTGATGACGCTCGGCACCGGCGGCGTGCTGGTCGAGCTGCTGCGCGACAGCGTGACCCTGATGCTGCCGGCGACGCGCGACGACATCGAGGCGGCGCTGCGCGGCCTGAAGCTCTATCCGCTGCTGGAGGGCTATCGCGGCCGGCCCAAGGGCGACGTCCAGGCCGCCATCGACGCCATCGCCGGCATTGCCGACTTCGTGCAGAAGAATGAAGGCGAAATCGAAGAGCTCGACATCAACCCGCTGATCGTCTGCGCCGAAGGCAAGGGCGCCTGGATCGCCGACGCACTGCTGGTGCTTGGAGAAAAGAAGAATGGCTGACGTCATCACCACTCGCCGCGAAGGCACGATCCTGGAAGTCACGCTCGACCGGCCCAAGGCCAATGCCATCGACCTCAAGACCTCACGGCTGATGGGCGAGACGTTCAAGGCGTTCCGCGACGATCCCGGCTTGCGCGTCGCCATCGTCAAGACGGCCGGAGACAAGTTCTTCTGCGCCGGCTGGGACCTGAAGGCGGCTGCGGCCGGCGACGCGGTCGACGGCGACTACGGCGTCGGCGGCTTTGCCGGGCTGCAGGAACTGCGCGACTTGAACAAGCCGGTGATAGCTTGCGTCAACGGCATGGCGGTGGGCGGCGGCTTCGAGCTGGCGCTGTCCTGCGACCTGATCTACGCCTCTGACCATTCTTCCTTCGCGCTGCCCGAGATTCGCGCCGGCACGCTGGCCGACGCCGCGACGATCAAGCTGCCGAAACGCATTCCCTACCATATCGCCATGGACCTTCTCCTCACCGGCCGTTGGATGGATGTGGCGGAAGCGCATCGCTGGGGCCTGGTCAACGAGGTGCTGCCCAAGGAGAAGCTGGAGGACCGCGTCTGGGAAATCGCGCGGCTTTTGGCCAGCGGCCCGCCGCTGGTTTTCGCCGCGATCAAGGAGACGGCGCGCGTGGCCGAGGCGCTGACCTTCCAGGAGGCCATGAACAAGGTGACGCGCAGGCAACTGCCGACGGTCGATATCCTCTACGGCTCGGAGGACAATATGGAAGGCTTCCGCGCCTTTGCGGAGAAGCGCGATCCGGTGTGGAAGGGTAGATAGGCCGCAGACGATGGCGTTCCGTCACACCCCCCTCTGCCCTACCGGGCGTCTCCCCCGCAAGGGGGGAGATCGGATGTCACGGTCGCTTTCGCCAATTGCCAGCGTCGCAGTTGGATCGCCGGCGCCCAAGCTGCCAATCTCTCCCCCTGCGGGGGAGATGTCCGGCAGGACAGAGGGGGGTGCTCAGGCTCGACCTTCGCGATCGGCCCAAGCGCTATGACCGACTACAAGACCCTCATCGACGCCGAGACCTGGGCTTTCATCGAGAAGACCAATTCCTATTACCCGCCCGACACGATCGACTACACGATCGCAGAGCAGCGGGCGATCTACGACCGGATGTGCCGCGAGTTCTTCGCCGGCTATCCGCAAGGCGTGACGGTCGAAACGACCGCCATCGCCACGCCGACCGCCAGCATCCCGATCCGCATCTATAGCAACGCGGAAACGAACAGCGCCGCAATGGTGCTCTATGTTCATGGCGGCGGATTCATCCTCGGCGGGCTGGACAGCCATGACGATGTCTGCGCCGAGCTGTGCGCCCGCACCGGCTACGAGGTGGTCTCGGTCGATTACCGGCTGGCGCCGGAACATCTGCATCCGGCCGCCTTCGACGACGTGCTAAGCGCCTTTGAATGGGCCGCCAAGACCTATGTTTGCCCTGTCCTGCTTTGCGGCGACAGCGCCGGCGGAAACCTCTGCGCCGCCGTTGCCCACGCAACGCGCGGTCACGTCAAGAAGCCGGCCGGCCAGGTGCTGATCTATCCCAGCCTCGGGGGCGACCACTCGCGCGGCTCCTATGTGGCGCATGCTGACGCGCCGATGCTGACCCTGCGCGATATCGAATTCTACCTGAACATTCGCACCGGCGGCGTGGACCGGACCGGCGACCTCACGCTGTCGCCGCTCGCCGACGCCAATTTCGCCTATCTCCCGCCGACAGTGCTGATCACAGCCCAATGCGACCCGCTGTCCTCAGACGGCGAGGCCTATCGCGACCGCGTCGTCGCGGCCGGCGGGTATGCCTACTGGTTCGAAGAACAGGGGCTGGTGCACAGCTATTTGAGAGCCCGGCATACGGTCGGTCGTGCTCGCGCGAGCTTCACCCGCATCGTCGAGGCGGTCTCCGTGCTCGGCAGAGGCGAGTGGATCTGGTGATTTTGCCAAGGCGCGTCGCGTCGAGAATTCAAGCGCCGCGCTTCGGGGCTGATGCCAAAATCGCTGCTCTCTTTTCGGCGACTTGCATGAGACGGGCAAAGACAGCTCTACCAGCCGGGCGCCTGGAGCATTTCACCGTTTCACGGAAACGACGAAATGCTCGGGCTTGTTTGTTCTGACGCAATTCCGGACGGAAAACCGCTCACACTTTTTTTCGAATTGCTCTAGACCGCATTGAACCTTTCCGCCTCAGCCTGCGACTGACGGCCAGGCGCCGCATGGCGCGGGCCGGAAAGGGAGCCCGTATGATCAGAAATCCAGAGCCGCGGTGGTCCGAGAAAGCAACAGGAGCTCGGCGCGATCATCGGCTTCGGGATGGAGACGACGCGCTCGGCTTTCGGCTGATTCCGTTGACCCTGCCAGGCACCCGGCGTATCGTGAACAGGCGGAAAACAGACAATTCTATCAGGGACGAACGAGCCGGAACGCTGCGACTTACCTTGTTTTGCGCGGCGAAATCGGAGGGTTCTTCCGAAGACTTCGGGGGGAGCTCAATGTCTCGCGACCGCGGCTCGTTCGTGTCTTTTCGCGGCGGCGGTTTGCGCCGTGCGATCGTGACCACCAGCGGAATGCTTGCCCTGGCACTGGCTGCCGGCTTTTGCCTCGGCGGTGCGGCAAAGGCTCAGGAAACCCAGATCATCTATCCGGGCTCGATGGCGGTGACCGGCTTCCCCGGCACGATCATCCCGGATTTCGGCTCTCCCGATTCCGAAAAGGGCGGCCTGCCGCCCGGCGTCGACCCGGTCGACGAAACCTTCATCGACACTTCGCAGGCCTCGTTGCGCATTTTCAACGTCTCGCAACTCGGCGGCCCAGCTTCGGGCCAGCTCGTCTACACGCCGCCGCCCTTCGAGGTGACAGCCGGCCAGATCGGCGAGGTGTTCGGCCTCACCTATGACGACGGCGTGCGCGATGGGGTGCCGTCGGGCATTCCGAACCTCTATGCGGCGGCGACCTCGCTGCACGGCATCGAGATCGTCACGCCCGACACCGACGAGGACGGGCGGCCTGAGCGACAGCGCCGCGGCGCCGCCGGCGCCGTCTTCATGAACGGCCAGTTCGGCACCGAAAATGGCGGCGGACCGGGCACCATCTGGAAGATCGACGGTATCTCGGGCGCCGTCTCGAAATTCGCCGACATCGATACCAACAGCGGGCCCGGCATCGGCAACCTCGCCTTCGATCCGACCCATCGTGAGTTCTTCGCTTCGGATCTCGATACCGGGCTCATCCACCGCATCGATATCGAGGGCAATCTGATCGACAGCTTCGACCATGGCGTTGCCGGGCGTCCCGCGCATGGGCTGGCCCCGGTCGCCGACGACGGCGCCGTGATGGACATCCACGACACTGGCTTCGATTCGGAAGACCCCCGAACCTGGGGCTATACGCAGGATGCGCGCCGCGTCTGGGCCGTCGCCTACCATGGCGGGCGGCTCTACTATTCCGTAGGCGAGAAAGCCGAAATCTGGTCGGTCGGCATTGCAAGCGACGGGGGTTTTGGCCGCGATCCGCGCTGGGAACTGACGGTCAAGGCCGACCAAGATTATGCCGTCACCGATATCGCCTTCGACAATCAGGGTTTCATGTATCTCGCCCAGCGCGGCCCGGTCGAGAACCGCTACGATTACAGCCGCTTCGCCGAGACGGGCAAAGGCGCGGTGATCCGCTACCAGCGCGAGGATCCGGACGATCCGGCAACGGGATCGGTCTGGGCCGAGGTGCCGCAGGAATATGCGGTCGGCTTCCCGCAGGGCAACCGTCAGTCGGCAGGCGGCGTCGACCTACAATACCGCTACGACCCCGAAGGCAATCTTGACACCTCGGTCTGCACTGACACGGTCGTGAACACCGGCGACAAATTGCGCGACAATCCGGAGCTTGCCGAGCGCCTCGCCGCCGGCGGGCCGCTTGCCGTGCATGGCGTGCAGCTCACGCCAAACAAGCTGGTCAAGCCGGCAAACGTGCCGCCCTTCGGCTCCTGGTTCGTCGACTTCGACGGCTATTTCGAGAACCCCGACGTCCAGGGTCATGTCGGCGACGTGAGGGTCTGGCGCCCCTGCGAGCGCCGCGCCGGCTATTATGAGGAAATCCCTGGCGGCTTCCTGCCTCCCGTCTATCCGCCGGACTTCCCGCCGCCCGGCAACCTGCCCCCATGCCTCGATGTCGAGGACGTGCAGTATTTCTGCACACCCCGCGGCCTCCAGGCCGACCTCTATCTCCATGACGACGCCGGCTTTGGCGGCGATTCGATCAAGGCTTTGTCCAAGACACCGGGCGTCGGAGTAACCTCACCCATGTCGCATGCGCCGGGCAAGCCCTACACGATCGGCATAACCGGCCATAATCCGGGCGACACCGTCAATGTCGGGCTCTGCTTCTACCGGAAGTCCGACCGGGACAAGGGCGGCTACTATCCTTGCTGCAAGTTGACGCTGCCGCTCAGGACGCCGGTCGTCGAGTGCGAAGCGCCGAGGAGGGACAGATGAGCGGTCTCGTCCCTTCCCGCCCTGCCCCGCGCAAAACCGTCATGGGCACGATCATAAAACCCCTGTCACACGCCAGGCGCGGCGCACGCTGGCTGATGGCGGCCGGTGTCGCGATCGCCATGATGCCGGCAGTGCCGGCGCTTGCGCAGGACAAGGCACCGGCCGGCCAGATCGCCAATCCGGAAATGACGGCTGGATCGCGCGGCATCAATCCGGAGCTCGGGCGGATCATACCCTTCTTCACCAAGAAGGGTGGCCTAAGAGGCTGCGATAGCGTCGAATACGTCTTGAGCTTCGGCATCCATGGCGACCCCCAGGACTTCGACCGGCCAAGCGTGGCGGCCCTTCTGAAGGCGACAAGGCTCGACTTCAAGGACCAGTTGCCGCACGGCTTGCAGATCGTGAGCGTCGACGTCGTCGGCGACGGCACGGGCGCTTCCGGCGGACCGCTGCCCGCTGCTTCGATCAGCACATCGGCCGGCCCAAATGATACGGCAAGCGTTTCCAATTTCCGGATCAGCGCTTCGAACCTCGACGGCGTCGGCGCTGCCGACGAACGCGTGATCACTTTCCGGATCACGGCCAAGATAGACCATGCCGCCTTCGCCGCGCCGGCAACGGTCGATAACCAGGGTGAGATGAAGGTGGCCTTCAGGGGCGGTCCGGCAACCACGATCCCATCGCAGGATCCAGACAAGCCCGACGACGCCGATTTCCTCACAGGCGTGAAAACCTCGATCACGATCGACCTGAGCAAGTGCAACCCGCCGCCTCCACCTCCCAGCAAGGAATGCTTCAAGGTCGAACGCGGCACGGTCGACTGCGTGCCCGGCGGCGGCGCCTTCATCTATCACATGCCGGTCGGTCCGGAGATGGCCGGCAAATGGGTGCAGCTGTCGACGACGACACCCGGCATCACCATCGCCACCGACACCCAGCAGGTGCCTGCCGGCGGCGGCGTGTTGAACTGGAAGATCATCGGCGCCTCGCCGGGCGAGGCCATCCATCTCGTCGTCACCGGCATCGACACCTATGCCGGGCCGAAGGAAGGCTGGGGACTTTGCTGCACGCAGGAGATCGACATGGACATTCCGCGTGATCTCAGGTGCCCGCCCGAAAAGCAGCCCGACCTCAAGGTGGAGAAGTGGGCAGAGGTGCCGCGTTGCACGATATCCGGCGGCTGCGACTTCACCATCACGGTCACCAATGTCGGCGATGCGCCCTATAACGGCAAGATCGTGCTCGACGAGGTGACATTGCCGGCCGGGTCGGCGCTGTCGTCGGGACCGAACCCACCCTGGGTCTGCGCGCCCGGGACGACGCCGATGACCTGCACCCATCCGGCAACCACGCTCAACCCGGGCGCCTCCGCCGTCCTCAAGCTCGGCTTCAAGCCGGCCGGCGGCTGGCAGGGCAGCGTGCTGCGCAATTGCGCCGCCTATGACTACCAGGCGAGCGGCAAGCCGCTGTTCGGCAGCCAGCAGAACGATCGCGGCTGCGCCTCGATCCCGGTCTGCCGCCGTGGCGATCGCGATCCGCAATGCCAGCCTGGGGTCGAGAAGAAGGTCGACCTGCTGCTGAAGAAGCGCGCCCGCATGCCGGTCTGCAGGCCGGACGGCATCTGCAGCTTCGTGATCGATATCATCAACAACGGCACCAGCACCTATCACGGGCCGCTGACCGTGATCGACACCTATCCGGGCGACGCGCCGACCTCCTCGGCCTTCGGGCCGAGCCCGCCATGGACCTGCGGGCCGAACGGCCCCGGCCAGTTCCGCTGCGACAATGCCGGCATCTCGCTGCCGCCGGGCGCCTCGACGCCCATCGTGGTCAAGACGGTCATGCCGGCAAACCACCGGCCGGACACGGTCGAGAACTGCGCCGAGGTGAAGGCCATTGCCGGCGAGGTCGACCTCGCCAACAACAAGGCGTGCGCGACCGAGCGCATCCGCCGTCCGAATGGCGCCAAGCCCGGCCTGCGCATCACCAAGGCGTGCGAGAGCTCGCTGGCCGGTGCGTCCTCGGTATCCTGCCGCATCACCGTGACCAATGCCGGCACTGCTGCCCCCACCGGTCCGGTGCGGGTCAACGATGCCGCCACGCTGGTGTCGGGCGGCGCGCCGGTCGCTGTCCGGACCGTGACCCCGGACGGCGCCGACTGGAACTGCGGGCCAGTGCCCGCCAACACGCTGTCTTGCCAGATTGCCGGCGCCGTCATGACGCCCGGAACCAGCAGGCACTTCGACGTGACGGTCGGCGGCAATGACGCGTTCGAGAACTGCGCGCGCGGCTCTTTTGGGCCGGCGCCCCGCGACGACATCGTCTATCCGATCGGCCAGGCTTGCGCGAAGGGCGGTGGGGCCTCCACGATCCGCGTCGAGAAGACCGGCGACAGCGAATGCCAGCCAGGCGCGCCCTGCTCGTTCGAGATCACCATCACGAATGAGGGGCCGAATGCCTTCTCCGGTCCGGTCCGCATCGGCGATGCGGTCGGCATCGACGGTCTCGGCAGGCTGGAGAGTGTCAAGATCACCGCGATCGACCCGCCTTTCGGCTGCTCGCCGGAGCCGGCGACGCTGCCGGCGTCCTGCATCGCCAATCTGAGGCTGGGCGCCGGCGAAAGCCATACGCATCATGTCACAGTGGTCCTTCCCGACGACGCGCGCCTTGCCACTCTGCGGGGTACGGTCAGCGGACAGAACTGCGTCGGGGTGCTCTCGCCAAACACGCCGGTGCAGGGCGGCGGCGATCTGCTGTCGCGCGCCCCAGCCAACGCGCAGGGCGACCGCGGCAAGGCCTATGCATGCCACGCCTTCACCATCAAGCGTGAGGTGAAGAACCAGTGTTCGGGCGGCATGGTGCTCAACTCGGCCGGCCGCTGCGCCTGCCCGGACGGCACCACATTCCGCAACGGTCAGTGCTCGTCCGGGGGCACCAAGCTTCTGCCGCTGCCAGTGCCGCAGCGCTGCGTCCTGCTCAAGGGCCAGATCCGGACCGAGGACGGACGCTGCGTCTGCCCGCGCGGCACCGAGCTGGAAAACGGCAGATGCGTTCAGAGCGAGCAGCCGCAGGAACCGCAGTGCAGGCTGCGTCCCGGCCAGTACCGCGACCAGGACGGCAATTGCGTATGCCGGCGCGGCGAGCTGGTGAACGGCGTCTGCCGGGTCGCTCCGCCGAAATGCACGATCCGCGGCGCCATGCCGACACCGGATGGCTGCGCCTGTCCCAAGGACACGCATGTCGACCGCGCCGCCAAGGCTTGCGTGTCCGACAGGCAGCAGCCGCCCAGCCAGTGCCGCATTCGCGGCCACGTGCGCAATGCCGATGGCGATTGCGTCTGCCCGAGGGGGACGGCGTTGAAGGGCAAAGCCTGCGTGCCGCTCAGGAAGCCGCAAGCATGCTCCATCCGCGGCCAGTTCCTCAACAAACGCGGCGTCTGCGTGTGTCCACGCGGGACCGAAGTGATCGAAGGTAGATGCGGCAGGTTCGAAGACGCTGTATGCGCGCCGGGCTCGGAGATGATCGATGGCATGTGCCAGCCGATCATCAGGCGGCGCTGCCCGGTCGGAACGGCCGGCCGGTATCCGGATTGCTTCCCGATCCGCAGGCGGCCAGGCTTGGAGATCGATCCGGACCTGCTGCTCAATCCGAATATCCTGCAGCAGTTGGTGCCAAGAAGCCAACCAAGGCTGCAGCGGAACCCGGCGACCGACAACCTTCAGTAAGGCAGCCCATCACTACCGCGCCCGCGAACCCGCCGGAAAAATCCAGCGGGTTCTCTCCTTCCCGCATCGCAGCTCGCGTTCTGCGTGCCCGTCGAGCGAAGCGGAAAACACGCTTCCCCTTGGCCGGACGATGGTCTAGGCAGACCCGCGTGCCAGCGCGCAGCACAGCGCGCCGATGAGGATGCCGGGAGAAGCCTTTCATGAGCAAGAAGACCCTGATCGCACCATCGGTGCTGGCGTCGGACTTTTCGAAGCTCGGCGATGAGGTCGAAGCGGTCGCGGCGGCCGGAGCCGATTGGATCCATCTCGACGTGATGGACGGCCATTTCGTGCCCAACATCACTTTCGGCCCACCGGTGATCAAGGCGATCCGCAACCGGACAAAAACCTTCTTCGACTGCCATCTCATGATCGCGCCTGCCGACCCCTACCTGGCGGCCTTTGCCGAGGCCGGCTGCGACGGCATAACGGTGCATGCCGAGGCCGGCCCGCATCTCGACCGTTCGCTGCAAACCATCAAAGGTCTCGGCAAGAAGGCCGGTGTCTCGCTCAACCCGGCGACGCCCGAAACGGCGATCGAATATGTGCTCGACCGGCTCGACCTCATCCTGATCATGACCGTCAATCCCGGCTTCGGCGGCCAGGCTTTCATCCCGGCGATCGTCGACAAGGTGCGAAAGGTCAAGGCGCTGATCGGCGAGCGCCCGATCCGCATCGAGATCGACGGCGGCATCTCGCCAGAAACGGCGCCGCTGGTGACGGCCGCCGGCGCCGGCGTGCTGGTGGCCGGCGCGGCCATCTTCAAAGGCGGCACAGTGGAAACCTATCGGGCAAATATCGAAGCGATCCGCTCAGCCGCCGACAAGGCCGCCCGTTAAAGACGTCGACAGTGCGTTCCTAGCAAAGCCGCCTCGCTAACTAAGGGCTGTTCAGTATACCGAGTTATGTCAAGTCTCCCTCCGACGTCAGCCTTTTTTCAAGTGGATTTTACTTTATTCGTAATTGACCCCGCCTTGTCTTAAAGTACGAATATCGCCATCATACGTTTTTAGGCGGCAGTGCTCGGCTGTAAGATACATCGTATGAAATTGCTTGGCCGAGGGACCCTGCAAAACAGGGGCCGGCAACAGGAGTCAAATTGCCATACGGGAACGCCGATACGGGCGAAGGCAAGGGTGCCAAGAGCACGCTGGCCAGTTCGGTCTACCATCAGCTCCGCGAGGACTTGCTGCGGGGAGCTTTGGAAGCCGAGGGCAAGCTGCGCGTCGAATGGGTCGTTTCCCGGTATGGCGCCGGCGCCTCGCCGGTGCGCGAGGCGCTGAACCGCCTGGCCGCCGAGGGATTGCTCGGCCGCCACGACCAGCGCGGCTTCTTCGTGATGCCGGTCAACGCGGCCGAGCTGGAGGAGCTCACCCGCACGCGGTGCTGGCTGGAAGAACGCGCATTGCGCGAATCCATTGCGCACCGCACGGCGGAATGGGAAGAACAGCTCGTGCTCGCGCTGCATCGCCTGGCGCGCGCCGAACGCCGCCAGCCCAACGACCCGGCAGCCAACAATCCGGAATGGGAGAAGCTGCACCGCGCCTTTCATCGGGCGCTGATCTGCGCCTGCCGCTCGCATTGGCTGATCGGCTTTTGCGACCAGCTCTCCGACCAGGCTTCCCGCTACCGGCTGATCTCGCAGCGCGGCCCCGGCTCCGAACGCGACGACTTCGGCGAGCACCGCACGATTGCCGAGCGGACCATGGACGGCGACGCCGACGGCGCGGTCGAGGCCTTGCTCAGTCACTACCGGCTGACGGCGGAGATGTGCATGGCGCAGCTCAGCCCAGGCGACGGTCCGCGGGCTCGCGCAGGCAAGGCCGCGCGCGGCCGCAAATAGCTGCCCATCGCTGACAAATCTGATATTCGCTCTGGCCGAGCTTTCGACGCCGGGGGACTACATGACCAATCACCTGTTCGACGCGTTTCGCGCCAGCATGCCGGCGCCTGGCCGAGTGCTGATGGAGACGGATGACGGGCGTTCGATTTCCTATGCCGACATGCTGGCGCGGTCCGCGCAGTTTGCGCACGCGCTGGTCGCCGCTGGTGTGTTGCCCGGCGATCGCGTCGCCGTGCAGGCGGAGAAGATCCCTGAAGCCTTGCTCCTCTATCTCGCCTGTCTGCGCGCGGGCGCCGTCTTCCTGCCGCTCAACACCGCCTATACGCTGCCGGAGCTCGACTATTTCTTCCGCGACGCGGAGCCGCGGCTGGTCGTGTGCGATCCGGAAGAGGTGAAGGATGTGCAACCGCTTGCCGCATCGGCGGCGGCGGCGACGCTGACGCTAGGCCGCGACGGACAGGGCACGCTTGCGGACCGTGCGGCGCTGCAGCCGGCGGATTTTGCGGATCTGGAGCGCGGCCCCGACGATCTTGCCGCCATCCTTTACACGTCTGGCACGACGGGCCGCTCCAAGGGCGCCATGCTCAGCCACGAGAACCTCGCCTCCAACGCGCGCGTGCTGGTGGATTACTGGCGCTTCAGCGGCGATGATGTGCTCATCCACGCGCTGCCGATCTTCCACACGCACGGCCTGTTCGTCGCGACCAACGTCATCCTGATGGCCGGCGCAAAAATGCTGTTCGAGCGGAAGTTCGACCCGGCCCGTGTGATTTCGCTTCTGCCGCGCGCGACCGCGCTGATGGGCGTGCCGACCTTCTATGTGCGGCTCCTGCAGCAGCAGGGCCTGACGAAGGATGCGGCCAGCCGCATGCGGCTGTTCATCTCCGGTTCGGCGCCGTTGCTTAGCGAGACGCATAATGCCTGGCGCGAGCGCACCGGCCACGCCATCCTCGAACGCTACGGCATGACCGAAACCAACATGAACACCTCCAACCCCTATGACGGCGAACGGCGCGCGGGCACGGTCGGCTTTCCGCTGCCGGGTGTCTCGCTGCGTGTCGCCGACCCCGAAAGCGGCAAGCCGCTAGCCCAGGGCGAGATCGGCATGATCGAGGTGAAGGGCCCGAACGTCTTTGCCGGCTATTGGCGGATGCCAGAGAAAACCAAGGCCGAATTCCGCGACGACGGCTTCTTCATCACCGGCGACCTCGGCCTGATCGATACCGGCGGCTATGTCCACATCGTCGGCCGCGGCAAGGACCTGATCATCTCGGGCGGCTACAACGTCTATCCTAAGGAAATCGAGAGCGAGATCGACGCGCTTGCCGGCGTTGCCGAAAGCGCGGTGATCGGGGTTGAGCATCCCGACTTCGGCGAAGGCGTCACGGCCGTCGTGGTGCGCAAGCCGGGCTCGGCAATCAGCGCAGCCGATATCGCCGACGCCATCGCCGGGCGGCTGGCCAAATACAAGCATCCAAAGCAGGTGATCTTCGTCGACGAATTGCCGCGCAACACGATGGGCAAGGTGCAGAAGAACGTTTTGCGCGAGGCGTTTAAGGATATCTACCAATCCAGGCCGCAGAGCTAGGACCAGTGCAAACGCCCGGTAGCTTCGTCATTTTGGGGCGGAGCAAGGAGCGAAGCGACGCGCGCAGACCCTAGCATCCATGCCTTAAAGCCAAAGCATTGCAACGATTACAGAATTCTGCACCCGTTGCGCCCCACCGCAGAGGTCACGGCATGGATCCTCGGGTCAAGCCCCGAGGATGACGAAGGAAGAGGCCTACGCCGCAAACACCTTCTCGCCGCCGATCCAGACATTCTTGACGTCCAGGTCTTCCGACAGCCCGACAATGTCCGCTGCGGTGCCGTTGGCGAAGCGGCCGAGGCGATGCGCCTGGCCGATCGCTTCGGCGGGATAGAGCGAGGCCATGCGGAGCGCCTCGTCGAGATCGAGCCCGACCACGCGATGGACAAAGCGCACGGCGGAAATCATGTCGAGATCGGCGCCGGCCAGCGTGCCGTCGGCAAGCCTGAGACTCCCGTCCTTGCGGTAGATGGTACGGCCGTTGAGGGTGAAGGATGTCATGTCGGTGCCGATCGTCGCCATGGCGTCGGTGACCAAAAGGATCTTGCCCGGTCCTTTCTTGGCATTGAGTGCAAGCGTCATGGTGCCGGGATGGACATGGATACCGTCCGCGATGATGCCAGCGTAGAAGCTGCCGGTGTCGATCGCCGCTCCGGCCAGTCCCGGCTCGCGATTGCCGATCTGGCTCATGGCGTTGAAGAGATGGGTGACGACCGTGGCGCCGGCCTCGGCGAAGGCCGTTGCCATGGCATAGCCGGTGTCGGAGTGGCCGAGGCTGACAACGATGCCGGCCGCGGCCAGCGCCGTGACCCGGGCCGGCTCGACCGATTCCGGTGCGACCGTGGTGAGCAGCACCGGCAAGCCCTGACGCGCCGCGACCAGCGCAGCCTGGTCGGCGTCCGTCATTGGCCGGATAAGAGCCGGATCATGCGCGCCCTTGCGCGCGACGGACAGATGCGGACCTTCGAGATGCAGCCCAAGAAAACCCCGCACCTTCTTCCGGGCGGCCACGGCGCCGGCGGCGACCGCGGCGGCGGTGATCGCCGGCGTGTCGGTGATCAGCGTCGGCAAGAGCGCCGTGGTGCCGAAGGGCGCGTGCGCCCGGCAGATGGTCTCGATCGAGGCGACATCGGGATGGTCGTTGAGCATGACGCCGCCACCGCCATTGACCTGGATGTCGACGAAGCCGGGTACCAAGAGGCCGCCACCGGTCTCGGCACGGGAGACGCCCGATGGCACGGCGCCGGTGGGCAGAATGGCCTCGACCATGCCGTCCTTGACGACAAGGGCCGTATCGTCGTGCCAGTCGGCCCCGTCGAAGATACGGGCGCCGGTGAGGGCGAAACGGTCGCTCATACGGTTTCCGTCACCTTGCGCAGATTGCGTGGCGCATCCGGATCGAGGCCGCGATGGCGGGCGAAGGCCTCGACGAAGCCATAGAAGGACACGATCAGCGGCAGCGGATCGGTTAACGGATGGCCGGTTGCGACATACGGCAGCAGCCTGGCTGCCTTCGCCTTGTCGGAGGTGACGAAAGCGGCCGCGCCTTTGGCCGTCAAGCTGTCAGCGGCCTCGGCCACCGAAGGCTCCGACGCGTCCCGGGCAGCAAGCGCCAGGACCGGGAAGCCCGGCCCGACCAGCGCCAGCGGCCCATGCATGACCTCCGCGGCGCTATAGGCCTCGGCATGCATGGCGCAGGTTTCCTTGAATTTCAGCGCCGCCTCGCTGGCGATCGCGAAGGATGGGCCGCGGCCGAGGATGAACAGCGAGCGCGGCGTTTCGAGCGCGGCGGCGAGCGCCATCCAGTCGCAGGCAATCGCCTTCTCGAAATGCTCCGGCAGACGGGCGAGCGCGGCAAGCAGCGCCTCATCGCCAGTGCTGTGCGCCATCAGCGCCAGGGCGGCGACGGCCGAATTGACGAAGGTCTTGGTGGCCGCGACGCTGCGCTCCGGGCCGGCGAGAATGTCGATGGCGTAATCCGAGGCGCGCGCCAGCGGCGAGTCGGCGGTGTTGGTGATGGCGACGGTGAGCGCGCCGCCGGCTCTCGCGGTTTCGGCCATGGCGACGATGTCGGGACTCTTGCCCGACTGCGAGATCGCCAGACAAGCCGAGCCGCGTAGCCTCAGCTTCGCGCCATAGATGGAAGCGATCGACGGGCCGACGGACGCGACGGCGAGGCCGGCCGTCAGCTCCACGGCATATTTCATGAAGGTGGCGGCATGGTCGGACGAGCCACGCGCCACGGTGACGACGAAATGCGGATCGCGCTCGCGAAGGCCGCGGCCGGCCTCGGCCAGCACCTTGGCCGAGCCGTCGAGCAGGCGGGCGGTGGCCTGCGGGATCTCCTCGATCTCGCGCCGCATATGGGTGGCGGTTGCGATCATGGCCGGCTCTCCTCTCCCGGCCCGGTCAGCCGGAGTTCCGCGACGAAGTCATAGGCGTCGCCCCTGTAGATCGAGCGCGTGAACTCGATCACCTTGCCGCTCGCCAGATAGGAAATACGTTCGATATGCAGACCGGCAACCCCCGGCGGCACTTCGAGAAGGCGCGCGTCGCCGTCGCCGAGATTGGCGGCCGAAATGCGCTGCACGGCCCGCACCGGGCGGTTGCCGGTCAGTTCCAGCGCCGCGTAGAGCGAGGAGCCGATCGCTTCGGGGTCGGGAAGCACGCTCGCCGAAATCGCGGCGCGCTCGATCGCCAGCGGCGTGTCGTTGGCGATGCGCAGGCGCGCCACGCGCGCCACCAGCTCGCTCGACGACAGGCCGAGCACCATCATCTCGTCCGGCGAGGGCGCATAGAGGCCGCGATCGAGCCAGGCCGAGCGCACGACCATGCCGCGGCGCGCCATATCCTCGGTGAAGGAGGTGAGCCGCGACAGCGACTGCTCGACACGTTCCATGCGCGGGGCGACAAAGGTGCCGGAGCCATGGCGCTGGACGAGAATGCCGCCCTTGACGAGATCCTGCACGGCCTTGCGCACAGTGACGCGCGAAATGTCGGCCTTGCTGGCTATATCGCGCTCTGAAGGCAGCGCGTCACCCGGCCCGATCAGGCCGCGATTGACCGCTTCCTCGATGCTTTTTCTCAGCTGCAGGTAAAGCGGCGCTCCGCTCTGCGAGGATTCTTTCAGCATAGCGAAGATCTGGTCGGCGGCGCTCATCGCGGCGCCTCCGGCAGCATAGCGAAGATCTGGTCGGCGGCGCTCATCGCGGCGCCTCCGGCAGCATAGCGAAAATCCGGTCGGCGGCGCTCATCGGGCGCCTCCGGATTTGCCCGCGAAGATGCGCGCGGCCATCTGCACCGCGCCGCCGAGCGCATCGTCAAGCGGGGCCTTCAGCAGCGCCTGATAGCGCGCCGACAGCCGCGGCGCGTAGAGCGGCGCCAGGCCGCCGAGCAGGCATAGCGGCGCGTCGTCGGCGAGTTCGAGCGCGCCCAGCGAAGCCTCGACATCGGCAACCGCCTTATCGAGGATCCAATTGGCGACGAGATCGCCCTTTTCGGCATGCTCGAAGACTTTTGGCGCGAAACCGCCGAAGTCGCCGGGCTTGGCGTTGGTGGTGAACTCGACCACGTCCTCGGGATTGTTGCGGAAGACGGCAAGCATGGCATCCGTCAGCGGCGAGCCGAGGCGGATGCCGTCATAGGCAAGGAGCGTCTGCTCGAGCAGGTCGCGGCCGATACGGGCGCCGCTGCCCTGGTCCCCGACCTGAAAACCCCAGCCGCCGATGGCGCGGGATTTGCCCGCTTTGCGCGCCATATAGGCGGTGCCGGTGCCCAGGATCGCCATGGCGCCGTCGCCGGAGCCGACGGCGCCTTCGAGCGCGATCTCGGCATCCGTCTCGACGCGGCTTTTGCTGAACGGCAGGATCGCTTCCAGCTGCTGCCTGTAGGTGCCGACATTGGCTCCGGCGAGGCCGAGAATGGCAGGCGTCTCGGGGATCAGCTCCGGATCTTCACCGGCGGCCACGAAAGCTTGCCTTGCCGCCTCGACGATGTTTGCGCGCGCACCGGTAAGGTCGGTGCGGATATTGGCCGCGCCGCTCTTGGCGCGGCCAACGACAGCGCCGTCGGCGGTCGCAAGGGCCGCCCTGCAGCTTGTGCCGCCGCCATCGATGCCAAGCACGAATTTCACGCGATTTTCTCCTCGTCGCGGATAATACCAATAAAATACCAATAGCCAAGCGTTAATTTCGGTTCAAAAAAGATTAAGGCGTATTTGATTGAAAGACATGGAAATTTGACCCCGGTGCGCTCCGGGGCATGAAAACGCGATGAGGGATGTGGACAAGTGGTATTTTTTTGGTATTGTTCGATCAGTTGGAGGAAAGCGGATGGTCGAGACGCGCACGGAAGCGCTTCATCAGAACGCCGCGGGGCTGGATGTCCAGACCCCGGATGCCATCCTTTCATTCCTCGCCAATGCGCAGATCGAGGCCGCCAAGGCCGTGCACGGCGCCATCCCGGCCATAGCCGAGGCCGCCGAACTTGTCGCCAGACAATTGAAGGGTGGAGGCAGGCTCGCCTACGCGGCAGCCGGCAGCTCCGGCCTGATGGCTGTCGCCGATGCGCTGGAACTTCCCGGCACATTCGGTATCGCGCGTGACCGCATCGCCATCCTGATCGCCGGCGGCGACGCGGCGTTCCGCACGCTTGCCGGCGGACCGGAAGACGATACCGAGGAAGCCGCGGCAGCCGTCGCGAATGCCAATATCGGCAAGGGCGACTGCCTGATCGCCATCTCGGCCAGTGGCTCGACGCCCTATGCCGTCCAGGCGATCGGCGATGCGCGGCGCCGGGGCGCGGCGACGATCGCGATCGCCAACAACAAGGGCGCGACGCTGTTCGGTGAGGCCGACGTCGCCGTCCTGCTCGAGACGCCGCCGGAGCTGATCGCCGGCTCGACGCGCATGGGCGCGGGTACAGCCCAGAAGATCGCGCTCAACATGCTGTCGACGCTCGCTGCCGTCCATCTCGGCCATGTGCATGACGGCTACATGGTCAACCTCGCCGCCGACAACATCAAGCTGCGCGACCGCGCGGTGCGCATGGTGGCCGCCATCAGCGGACGCAGCCGCGAAGATGCGGCGCGCCTGCTCGAAGAGAGCGGCGGCCGCGTCAAGACTGCCATTCTGCTCGCCGCGGGTGCTGCCAATGCCGATGCGGCCGAGAAGATACTGGAAAAAACCGGCCAGAAGCTCAGGCCGGCGCTTTCCGCGATCGAGGGGAGCAAGGCGCGCTAGCCGCTGTTCTCATCAAAACCGAACCTGAAAAAGGTCAACAGGGAGACTGGACATGACGACCAAACTACTGACGGCACTTCTCATCGGCACGAGCATTCTCGGCACCACCGGGATGACCCTTGCCGAAGACGTCACGCTCAACATCGAGAGCTGGCGCGGCGACGACCTGACCATCTGGAAGGACAAGCTGATCCCGGCCTTCGAAGCCAAGAACCCTGGCATCAAGGTGGTGTTCGCGCCCTCGGCGCCGACCGAGTATGACGCGGCACTCGGCGCCAAGCTCTCTGCCGGCTCGGCGGGCGACCTGATCACCTGCCGCCCCTTCGACAAGTCGCTTGAGCTGTTCAAGAAGGGCAACCTCGCCGACCTCTCGTCGCTGCCCGGCATGGACAACTTCTCTCCAGTCGCCAAGGCCGCCTGGCAGACCGACGACGGAAAGTCGAGCTTCTGCGTGCCGATGGCTTCGGTCATCCACGGCTTCATCTACAACAAGGACGCCTTTGACAAGCTCGGCCTCAAGGTGCCGACGACCAATGAAGAGTTCTATGCCGTGCTCGACAAGATCAAGGCGGACGGCACCTACATCCCGATGGCGATGGGCACGAAGGACCTTTGGGAAGCCGCGACCATGGGCTACCAGAACATCGGCCCGAACTACTGGAAGGGCGAGGAAGGCCGTCAGGCGCTGATCAAGGGCGAGCAGAAGCTGACCGATCCGCAGTGGGTCGAACCCTACAAGGAACTGGCCAAGTGGAAGCCCTATCTCGGCGACGGTTTCGAGGCGCAGACCTATCCGGACAGCCAGAACCTGTTCACGCTCGGCCGCGCCGCCATCTACCCGGCCGGCTCCTGGGAGATCGGCCTGTTCAACACCCAGGCGCAGTTCAAGATGGGCGCCTTCCCGCCGCCCGTGCAGAAGGCCGGCGACACCTGCTACATCTCCGACCATACCGATATCGGCATGGGCCTGAACGCTGCCTCGAAGCACCCGGAAGAAGCCAAGAAGTTCCTGTCCTGGGTCGCTTCGCCGGACTTCGCCAACATCTACGCCAATGCGTTGCCGGGCTTCTTCAGCCTGAACAACACGCCGGTGAAGATGGAGGACCCGCTGGCGCAGGAATTCGTCTCCTGGCGTGGCAAGTGCAAGTCGACGATCCGCTCGACCTACCAGATCCTGTCGCGCGGCACGCCGAACCTCGAGAACGAGACCTGGGTGGAATCGGCCAACGTGATCAACGGCACCGACACGCCGGAAGCCGCGGCCAAGAAGCTGCAGGACGGCCTCGACAGCTGGTACAAGCCGGCGAAGTAAGGCTTTAGCCATTCGAACCGGCCGGGCGCTGCCCGGCCGGCCTTCGGACAGATCTAGATAGCGATTGTCGGCGCCGCCTCTCGGTCTTACCCTCACCCTTGCGGGAAGACGAAGCCGCACTGTCGCTGGCCTTGTCCCTCGCATCATGGGGACAGTCAGGCCGCCGTGCATCGAGGCATCAGCCAAGCACCATCGACCTGGAACCGAGAGACGGCGGGGACCGAACTCATGGCCGCACAAACACGACCCAAGAAACCGATCCGCTGGCATATCGGCGTCTTCCTGGCGCCGGCGGTGCTCGTCTACACGGCAGTCATGATCCTGCCGCTGTTCGGCACCCTGCAGCTTTCCCTGTTCCGCAACATCAACCAGGCGCAAGTGTTCGTCGGGTTCGACAATTTCCACACGCTGTTCGGCGATCCCAACTGGTCGGTGAATTTCTGGAACGCGCTGCGGAACAATGTCTGGTTCTTCATCATCCACATGCTGGTGCAGAATCCGATCGGCATCCTCTTGGCGGCGCTTCTCTCCAGCCCGAGACTGCGGTTTGCCGCCTTCTATCGCACCGCGATCTTCGTGCCGACGATCCTGTCCTTCGTCATCGTCGGCTTTGCCTGGAAGCTGATCCTTTCGCCGATCTGGGGCGTGGCGCCGCATCTGCTCGACTTCGTCGGGCTGAAGAGCCTGTTCACGCCTTGGCTCGGCAAAGAGCAATATGCGCTCACCGCGCTCAGCCTCGTCTCGGTCTGGCAGTTCGTCGGCATCCCGATGATGCTGATCTATGCAGCGCTTCTGTCGATCCCCGACGAGGTGATCGAGGCCGCCGAATGCGACGGCGTCACCGGGATGGCGCAGTTCTGGAAGATCAAGCTGCCGCTGATCCTACCTTCGATCGGCATCATTTCGATCCTGACCTTCGTGGGCAATTTCAACGCCTTCGACCTGATCTACACCGCGCAAGGGGCGCTCGCCGGTCCGAATTATTCGACCGACATCCTCGGCACCTTCCTCTACCGCGCCTTCTTCGGTTTCCAGCTGCAGGTCGGCGATCCCAACATGGGTGCCGCGATCGCCACGATCATGTTCCTGATCATCCTCGCCGGCGTCTGCGTCTACCTGTTTCTCGTCCAGACGCGCCTGCGTCGCTATCAGTTCTGAGGCGCGCCATGAGCACCGCAACACATTCGCTTCCCCGGACCATCGGCGCCCATGCCGTTCTTTTGACCTACACGGTGATCGCGCTGTTCCCGGTGATCCTGGTCATCATGAACTCGTTCAAGTCGCGCGCCGGCATTTTTGGCGCGCCGCTGACGCCGCCGACGCCGAAAACCTTCGACCTGATCGGCTACACCACCGTGTTCGGCCAGGGCGACTTTCTGCATTATTTCCAGAACAGCCTCGTCGTCACGGTCGCCTCGCTGTTCTTCGTGCTTCTGTTCGGCGCCATGGCCGCTTTCGCACTGTCGGAATACCGCTTCCGCGGCAACACGATGATGGGGCTCTATCTCGCGCTCGGCATCATGATCCCGATCCGCCTCGGCACCGTCGCCATCCTGCAGCTGATGGTGGCGAGCGGGCTGGTCAACACGCTGACCGCGCTGATCCTGGTCTACACCGCGCAAGGCCTGCCGCTCGCCATCTTCATCCTGTCGGAGTTCATGAAGCAGGTGTCCGACGACCTGAAGAACGCCGGCAGGATCGACGGGCTGTCGGAGTACACGATCTTCTTCCGGCTGGTGCTGCCGCTGGTGCGCCCGTCGATGGCGACGGTCGCCGTCTTCACCATGATCCCGATCTGGAACGACCTGTGGTTCCCGCTGATCCTGGCGCCGTCGGAAGAGACCAAGACGGTGACGCTCGGCGCGCAGCTCTTCCTCGGCCAGTTCGTCACCAACTGGAACGCGATCCTGGCGGCGCTCTCGCTGGCGATCCTGCCGGTGCTGATCCTCTACGTCATCTTCTCGCGGCAGCTGATCCGCGGCATCACGTCAGGAGCCGTCAAGTGAGTGCAGAACAGCCTCTTCGCGTCGTCGTCGCCGGCCTTGGCAATATGGGCCGCAGCCATGCGCTGGCCTATCACGCCAATCCGGGCTTCGAGATCGCCGCGCTCGTCAACCGTTCCGAGGTGCCGCTGCCGGATGGGCTCGCGGGCTATCGCATCAGGCGCTCCTTCGAGGACGTGCTGCGCGACGAGAAACCGGACGTCGCCGCCATCGCTACTTATTCCGACAGCCACGCCGACTATGCGGTGCGGGCGTTCGAGGCCGGCTGCCATGTCTTCGTCGAGAAGCCGCTGGCGACCACGGTGGCGGACGCCAGGCGCGTCGTCGATGCCGCCAAAGCCAACGGCAGGAAGCTGGTGATCGGCTATATCCTGCGCCACCATCCGTCCTGGATGCGGCTGATCGCCGAGGCGCGCAAGCTCGGCGGGCCATACGTATTCCGCATGAACCTCAACCAGCAGTCCTCCGGCCACAGCTGGGAAACGCACAAGCAGTTGATGCAGACCACCCCGCCGATCGTCGATTGCGGCGTGCATTATCTCGACGTGATGCTGCAGATCACCGACGCCAGACCGGTCGAGGTGCGCGGCATGGGCGTGCGGCTCAGCGATGAAGTGGCGCCCTCGATGTATAATTACGGCCACCTGCAGGTGCTGTTCGAAGACGGCTCGGTCGGCTGGTACGAGGCCGGCTGGGGACCGATGGTTTCGGAGACCGCCTTCTTCGTGAAGGACGTGATGTCGCCCAAAGGCTCTGTGTCGATCGTCATGAAGGAGGGCGTTAAGTCCGACGACATCGACACGCACACCAAGACGTCGACCATCCGCCTGCACAGCGCCGCGACCGGGCCGGACGGAAAGTTCATCAAAGAGGACGAACTGCTGTCGATGGAAGGCGAGCCGGGGCACCAGGAACTCTGCGATCTTGAACAAGCCTTCCTGCTCAAGGCCATCCGCGAGGACATCGACCTGACCCGCCACATGGAGGACGCGGTGAAGTCGCTCGCCGTCTGCCTCGCCGCCGACCAGAGCGTGCGCACCGGCGCGCCAATCAAACTCTAGAACAAGGACGAAGCCGTGGGCTCGCTGAACATCGAGAACGTGAAGAAGGCATTCGGGCCGGTCGAGGTGCTGAAGGGCATCGACCTCGAGGTCAATGACGGCGAATTCGTCGTCTTCGTCGGCCCGTCCGGCTGCGGAAAGTCGACGCTGCTGCGCGTGATCGCAGGGCTAGAGGATTCGACCTCCGGGCGCGTGGTGATTGACGGCGACGACGTCTCCGTCACGCCGCCCGCAAAACGCGGCATCGCCATGGTGTTCCAGACCTACGCGCTCTATCCGCATCTGACGGTGAAGAACAATATGGGGCTCGGCCTGAAACAGGCCGGCACGCCTTCGGCCGAGATCGAGCGCCGCATCAAGATCGCTTCCGCGATGCTGTCGCTCGAGCCCTATCTCGAGCGGCGGCCGGCGGAGCTGTCGGGCGGGCAGCGCCAGCGCGTCGCGATCGGCCGCGCCGTGGTGCGCGAACCGAAACTGTTTCTGTTCGACGAGCCGCTGTCCAACCTCGACGCGGCGCTTCGCGTCAACACCAGGCTGGAGATCGCGCAGTTGCACCGGCGGCTAAAGGCAACGATGATCTACGTCACGCACGACCAGGTCGAAGCGATGACGCTGGCCGACAAGATCGTCGTGCTCAATGCCGGCCGCATCGAGCAGATTGGCAGCCCGATGGAGCTCTACAATGCGCCGGCCAATGAATTCGTCGCCGGCTTCATCGGCTCGCCGAAGATGAATTTCATCGACGGCGCCAAGCTTGGCGAGACGGCGAAGACCGTCGGCGTGCGCCCGGAACATCTGACCGTCGATGCAAAATCCGGCGCCTGGAAAGGCACGGTGGTGCATGCCGAGCATCTCGGCGCCGACACCAATCTCTATCTCGACTGCGAGAAGGCCGGGCTGCTCACCGTGCGGATCTTCGGCGTCTACAATGCCGAACCGGGCGCGACGCTCTATGCAACGCCGGATCCGGCGAAGACGTATCGGTTCGGGGCAGATGCAAGGGTGTTGAAGTAGCGCCGGCCTCCCCTTCTCCCCTTGCGGGAGAAGGTGGATCGGGGCGCAGCGCCGAGACGGATGAGGGGTGCTCCACCGGAGTGCGACGCTTACTTCTGCAACGCGGAGATCGTTCCAACACCCCTCATCCGGCCGCTTCGCCGCCACCTTCTCCCACAAGGGGAGAAGGTGAGGTCTGCGCTTACTCGTCCGCCTTGAAGGTCTGCTTCTGCTGGCCCATGCCCTCGATGCCGAGCTCGACGACGTCGCCGGCCTTCAGGAACACCGGCGGCTTCATGCCCAGCCCGACGCCGGGCGGCGTTCCGGTGGAGATGATGTCGCCGGGATGCAGCGACATGAACTGGCTGAGATAGGAAACCAGATATTTCACGCCGTAGACCATCGTCTTGGTCGAGCCGTTCTGCATGGTCTTGCCGTTGACCGTCAGCCACATTTTGAGGTTCTGCGGGTCGGCGATCTCATCGGCGGTCACCAGCCAGGGGCCGATCGGGCCAAACGTGTCGCAGGACTTGCCCTTGGTCCACTGGCCTTGGCGCTCGGCCTGGAAGGCTCGCTCGGAAACGTCGTGCGCAACGCAATAGCCGGCAACATAATCCAGCGCGTCGTCCTCGCTGACATACTTCGCCGTCTTGCCGATGACGACGCCGAGTTCGACTTCCCAGTCGGTCTTGACCGAGCCGCGCGGGATCAGCACGTCGTCATCCGGCCCGACGATAGCCGAACTCGCCTTCATGAAGATGATCGGCTCCGGCGGCACTGTGGCGCCGGTCTCGGCAGCGTGGTCGGAATAGTTGAGGCCGATGCAGATGAATTTCCCCGTGCCGGCGACGCAGGCGCCGATGCGTGGGCTACCGGAAACAGCCGGCAGCGATTTCGGATCGAGCTTCGACAGCATCTCCAGCGAAGCCGGATGCAGCGCCGTGCCGGCGATGTCGGCGACATAGGCCGAAAGGTCGCGGATCGTGCCATCCTGATCGAGCAGGCCGGGACGCTCGCTTCCCACCTCGCCATAGCGCAGCAACTTCATCTTTTCTCTCCACCTTGCGGCCAAAGACCGATTCGCAAAACTTTCCGCCACGACCTCATGCGAAAATCGGGCGGACCCTAGCCATCAGCCTGGTACCCCGCAAGCGCGGACTCCGCGCAGTCGGTCGGCAGGCTGGATTTTTCAGACTTTTCGATGCTTCCGATGAACGCGTAGACCCGATCCGATCTTCCTGTTCGCCCACTACCACTGCGAACCGCCCCCAATTTTCGAAACGGGCGTCAGATCGACCAGCCGCCATCAATATTGTAGGCCTGCCCCGAAGTGTAGGTGGCGCCCGCCAGATAGACGGCGAGATCGGCGATTTCTTCCGGCGTGCCCAGCCTTCCCATCGGCTGGCGGGCGATGAAGGCGGCGCGCGCCGCCTCATAATCGCCCTGCGCATGCATGCGGTCCTGCAGCGACGGGCTTTCGACCGTGCCCGGACAAATGGCGTTGCAGCGGATGCCCTCAGCCACATAGTCGGCGGCCACCGCCTTGGTGAGGCCGACGACCGCCGCCTTGGTCAGGCCGTAGACGAAACGGTTCGGCACGCCCTTCTGCGAACTTGCCAGCGATGCCATGTTGATGATCGAGCCGTCGCCGCGCTCCAGCATGCCGGGCAGCACGGCGCGGATGGTGCGGATGATAGAGCGGACATTGAGATTCAGGGCGAAGTCGAGATCGGCATCCGTCATTTCGAGGATCGACCCCGAATGGACGAAGCCGGCGCAATTGAACAGAACATCGACCGTGCCGATCTCGGCGAAGGCCGATGTGACGGCCGCGTCATCGAGCACGTCGAGCTTGCGGGTTTTTATGCCGGAAGTCTTGCCGAGTTCGGCCAAAAGCTGCTCGTTGATGTCGGTGGCATGAACGGTGGCGCCGGCCTTGGCGAAAGCCAGCGCGCTCGCCCGCCCAATGCCTTGCGCCGCCGCGGTGATGACGACCACTTTGCCTGCCAGATCCGCCATGCTTCCCTCCGGTGTCGCAAGCTTTCTTAGTGGCGGCCAGACGGGATGCAATGTGCCAGGCGAGCCTGACCGCTATTCCGTAGGCCAATTGTTTTTTCTGGTTAAAGAACACATGCCGATGCGTCAAGCCTCGAAGCCTGCGGCAAACGCGCCGAATTTGCGGCGCGAGTGTCGTCAAACCAGACCCGGTCTGGAACGCGCTTAGTCGCCGTAAGGCACCCAGACGTTCTTGACCTCGATGGCGCGGCGCAGGACGGCCTCGCCAGCCGCCTCGCTCGATGTCCAGTCGAGGCTGCGGCCATTGCCGGTCCAGACGCGCTTGAGGTTGCCGATGGAATCGA
This sequence comes from Mesorhizobium sp. WSM3868, assembly GCF_002294785.1. Classification (NCBI taxonomy): domain Bacteria; kingdom Pseudomonadati; phylum Pseudomonadota; class Alphaproteobacteria; order Hyphomicrobiales; family Phyllobacteriaceae; genus Mesorhizobium; species Mesorhizobium sp. WSM3868. The sequence goes on along the minus strand of NZ_NSGB01000002.1, from coordinate 396,231 downwards.
CCTCCGCCTTGGCGCAGGTGTCGGCATCGGCAAACACCCAGAGCCCATCGACGTCGTCGTGCTTGGCCAGAACGCCGCAGAGCTCGGCGCTGCGGCCGGTGACGATATTGATGGCGCCGGCCGGAATGTCGGAATATTCGATGATCTGGTAGAGATCCGTGGCTAAAAGCGGGTGACGCTCGGACGGCACGGCCACCACGGCGTTGCCCATGGCGAGCGCCGGCGCCACCAGCGAGACGAAGTTGAGGAGCGGCTGATTGTCCGGCGCAACGATGCCGACGACGCCGACAGGCTCGTGCAGCGCAAGCGTCACGGCGCGGGCCGGCGGCTGGTGGACGCGGCCCTCGAACTTGTCGGTGAGGCCGGCATAGAGGAACAGCCGCTCGATGGACTGCTCTACCTCCTCGCGCGCTGCCTTCGCCGTCACGCCGGTGAGTTGGACAAGGCGTGCAGCGAACTCATCAGCACGGCCCGAAAGGTTTTCCGCGAAGTAGTAGAGCACCTGGCTGCGGTTGAAGGCCGTCGCGTCCGGCCAGGCCTTGCAGGCGCGCGCGGCGGCGACCGCGTCGCGGATATCCTTGCGGTTGCCAAGACCGACTTCGCCGGCAAGCTTGCCCTTGGCGGTGGCGACGGCCAGCGCGTAGTTGCCGTCCGGACGCACCTGCTTGCCGCCGATGAACAGCTTTGCCGTGCGGTCGATGGCCATACCGTCAGCCTGCTCGACGACCTGCGCTGAGCCGACTGCGGCCGGCTTGATGGCGGGGCCGACCGGCAGCTTGGCGGCAAGATATTCGAACATGCCTTCGCGTCCGCCTTCGCGACCGAAGCCGCTTTCGCGATAGCCGCCGAAGCCGCAGGCCGCATCGAACATGTTGGTGCCGTTGACCCAGACGACGCCCGCCTTCAATTGCGGCGCGACATGCAAAGCGAGATTGACGTTCTCGCTCCACACCGAAGCGGCGAGACCGTAACGCGTGTTGTTGGCCAGCTCGACCGCCTCCTCGGTGTTGCGGAAGCTCATTGTCGCCAGCACCGGCCCGAACACCTCCTCCTGCGCCAGGATATTAGCCGGCGAAACAGAGGTGGCGAGCGTCGGCAAGTGATAGTAGCCCGTCGTCGGCAAGGCAGCGTCCGGCTGCCAGCAAGTGGCGCCCTGCCTGGCGCCCTCGGCGATCAGGCCCTTGACGCGGTCGAGCTGCGTGCGGTCGACCAGCGGCCCGATGTCGGTGTTCTTGTCGAGCGGGCTGCCGACCCGCAGGCGGCTCATCCTGACCTTGACCTTGGCGATGAAGGCCTCCACGATGCCTTCCTGCACCAGGAGCCGCGAGCCGGCGCAGCAGACCTGGCCCTGGTTGAACCAAATGCCGTCGACCAGTCCCTCGACGGCGCTGTCGAGGTCGGCATCCTCGAAAACGACGAAGGCCGATTTGCCGCCGAGCTCCAGCGACAGCTTCTTGCCCGATCCGGCGGTTGCCTTGCGGATGATCTTGCCGACCTCGGAGGAACCGGTGAAGGCGATCTTCTGCACGCCCGGATGGTTGACGATGGCGGCACCCGCCTCCGGTCCGCCCTGAACGATGTTGACGACGCCTTTCGGCACGCCGGCGCGCTCGCAGATCTCGGCGAACAGTATGGCGGTGAGCGGCGTGAATTCGGCCGACTTCAGCACCACCGTACAGCCGGCCGCGAGCGCGGGCGCGATCTTCCAGGCCAGCATCAGCAGCGGGAAGTTCCACGGAATGACCTGGCCGACGACGCCGACCGGCTTGTGGCCGGGAAAATCCTTCTCGAGCGTCTGCGCCCAGCCGGCATGATGGATGAAGTGGCGGATGGCCAACGGCACGTCGATGTCGCGGCTCTCGCGGATCGGCTTACCGTTGTCGACCGATTCCAACACTGCGAACAGGCGCTGATGGCGCTGCATGGCGCGGCCGATGGCATAGAGCGCTTTCGCTCTGGCGTAGCCCGATGATGCCGACCATTTCGGCAGCGCCTTTGCGGCCGCCGCAACCGCGGCGTCGATGTCGCCGGCGCCGGCATCCGAGATCTTCGCCAGCAGGTTGCCGGAGGACGGCTCGCTGGTATCGAAAGTCTTGCCGCTTGCCGCCGCCTTCCAGGCGCCGTCGATGAACAGCGCCCTGGAGAAATCGCGGCCGGCGAGCCAGGCGTCGGCCTCGTTGCGGGCTTCCGGCGCCGGGCCGTACTCCATGGCGCGATAGCGTTCGAGGATGTTCATGGGGTCGCTCCTTTACCCTTCCCCTTGTGGGGAGGGCCGATCGGCGAAGCCGATCGCGGTGGGGGTGAATGGCTGATGGTCTGGTGCATGGATCAGGCAGATTTGTTTTTCGACCCCCACCCCGCCGCTTCGCGGCGACCCTCCCCGCAAGGGGGAGGGGTTGGCTCACGCCATCGCGTGGCGATGGTTGGCCGAATAGTGGCCGGTCAAATGATGTTCGAGCTGGCGCTCGATGTCGGTGAGCAGGCTGGAGGCGCCGAAGCGGAACAGCTGCGGCTCGAGCCAGGGCCGGCCAAGCTCTTCCTTCATCAGCACCAGCCAGTCGAGCGAGACCTTCGCGGTGGAAATGCCGCCCGCCGGCTTGAAGCCGATCAGATAGCCGGTCTCCTCGAAATAGGCGCGGATGGCGCGCACCATCGCAAGCCCAACGGGAAGCGTGGCGTTGACGCTTTCCTTGCCGGTCGAGGTTTTTATGAAATCGGCGCCCGCCATCATCGCCACCATCGAGGCCAGCATGACGTTGCGCAGGGTGGCGAGATCGCCCGTGCCTAGGATGACCTTGAGATGGGCTTCGCCGCAGGCGGCGCGCATGGCGACGATCTCGTTGAACAGTTCGCGCCATTTGGCGCCGTAAACCAGCCCGCGCGGGATGACGACGTCGATCTCGTCGGCCCCGTCCTTCACCGAGGCCTCGATCTCCTGCAGGCGGGTCGAGAGCGGCGCAAGGCCGTGCGGGAACGCTGTGGAGACGGCCGCGACATGGATGCCTGTGCCACGCACCGCATCCACGGCCGTGGCCACGAAGGGATGGTAAACACAAATCGCCGCGGGGCGGATCGTTTCGTCGGCGATGCCGAGGCCCTCGACGATATCCCGGCGCAGCGGATTGATCGCTTTGGCGCAGAGCCGGCGCACACGCTCGTCGGTGTCGTTGGAATTCAGCGTGGTCAGGTCCATGCAGGCGATCGCGCGCAGCAGCCAGGCGGCCTGGTTGTCGGCCTTGATCGAGCGCCGCTTGGTGAGGGTCGCGACGCGGCGCTCCAGCGCCGAGCGGTTGACGCTGCGCACGGATTCGAGGAAGCCGAGGTCCAGCTTCATGCCAGGATTGCGGGCAATGCCGTGCTCCAGCGGCATCGGCGTGTTGGCGGCGGCACGCGCCGGCAGCGGCATGATCTTGGACGCGCCTGCGCCGGCCTCGCGGATGGTGCTGCTCATCTCCTGCCCTTTCATTCAGCGACGTGCACCGAAGATAGCCCGCGAAGTTGTCCTTCACGAGTCCTTCAGTGGCTCATAGCGGAAAAAGGCGGCAAAAGCAGTAGGTTTTTGACCGCATGGTCAAAACACTGGGAGACGCGCCTCAGCCGACGAAGGCGCGCTCGACGACGAAGCTGGCGGGGTGGCTGAGCGAGCCCTCCTGGAAGCCGAGGCTTTCGGCGAGCTCCTTGACGTCCTTCAGCATGTGCATCGAGCCGCAGATCATGATGCGGTCGGTCTCGGGATTGAGCTTGTCGATGCCGAGGTCGGAATAAAACTTGCCCGAGCCGATCAGGGCCGTGATCCGGCCCATGCGCGCCGACTCCTCGCGGGTCGTCGAATTGTAGAGCGTGACACGCCCGCCGGTCAGCTCGCCGATCAGCGGATCGGTCTCGAGCGCAGCCACCAGTTCCTGGCCGTAGGTGAGCTCGGCGTTGTCGCGGCAGGTGTGGGTGAGGATCACCTGATCGAACTTCTCATAGGTGTCGGGGTCGCGCAGCAGGCTGGCGAAAGGCGCAATGCCGGTGCCGGTCGAGATCATGAACACGCGCTTTGCAGGCGTCAGCGCGTCGAGCACCAGCGTGCCGGTCGACTTCTGGCGCATGATGACGGTGTCGCCGACCTCAATCTTCTGCAACTCGGAGGTCAGAGGACCGTCCGGGACCTTGATCGAGAAGAATTCGAGCTCGTCGTCCCAGGCGGGGCTGGCAACGGAATAGGCGCGGAAGATCGGCTTCTCGGCATTGGGCAGCCCGATCATGACGAACTCGCCGGAGCGGAAGCGCAGCGACTGCGGGCGGGTGATGCGGAACGAGAACAGGCGGTCGGTGTAGTGCTTCACCGACACCACGGTCTCGGCATAGACATTGGCCGGGATCGGGAACTGCAGCGGCTTTGCGCCGGCGAGGTTCAACGCGGATGTCGTGTTCATCAAACCCAACTTTCCGGCGCGGACGCGAGGCGCTGGCGCCAAACTTGCTCATGCGCGCCCGAACGGTCAGGTTCCGACGTGCTCTCTGCACACTGCCAAGCGGTAAGCTCTTGTGTCCGGAATTTATTAGTATACAAATGATCTTCAGGTCAAGATGGCAGCGTAAAACGGCTTTCCAAACCGAGGCATATCCGTAGTCCTGGCATTTCGGGTTTCGGCAATGAATGAGAAATTTTCGGCGTCGGCGGGAAGCGTGGTTGCCGGCATCGATGTTGGGGGAACCTTCACCGATCTGCTCCTGATCGACGGCAAGGCCGGCGGCAAGGTGCACATCGCCAAGACCCCGACGACGGTGGAAAATCAGGCCTTCGGCGTGGTCGCCGCACTTGGCGCGACCGGCTTTCCGGTCGAGGGCATCGACCTCATCGTGCACGGCACGACGACCACCACAAACGCCGTGCTGGAGCGCCGGCTGGCCAGGACCGGCATGATCACGACGCGCGGCTTCCGCGACGTGATCGAGCTTGGACGGCGCACGCGGCCGCAAGCCTATGGCATGACGGGCACCTTCGTGCCGGTCATTCCGCGCGATCTGCGGCTCGAAGTGTCGGAGCGCGTCGAGGCGTCCGGCGCGGTTCGCCTGCCGCTCGACGCGGCCGAAATGCGCGATGCCGTGAAAAAGCTGCTCGACGCCGGCTGCGAGTCGCTCGTCATCCATTTCCTGCATTCCTACGCCAACCCCTCGCACGAGCGGCGCGCGGCCGAGATCGCGGCGGAGCTCTGGCCGAACGGCCACATCACCACCGGCCATGCGCTGCTTTCGGAGGCGCGCGAATTCGAACGCGGCGTGACGGCGGCGGTCAACGCCTCGGTGCAGCCGATCCTGGAGCGCTATGTCGAGCGGCTGCGCAAGGAGCTCGCGGCGAAAGGCTATGCGCGCGACTTCCTGATCATGAACGGCAATGGCGGCATGATCTCGGCCCGCTTCGTCACGCAGGAATCGGCAAAGACCGTCATGTCCGGTCCGGCTTCCGGCGTCATCGCCGCCGCTTACACGGGAAAGCGCGCCGGCTTCGCCAACTTGGTGACCTACGATATGGGCGGCACCTCGACCGACGTGGCGCTGATCCGCAACGCCGAGCCCGCGGTCTCGAACGAGATCGAGATCGAATATGCGATGCCGATCCACGTGCCGATGGTGGCGGTGCACACCGTCGGCGCCGGCGGCGGCTCGATCGCGCGCGTCGACGCCGCCGGCCTGATCCAGATCGGTCCGGAAAGCGCCGGTGCCAATCCCGGCCCGATCTGCTACGGGCGCGGCGGCACGGAACCCACCATCACGGATGCCAATCTGGTGCTCGGGCGGCTGGCGCCGAAGAAGCTGCTTGCGGTCGACAATCCGGTCACTGTCGAGCGCGTCACCGCAATCTTCGAGGACAGAATCGGCAGGCACACGGGCCTTTCCGGCGTCGAGGCGGCCGGTGCCATCTTGAGGCTCGGCAACATGAAGATGGCGGGCGCCATTCGCATGGTATCGGTGTCGCGCGGCCACGACCCGCGCGATTTCGCGCTGTTCGCCTTCGGCGGCGCCGGGCCGCTGCACGCGACGGCGCTGGCCCGAGAACTCGGCCTGCCGAAGGTGGTGGTGCCGGCACGCCCCGGCATTACCAACGCGCTCGGCTGCGTCGTCGCCGACCTCAGGCACGACTTCGTCAATACGGTCAACCAGCCGGTAGCGAGCCTCGACGAAGCAAAGCTTCGCGAGTTGTTGGAACGGCACCGAAACGAAGGCGAGTCGCTGATCGGCAAGGAAGCGGTGAAGCCCGATGCAATCCGCGTCACCCACTCCGCCGACATGCAATTCGTCGGCCAGACGCACATCATCAACGTGCCGCTGCCGTCATCCTCGGTTTCACGGACGACGCTGCAGCAGCTGTTCGAAAAAGCCTATTTCGCGCGTTTCAAGGTCGAACTGCCGGAGATCCGCGCCAATCTCGTCAACCTCAACACCTCGGTGACGGGTGTGCGGCCGCAGATCGACCTGTCTCAGCTGATCGACCCGGCAGGACGCGCGGCGACGCTGGAGGAGGCGCGGCGCGAGATCCGGCCGGTCTGGTACAGCGGGCGCTGGCACGACACGCCGGTCTATGCGCGCGAAAGGCTGCCGCTCGACGCAACAATCGAGGGACCGGCGATCCTCGAGCAGATGGACGCCACCACCGTGCTTGAGCCCGGCGATCATGCGCGTTCGGACGCCGACGGCAACATCATCATCGACATCGGCGAGGCCTGACAATGGCAGTCGAAGGGGCAAAGCTCGACACGATCACGCTTTCGGTGCTGCAGGCCGCCCTGCAGCAAGTTTGCGATGAGATGGATTTGACGTTTTCCCGCGCCGCCTTCTCGCCGGTCATCGCCGAGGCCAATGACCGCTCCGACGGCATCTATTCCGCCGTCGACGGCTCGCTCATCGCGCAAGGCAGCCAGGGCCTGCCGGTGTTCGTCGGCGTCATGCAGTATTCGACCAAGACGGTGATCGAGATGATCGCCGACGGACGCTGCCTGGCCCCTGAGCCCGGCGACATCTACATCGTCAACGACCCCTATCTCGGCGGCACGCATCTGATGGACGTGCGCTTCGTCATGCCGGTCTACCGCGACGGCAAAATCTTCTGCTGGCTGTCCAACACCGGCCATTGGCCGGACATCGGCGGCGCGGTGCCTGGCGGCTTCTCGGCCTCGGCCACCGCCGTCGAACAGGAAGGTCTGCGGCTGCCGCCGGTGAAGCTGTTCAAGAAGGGCCTGCTCGATCCCGAGATCTACGCCATCATCTGCTCCAACATCCGCGTCGCCGACCAGCGCATCGGCGACATCCGTGCGCAGGCTGCGGCACTGCTGATCGGCCAGGACAGGCTCAATGAAATCCTCGATCGTTACGGCGACGAAACCGTCGTCGAGGCGATCGCCGAACTGCGCCGCCGCGCCGCCGACCAGATGCGCGCCTCGATCGCCGTTATCCCGGACGGCACCTACCGCTCGCAGGCCTTCGTCGATTCCGACGGCGTGGTGAACGAGCCGCTGACCATCAATCTCGCCGTCGAGAAAGAGGGCGACTCGCTGACCTTCGACTTTGCCGGCTCATCGAAGCCATGCGCCGGGCCGATGAACAGCGTATTGGCGACGACCTTGTCGTCGGTCTATCTCGCCATGCGGCATATCTTTCCGGAGGTGCCGATCAGCGCCGGGGCCTTCGAGCCGCTGAACGTCAAGCGGCCGGAGGGCACGTTCCTAGACGCCAAATACCCACGTCCGGTTTCGGGCTGCGCGGCGGAGGTTTCACAGCGCATCGCGGAAGCGGTGTTCGCCGCGATGGTGCAGGCGCTGCCAGAAAAGGTGACAGCGGCGCCCGCCGGCTCCAGCGGCAATTTCGCGCTCGGCGGCAACGACCCGGCGCGCGGCCGCGACTATGTCATGTACCAGATCTCCGGCGGCGGCTATGGCGGCAATGCGGGCCATGACGGCTTGAGCAATGGATGCTCGACCATCGGCATATCGAAATCGCCGCCGGTCGAAATCATGGAGCAGGCGTTCCCGGTGCTCTACCGCCATTACGCGCTGCGCGAAGGCTCCGGGGGCGCCGGCAAACATCGCGGCGGCTTCGGGCTCGCCTACGAGGTCGAGATCCTGCGCGGTGAAGCCCGCGCGTCGTTCGTTATGGACCATGGCCGTTTCGGGCCGCAAGGCGCGCTTGGCGGCAGGGACGGCGCGCCGAACAGCGTGACCGTGTTCCGGGGCGGCGAAGCGCATGTGCCGCCGCATCTGTCGAAAGAGCAGGACATTGCGCTCAAGGCCGGCGACCGCGTGCGTGTCGGCACGCCCGGCGGCGGCGGCTATGGCGATCCGCGCGAGCGTGATCCGAAACAGATCGCCGAGGATGTCCGGCTCGGCTATTATACGCCTGAGCAGGCCAAGGAGATGTTCGGGGTCGATCCGGAGGTTTGATCAGGCCAGCTTCGCCAGCAGCCGCAGGAAGGTTGAGGCCTCCTTGGCCGTCAGCGGCGCCAGCGTTTCCTCGGTGATGGTGCGCGCAAGCGGGATCAGCCGCTCGATCGCCTCGCGGCCTTCAGCCGTCAGATTGACCAGCAGCCGCCTCTTGTCCACCTCGTGCTTGGAAAGCTCGACCAGCCCGCGCGCCTTCAGCCGGTCGATGACGCCCTTTACGGTCGCAGCATCCATGGCGATCAGCGCGCCGAGCTGGTTCTGCGAGGTCTCGCCGATGTCGTAGAGCTTGGCGAGAGCGGCGAATTGCGGCGGCGTCAAATCCCCGATGTGCGAGGCGAAGATCGCGACGTGGCGCTGATGCGCCTTGCGCAGGATGAAGCCGACCTGGTCCTGCAGATGGTAGTTGTTCTCGTCCAGCTCTTCGGCCTCGACCAGCCGCAGCAGATTGTCCTCGCCGCTCATCTCAAGCCGTCCCAAGCCTTGATGTCTCCGGCCGCAAGGCCGCCCATACGGTTGTGGACGCGCGGGCCGCAGGTCATGGCGAGACAGAACAGGATCTCGTCGGGACGTGGGCCGTCGCTGATGCCGACTTCCATCGCGTCGAAATGGCTGCGCACATAGGCGGCGTTGATATGGCCGAGCGGGACATCGAGCCGTGCGCCGAAGGCGCCGACCTTCTTCGCCGACGGCACGATCGCCTTGGCGTCGCCGAGCCGCTCGCGCATGGCGTAGCCGCCGGGCACGTGCCAGAGCGCGCCGTGCTCCAGTTCGCCGGCACTGCCGACGATGGCGCCCTTGCCGTAACCGTCGATCTTTTTCACATCGCCGCCAAGCGCTGCGATCAGCCTGTCGGAAAGCAAGAGCCCGAGCGGCTTCAGGTCTTCCATTGCGCCCTGCAGGTCCTCGACATAGTGACCGGCAAACGGGTTCTTGACCACGGCGAGAGCCGCGGCGCGCAGGCGCGGCTCCTTCGCCACGGCGCCGCCATCGTGGAAGATCTCCTCGGTCAGCACCGCGACCTTGCGGATCGGGAATTCAGGCATGGGCAGTTTCCTTCGCTTTATGCTTGTTGGGCGCGGCGAGCGCCACGGAGCCACTGATGCGGGTTTGGCCGGCAAGGAACAGCGCCGACGCGGCGATCAGGCCGCGCCGGCGAAAATTTTCGGCGACGGCAAGGCCGTTGTCCAGCGCCCGGGCCACCTCGCCGGGCGCTAGCCCGCCGACGCCCTGCGTCACCAGCCGTTCGCCGAGATCGCTGTCGGGTGAAAGGTCCCGCGCGGGCACGCGATGAACCGCCGGATGCCCAGGCAGGTCGACCGCGTTGGCAATCAGCGTCGCCGCGGCATCCGCCTCGGCGCCGGTCCGTGCCAGCACGGTGACCGCGTCGGCGATGCCCAGCGAAAAGGAGCGGCCGCGCCAGCCGCTGGTGGCGACGCCGCGCACGCCGTCTTCGGCGCGGATCGTGATCCGGTCGGCCATGCCGTGCCCGGTGCCGGCGATCGCCAGCGTTATTGTCTCGCCCTTACCGAGATGAATGGCGCTGTCGCCGCCATTGTTGACGTAGGCGCGCTCGAGCAGGCGTCCGGCGAGAAGCGCGGCCAGAACTTCGTCGGCTACCGAACCGGCGACCGCAGCCATCGGCGTGATGAAGCTTTCCGCGAGCGGTGCGACCGCGGCCTCCATGCGCCGCGCGGTCGGGCCTGCAAAGCCGCACGGCGGCAGAGACGCCGGACGGCGCAATTCGGGAAGCTCCTTGACCAGTTCGGTCAGAATCGTCTGGAAGCGCGCGACGGCCTGCACGCAGCCGGCGCGGCGTTCAGCTGCATCGCCAAAGGCCTCGACGATGAGGTCGATCGGCCCGTGATTGAGATGAAGCCGCCTGCCGTCGGCGAGCCAATGCGCCTGCGGACCGTTCATCAGTCGGCCCCATTGGCCGGGGTGCGGCGCAATTGCGCCAACGGCGGCCAGGGATTGCCGGCCGGCGCGCCGGCATTGCTGCGCGGATTAAGGTACTCGCCGCCTTTGGCGAGGATATCCTCGACGCTGCGGATTTCCTTCTCGTAACCGCCGAGCCGGACGTAGTCGTCGCGGCGCATGGTGAATTCGATCGGCGCGACCAGCGCCGGCGTCGGCACATAGCCGAATGCGCCTTCCGGCACGCGGGTGACATCGACCATCAGAGTGATGCCGCCGCCCGGCCAGACATAGACCGGCGCGCCGCCGACCGTGACATAGGTCTTCAGGCCCTGAACCGAGCGGGTGAGATTGACCGGGTTTTCGGTGACGCCGGCGCGCAGCGAGCCGCCGGCGCCGCCGATGAAGAGCACGGTGCACAGGGCCGGCTCGCAATTGTCCTCGATCAGGCCGACGGATTTCTGCAGCCGCTCCGGGAACGGTTTTTCGACCGGTTTCAACTGATCGTCCAGTTCGTAGTAAGCGAACTGTTCGCCCGTGGTCGAGACCATCAGCAGCGACAGGCCGGGGCGAGCACCCTTCTTGGCGTTCCAATCGCCCAGGATCGACAGCGGATCGGAGATCGTCGTGCCGCCCCAGCCGAGACCGGGCTCCGAAACCTTGAAGTAGCGGCCGGGCGTCGAGCGGCGGCCGATGATCTTTATCCCGGTATCCTCCCAGCCCAATACCTTGCCGGCCTGATGTTCCGACACGACGCCGGTGATATGGTCGTCAACCACCACAACCTCGTCGACGAGCCCGCGCCATTGCGTGGCGAACATGCCGATGGTGGCCGAGCCGCAGCCGACGCGCATGCGATGCTCGATCTTGCCGTCGATGACCGGCGCCTTGCCAGCCTCGACAATGACCGTCGCACCGCCGTCGATGGTGAGTTCGACCGGCTTTCTGTTGCAGAGGTTGAGAAGCGCGTCGCAAGTCGCGCGGCCTTCAGCCTTGGAGCCGCCGGTCAAGTGATGCACGCCGCCAAGCGACAGCATCTGCGAGCCATACTCGCCAGTGGTGACGTGGCCGATCGCCTCGCCTTCCGAGCGCACGGTCGCCGTCTCGTCGCCGATGTGGCGGTCGGTATCGATCTTCACCTTGACGCCGCAATAAGAGAAGATGCCCTCGGTGACGACGGTGACGAGATCGACGCCCTCGACCTCCTGGCTGACGATGAAAGGTGCGGGCTTGTAATCCGGGTAGGTGGTGCCGGCGCCGATCGCGGTGACGAAGCGGCGGCCGGTGTTGACCAGCTCGCCACCCCACTCCTCGCCCTCGGCGACGAATGGCACGACCGCGCCGCCGGTCTCGGCCGCGTGGTCGAGGACGGTGAGAGGGTCCATGCGCACGATGCGCCCGCCGACATTGCCGTAACGGTCGCAGGCCCCGGTGCGGCCGTCGGCGATGTAGCACATCACCGGACAGGCATCGCATCGAATCTTCTCCGCCACCTGCTTCTCACCGGGATCGTGGGTTTCGAAACGTTCGGCAAGCTCGCTCATCGGCGCGCCTCCTTCTCGCGGATCGCCGCCAGGATGCGGCTCGGCGTCGCCGGCACTTTAGTGACCAGCACGCCGGTGGCATGTCGGATAGCGTTGAGGATCGCCGGCGCGGTCGGGATCAGCACATGCTCCCCCAAACCCTTGGCGCCGAAAGGTCCTTCCGGGTCCGGAACTTCCACCAATATGTGCTCGACCGGCGGCACGTCGCCGATGGTCGGGATGAGGTAGTCGTGCAGGTTCTCGGTGCGGCCGGGGATATATTCCTCCATCAGTGCCATGCCGATGCCTTGCGCGATGCCGCCCTCGATCTGCCCCTCGACCAGTACCGGGTTGATGGCCTTGCCGACATCATGCGCGGCGGTGATCTTGAGCAGCTTCACCGTGCCCAGCTTGAGATCGACCTCGAGCTCGGCGATCTGGGCGCCATAACCATAGACGGCGTAGGGCTTGCCCTGGCCCTTGGCGTCGAGCGGCAGCGTGGGCGGATCGTAGGTCTCTTCGGCGACGAACACCACGCCATCGGCATCGACCTTCAGTGTTGACAGATCGATGCGCCGCGTCGCGTCCCCCTCGCGGATTGAGATGCTTGCGCCGTCGAGCGCGATCGTCGCCTTCTCGGAAACATTGGCGAAACGCAGGATCTTTTCGCGCAGCGCTCGGCCTGCCTTTTCGGCCGCCTTGCCGGTCACAAAAGTCTGGCGCGAGGCGGATGTTTTGCCGGCGTCCGGCGTGATGGCGGTGTCGGCGCTCTTCAGCCGGAATTTCGCCAACGGCAAGCCGAGCGCATCGGCACAGATCTGGGTGATGACCGTGTTCGAGCCTTGGCCGATGTCGACGGCGCCCTGGTGGAGCACGACATCTCCGGAGGCAGAGATGCCGACCTTGATCGTCGAAGGATTGGGCAGCGAAGTGTTGCCGCAGCCATACCAGCAAGAGGCGACGCCGACGCCGCGCTTGCTTGCCGTGTTGACGGCGTTGAAGGCTTCCGCCTCGCCAAGCGCGCGCGCCCAATGCGGTTGAAGCAACTTCAGGCATTCACCGATGCCCACGCCCGATTCCAGGCGCTGGCCTGTGACCGTTTCGCACCCGTTCCGAAGGCAGTTCTTTAGCCGGAAATCGAGCCGATCCATGCCAAGCTTGCCGGCGAGCTCGTCGTAGAGGGTTTCCTGCATGATGGTCGCTTGCGGCACGCCGAAGCCGCGGAAGGCGCCGGCGATCGGGCCGTTGGTATGGATGGCCCTGCCCGTCGCCCGGTAGTGCGGCGTCTGATAGGGACCGGAGGCATGCACCGGCACGCGGTTGGCAACCGTCGGGCCCCAGCTTGCATAGGCGCCGGTGTTGAAGTCGCCCTCAAAGATCATTCCGGTGACGCGGCCCTCGGAATCGGCACCGATGGTCGCCTTCATCTCGGCCGGATGGCGCTTGGTGGTCGACATCATGGATTCGTTGCGCGTGTAGGCGAGTGCCGCCGGCCTGCCGGTCTTCAGCGCCACAAGGCCGATCAGAGGCTGCAGCGAGACATCGAGCTTCGAGCCGAAGCCGCCGCCGGTGGCGGTCGGCACGATGCGCACCTTTTCGACCGGGAGGCCTAGCACCTTGGCCGTGTCGTCGCGATCCATGTAGGGCGCCTGGGTGCAGGCGACGATGACGAGCGTGTCGCCATCCATGTAGGCGAAGCCCGCCTCCGGCTCGATATAGGCATGCTCGACGAAGGAAGTCTCGATGGCGCCGGAGGCGGTGACAGCAGCGGCAGCAAGGGCGCCGTCGGGGTCGCCATGTTCGACATAGCCGGAGGTGAGCAGGTTCGCCGGGCGATGCCGGTGGATCAGCGCCGCGCCGTCGGCTTTCGCTTCGCGGGGCTGCAACACATGCGGCAGTTCCGTCCAGGCGATCGGAAAATCCGTCAGGTCGAGGTCGAGGATGGCTTCGCGCTCGCCCGCCACCAGCGCGACCGCCTCGCCGCGAAGGCGCGCGAAACCTTCGGCGAGGGCCGGCTGATCAGCAAAGGGGCCGATGACCCCGAAGCAGTTCTTGCCCGGAATGTCGGCGGCGGTGAAGACGCCGGCAATGCCGGGATGCGCTTTGGCCCAGGCGTCGAGATCTCCGAAGCTGAAACCGGCGTGATAGTAGGGCGAGCGGACGACCAGCACCGACAGCGCGTCGTGCGGAAAGGAATCGCCGCCGAATTTTTCGTCGCCGGTAACCTTCGGCACGCCGTCGAGCCGGATCGGCGAGGCGCCGACGGCGCGGCCGACCTCCGGCAGGCGACGGTCGAAACCATCCATATGCTGCGAGGCATGCATCACCGCCGCGACGATTTTCCGGTACCCCGTGCAGCGGCAGAGCACGCCGCCGAGCGCATCCTGCGTCTCGGCCTCACTCGGCCTTGGCTTGCGCTCCAGCAGCGCGGTAGCCGCCACCAGCAGCCCCGGCGTGCAGATGCCGCATTGCGCGGCGCCGTGTTCGAGAAATGAGGCCTGCAAGGCCGACAACCTGCCGTTGGCGAGGCCCTCGACCGTGATGACGGACGCGCCGGAGACCGAGGCCGCCGGCACAAGGCAGGCGCAGACGGGATTGCCGTCGACCAGCACGGTGCAGGCGCCGCAATCGCCGGCGTCGCAGCCGACCTTGGTGCCGGTCAGCCGCAACTCGTCGCGCAGAACCTGCGAGAGCCGCCGCACCGGCGGCACCGACACGCTGACAGCCGCGTCGTTGACCTCGAAGGCAATATCGGTGCGCTCCATTGTCATGCGGCCACCTTGCCTTCGCCAAGGCTGGTCGCAGCGCACACTGCGCGGACAACGATCTCGCGCGCCGCATGCTCCCGGTATTCGGCGCTGCCGCGCACATCGGCGATTGGCGACAGTTCGTCGATCGGCGCGGACAGCACCGCATCGGCGAGCGCGGCGGTAACCGGCTGGCCGCGCAGGGCCGCCTCGACGCCGGCAAGACGACGGGCGACGGCGGAGCAGGCGCCGACAGCGATAGCAGCATCGGCGACCACGCCATCTTCGATCACGAGACGCGCCGCCGCCATGGCGATCGAGATCACGAGATAACGCCGCGCGCCAAGCTTGACGAAGGCGGACGAGCCGACAGCCGAACGTTTCGGCACACGAATAGCGGTAACCATCTCGTCCGGCTGCAGCGCCGTGCGGCGATTGCCGAGAATGAACCCGCCAAGCGGCAGGTAGCGCGTGGCTTTCGCCGACCGCAATTCGACTTCGGCATCGACCACCTGCAGCGCCGGCACGCCGTCGGCGGCGGGCGAAGCGTTGCAGAGATTACCGGCGACCGACGCGACGTTCTGGATCTGGACCGAGCCGACTTCGCACGCGGCCGCCTTCAGCGCATCGAACGCCCTGGGCAGCTTGTGGCGCACGACGTCGGTCCAGGTGGTGCGGGCGCCGATCCGCCAATAGTCGTCCGTCTCGGCGATGCCGCGCAGTCCGGCGAGACCATTGATGTCGAGAATGTTGTCGCGGAAAGGTTTCGCGCCCTGCGCCGGATAGAAATCGGTGCCGCCGGCCAGAATGCGCCAGCGGTCCTCGCCAAGCAGAGCGAGCGCCTCGTCGACCGTGGTGGGTTTCGCGTAACGGATCACGCTTTGCCTTCCCAGAAAGGGGCCTTTCCGAGGGAATCTGCCGCCGTCCAGCCGGGCAAATTCATTCGTATGCAAATGATATCAACTTCGCCGCGATTGTCAAAGCGAAGTGGTCGGCCACGGCTTTGTTATGCCGGTGGAGGTTGACGCAGCCGGCCATCTGGTCAAGGTTCCGTGTCCGGTCGCGTCAACTGGGGCCCAAGCCGAGAAAGAAGGGAGGCCGCATGGCCGACGAAGCGCTCATCGTCATCGACCTGCAGAACGACTTTTGCCCCGGCGGCGCGTTGGCCGTGGCCGGCGGCGACGAGATCGTGCCGCTGGTCAACGACCTGATCCGGCGGACCGATCACGTGATCCTGACGCAGGACTGGCATCCGGCCGGCCATTCGAGCTTCGCTTCCAGCCACCCAGGCAAGCAGCCCTTCGAAGCGATCGAGATGCCCTACGGGCCGCAGACGCTTTGGCCGGATCACTGCATCCAGGGCAGCCTTGGGTCCGATTTCCATTCCGGGCTCGCCTGGACCAAGGCGGAACTGGTCATCCGCAAGGGTTTCCGCACCGCGATCGACTCTTATTCGGCTTTCTTCGAGAACGACCACACGACCCCAACCGGCCTTGCCGGCTATCTCAAGGAGCGCGGCATCGACACCATCACCTTGGTCGGCCTGGCCACCGATTTCTGCGTCGCCTTCTCGGCACTCGATGCCGCCAAGCAAGGTTTCAAGACGACGGTGCGGCTGGATGCCTGCCGCGGCATCGATCTCAACGGCTCGGTCGGCACGATGCTGAAACGGATGCGCGAGGCCGGGGTGGTGCTCGAAGATCACCTTTCGGACTGACCGCGCCGTGAGGCATCGAGGGGGCTTTGCGACATTGGCGAAGGTGTTGGCGGCAACCATGACGGCCGCACTCCTTCTCGCCTTGCCACAACCGGTTTTCGCAGCCGAGGCGCATGAGCTGCCCGGCGCGGCGATGTCGCTCTGGTGGGCGCTGCCCTTTGCCGGCCTGTTGCTGTCGATCGCGACCGGGCCGCTCCTGTTCCATCATGTCTGGGAGCATCATTACGGCAAGATCGCCGCCGCGTGGGCGGCACTTGCCGTGGTTCCGCTGGCGATCGCTTTCGGCATGCCGGCGGCAAGCGAGGCGGTGCTGCACACGCTGCTCACAGAATATCTGTCCTTCATCATCCTTTTGTTCGCGCTGTTCACCATTTCCGGCGGCATCCTGGTCGCCGGCAACATCCACGGCACGCCGCTGGTCAATTCCGGCCTGCTGCTGATCGGCGCAATCCTTGCCTCGGTCATCGGCACGACGGGCGCCTCGATGATCCTGATCCGGCCGGTGCTGCGCGCCAACGACAACCGCCCGTTCAACGCGCATGTGGTGATCTTCTTCATCTTCCTGGTTTCGAACATCGGCGGCTCGCTGACCCCGCTCGGCGACCCGCCGCTCTTCGTCGGCTTCCTGCGCGGGGTCGACTTCTTCTGGACGACCGCGAATCTCTGGCGCGAGACGCTGTTCACCGGCGGACTGGTGCTCATCATCTTCCTGGCGCTCGACATCGTGCTGCATCGCCGCGAGGGCGGCTTGCCGAAGATCAAGGACCCGACACCGGACACGAAGGTGCGCCTGCGGGGTCTCGCCAACCTGCCGCTGCTGGCCGGCGTGATCGGTGCGATCCTGCTTTCCGCCAGCTGGAAGCCGGGCATCAGCATCCCGATCCTCGGCATCGGCCTGGAACTGCAGAACCTGGTCCGCGACGCGATCATCCTGGCGCTGGCCTTTCTGTCGCTCAAAGTCTCGTACAAAAACCACAGGGAAGCGAACGGCTTCAGTTGGGGGCCCATCGCCGAGGTGGCGAAACTGTTTGCCGGCATCTTCATCTGCATCGTGCCGGTTATCGCCATCCTGAGAGCCGGGCCCGACGGCGCGCTGGCGCCGCTGGTTTCGCTGGTCACCTCGGCGGACGGCCAGCCCGACGATCTCGCCTATTTCTGGCTGACCGGAGCGCTGTCGTCCTTCCTCGACAACGCGCCGACCTATCTGGTGTTCTTCGAGCTTGCCGGCGGCGACGCCAGGCACCTGATGACGGAGGCGGCCTCCACGCTCGCCGCGATCTCGGCCGGCGCCGTGTTCATGGGCGCCAACACTTATATCGGCAATGCGCCGAACTTCATGGTCTTTGCTATCGCCAGACATCGCGGCTTCAAGGTGCCGGGCTTCTTCGGCTACATGGCGTGGTCCGGCCTGGTGCTGATCCCGACGTTTTTGATCGCGGGGTTTTTGTTTTTTAGGTGAAACGGTGCAGAGCTTTACCTCCCCTGTGGGGAGGTCGGGCCAGGTCCGGGTGGGGGTCGGCGCCAGCTCCCGCTGCTTCGCAGTGACCTTCAGCCCACGCCTACATAGCGCCGAACCGCGGAGGGGTCGGCGCGCAGTTCCTCGACATCGACCGTCTCGCGGTTGCGGCCGTTCTCGATGAATGAGATGCGGTCGGCGACCGACAGCACGGCGTCGACGCGCTGCTCGACCAGGATCGTCGAGACGCCCAGATCGCGCAGCTTCGCCACCGTCTCGCGGATCTTGGCGATCATCGACGGCATCAGCCCTTCGGTGGGCTCGTCGAGAAGAAGCACCTGCGGCTCGAGGCAGAGCGCACGCGCCATGGCGAGCATTTGCTGCTCGCCTCCGGAAAGCGTGCCGGAGCGTTGCTTCAAGCGCTCTCGCAACAGCGGGAAAAGGTCGAGGACGCGTTCCCGCGTCGCCTTGCCCTTGCCGCGGGCCATCAGGCCGATCTCGACGTTTTCCGCCACCGTCATGTCGGCGAATAATCGCCGGCCCTGCGGCACATAAGCGACGCCCGTCTTCGGCACGTCATGCGCGGCAAGCCCGGTCAGCTCCTTGCCGGCCAGTCTGATCGAACCGGCAGCGGCCGGAACCAGCCCCATGATCGCCTTCAGCGTCGTCGTCTTGCCGGCGCCGTTGCGGCCGAACAGGCAAAGCACTTCGCCCTTGTTGAGGGCAAGGTCGAGCCCGTAGAGCACCTGCACCTCGCCGTAAAAACAGTCGAGGCCCGAAATGGCGAGCAGCCCGCTTTCGGTGCCGAGGAGATCAGCCATGGGTCGCTCCGAGATAGGCATCCTGCACCTCGGCATTGGCGCGGATCTGCTCGGGCGTGCCCTCAGCGAGAATCTTTCCCGAATTGAAGACGGTGATGCGATCGGCAAGCTGCATGACCACCGGCATGTTGTGCTCGATGAGCAGCACGGTGGCATGCTTGGCGATCTCGCGCACCAGCAGGACGAAATTGTCGATCTCGCTGTCGGCCAGCCCTTGCGTCGGCTCGTCAAGGATCAACAGGCGCGGCCTCAGCGCCAGGCCCATCGCCACCTCCAGCAGACGCTGGTGGCCGTAGGAAAGCTGGCCGGCCGGGGTGCCGGCGCGGTCGGCGAGGCCGGTGCGTTCCAGCGCCGCCATGACGCCGCTCCTCACCTGCCCCTTCGAGCGGCCGTCGGTCAGCGTGCGCTGCACCGGCAGCGCGACATTGTCGTAGGCCGTGAGGTTGGCGAAGACGCTGGTGATCTGGAAAGTGTAGGCAACGCCGAGGCGAACCCTTTTGTAAGCCGGCATGGTCGTGATGTCGGCGCCGTCGAAGACGATCATGCCGGAGGACGGCTGGATGCGGCCGCTGAGCAGGCTGACGAAAGTTGTCTTGCCGGCGCCGTTGGGGCCGATGATGGCGCGGATTTCGCCCGGCATCAGCGCGAAATCGACGCCGTCGACGGCGCGCAGGCCGCCGAAACGGCGCGAAAGACCCTTGGTGGTGAGCAGCGGCATCACGGCAGCCATCCGAGCCAGCGCTGGCGGACGCTGCCCAGAACCCCCTTCGGAAAGAAGAGCACCAGCAGGATCAGCGCCACGCCGACGATCAAAAGATAAGCGGAGGTGAAGCCGCTGGTGATGTCGGTGACATAATACATGAACAGCGTGCCGATGAGCGGCCCGAGAATGGTCGCGGCGCCGCCGAGCAGCACCCAGAGCAGTGGCAGGATCGAATACTGCACCGACGCGAAGCTCGATCCAATATAGCCGAACAGCAGCGCGTAAGCGGCACCGGACGCGGCGCAGATGGCGCCCGAGGCAATGACGGCGACGAGCTTGTTGGCGACGGTGTCGTAGCCCAGCATCTTCGTGCGCTCCTCATTCTCGCGAATGGCGACCAGAACGCGGCCGAAGCGGGAGCGAACGAGGACAAGCGTGATGAGCAGCACGACCGAGAACAGCGCCAGAGCGCTCATGTAGCGCACAGTCGGATTGGTCAGGTCGAGCGATGCGCCGCCGATCGCGATTATTCTCGACGGCTGCTGGATGACCAGGCCCTGATCGCCGCCGGTCCAGGCGGCGAAATAAAGGATGAGCAGATAGAAGACCTGCGCGAACATCATGGTGACGATCATGAAGGCCACACCCGATGTGCGCAGCGCGAGCAGGCCGATGACCAAGGCAAGCAGGGCGCCGCAGGCAACCCCGGCAACGAAGGCTTCCGGCACGCCCCAGCCCAATTGATAGACAGCCAGCCCGGCACCATAGAGGCCGGCCGAGAAGAACATGGCGTGACCGAGGCTGAGCAGGCCGACATAGCCGAAGAGCAGATTGTAGCCCATGGCGAAGACGGCAAGCGCCATGATGCGCGCGAACAGGCCCTGATGATAATCGGGCAGGACGAAATTCAGCGCGAACAGGAGCGCGATGACGCCGATATGCAGCGCGTAGATCTTCGCCGGCGAAGCATCCTTCATCGCGCCGCCGTCCCGAACAGGCCTTGCGGCCGGAACACCAGCACCATGGCGACCACCAGCGTGGCGATGATCTTGGCCAAGGTCGGCGAGAAGAACACCGAGACGATACCGTCGGAGAGGCCGATCAGGATGGCGGCGACCACGGTGCCGCGCAGCGAGCCGAGGCCGCCGATGATGACGACGATGAAGGACAACAGCAGCGGGTCCTGTCCCATCAGGTAATGCGCCTGGCTGATCGGCACGATCAGCACCGCCGCGATCGCCGCCAGCATGGCGCCGATGGCGAACACGCCGGCATAGACGCGCTCGACCGGGATGCCGAAGGCCTGCGCCGTCTCGCGGTCATACTGGGTGGCGCGCATGATCAGGCCGATTTTCGTCCGTGTCAGCACCAGCCAGGTGATCACCAGCAGAACCGCGGAGGCGGCAATGACCGAGAGCTTGTAGCCTGAATAGCCGAACCACGGCAGCAGGATGCGGTAGTTGAAGGGCGGCTCGACCGGGCGCGCTTCCGGGCCGTAGAAGGTCAGCGCCAGCTGCTGGATGATATAGAGCATGCCGATGGTGGCGACGATGGTGCCTTCGGGATTGTAGTTCAGCCGGCGCAGCACCAGCCATTCGGCAAGAAACGCGACCAGCCCGACCAGCAAGGGCGCAATCACCAGCGCGGCGACGAAGCCGACCGCGGGATGGCCGGAAATCGCCGTCGAGATCGCCCAGGCAAGCACGGCGCCCAGCATGAAGAACTCGCCATGCGCGACATTGACGATGCGCATGACGCCGAACACCAGCGACAGGCCAAGCGCCGTCAGCGCCAGCACGGCGGACGTGACGAGGCCTTCCAGGGCGGCGAGCAGGAGGTGGGGTCCGAAGTGCATGGGCTAGATACCGGCGGATGCGCGAGGCACCCCCCACTGCCCTGCCGGGCTGTCCGGCAGGACAGAGGGGGGTGGCTTGGCGCTCACGCTCGGTGAAACGTCGAAGCTCACAGCGCTTGCGTCGTGTAATCCCCTTCCGGCTCGTAGAGGCCGTCCTCGATCTTGGTCTTGTGGACGACCTTCAGCTTGCCGCCTTCGACCTTGGAGATGTTCTGGATGCCGAAGCATTGGTGGATCTTGCCGTTAAAGGTTTTCGGACCCTGCGGATGCTCCGGCCCTTCGGCGAATTCCTTCAGCGCTTCGGTTGCCTCGACCAGCTTGGCGCGGTCTTCCGGCCCCTTGTAGCCGGCATCCTCCATCGCCTTCTTGACGACATAGAGCGTCTCCCAGCAGCCGAACATGTGGGCGGCGGTGGAGACGTCCTTGGGGTCGCCGACGGCGGCGCCATTGTCGTCGATGCCGACGGCGGCGCGATAGGCCTTCTGCGCGGCGGAGTCATCGGGCTGCGCGTAGCGCGGCGAGCCTTCCCAGAAATGGCTGCCGTCGAGGAATTCGAGGCCGGGGCTGTTGATGTCGACGGCTTCGAGGGAGTCGATGAAGCCGAAGAGCTGCGGCCGTTGCGAGCCGTAGAACTCGCCGAGTTCCTTGACGAAGGTGAGCACGGCCGGACCGACCATGACGTGGTAGATCACCTCGGTCTCGGCCGGGATCTGCGGGAAGTATTTGGTGAAGGACGACTCCGTCGGCGGGATGGCGATCTGCGCGATCACGTCGGCGCCTTGCGCCTTCAACGCCGGCGGCAGATAGTCGCGATGGTCGTAGCCGAAGGCGAAGTCGGGGAAGATCTGCGTCACCTTCTTGCCGGCATTCGCCGCGATCCACGGCGCCATCGACTGGATCTGGCTCTTCACGTCGGTGATGCCGGGCTGGAAGACGTAGCGGTTGAGCTTCGTCGAGGCGACGTGGTGGCCTTCGCTGACCACGAAATAGGGGATCTTGTTTTCGCCGGCGGCGGGCGCCGAGCCGATCACCACATGCGAGAACAGCGTGCCGAAGACGATGTCGGTCTTGTGCTGCGTGGCGAACTTGCCGACCACCTCGGCGCCGCGGGCGGGATCGGTGCCGTCATCTTCGATCACCAGTTCGACCTTGCGGCCGCTGATACCGCCGGCATCGTTGATCGCCTTGGCGGCGGCAGCGCTCGTCTTCTCGTACCAGCGGCCGTAGGCGGCGCCGATGCCGGTGCGGTGCGACTGGAAGCCGATCTTGATCGGCGCCGAACTCTGCGCCTGGCTGTAGCGAACGAAGCCGGGCGCGAGCGCCAGGCCGGCGCCGGCGACGATGCCTTTCAGCGCTGTGCGGCGGGAAAGCGTGCTTTTGGAGAGGTCGAAAAATCCGTTCTTGTCAGCCATGTCCGTTCCCCTGTTTTCAGTTTTTTGACCAGCGATAAGGCGGCTCGATCCTCCGCGCTCGGAGGACGCGAAAATTGCATGTGTACAAACTAAATCACCAAAGCCGTGACGTGGCAAGCGAGCTTCCACTCCAGCGCCGCCGCGCGTCCTCTAGGGGACGCGCAAAGGACGCTGGCGCACTTTCATGTTCCGCATGATCCTTTCCGAAAATCGAACCCGATTTTCGGGGTCATGCGCGCGTCATGACGGGCCCTTGTCTCATCCCGCCGTCGGCGTAGCAAGCAGCCATAGGCCGAATATGGTGTAGGCGATCATCAGAAGCGTCAGCGGCAGCTGGCTGAGCGCCGCGCGCGACGGCTGCGGGTGGAGTCGCCAGGCTAGGCCGTGTGCGATCAGGACCGCCAGCACATGGCCGGCGATGATGACGCCGGCCTGCAGATTCCACAGCCACCAGGCCGACTCGGCGCCGGCGACAACGCCCGCCTCGACCATCCTGTCGGCGGTGCCGAACAGGTTCCAGCCGAGCGCGAACGGGTCGGACAAAGCGACCAGCGCGTATTGGCCGTCGACGAGCAGCGCCGTGAGGTAGTGGGCGATGTGGTAGGCGAGCGCGATCGGCACGATCGACCAAACCAGGAGGCCGGCGGCTTTCTCGAACGGTTGCCCGTCGCCGGCAAGGCGCTGGCCGAGTGAAACGGCAAGCGCGAACACGGCCGCCAACAAGATGAATGTCAGCACCAAGCCAAAGCTGCCGATGCCGATCAACGCGGTGCGACCGGGAAATTCCAGCGGATTGACGCCGAACAGGCCGAGCCAGAAGAAGGTTTTGGAAAGACCGTCGAAGGATACGGACGAGAGCGCCAGCAGCAGGAACGCCGTGCCGCTTGCCGGCAGCGACGAGGCGGAAAGCAGCTTCGCACCGGGCCAGCCGAGGTGGAGCCGGCCTTTCTCGCGCTGCAAAGGCGCGAAGCGGGCGACCATGGAGAAGAAGACGGTCAGGAATTCGCCGCGCCGACTCCAGTCTTCGTAGCCGAAGACGCATATGGCGGCGAAGCTGAGCAGCCAGTAGATGCCGGCGGCGAAGGCCAGGCGCGACGGATCGTCGGGCGCGGGATCGATGAGCTCGAACCAGGCGAAGCCGAAGAACAGGACGAACGCCGGCCAGTAGCCGAGCCACTTGGGAAGGAGCGATGGCTCGGCTTCGTCAGTGCGAAGGCTGAAGACGCGAGATGCAACGCGCCAGGGGCCGTACCACGGGTTGAGCCAGGACCAGAGATCGCCAAGTACCCCCTGCAGCAGCGTGAAACCGGCCCAGAGCAGCGTCCAGATCACCAGAGGCAAGGGGTTGGAGAGTGGATCACGGCTGCCGAACAGGCCGGTGGCGATGAGAAGCACGAAGCCGGCAAGGGAAAGCAGGCTGAGGACGGTGCGCGGGTGGTCGCTGACAGTTAACAAAGAGAGGCGTCGGCGCCAGAAGCGGTCAAGAGCGGCGGGCGGCAGCAGCGCCAGCGTCAGAAAGCTGAAAGCCACCGCAAGCGCGCCACCAGCGATGTAGTAGCCCGTGGGAAGAAGCAGGACGTGGCCGCGGTCAGAGGCGTGGGCGAAGGCGGGGGTGGGGAGGAGGGCAAAGGCGGTGGTTAAGCAAGCCAACCCCGAAGGCTTACACCCTACGGCGAAGGAACCCGGCCGATCGAGGCTCGCTGTCTCGAGTGACAAAGCCGGATCAGCACTGGTCACTGATGGCGACCCCTCACACCTTGACCAGCTGCTCCACCCGCCCCTTCTCGCCGAAGATGCGCAAATACCGCTTGATCTCCTTCTCATCGCCGGTCGACTTGGCGGGGTTGTCGGAGAGCTTGACCGCCGGCCGGCCATTGGCTTCGCTGACCTTGCAGACCAGCGAGATGGCGTCGAGGCTGCTGGTCTCGGTCGGCGCGCAGCCTTCGAAATCATTGGTGAGGTTGGTGCCCCAGCCGAAGGACATGCGCACCTTGCCGCGGAAATGCTTGTAGGTCTCCTCGATAGTCTCGACCTCGAGCCCGTCGGAGAAGATGAGCAGCTTCTGTTTCGGATCCTTGCCCTTCTCGCGCCACCAGGAGAGGATCTTCTCGCCGCCTTCGATCGGCGGCGCGCTGTCGGGGCGGAAGCCGGTCCAGTCGGCGATCCAGTCCGGCGCGTCGCGCAGGAAAGCGGCCGTGCCGAACGTGTCGGGCAGCACGATCAGCAGATTGCCGCCATAATAGCGCTGCCAGTCCTGCAGCACCTTGTAGGGCGCCTGCCTCAGCTCCTCAACGGAATTGGCAAGTGCCGCAAACACCATAGGCAGCTCGTGCGCATTCGTGCCCAGCGCCTCGAGGTCGTTGTCCATGGCCAGAAGCACGTTCGACGTGCCGGTGAAAGCCTCGCCGATGCCTTCCTTCAGCGCCTCGACGCACCAGCGCTGCCACAGGAAGGAGTGGCGGCGGCGGGTGCCGAAATCGGAGATGCGGATGCCGGGCAGTGCCTTCAGCCGCTCGGTCTTGGCCCACATCTTGGCCTTGGCGCGGGCGTAGAGCACGTCGAGCGCAAACTGGCCGAAGGAGCGCATGGCGGCGCGCGAGCGCAGCTCGTTGATGATGGCGAGCGCCGGTATCTCCCACAGCGTGGTGTACATCCAGGGACCGGGGAAGGACAGTTCGTACTGGCCGTCGCGCTTGGTGAGTTCATAGTCGGGAAGGCGGAAATCCTCCAGCCAGGCGAGGAATTCCGGCTCGAAGATCTGCTTGCGGCCATAGAAGGTGTTGCCGCCGAGCCAGATCATCTCCTTCTTGGAGAAGCGCAAGGTGCGAGCGTGGTCGAGCTGCTCGCGCAGTTCGCCTTCGTCGATCTCGTCGGCGAGCCGCACCGAGGTCGTGCGGTTGATCAGCGTGAAAGTGGCGTCGACCTTGGGGTACATGCCCCAGATCATCTGCAGCATCAGAAGCTTGTAGAAATCGGTGTCCAGCAGGCTGCGGACGATGGGGTCCAGCTTCCAGGTGTGGTTGTAGACGCGCCGCGCTATATCGGTTCGTGCCATATCTGCTCACCCAAAAAACGCGTCGCGCTTGCGTGATTCCAAGCGCGGCGCCTCAAGTCCCTGTTATGAAGCACTCCGGACGGAAAACCGCCGCGCAGCTCCCGGAATTGTTAACCAGCTGCGGTCTTAGCATTGTATTTTTGAAAGCGCTTCCTGCTTTGCAAGCTGGCCCGACAAAAACCAGCTATGCAAGTCCAGCGATCATGACACTGCGCCAGAGCATTCCAGCGTTGCACGGAAACCGCGAAATGCTCTTGGCTTTCTTGTTGTTGACGCGCATCTCCGGACGGAAGACCGCTCACACTTTTCCTGGAATCGCTCTAGCCCCGATCACCTTGAGCGCCGGGCGCTTCCGGCGGCTCGGCACACGGCCGGCGACCGGCGCATCGGCGCGGCCCTCGTCCTGCTCCTTTTCGGCAAAGAGCCAGTCGATGAAAAGCTGGACGATCGGCGCCGAGCGCATCTCGTTGCGGCAGACGACATAGAAGTCATCGACCGCCGGCACCGACAAAGCGAAGGGCGCGACGAGCATGCCCCTGGCGAGCAGGGCGCGCGCGGTCACGGAATCGCCGAGCGCCACGCCGTGGCCGTGGACGGCGGCCTCCACCGCTATGCGCGCGTCGCCGAGGTGATGGCGGCGGCCG
Source organism: Mesorhizobium sp. WSM3868 (assembly GCF_002294785.1). Classification (NCBI taxonomy): domain Bacteria; kingdom Pseudomonadati; phylum Pseudomonadota; class Alphaproteobacteria; order Hyphomicrobiales; family Phyllobacteriaceae; genus Mesorhizobium; species Mesorhizobium sp. WSM3868. Next base: position 369,961 of record NZ_NSGB01000002.1, on the reverse strand, counting down.
CGCTCCAGATCGAGCGCGTCGGCGGCGGCCAGCCAGGTGTGCCACTCGCGGCCGTCGTCGCCATGCAGGAAAACGTGGTCGGCAAGGTCGCGCACGCTGCGGATCGGGCGGTTGTTGATTAGCGTCGGGCTGACCACCGGAAACAGCTCGAGACCCGACCATTTGCGTATCCAGCAGTCGCTCCAGCTGCCATCGCCATAATGCACGCAGACGTCGATGTGCGGCGCGCGGATGTCCCTGGCGTCGTTGGAGGGGATCAGCGTCAGCTGGATGTCGGGATATTGCGCGGTGAAGGAGCCGAGCCGCGGCGTCATCCACAACAAGAGCAGCGCCGGCACGCAGGACACCGACAGCACACCGGTGCTTGCGGGGCGTGTCATGCGCTGCGTCGCGGCGGCGATGCCGTCGAAGGCCGCCGAAACCGCCGGCAGGAACTCAGCGCCGTGCGGCGTCAGCTTCACGCGCTGACCCGCGCGCTGGAAAAGCTTTACGCCGAGCGATTGCTCGAGCGCCTTGATCTGGTGGCTGACCGCGCCATGCGTGACGTTGAGCTCGCCCGCCGCCTTGGTCAGCGAGGCATGTCGCGCCGTCGCCTCGAAAGCGCGCAGCGGGTTCAACGGCGGCAAGCGCTTGGCCAAGGACAGCTCCCGACTTTGTGAGATTTTCTCACAGCAAAGACCCTAACAATATCAATTGATTTTTCAATACAGTTGCCCGACACTTTTGCCCGGAACAGCTCAACAGACGTAGATTTCGCAGGCGCCGGCGGGCAACGATCAGCCGGATGACTGCTGGCTTGGCAGCCGTCGGTGCAGCCGCCGCGCTGCAAGCAGTCACGGAGGAGGACCGGACATGGGTTACGATCGCGGCAAGCTCGAAGCGTTGCGCCGCAAATATGGCGAGAGCCATGGCGGCGAGATGTTCGATCCGAAATTCCGCAAGGTCGCCGACAAGATCTTCAGCAAAAGCGGCACCCGGCTGGCGCCCTATTCCGGCATCCCGACCTTCCTTGCCGCGCCGTACCGGCAGGTGGCGGCCGACAATCCGGATTTCGGCGACTTGCAAGTGGCGATGATCGGCGTGCCGATGGACCTTGGCGTCACCAACCGGCCGGGCTCACGCTTCGGGCCGCGGGCGCTGCGCGCCATCGAGCGCATCGGCCCCTACAATCACGTGCTGGAATGCGCGCCGACGCATGAGCTGCGCGTCGCCGACATCGGCGACACGCCGTTCCGCAGCCGTTACCGGCTGGAGATCAGCCATGAGGACATCGAAAAGCGCACCAACCAGATCGTCGACGCCGGCGTGCTGCCGCTTTCGGTCGGCGGCGACCACTCGATCAGCCATCCGATCCTGAAAGCGGTCGGTAAGCAGGCTCCCGTCGGCATGATCCACATCGACGCCCATTGCGACACCAGTGGGCTGTTCGACATGACCAAGTTCCACCACGGCGGACCGTTCCGCAACGCGGTCCTGGACGGCGTGCTCGATCCCACCCGCACGATCCAGATCGGCATTCGCGGCTCGGCCGAGTATCTGTGGGAGTTCACCTATGAATCCGGCATGACGGTGGTCCACGCCGAGGAGGTGACCGGCCTCGGCATCCCCGCCATCGTCGAGAAGGCGCGGAAGATCGTCGGCGACGGCCCGACCTACATCTCCTTCGACGTCGACAGCATCGATCCGGCCTTCGCGCCGGGCACCGGCACGCCTGAGGTCGGCGGGCTGACGACGCGCGAGGTGCTCGAGCTGCTGCGCGGCCTGAAGGGCCTCAACATCGTCGGCGGCGACGTCGTCGAGGTGGCGCCGCAATATGACGCGACCACCAACACCGCCCATGTCGGCGCGCAAGTCCTGTTCGAGATCCTGAGCCTGATGGTGTTCAGCCCGGCAATCAAGAAGGGCTGACACGAGAGCGCTTCACCGCTTCATGGAAACGGCGAACCGCTTCGTTTTTACGCAATTCCGGACGGAAGCTATGCGAAGTCGCCAAGCGTAGACCGCTTCCCGCTTTTCCTGGAATTGCTGACCAGTACGGCCGTCGCGCTGGAGCCGGCGGCCGGTTTCAACAACAAGCTTCCAGCAGGGGAACTAAAATGACTCTTCGCAACACACTGAAATCCGCACTTGCGGCACTCATCATGCTCGGCGCCGCCGGTCTTGCCTCGCAGGCCAAGGCCGACGCCATCGATGACATCACCAAGGCCGGCGCCATCAATGTCGGCATCTTCTCCGACTTCCCGCCTTTTTCCTCGGCCAGCGCCGACATGAGCATCAAGGGCTATGACATCGACGTCGCGCAGGCGATCGCCGATTCCTTGAAGGTGAAGCTGAACCTCGTCAGCGTCACCGGCCAAAATCGCATCCCGTATCTCACCGACAAGCGCGTCGATATCCTGATGAGCGTCGGCTATTCGAAGGAGCGCGAGCAGGTGATCGATTTCGCCGCCGCCTACGCACCCTATTACATCGCCGTCATCGGCCCGGCCGAGCTTGCCGTCAAAGGCAAGGACGACCTTGCCGACAAGTCGATCGCCGTCAATCGCGGCACGCTGGAGGATACCTCGCTCACCCAGGCGGCGCCCGCCTCGGCCGACATCCGCCGCTTCGACAACTACAATTCCGTCATCCAGGCCTTCATCTCCGGACAGACGCAGCTGATGGTGGTCGGCAACGATGTCGGCGCGCAGGTGCTGGCCAAGCAGGTTGCATTGAAGCCCGAGCAGAAGTTCCAGCTGCTGACCTCGCCCTCGCATATCGGCCTCAACAAGAACGAGGACAGGCTGAAGAAGGCGGTGAACGATGCGGTCGCCAAGATGCTGGCGGACGGCAAGCTGGACGAGAGCTCGAAGGCCTGGCTGAAGACGCCGCTCAATCCCGACAACCTCAAGGATTGATCCCCGGAGCGGTTCAGCGCGCATGAAGCGCTGAACCGCTCCCGTACTTGCTTCTTGCGCTACACGCTTTCCAACAGGGCCAATCGCGATGGGCTACAGCCTCGACTTCGGCTGGCTTGCGGGTGCAGCGGGCGCGATCGCGCGCGGCGCGGCGATGACGCTGCTTCTGATCGTCGTCACCACGCTGGCCGGCACTTTCCTCAGCATCCTGGGCGCCGCCGGCCGCCGGAACGGCCCGAGGCCGCTCAAGCTGGCGATCGGCTGGTATGTCGAAGTGATGCGCAACACGCCGTTCCTGGTGCAGCTGTTCTTCATCTTCTTCGGCCTGCCCAGCCTCGGCATCCGGCTCGATCCGATCCTGGCCGCCATGCTGGCGATGACGCTCAACATGGCGGCCTACACGATCGAGATCGTCGGCGCGGGTCTGGACGCGGTGCCGCGCGGGCAGACGGAGGCAGCACTTGCGCTCGGGCTCAGGCCCAGACAGGTGTTCATAAAGATCGTGCTGCCGCAGGCGCTGAAAGTGATCTATCCGGCGCTGACCAGCCAGATCGTCATCATGATGCTGGAATCGGCCGTGGTGTCGCAGATCGCGGTGCGTGAACTGACCTACGAGGCCGACATGCTGCAGGCGCGCACCTTCCGCGCCTTCGAAACCTATCTGGTGGTGACCATGGTCTATCTCGGCCTGTCGATGGGGCTGCGCCGGCTGCTGGTCAGCGGCGGACGCCGCGCACTCGGAGCCGGCGTGTCATGATCGAATTCACCCTCTGGGACATATTGCGCAACCTTCTGCTCGCCGCGCGCTGGACGGTGCTGTTGTCGCTTGCGGCCTTCGTCGGCGGCGCGCTGGTCGGGCTGGTCGTGCTGTTCTTCCGCATAGCCAAGAACAAATGGATCAAGCGGATCGCTTCCGGCTATATCGCGCTGTTCCAGGGCACGCCGCTCCTCATGCAGCTTTTCCTGATGTTCTTCGGCCTGCCGATGTTGGGGCTGCGCATCGAGCCATGGACCGCCGCGGCGCTCGGCCTCACCTTCTTTGCCAGCGCCTATCTCGCCGAGATCTGGCGCAGCGGTGTCGATGCGCTGCCGCGCGGCCAGTGGGACGCCGGCGCCAGCCTCGGACTGCATTATCTGCAGGAACTCAGGCTGATCATCCTGCCGCAGGCCTTCGCCATCACGCGCGCCCCGACCGTCGGCTTCCTGGTGCAGCTGATCAAATCGACGGCCCTGACCTCGATCATCGGTTTCGAGGAGTTGGTCAGGACCTCCAACGCGATCAACAACGCGACCTTCGAGCCGTTCACCGTCTACGGCCTGGTGGCGCTGATCTTCTTCGTGATGTGCTTCCCGCTGACGCAATATGCGCGGCGGCTTGAGCGTGTCGCCGCACACTGAAGGTCGACGAGGGCCGCCGCCTGACCGGCGGCCGCTCTTCTCAATGGCTGAACGACAAGGCCGGCGCGATGCGATCGCGCCGCAGCCAACGGACGAGCAGGAGCACCGCCACCACCGCCAGGCCTGACGAAAGGCCGATCCAGATGCCGACGCCGTTGAAGCCGAAATGGAAGGCGAGCAGCACGCCGAGCGGAAGGCCGACCCCCCAATAGCCGATCGCGGCATAGATCATCGGCACCTTGGTATCGTGCAGGCCGCGCAGCATGCCGGCGGCCACCGCCTGCGCGCCGTCGAAGATCTGGAACAGCGCGGCAAACACCAGGAAGGACACAGCAAGCGTGATCACCCTGGCATTGGCCGGATCGGCGAGATCGATGAAGGCGCTGATCAAAAGATGCGGCCATAGGATCATCACCAGCCCCATCAGCGCCATGAAGGAGACGCCGATGACAAAGCTGGTCCAGCCGGCGCGCGAGACGCCCTCGGGATTGCCGGCGCCATGTGCCAGGCCGACGCGCACGGTGACCGCCTGGTTGAGGCCGAGCGGCACCATGAAGGAGATCGAGGCGATCTGGATGGCAATCGCGTGGGCTGCCAGCGAATCCGCGTCGATCAGACCCATCAGCAGGGCTGCCGCATTGAAGATCGTCACCTCGAAGGCGAGGATGCCGGCGATCGGCAGGCCGAGCCTCAGCAGGCCGCGGAAACGCGGCCAGTCGGAGCGCCAGAAGCGGCCGAAGAGGTGATAGCGACGGAATTTTTTCTCCAGCACCACCACGGCCGCCAAGCCGACGAACATCAGCATGCTGGAAAGCGAGGTGGCGAGGCCCGAGCCGGCGATGCCCATCGGGCGGACGCCAAGATTGCCGAACATGAACACCCAGTTGAAGAAGGCGTTGCAGGCGACGGCGACGAAAACGATGATCAGCGCCCAGCCGGGCCGCTCCAGCGCCGAGATGAAGGAGCGCAGCACGATATAGCCGTAAAAAGGCAGCACCGCCCATTGCAGCCAGTGCAGGTAGATGCCTGCCTGGTGCGCGAGGTCCGGCTTCTGCCCCATGGCCAAAAGCACTTCTTCGCCATGCCAGAGGAACAGCCAGATCGGGATCGAGACGAGGACCGCCAGCCAGAGTCCCTGGCGCACGGTGCGGCGCAGGTCGCGCACCGAATGGCGGCGGCGGCCGAGCTCGGTCGCCATCATCGGCGAGGTGGCGAGCATCAGGCCAAGCCCGAAGATCAGCGGCATGAAATAGAGGTTGGAGCCGAGCGCGCCGGCGGCCAGCGTGTCGGGTCCCAAACGGCCCATCATCATGACGTCGGTCGCGGTCATGGCGGTCTGGCCGAGATTGGTGAGCACCATCGGCCAGGCAAGCGACAATGTTGCCCTGATTTCCTGACGCCAAAAATTTTCCGGCGCGCGAGCGCCGGCTTCGATCGCAGACATTTTTCGCTCTTCAGACCACGGCGCGTCGGGACAACGCCCGGAAGCCGCACGCAAACGGCGCAAAATGGCGCCGTTTGCGCCGTCTTGTGAACGAAATGCGACATATTGGCAAGGAGGAGGAGCGGCGACCTATTGAGCCAGCGGGAAGCACAAGAGCCGGGCCTTCTATTGGATGGCGTCGAGCGCCTGCCGCTGGCGGTGCATTTCGAGGAAGATGCGATAGTCGCGGTCGAAGCGAGCGCCGGCGGCCGGATTCGGGGGCCGCGTCCTGCCGCCCTGCTGCATGGCCACGCAAGCGGCGTTCAGGTCGGCGTAAAGCCCAGCGGCGGTCGCCGCGACCATGGCGGTGCCGAGCAGCACTGCCTCGTCGGCCAGCGGCTCGATGACGGTGCAGCCGGTGGCATCGGCATAGAGTTCCATCAAGAGCGGGTTCTTGGTGTGGCCGCCGGTGACGTGCAGCGTGTCGATCAAATAGCCGTTCTCGTTCAGCGCCTCCAGCACATGGCGCACGCCGAGCGCGATGCCGACGGCGGTGCGCCAGTAGAGCTTGCACAGGCTGTCGAAGGAGGAATCGAGTGTCAGCCCGCTGACGACGCCAACCGCGTGCGGGTCGGCGAGCGGCGAGCGATTGCCGTGGAAATCCGGCAGCACATGCAGCCGCGCCGCCAGGGCATCGCCCTCGGCGGCGCGCAGTTCGGCGACGCGCTTGGCGATCCTGGCATGCATTGCCGCATCCGGCTCGCCGCCGGCGCCGTGCCAGCGGATGATGTGGTCGAGCAGAGCGCCGGTCGCCGACTGACCGCCTTCCGACAGCCAGAGCTTTGGCAACGCCGCGCCATAATACGGTCCCCAGACGCCGGCGAAAGGCTGCGGATCCTGCGACATCGCCATGACGCAGGACGAGGTGCCGGCAATCAGCGCCAGGTGCCGGCTGATGTCCTTCTCGTCGCCGGCGAAGCCGCCGAGCACACCGAGCGCGCCGGCATAGGCGTCGATCACCCCGGCGCCGACCCGGCATTTCTCCGTCAGGCCGAGATCTGCCGCCGCATCGGCCGTGAGTTGCCCGATATCGGTGCCGACGGGGCTCGCCTTGTCCGGAAGATTGCCATGCTCGAAGAGATCGCCGATGCCGACGAGCTTGAAGAAATCGCGCCGCCAGCCCCTCTCCTCATGCGCGAGATAGGTCCATTTGGCCGTCAGCGTGCATTGCGAGCGGGCGAGCGATCCGGTCGCTTTCCAGGTCAGGAAATCGGCGAGATCGAACAGATAGCCGGCCTCATTCCAGGTGGCGGGCAGGTTGCGCTTCAGCCACATCAGCTTCGGCGTTTCCATTTCCGGCGACATCACCCCGCCGATATAGTCGAGCACCGCATGGCCGCTTCTGGTGCATTCGTCGGCTTCGGCGATGGCGCGATGGTCGAGCCAGACAATGGTATCCCAGCGCTTCTCGCCGGTGACCGAGACGCTCAGCTGATCGCCCCGCCTGCCGCGCACCACCAGCGAGCAGGTGGCGTCAAAGGAGATGCCGACAATATCCGATGCGGCGACGTTCGTCTTCTCGCGCGCGGCCCGCACGGCGGCGCAGACTGCCGACCAGATATTTTCCGAATCGTGCTCCGCGTGATCGGGCTTAGGCTGGTGCATGGCGATCGGCCGCTCGGCGCGGCCGAGCAGATTGCCTTCAGAGTCGAGAATGCCCGCGCGAGCGCTCCCGGTGCCGACATCGACCGCGCAAACAAAACTCGTCAAGATGCTTTTACTCTCGCTCCCAGGTCTGCAATCAGGTCGGGCAATTGCAGCATGTCAGCGAATATAAAGTCCGGTTCGGTCGACGCAAGCCGCACCTTGAGCGCAGGGTTGTTTGCATGCGATCCGCCGGTGAAGGCAAAGACACGCATCCCCGCCGCCCGCGCCGCGGCGATGCCGGCCGGGCTGTCCTCGATGACAAGGCATTTGCCAGGATCAGCGCACATCGCGGCGGCGGCATGGAGGAACAGGTCCGGCGCCGGCTTGCCGCGCTTAACCATGGCGGCGCTGAAGAGGTGCGGCTCCAGCAGGCCGAGCAGGCCGGTGACCTCGAGCGCGTAGCGGATGCGCTCCAGCGTGCCGGAAGAGGCGACGCAATAGGGCAGGCCAAGCTTCGGCAGGATCTCCTTGATGCCGGGGATCGGCTTCAGCTCCTCGCGGAACTTGCGCATCAGCTCGACGCGCATGGCGGTGAGATGCTGGTCGCTGATCTCAAGGCCGAAATCGCTGCCGAGGATCTCGCGCACGCTCTTCATGCTCTTGCCGAGGAAATGCTCGTAGGCGGCGTCCTCCGAGACAGTGCCGCCGGCGAGCTCGATCATGCCCAGCAACGCGGAAACCGAAAGCGCCTCGCTGTCGACCAGCACGCCGTCACAGTCGAAGATGACGAGCTCGGGCGTCATTGCGGCTGCGTCCAAAGAGCTTCAGAGCTTGCCGGCGAGATAGCGCGTCAAGGTTTCGCGCGCGCCGTTCGCCCACAATTCGTTCAGCGCATGGGCGAAGGCTTCGGCAAAGACGGCGGAGCGGCCGACATCGCCATAGATGTCGTCCATCGCCAGCCAGGCCTCGGGCGAATTCTTCGCGGCTTTGGCGGTCGCCTGCATCCGGTCCCAGTTCGGATCGTTCGGCTCGATGACGGCGCCGCTGTCGGTGGTGCCGAAGCAGTAGCGGCACCAGAGCGCGGACTCCAGAGCCAGGCCGGCAACACCTTTCCCCGCCTTCAGCCGGTCCGCGGCGGTCGGAATTATGAATTTCGGCTGGCGGTTGGAACCGTCGAGGCAAAGCCTTCGGATGGTGTCGCCGATCTTGGGATTGGAGAAGCGGCGCTCGATGAGCTGGTAGTATTCCTCGAGCACCGTGTCCGGCACCGGCGGCACGGTTGGGATGATCTCGTCCCGCTCCAGCTTGGCGAGGAAGCCGCGCACCAGTGGCTCCTGCATCGCCTCATGCACGAAATGGATGTCCATCAGACCCGCCGGATAGGCGATGGCTGCGTGGCCGCCGTTCAAGATGCGGATCTTCATCAGCTCGTAAGGCGAGACATCCTTGACGAACTGGACGCCGGCCTGTTCCAGCGGCGGCCGGCCGGCGGTGAAACGATCTTCCAGCACCCATTGTTTGAACGGTTCGCAGAAGACCGGCCAGTTGTCCTCCAGCCCGAAATCATTGGCCAGAATGCTGCGCTCGCGATTGGTGGTGGCCGGCGTGATGCGGTCGACCATGCCGTTCGGGAAAGCGACGTTGTCCCTCACCCAGTTGGCCAGAGCCTCGTCGATCAGCCGGGCAAGGCCGATGACGCCGTCGGAGGTGACGTGGCCATTGTGGGGGATGTTGTCGCAGGACATGACCGTGAACGGCACGATGCCGTCGGCGCGCCGGCGCACCAGTCCGGCAAGAATGATGCCGAAGACCGTCTTCGGTGCCGCACCGGGCTGGGCATCGGCGACAATGTCGGGATGGGCCGGATTGAACTTTCCGGAGGCCGGATCGATGAAATAGCCGCCTTCGGTGATGGTCAGCGACACAATCTTGATCGCGGGGTCGGCGAGCTGCTCGACGATCGCCTCAGCATCGCCCGGCATCAGGAAATCGACCATGGCGCCGGTGACGCGGGCGCTCATATGGCCCTGGTCCTGCTCGACCACGGTGGTCAGCCAGTCCTGCTCCTGCAGCCTGGCGCGGCCGGCCTTCTCGCCCTCGAACACGCCGGCGCCGATCAGCGCCCAGTCATGGCCGAGGCCGGAATTGAACAGGTCGTCGAGATAGACAGCCTGGTGCGAGCGGTGGAAGTTGCCGACGCCGAAATGCACGATGCCGGCCTTCAGCGCGGCGCGATCGTATTTCGGACCGGAAACCTTCGACGGAAGCTTTGCGAGGTTCGAGAAAGAGAGTTTCACGGTCATCTTACTTACCCTTTGGCCGATATGCAGCCCGACAATCCAACCCCCAATTCACCCGCTTGGGGCGAGCGGTGAGGGGCAGCATCCGTTTGCCGGTATGCGCCCCTCACCTGCCCCGCGACGCGTCCTCCCCGGAGGAAGGGAGGCGCGCTTCCCCCTCAACTCATCCATTGACCGCCATCGACGTTGTAGGTCTGGGCGACAATGTATTCGGCTTCTTCACTGGCGAGGAAAACCGCCATGCCAGTCAGATCTTCGGCTCGACCCATGCGGCCATAGGGCACGCTTTCGCCGACGAGCCTCTTCTTCTCGCCCTTCGGCCGGTTCTCATATTTGGCGAACAGCGAATCGACGTGATCCCAATGCTCGCCGTCGACGACGCCCGGTGCGATGGCGTTGACGTTGATGCGGTGCTTGATCAGGTCGAGTCCGGCCGACTGGGTAAGCGAGATGACGGCGGCCTTGGTGGCGCAATAGACCGCGACCAGCGGCTCGCCGCGGCGTCCGGCTTGGCTCGCCATGTTGATGATCCTGCCGCCCCGGCCGGCAGCGATCATCGAGCGGGCCGCGGCCTGCAGCATGAACAGCGTGCCGGCGACATTGACGGAGCAGAGCTTGTCGTAGCTCGCGCGGCTGATCTCGACGATGGGCGCAAGGTCGAACAAGGCGGCATTGTTGATCAGGATGTCGAGGCCGCCCGCCTTCGCTTCGACGGCTTTCACGCTGGCCTCGATCGAGGACTGGTCGGTGACGTCGAGCCGGATCGCGTAAGCGGCAGAGCCGATATCCTTCGCCGTCGCTTCCGCCGCTTCGAGATTGATGTCGGCAATCGCCACCGTGGCGCCTTCGCGAACATAGGCTTCGGCGAAGGCCCTGCCGATGCCCCGCGCCGATCCGGTGATCAGCGCCGATTTGCCTTTGAGCCTCACTGCGCCAGCGCCTTGCCGTCGGCGCCGAAGCGATGGAGCTTGGCCTTGTCGGGCGTCAGGTAGACGGTGTCGCCGTGCTTGACGGCAACCTCGCCGTCGGCGCGCACATTGATCGTGCCGATGCCGTCGGTCTGGACATGCAGGAAGGTGTCGGAGCCGAGATGCTCGGCAACGCCGACCGTCGCCTTCCAGTCGCCCGCCGTGGTCGAGATGTTGATGTGCTCCGGCCGGATGCCGATGGTCTTGGCGCCATATTTGTCGGCCGGCGCGCCTTCGATCAAGTTCATCTTCGGCGAGCCGATGAAGCCGGCGACGAACAGGTTCTTCGGCGTCTTGTAGAGTTCCATCGGCGAGCCGACCTGCTCGATGTTGCCGGCATTTAGCACGACGATCTTGTCGGCCATGGTCATGGCCTCGACCTGGTCGTGGGTGACATAGATCATCGTCGTCTTCAGCTGATGATGCAGTTCGCTGATCTCCAGCCGCATGGTGCCGCGCAGCGCGGCGTCGAGGTTGGACAGCGGCTCGTCGAACAGGAAGGCCGATGGCTGGCGCACGATGGCGCGGCCGATGGCGACGCGCTGGCGCTGGCCGCCGGAGAGCTGGCCCGGGCGCCGCTCGAGATAGTTGGTGAGGTTCAAGACGCGCGCCGCGTCCTTGACCTTCTTGTCGATGGTCGCCTGGTCCTCCCCGGCCATCTTCAGCGGGAAGGCGATGTTCTTGGCGACCGTCATATGCGGATAGAGCGCGTAGGACTGGAAGACCATGGCAAGCTTGCGCTTGGCCGGCGCCTCGCGGGTGACGTCGCGGCCATCGATGCTGATGGTGCCGCCGCTGGTGTCCTCCAGCCCGGCGATCAGCCTGAGCAGCGTGGACTTGCCGCAACCCGAGGGGCCGACGAACACGACGAACTCGCCGTCCTCGATGGCGAGATCGATGTTCGGAATGATCGTCGTCGACCCGAAGGACTTGGAGACGTTCTTGAGCGTGATGTTTCCCATGGTTTCCTCCCGGATTTCGTCCGCCGCTTACGGCTTACTTCACGGCGCCAAAGGTCAGGCCGCGCACCAGCTGCTTCTGGCTGAACCAGCCCATGATCAGGATCGGCGCGATCGCCAATGTCGAGGCGGCCGAGAGCTTGGCCCAGAACAGGCCCTGCGGACTGGAGAAGGAGCTGATGAAGGCGGTGAGCGGTGCGGCCTCGGTGGTGGTCAGGCGGATCGTCCAGAACGCCTCGTTCCAAGCCAGGATGATGTTCAAGAGCATGGTCGAGGCAATGCCGGGAACGGCCATGGGCGTCAGCACATAGATGATCTCGTTCCACAGCGAGGCGCCGTCCATGCGCGCCGCTTCGAGGATCTCGCCCGGGATCTCGCGGAAATAGGTGTAGAGCATCCAGACCACGATCGGCAGGTTGATCAGCATCAGCATGACGGTGAGGCCGATGCGGCTGTCGAGCAGACCGGTGTCGCGGAAGATCAGATAGATCGGGAACAGCACGGCGACGGCCGGCATCATCTTGGTGGAGAGCATCCACATCAGGATGTCCTTGGTCCGCTTGGTCGGCGAAAAGGCCATCGACCAGGCCGCCGGCACGGCGACGATGAGCGCAAGGACGGTCGAGCCGACCGACAGGATCACCGAATTGAGGAAGAACTTGAAATAGCCGCTCTGCGCCTGCACTTCCGAATAGCTTTCGGTGGTGCCCGACGGGATCAGGGCGAAGCCCTGGATCGCCTCCTGCTCCGACTTGAAGGATGTGATGATCGTATAAAGGATCGGGAAGAAGATCAGCAGGGCGACGACCCAGGCCGCGACTGTTGCGATCGTCTTGTGCTGGGTGGTGACTGCGCGTGCCATTCTATCCTCCCTTACTTGTCTAGGTTCCTGCCGACTGCGCGCATGACGAAGAAGGCGACGATGTTGGCGAGAATGACCGCGATGACGCCGCCTGCCGACGCCTGGCCGATTTTGAATTCCAAGAGCGCCTTCTGGTAGACGAGGAACGGCAGGTTGGTGGAGGCGTAGCCGGGACCGCCATTGGTGGTGACCAGGATCTCGGCATAGACCGAGAGCAGGAAGATCGTCTGGATCAGGATGACGACGGTGATGGCGCGCGACATGTGCGGCAGCGTCAGATACCAGAAGCGGCTGAGAAAGCCGGCGCCATCCATCTCGGCCGCCTCCTTCTGCTCACCGTCAAGCGATTGGAGCGAGGTGAGCAAGATCAGCGTCGCGAAGGGCAGCCATTGCCAGGCGACGATCAGGATGACCGCGGTCAGCGGGTGCTGACCGAACCAGTCGATCGGGTTGGCGCCGAAGAAGCGGGCAATATCGGCAAAGACGCCGTATTGCGGGTGCATGATCATGTTCTTCCAGACAAGCGCCGCCACCGGCGGCATGACGAAGAACGGCGAGATGACCAGGATGCGCACGAAGCCCTGACCCCAGATCGGCTGGTCGAGCAGCAGCGCCAAAAGGATGCCGCCGATCACGGTGATGGCCAGGACACTGACGACGATGGTCAATGTGTTGAGGATCGACTGCAGGAAGGCGGGGTTGGAATAGAAGAGCTTGTAATTGGCGAACCAGACGAACCCATCGCGGATCGGATTGAGCGGGTTGTACTGGAGGAACGAGAACCACAGCGTAAAGACCAGTGGCACGATCATCCAGACGAACAGCAGGATCACCGACGGCGCCATCATGAAACGGGCAAGCGAACGGGTTTGCTGAGTAGCCATGACGGTCACCCTCCCAAGGTCAGCCGGATTTAGACTTGTGCCAGAATTCCTGATTGCAAGGTGGCCGCCCGAACTGGGTTTCGGGCGGCCTATGCCGGTCATGATCCGCTACCGGCGTTCGGCACCGGGAGGAGCCTTACTTGAGGTAGCCGCCTTCGGTCATCGCGGCGGTCGCCGCGTCCTGGGCCTGCTTCAGCGCATCATCGACGCTCGACTGGCCGGCAAGGGCGGCGGAGAAGAGCTGACCGACGGTGGTGCCGAGGCCCTGGAATTCCGGGATGGCCACGAACTGCACGCCGACATAGGGCACCGGCTTGACGGTCGGATGCGTCGGGTCGGCGGCATTGATGGAGTCCAGCGTCATCTTCGCGAACGGCGCTGCCTTCTGGTACTCCGGATTGTTGTAGAGCGAGGTCCGGGTTCCGGGCGGAACGTTGGCCCAGCCTTCCTTCGAAGCCACCAGTTCGAGGTAGTGTTTCGAGGTCGCCCAGGAGACGAACTTCTCGGCGGCGTCCGCCTTCTTGGTGCCGGCGGGGATGGCGAGAGACCATGCCCACAGCCAGTTGCCGCGCTTGCCGAGACCCTTGTCGGGCGCCAGCGCATAGCCGACCTTGTCGGCGACCTGCGAGGCCTTCGGGTCGGAGACGAAGGACGCGGCGACGGTGGCATCGATCCACATGCCGCACTTGCCCTGCTGGAAGAGCGCAAGATTCTCGTTGAAGCCGTTGGAGGACGCGCCCTCAGGACCGTCTGCCTTCATCAGGTCGACATAGAACTGCAGCGTGTTCTTCCATTCCGGCTGGTCGAATTGCGGCTTCCAGTTCTCATCGAACCAGCGGGCGCCGAAGGAGTTCGACATGGCGGTCAGGAAGGCCATGTTCTCGCCCCAGCCGGCCTTGCCGCGCAGGCAGATGCCGTTCACGCCATTGGCCCGATCGGTCATCTTGTCGGCGGCCTCCTTGATGAAGTCCCAGGTCGGCGCGTCGGGCATTTTGAGCCCCGCCTTCTCCATCAGGTCCTTGCGGTACATGACGAAGGAGCTCTCGCCGTAGAAGGGCGCGGCATAGAGCTTGCCGTCGACCGAAAGGCCGCCGGCAATGGCCGGGATGATGTCCTTGACGTCGTAGTCGTCGCCGAGCTTCTCGAGCGGCAAGAGCCAGCTCTGCTTGGCCCAGATCGGAACCTCGTAAGTGCCGATGGTCAAGACGTCGTACTGGCCACCCTTGGTGGCGATGTCGGTGGTGACGCGCTCGCGCAGCACGTTCTCTTCGAGCGTGACCCAGTTGAGCTGGATGTCGGGATTGGCCTTCGTGAAGTCGTCCGTCAGCTTCTGCATGCGGACCATGTCGCCATTGTTGACGGTGGCGATGGTGATGGATTCGGCATGCGCGGCGAATGCAAGGGCGCTGGCCGACAACAGGCCCAGGGTGAGCGTGCGAAGTTTCATCAATTCCTCCCTAAAACCAAGATGAGCATTTGCCTTGGCTGTGGGCAATTACTCACTAAGTGTGAATTATGTCAAGCCGGAATCGATGCTGCAGCGCAGCACAAATCGATGTCGCGCCCGTCTGGGCGATGCGTAGCGGAGACGGCAGGCTGTGATGTCGGGCTACTGGCAGGCGATCTCGGCGAGAATCCAATCGCGGAAGGCGCGGATCTTCGGTACGTTGCGCCGGGCCGTGGGATAGACGAGCCAGTAAGCGTGGCCGTCGTCTCCTACAAGGTCGAAGGGCTGGATCAGCCTGCCGTCGGCAAGCTCGTTCTTGAACAGGGCGCTGGTGACGATCGCAACACCTTGCCCGGCCATCGCGGCATTGGCCTCATAGGCCTGCGCGCCCATGCTGGTGCCGGGGCGGCTGGCGAGTTCCTCCGCGGGCAGGCCGGCGAGCGCGAACCATTCCTGCCACCAGATGTCGCCGGGATCGAGGATGGGGAGCTTGAGCAGGTCGGCCGGCTCCTTGACGCCGCCGATGCTCGCCGCAAGCCTGGGGCTGAGCACCGGAGTGAAGTCGGCCCTGAACAGCATATGCGTTTCCACGCCCGGCCACTTGCCGCCGCCGGAGCGGATGGCGATGTCGACGTCCTCGCGCGCGAAATCGACGACTCGGTTCGAGGTGTCGACGCGCACGGCAAGCGAGGGGTGCGCGACCTGAAAGGATCCCAGATGCTGCGCCAGCCAGTTCGAGGCGAAGGTGAGCAGGGTGGAAACGCAAAGCACGCCGTCGGCGCCGGCTCGGGCGGCCGCATAGGCGCCGCTCAGCAGCGCGAATGCCTCGCTGACAGCCGGCGCAAGACGCTGGCCGGGTTCGGTCAGCTCGATCTGCCGTGGACGGCGCAGGAACAGCGGCGCGCCGATGCGCTCTTCCAGAAGCTTGATCTGATAGCTCGCGGCGGCCTGGGTCATGCCGAGCTCCTCGGCGGCCTTGGTGAAGGAGAGGTGTCTGGCCACGGCCTCGAACACCCGAATCGCCTGCAGGGGCGGGAGCTGGACATTCTGCCGGGAGCTCAGATCGGGCATAAGGCCTCTTTATGGGTCATGATCGACGTTTGATTGGAAGCACGTGCCGATCAGCCCGATATTTGGGGTCGACGATCACTCCAGTTCAAGCATAGCGAAGGCTGACGATCATGACCCCGATACAGGAAAAACTCGATTCGACCCCAATACATGGATGGATTTCGCTGCTGGCGCGGGAATTCTCGTGGTTCGCCAGCCGCAGGCGCGGCTATGTCGATGTCCGAGAACTGTCGGAGCACCTGCAGCGGGACATGGGCTTCCTCGACGGCAACGATCCGCATGGACGCTACAAATAGCCGGGTTTCTTTTTATCGCCAACGGCTCGTCGCGTCAGATTCGGCCCGAACCCAGCATCACGATCACGCGCCGCCGAGCAGGGCGGTGGCTGTCCGTTCATCGGTGATGAGGCCATTGACCAAACGCCGGTTCACGGCGGCGAGGATGCCCGGCAGCTTGCGCTCACCCATGGCAAGCGCGATGACCAAGGACTTCTCGCGTGACGGCAAGGCGGCGGACGAAACGCGGTCGTTGGTGATGCCTTCGATCATGCGGCCTTCGCGGTCGAAAACCCAGCCGACGATCTCGGCGACGCCGCCGGCTTTCTGCAGCGCCTTCAGTTCCCCCTCCGAGATGAAGCCGTCCTCATAGAGGGGCGCCTTCGGGCCGAGATCGCCGATGCCGACGAAGGTGACGTCGGCCTCCGCGGCCAGCGCCAGCGTCGGCTGGATCATCGGCTGGCTGAGCAGCATGTCGCGCTCTTCCGGCGAGGAGGCGATGACCGGCAGCGGCATAGGGAAGGAGCGCGCCTTGACCCGGTCGGCCATGGTGAAGATGACGTTGTAGAAGGCGGCCGAGCCGTCGGGCGAGATGTTGCCGGTCAAGGACACCACCTTGTGCTGCGGGCACTCCATCGGCGGCAACAGCTCGATCGCCGCCTTCAGGGTGCGCCCGGTGCCGATCGCCATGACGATGGGGGCGGCGGAGCGCAGCCGCCGCTCGATCTCGGCAGCCGCCGCCTCGGCGACGCCGATCGTCGTCGAGGACGAGGTCGGATCGCTCGGCACCACCTCGACGAGATCGAGCGCGAAACGCGACTTCAGCCGCGCGGCAAGGTCGAGGCAATTGGCGATCGGATGATCGACGCGGACCTTGATCAGCCCTTCCGACATGGCCAGCGACACGAGCCGCTGCGCCGTCTGCCTGGAAATACCGAGCTTGGCGGCGATCTGATCCTGGGTATTGCCGGCAACATAGTAGAGCCAGCCGGCGCGCGCGGCGTCGTCCAACCTGGTGCTGCCGGTTTCCTGTCGCGCGTTCACATCCTGCCTCCCCAAGCCAGAAATAGCGGGCCCTCTAGATTACAGCGAAAGCGGCCCTGCGCAATTGTCAATTGAAAGAGCAATTGCTTGCGCCCCTGCCGACCAAGGATGGCACCATTCGCGCTCGCCTCAACCATTTGCCGGGAGAGCGGTTTATCTCTGACCGGAAACCCTTTAAGGGATCGGCAAAAGGAGCCTTGCATGACGCCGAAAGCGGTTTTCTGGGACATGGACGGCACGCTGGTCGACAGCGAGCCGCTGCACGAGGCAGCACTTGTGGCGGCTTTGCGCAGCGTCGGCATCACGCCGCCGACCGACCTGCACGAACGGGTGCTGGGCGTCGCGGCATGGCCGGTCTACGAAATGCTGCGCGACCAGTTCGGCCTCGACCTGCACTTCGATGACTGGATCGTGCGCAAATACGACCACTATCTGCCGATGGCCGAGACGCTCAAGCCGCGGCCCGGCGCGATCGAGGTGTTCAACCAATTGCGCGCGCTAGGCGTCGAGCAGGCGGTGGTGTCCAATTCCGACCGGCTGATCGTTGACGCCAATCTCGGCGCGGTCGGTCTCGTCTATCCCGGCATGCACACGGTGAGCCGAAACGACGTACGCCAAGGCAAGCCGCATGCGGAACCCTTCCTGCGCGCGGCCTATCTCGCCGGTGTGGATCCGGCCGACGCGGTCGCGGTCGACGACAGCCGCACCGGCGCGATGGCCGGCCTGGCTGCCGGCATGAAGACGATTTTCTGGCCGGAAGCGCCGATGGAAGGACCGCCCGGCGCAATCGTCATTAACAGCGCCGAGGAACTGCGGGCGCAGTTGGGTCTCTGAATAGACTTTCAGGCGTCGACGCTGCCCCTCGTCCGCCTGCCGGCACCTTCTCCCCGTGACTACTGGGAGAAGGGACACGCTCCGACGCTGGCGATCCCCCTTTCATCGTCCTTCACGGGGAGAGGTAAGGGTGAGCGGCAGCGCCCGGCTTCGAAAATAGGCGAAAGCCAAGCCTCCAGCGTCAACCCACAACCGCGGGGCTCAGTTCCTGTAGACCGGCTCTTCCTCGTCGAGGATTGCCTTCAGCTCGGCAAGGTGGCGCTCGGCTTGGCCGGGATAGTCGTCCATCTCGCTCGCCGTCTTTTCCGCGATCTCGTCGGAGAGCGTGCGCAGCGGCCGGCCGGTCCACAGCGCCTTGATGTAGGTCTCGGCGGCACGCTCGAAATAGAACATGCGATTGAAGGTGTCGGCGACAGAATCCCCGATGACCATCACGCCGTGATTGCCCATGACCATCACCTTGACCCTGGGATCGACGAGCAGTTTCGAGCAGCGCTCGCCCTCCTCTTCGAAGGCCAACCCGCCATAATGAGGGTCCACGACATGGCGGTTGAAGAACATGGCCGAGTTCTGGTCGATCGGCGGCAAGGTGGAGTCGGCCAGCGAGGCAAGCACCGTGGCGTGGATCGAATGCACATGCATGGCGCAGCGCGCATGCGGCACGTTGCGGTGGATGGCGCCGTGCAGGCCCCAAGCCGTCGGGTCGGGCGCGTTGGGGCCGGAGAGCGTTTCGGGATCGTTGGCGTCGATCAAAAGCAGATCGCTCGCCTTGATACGCGAGAAATGCACCTGGTTCGGGTTCATCAGGAACTTCGTGCCGTCCTCGTTGACCGACAGCGAGAAATGATTGGCGACCGCCTCATGCATGTTGAGCCGCGCCGTCCAGCGGAAGGCGGCGGCGAGATCGACCCGCTCCTGGTAATAAGGCAGGTTGGTCAGCATTTCCTTCTGCAGACGGGCAAGGCTCATCGAAAATCCTCCGGTTTGGCCGAGCATGCCGTGCATGGCGGCTGCCAGCAACCGCAAACTGATGGGTCAGGCGGCAGGCCGTGCCGATTGCAGCCCGCCCAGCTCGACGATGAACTCGATCACCTCCTGTAGACCCTTGCCGCGCGACAGATCGGTGAAGCCGAATGGCCGCTTGCCGCGCATGCGGGCGGCGTCCGCCTGCATGACGTCGAGGTTGACGTTCACATAGGGCGCCAGATCGCTCTTGTTGATGACGAGGAAGTCTGAGCGGGTGATGGCCGGGCCGCCCTTGCGCGGTATCTCCTCGCCCTGGCAAACGGAAATGACATAGAGGGTCAGATCGGCAAGGTCCGGCGAGAAGGTGGCGGCGAGATTGTCGCCGCCCGATTCGATGAAGACGATGTCGAGGTCGGGGAATTTGCGGTGCAGCTCGGCGATCGCCCGCAGGTTGATCGAGGCGTCCTCGCGGATGGCCGTATGCGGACAGCCGCCGGTCTCCACGCCGACGATGCGCTCCTCCGGCAGCGCCTGCAGGCGCGCCAGCATCATGGCGTCTTCCTTGGTGTAGATGTCGTTGGTGACGACGGCGATCGAGAACCTGTCGCGCAGCGCCTTGCAGAGCTTTTCGGTGAGCGTCGTCTTGCCGGAACCGACGGGACCGCCGATGCCGATGCGCAGGGGACCATTGGCTTGGCTCATGCCGGAAACTCCGTGATGGCGAGGATTGCGAAGCCCAGCCCGATCAACAGGCAGAGCGGCGAGTAGAGGCGCTGGTCGAGCCGTGCGAAAGGCTGCTCCGGCGTCAGCCCGCGCCACCAGGGCGTGAAGCCGGCGATACCTCGCCCCAAGAAGACGATGCCGAAGAGCAGCGCGGTAGCGGCAAGGCCCTGCCTGGGAAAGGGCGAGGCGAAGACGCCTTCAAGGGCCAGCGGCCATAGCGTCGCGAGCGCCAGGCACGCGGCGACGGCAAAGCTCGCGACGGGCGAGGGCATGTCATCCACGCCGCGAAAGCCGACGACGGCGCGGGCGCAGGATTTCGCGTCCTTTCCCGGCCAGATGCCGCCTATGCCCCAATAGACGTGCAGCGTGGTGATCAGCAGCAGGATGAGGGAGAGGACAAAGGCAAGAATGATCATGAGCGGAACAGACGCGAATATTGGGTTTCGTGCTTCATCGCGGCAATGTCGGATTTCAAGGCCGAGCCGCCGAGATCATCGAGCGTGGAGTTCGCGGCGCGAGCAGCTGTCGCGAGCGCCAACGGTTCGAAGCCGGCTACCAAAGATGTGGCGTCGACCTGTCCTACAACGCCGAGCCGGATAGCGGCCTGCACGAGGTTGGAGAAGAAGGCCTGCAGGAAGGCCGACAGCGCGTCCGCCAAGCCGATGCCATCGCTGCCAGCGATCGCGCCGACAGCGACGCAATAGGGGCAATCCGCAGGCAGCCGCTCCAGCGGATGACAGGGCCAGGCAGAGGCGGCTTTTTGGAAGGCGGCGCCCTGGAGCATGGTTTCCACGTGGCGCTCCTGCGATCCGGCAAGCGCCTCGGCAAGCGCGGCAACTTCGGCGATATCGCCGCCGTCACGCGCACGCCGCCAGCTTTCGGCAAACAGCACCGCATCGTTCCAGCCCGAGCCCATCTCGACCAGCGTCCCCAGCCACTGGGCGAGATCCCGGCGATCGGCGACTAGTCCGTCATGCACGGCGCGCTCGAGACCGTGACTGTAGGAGAAGCCGCCGACCGGAAAGGACGGCGACAGCCAGGCCATCAGCCGCAGCAGTGCGGTACCGGACGGTTGGTCAGTCATGGTGATGGTGGTGATCGTGGTCGTGGTCATGATGGCCATGCGCGTGATCATGATCGTGATGGTCGTGGCCGTGATGATCATGCGCATGGCCATGGTCGTGGCCATGTCCGGAATAGGCGCCGCGCACGGGACTGAACGGTTCCAGCACCTCGCTGACCGTGGCGCCGAGCCCTTCCAGCATCGCCTTGATGACATGGTCGCGCAGGATGAGGATACGGTCCGCCTCGATTGCCGCCGCGAGGTGGCGGTTGCCAATATGCCAGGCAAGCTCGGTGAGGTGCACGGTGTCGCGGGCGCGGATGTCGTAGACTTCCTCCGGCGCGGCGACGATCTCGAGCTGGCGGCCGTCCTCCAGCACCAGCCGGTCGCCATTGCCGAGCGCCACCGGCTCGGGCAGATCGACCAACAGCCTGTCGCCGCCGACGGTTTCGATGGCGCGGCGGCGCAAATGCCGCTCGTCATGCGTCAAGATGGCCTTGTCGAAAGGTGTCGCCGCTCCGCCCTCGCCGGCCGGGAGCACCGAGACGGCGCGCGGAAATTTGGTGAAATCGGTGTTGATGTTGAGCTTCATTTCGTGGCTCCGCCATTGGCTTGCGCCCGCGCGCGGGCGGGTCGCGACAGCACGCGATCGAAATAGGCGTTGACGCGATCTGAGTCGACCGAGAACCGGCCGGCGCGCGCCCAACCACCCATATCGCCGAGCAGAACGTCGACGGCGGAAAAGCGGTCGCCGAGCGCGAAGGGCTTGTCGCCGAGCCGGCGGTGCAGTGCCTTCACTTCCGAAGCGAAATCATGGGCGGCGGCTGGGCCGACATCGACGCGCAGCTCCTTGGGCAGGATGAAGCGGTGGCGCAGCTTGTTCCACAGCGGCGCTTCGAACTCGCTCTGAGCAAAATGCATCCAGGAATCCATCTCGGCGCGGCCGGCGAGCCCGGGATTACCGCCCATCCCCTTATCGGTATGCTTGTCCGCTAAATAGACGCAGATCGCCGCCGAATCAGTGATCGTCAGCTCGCCGTCGATCAGGATCGGCACCTTGCCGGAAGGGTTCAGTGCATAGGCCTCGGGCGAGCGCAGCTTCACCTCTACGAACTCATAGGATTGCCCGAGCTCCTCGAGCATCCAGAGCACGCGGCTGACCCGGGAACCTCGTGATCCGACGGCCTTGTACATGGTTGGAATCCTGCCTCTTCCCGGAGCCTAGACCATCCAAGCCATCAACCCAATGGCGATCAGGCGATGAGGTCGAAGAGCCGCAGGACGAATGAAATGCGGTAGCGCTAAAACAGAAAATACCGTTGCGCCATCGGCAGCACGGTCGCCGGCTCGCAGGTCAAGAGCTCGCCGTCGGCGCGCACCTCATAGGTTTCCGGGTCGACCTCGACGTGCGGCGTGGCGTCGTTGAGCACCATCGAATGCTTGCCGATGCCGCCGCGCGTGTTCTCGACCGCGACCATCGCCTTCTCTACGCCAAGCCTGCCCTGCAAGCCGGCATCAAAAGCCGCCTTGGGGACGAAGGTGACCGCGGAGTTGGTCAGCGCCTTGCCGTAGGCGCCGAACATCGGCCGGTAGTGCATCGGCTGCGGCGTCGGGATCGATGCGTTGGGATCGCCCATCGGGGCGGCGGCGATTGTGCCGCCTACCAGCACCATCTCCGGCTTGACGCCGAAGAAGGCCGGGTTCCACAGCACGAGATCAGCGCGTTTCCCGGCCGTCACGGAGCCGATCTCCTTCGACAGGCCATGCGCGATGGCCGGATTGATGGTGTATTTGGCGATATAGCGGCGGACCCGGAAATTGTCGTTGTCGCCCGTCTCCTCAGCCAGCGCACCGCGCTGGCGCTTCATCTTGTCGGCGGTCTGCCAGCAGCGGATGGCCACCTCGCCGACGCGGCCCATGGCCTGGCTGTCGGACGAGATGATCGAGAAGGCGCCGATGTCGTGCAGGATGTCCTCGGCCGCGATCGTCTCCTTGCGGATGCGGCTTTCGGCAAAGGCGATGTCCTCGGGAATCGACGGCGACAAATGATGGCAAACCATCAGCATGTCGAGATGCTCGGCCAGGGTGTTGACCGTGTAAGGCCGCGTCGGGTTGGTCGATGACGGGATCACGTTGGGCAGGCCGCAGACCTTGATGATGTCGGGCGCATGCCCGCCGCCGGCGCCTTCGGTGTGGAAGGCATGGATGGTGCGGCCCTTGATCGCGGCAACCGTGTTCTCGACAAACCCTGACTCGTTCAGCGTGTCGGTGTGGATCATCACCTGCACGTCATAGTCGTCCGCGACCGAAAGGCAGCAGTCGATCGCGGCCGGCGTCGTGCCCCAATCCTCATGCAGCTTCAGCGAGCAGGCGCCGGCGAGCACCATTTCCTCCAGCGCCGCCGGCCGCGACGCATTGCCCTTGCCGGACAGCCCGATATTCATCGGGAAAGCGTCGAAAGACTGGATCATGCGCGCCATGTGCCAGGGGCCGGGCGTGCAGGTGGTGGCCAAGGTGCCATGCGCCGGACCGGTGCCGCCGCCGAGCATCGTGGTAATGCCGCTCATCAGCGCTTCCTCGATCTGCTGCGGGCAGATGAAGTGGATATGCGCGTCGAAGCCGCCGGCCGTGAGGATCTTGCCCTCGCCGGCGATGATCTCGGTGCCGGGACCGATGATGATGGTGACGCCATCCTGGGCGTCCGGATTGCCTGCCTTGCCGATTGCGGCGATGCGACCGTCCTTCAGACCGACATCGGCCTTGACGATCCCGGCGAGCGCGTCGACGACCAGCGCGTTGGTGATGACGGTGTCGACGGCACCGCCCGCCCTAGATACCTGGCTCTGGCCCATGCCGTCGCGGATGACCTTGCCGCCGCCGAATTTCACTTCCTCGCCATGGACGGTAAAATCCTTCTCGACCTCGATAACGAGCTCGGTGTCGGCAAGCCGCACCTTGTCGCCGACCGTGGGGCCGTACATCTGCGCATAGGCGGCACGGGAAATTCTTGCCATCAGCGATTGCTCCCAAAAGCGAGTTTGTGTGGGCGCGGAGCGCACATTGTCGCCATCCAATGGTCACGCAATGACCCGCTCGACGACACCTTCCAATCCCATTTGGCGGTTGAGGTGACCGAGTCAGCCCAAAACGACCGTTTTCCAAACCGAGGGAAGGAATATCCATGCGAAAGAGGATACTTTTCGCGGCCGCCGCCAGCTTGATGATGGCGGGTGCGGCCAGCGCGCAGCAGCAGCCCGCGCCGCAGCCGAGCCCGGCGCCGGCGGCACCTGCTGCCGCCGCGCCCAAGGCGCCAACGATCGAGAGCGTCAGCATCGTCGATATTACGGAACTGCCAAAGGACACGCAGACGCAGGTCAATCAGATCGTCGCCCAACGCGGCGACGCCGGCCTGCAGACATTGCGCAAATCGATCGACGCGACACCCAAGGTGAAGTCCGCGCTCGAAGCCAAGGGGATGAGCTCGGCGCAGGTGATCGCCGCCAGCCTGCAACCCAATGGCGCGCTGACGCTGATCACCAAGAAGGCGAGCTGACGACCAATGCTGGCGGGCCGGTTGCAGGCCCGTCAGCATCATCGCAAACGGAACCTCCCGCCGACAGGACTCGTTTCGCCTTTTTCGCCCCGCCACAAGTTCAACCAGGAGCGAGCGATGGCGAGCGCCCCGTGCCCCGGAACAGGATTTCCAGCCCTTGTCTTTCCAGCCCTTGTGGTGGCCATGCTTCTCGTGGTCGCCGCCCCAGCGTTTCCCGCGCAGCCTGCGGACGGCAAGCCGCCACTGGACAGCAACAAGCCGGGCGCGACGATCGTCGATTCCGACGTGCGGCAGGAGGAGGCGCTGTCGAAGACGGAGGCCGGCAAGGTCATCACCGCCATCGACCGCACGCGCGACAATATCGGCACCGTGCGCAAGACGACCAAGCTGGATACCGTCGATATCGTTTTCCTGACGGATGCCGCGCGCAGCGAAGGCGGGCCGCCGCCTGCGATCGAGAACAAGGTGAAGCAGCATCAGGAAGACGTCGCGGAGCTGCGGCAGGAGATCGAAGCGAACGCCCTGCTCTTCAATGCGATCGATTCGCGGCGCGTGCAGGCCGAGGACGTGCTTGCCGTCGAGTTCGACAATCCCGGGAAGGTCGTCATCTACGCGGCCGCCAAGCCGCCGAAGTGATTTGAGCGCGCCGCCACGCCTCACAGCTTGCCCATCACCTTCTGTTGAAATCCATAGACCTCGCGCCTGCCGCCGAGCGGCACCAGCGTGACGTCACGTTCCTGGCCCGGCTCGAAGCGCATGGCCGTGCCGGCGGCGATGTCGAGCCGCATGCCGCGGGCGCGTTCGCGGTCGAATTTCAGTCCCTCGTTGGTCTCGAAGAAATGATAGTGGCTGCCGACCTGGATCGGACGGTCGCCGCTGTTGGCGACCCTGAGCGTCACCGTCGGCAGGCCCTTGTTCAACTCGATGTCGCCCTTTGACGTGATGATTTCGCCCGGGATCATCGCGGCCTCACAGAACGCCGAAGGCCAGGCCAGCGCCGACCGTCGCGCAGGCGGCGCCGGCAAGACGCGCCAGGGGGCGGAAGCGGAGCCCAAGACCGAGCGCGGCCGCTATGCCGATGCCATGAAGAAGCGCCGTCGCCACGGCGAAACCCGCCATATATTCGAGGCCGCCGGCATTTTCCGGCACTTCGGTGCCATGCGCATGGCCGTGGAACAGGGCGAACAAGCCGATGATGGCCACACCCGCCGAGACCGGCAGGTCGACCGCCAGCGCCGCCAGCAACCCGATGGCCACGACCGAAGCGAGAATACCAGGCTCGACGAAAGGCACCGGCACCTGCAGCATGCCGAGTGCTGCGCCCGCCACCATCACGCCGACAAAGGCGAGCGGCCATGCCCACACCGCCTTGCTGCCTTTCATCGCCGCCCACAGGCCGACCGCGATCATGACGGTCATATGGTCGAGGCCCGACAGCGGGTGCATGAAGCCCGCCGTGAAGGACGAGGTCGTGCCGACGCCGACATGGGCGTAAGCCGGCATCGCCGCCGCCAGGAAGAGGATCGCGGCAAGCGCGGTGCGTTTCGTCGAAGCGGAAATCATGGGCGGGTCCTTTTCGAATTGCCGACTCAGGCGGCCTTGCGGGGGCCACAGCCTCCGGCCTTGAGCACGCGTTTGGTCGAGGCCGGGTATTTCTTCAACTTTGCCGCCGGCCGGATCGGCCGCGGCGCGAAATTGCCGCCGCAGTTCGGGCAGACGCCGCCGAGAACATCTTGCGCACAATCGGCGCAGAAGGTGCATTCGAAGGTGCAGATCAGCGCATCTGCCGCCTCCGGCGGCAGATCCTTGTCGCAGCATTCGCAATTGGGTCTGAGTTCCAGCATCGGGTCCTCCTCACCGAATCGGTTCGTGCACGGTCACCAGCTTGGTGCCGTCGGGAAATGTGGCCTCGACTTGGACGTCGTGGATCATCTCGGCAATGCCGTCCATGACCTGGGCGCGCGTGACGACATGGGCGCCGGCCTCCATCAGCTCGGCCACCGAGCGGCCGTCGCGGGCGCCCTCAACGACGAAATCGGTGATCAGCGCGATCGCCTCGGGGTGGTTGAGCTTGACGCCGCGTTCCATTCGCTTGCGCGCCACGATCGCCGCCATGGCGATCAGCAGCTTGTCCTTTTCACGCGGCGTCAGGTTCATGCGTCTTCTCGGTACTCACGATCAAAGTATTCGAAGGTCAAAGTGACCATAATTTGGGCAGGCCAGCCCGTCCGTTGAGCAGCTCGACGAGCGGAACCAGCCGCTTGCGGAGCTGGTAGCCGTCGCCGGCGGTGAGCCTCGCAAGAAGCTTGCCAGATTGCCCGACGCTCCAGAAACTGGCGCCACCCTGATCACCGATAATCGCGCGGGCAGGCCCCAGCATGGTTTCCGCACGCGGGGAGACGAGAAGCATCGTTGCAATTGCAAGCGCGCCACCGGCCACGGCCTGGCGCTGGAGCCCGGCCGCGATATCCGGGCCGATGCGAAAGTCCTCGGCGTGGATGAGCCTGCCACCCTGGCGAACCCGCCAGCGGTCATGGAAATTGCCCAGGACCGTCCGTTCGCCCATCGCAAGCCGGCCGAACAGCGTCGCCTCCAGGAGCAGCGCCTCGGCCCCGACCGCCAGCTCGATATGCAGCGCGCGGGCGAAGGCCGCGTGGTTGAAAACGATGGTTTCCTGCGGCAGCCAGGCAATGCGGCCGCCGGCGCCAACTGCGAGCCTGACCTTCGTCTCGGCCCGGTCGGATGCGGCGCGATAGATCTTCTCGCAGGCCTGGGTGGTGATCGATGCCGAGGCGCCCTCGCCGACCTCGATCTCCCAGCCCAGCCGGTCGCCGCCCGTCAGCCCACCGGCCGTGTTGATCAGCACGGCCTCGAGCGGGTCGCCTTGCACCGCCGGCATGCGAATCTTCGCCGATCCGTCCTGATAGAGACGTTGAAGGCGGGTCCTGCCGCGGCTCTTGCCGCAGAAAAGCCTGCCTCGCCCGGCAACACGTTGCGCGGCAGGCAGCGAAATCAGGATATCCTCGATCATGTCCACGGCGCCAACGTTAAGCACTCCACCGGCTTTGTCGATATATAGCTTGTTGCTTGACATCGTTTCGGTTTCTATAGAGGGAGCCACCTTGGAGCGGTCACACGGATTCCTGGCGAGGTAAGGGGCGACGACGTTTGTGAATCCGGGGACACAGGGGCGCTGATCAGTTGGCGTCGGAAAACGACAGGGGAAGGAACCGAATGGCTGACCAGCTGACGACCGAAATCATCGAAAAGATCAAGGCGCATGCCGAACCGGGCGGCGAAGAAATCACGCCGAGCACGGATCTCAACACGCTGGGGATCCATTCGCTGGAATTGACCGAGATCATCTTCGATCTCGAGGAGAAGTACGGCATCGAGATCGAGATGAACACGGTCGACGCCTGGAGCAACCTCAAGAACGTCGGCGACATGGTCGAGGCGGTTCGCGAACTGATCGCGAAAAAAGCCTGACTGCATGCTCAAGCGCGTCGTCATCACCGGCATTGGCGGAATATGCGGGCTCGGCACCGATGTGCCGGCGATCTGGGACGCCATGCGCGCCGGCCGCTCGGCAATCGGCCCGATCGACAATCCTTCGCTGCATGACCTGAAGGTCAAGGTCGGCTCCGAAATCAAGGCGTTGCCCGATCACGGCATCGATCGCAAGCAGGTGGTGTCGATGGACCGCTTCAGCCTGCTGGCGGTGATCGCGGCGCGCGAAGCGATGCGGCAGTCCGGACTGGTCGCGCATACCGACAACACCTATCGGATGGGTGCCGTTGTCGGCGTCGGCGTCGCCGGCTTCGAGACGATCGAGGAAAATTACCGCGCGATCCTGATCGAGGGGCGCAACCGCGCTGCTATCTTCACCGTGCCGAAGGTTATGCCTGGCGCGGCCGCCGGCCAGGTCAGCATGAGTCTCGGCCTGCGCGGACCTGTGTTCGGCGTCACTTCGGCCTGCGCGTCGGCCAATCATGCCATCGCCTCGGCCGTCGACCAGATCCGGCTTGGCCGCGCCGACGTCATGGTCGCCGGCGGCACCGAGGCGCCGCTGGTCTGGGGCGTGCTCAAGGGCTGGGAGGCGCTGCGCGTGCTCTCGCCCGACACCTGCCGGCCGTTCTCTGCCGACCGCCAGGGCCTGTCGCTCGGCGAAGGCGCAGGCATGGCGGTGCTGGAAAGCTACGACCACGCGATGGCGCGCGGCGCCACCATCCTTGCCGAGATCGCCGGCGCGGGCCTCTCGGCCGACGCTTCCGACATCGTCGCGCCGACCGTCGAGGGACCGGAAGCGGCGATGCGCTTCTGCCTGGTGGATGCAGGGCTCAATCCCGAGGACGTCGACTATCTCAATGCGCATGGCACCGGCACCAAGGCCAACGACCAGATCGAGACCGCGGCGATCAAGCGCGTCTTCGGCGAGCATGTGAGCGCGCTCTCGGTCTCCTCGACCAAGTCGATGCATGCGCATTGCCTTGGCGCCTCGGGCGGGCTGGAGATGATCGCCTGCGTCATGGCGATCCGCGACGGCATCGTGCCGCCGACTGCCAATTTCCGCGAGCCCGACCCCGAATGCGATCTCGACGTGACGCCGAATGTGGCGCGCGAGCGCAAGGTGCGCGCAGCACTGAGCAACAGTTTTGCCTTCGGCGGCACCAATGCCGTGCTGGCCTTCAAGGCGATCTGAGACGGGCGATCTGAGATGGGCGACCCGACACGGGCGCTCGCCGGCGCCGGACGCGTTCCCATCCTTGCGGGTGCTTTGGCTGACTGACCGTCCACGGGGGGTCGATTGCCGGCCATATTGATCCCGAAGGGTCGGGATCCTAATTCTTGCCCACCCGCCACGCGCGCCGCCACGCGCCCATCCGCATCCGGAGCCCCGATGACCGACCTGTCCGCCTTTCCGATCGCCAAGCGCTGGCCGGCCAAGCATCCCGATCGCCTGCAGCTCTATTCATGGCCGACGCCCAACGGTGTGAAGATTTCGATCGCACTGGAGGAGATCGGCCTGCCTTATGAGCCGCATCCGGTCGACATCGGCAAGAACGAGAGCTGGACGCCGGAGTTCCTGTCGCTCAACCCGAACGGCAAGATACCGGCAATCATCGATCCGAACGGGCCCGGCGGTAAGCCGATCGGGCTGTTCGAATCCGGCGCCATCCTGCTCTATCTCAGCGACAAGACCGGCAAGCTGATCCCGGCCGATCCCATCCGGCGCTACGAGACGATCCAGTGGGTGTTCTTCCAGATGGCCGCGATCGGCCCGATCTTCGGACAGGTCGGCTTCTTCAACAAATTCGCCGGGCGCGAGATCGCCGACAAGCGCCCGCTGGAGCGGTATCGCGACGAGTCGAGGCGCCTCATCGGCGTCCTGGAAACGCGGCTCAAGGGCAGGCAATGGATCATGGAAGACGAGTTCACCATCGCCGACGTCGCGACGCTCGGCTGGGTGCGCAATCTGATCGGCTTCTACGAAGCGCGCGATCTGGTCGGCTTCGACGATTTCCCCGGTGTCGCGGCATGGCTGGAGCGCGGCCTCGCACGGCCCGCCGTGCAGAGGGGCCTGACTATCCCGGCCAGGAGCTAAGTCGCTCTATTTGGGCTTGGCCTTGGCGCCGCCTCGGCCGAGCACGGATGCGGCAAGCCGCGCGGTGGCCACCACCGCGCCGGTCGCCACGCTTGCCACAGTGCGGATCGGCCCCGAGCTTGCCGCCGGCTTATGCGGCTTCGCGGCCTTCGCGGGGGCCTTGTGCGCGGTGCCGGGCACGACTTTCTTGGGCGCGGCCTTGCCGAAGCTCGGCTTGGCGTCCTTGGAGCGCTCGGCCGTTGCGGTAGCTGCACCAGCTCTGGATTGATTGGCTCTGCTTCTTGCAAGCGCGGGTTTTCTGGTCTTGGTTGCCATAAGACGGCTCCCTGTTATCGCGCAATTCCGGAAGCCGTTACACACTTTCTTTCCTGGAATCGCGTCAGTGCCGGACAATTCGGGTCATGGAGATAACGACCTGTAAATCTTAAGGTTCCCGCCCGAAAATGGTGAAAATTGAGCAGGTTAACCAATCACCAGGTCGGCCTCCCGGCGACGCGCCAGCACCCGCTCGATATTGGGCATGTCGTTGGAGGCGATCCAGGCGCGGGCGTCCTCGTCGGACTTGCCATGGCCGCGCCAGCGCTCCATCAGCCGGCGCTCGAGCTCGTTGCGCGGGACATCGACGAAAATGGTGAAATCGAACAGCTCTGCCAGCCGCGACCACGGCTCCTCGTCGAGCAGCAGATAGTTGCCCTCGACCAGGATGAACTTGGTGTCGGCGGAAATGATCTCGGCGGCGGCGCGCGAGAGTTCGATGCTGCGATCGAAGACCGGAATGGCAATGTCCGGCTCGCCGGAGCGGATCCGCTTCAAAAGCATCTCGAAGCCGGCAAAATCGAAGGTTTCCGGCGCCCCTTTTCGGGCGCGCAGGCCGCGCCGGTTGAGCACGATGTCGTCATAGTGGAAGCCGTCCATCGGCACGACTTCGGACGTGCCCTCCGGCAGCAATTCATGCAGCCTGCCCGATATGGTCGACTTGCCGGCTCCCGGCGGGCCGGCAATGGCAACGACGAAACGCTTGGCCTTGCCGGCGCGCTTGAAGATGGCGGCAGTGATATGGGCTAAGTCAGACATCAGCGCCTCTTCGCTAGCGACTCCGGCCGCATCTTGGCGGCACCGGGGAGAAATTTCAAACGGTTATAAGGCTCTGCCGCGCGCCCTTGAGATCGGTCGGCATCCTCTGGCGGAGCAAGGGCCTCAGGCGGGTACGGAACGGCCGATGCGCAGGAATTCGCCGTCGAACGGTATCTCCTTCGCTGAGCCATTTTGGGCAAGGATGCGCAATCGATCGGTCGCTTGTTCCAAGCCGCTCGGCGGTTCGACGTCGGCTGCCGGAACCGCGCCGATGACATGGCGGAAGGAGACGCTGCGCCCTTCGGCAAGCGCAAAGGCCGTCGCCACGCCTTCATGCTTCAGCCAATTGTCGCCGAGCGAGGCGGCGTGGCCGACCGCGGCGCGGCCGTCCTCGATGCCGAGCACGCCGACATGGCGGCCGCTCCAGGGCGCATAGTCGCGCCCGCCATTGCTGAACCACAGCATGGTGACCGGCAGCTCGGCCGGGTTCTTCAGCACCAGCACCAGATCCTGCTCGGCGCGGCGGGCGAGCGCCGTCCAGCCCGGCCCGCCATGATCTGCCTCGACCAGGATGATGAAATCCTCGCGCCGGTCTTCCATGCGGTAGTCGGCGAGATCGGCGGTGCCGCCGGCCGCGAGCGGGAAACGGGTCAGGTCGGTGGCGCGGGCGGGATAGGCCAGCCGAAACCGGCCGCGCGCCGGATCGGGCTCCAGCGGGGTCGCCGGCGTGACCGCCAGACGTTTCGGCGAGAAGGCGAGCCGGCCGCCGTCCTGCATCGCCGTCATCGGATGGTGGGCGACGGAAATGGCGCCGGAACCGCCGGAGAAGATGTGTTCCTGGTAGAGGAAAGGATGGTTGTCGCGGAGCGTGAAGAGCTTGTCGATGGAAGCTCCCATCACCTTGCGCCGCAAGCGGAAAACGGCGCGCCAGCCGCCGGCGATGGCACTGCTTTCGACGACATCCCACTCGCTGTTGGCGGGCCAGCCATGGAGGGGTGCTTCCTCGACATCGCTGGTGGAGAACGGCGCGCAGAGGAAGTCGCCGGACAGGCGCACCGTGCCTTCGGGGAGGTTTTCCGGCAAGGTCGCGCGCGGCGAGCCGACCCAGGGCGCGCGGTGCAGCGGTTTTAGGCGGCGGCCATCGGCCTCGATTTCCAGGGCGGCGATGTGGCCGACGGCGAGATCGAGCGAAACCGAGATGCCTTTTGCGTTGATGCTGAGGGTGTCCATTGCCAAACCTCGAATCTTCGGTGACAACAAAGCCTGACCGGCGGCAGCGGCGCAAGCAGGGCGATAGGCATTTTGCATCAAGCGAATGCCACCAATTGTCGAACTTGGCGCTGCCGACCTTGAAGGCAATTCAACCTCCTGCAAACCGCCAAAAGCTGGGCAAATGCCTCATTCCCGCCGTTAACCAGTTGGACGGGGCGGATGCGGTACGCTAGCTTCGCCGCATCTCCGCAACCGTTTTTGAAACAATCTTGTCCACTCCGCTTTCGCTCCTCCACAAACTGATGGCCGCGCTGGTCCTGCTGCTCCTCATTGCCGGCTGCACCACCGCCGCGCCGCCGGAGACCGTGCTGGCCGTGCCGGCGCAGCCGCAGAAATATGCCGCGATCGTGGTCGACGCTTCGACCGGCAAGATGCTGTTCGAGGTCAATTCGACGGCGCAACGCTATCCCGCGTCGCTGACCAAGATGATGACGCTCTACATGCTGTTCGAGGCGCTGGAGAGCGGCCGGGTGAGCAAGGAGACGCAGATCCCGGTATCCAACCACGCCGCCGCGCAGCCGCCGACGAAGCTGCGCTTCAGGCGCGGCGAGACGATCGACGTCGATTCCGCCATCCGCGCCATGGTGGTGAAGTCGGCTAACGACGTGGCGGTGGCGGTGGGCGAATATCTCGGCGGCGGCAGCGAGGAGCAGTTCGCCGCCATGATGACCGCCAAGGCGCGCCAGCTCGGCATGACCAGCACCCACTTCCGCAACGCCTGCGGCCTGCCCGACGACGGCCAGGTGACGACGGCGCGCGACATGGCGGTGCTGGGCATCGCGCTCCAGCGCCGCTTCCCGCAGCATTTCCACTATTTCTCCGAAAGCGACTTCATGTTCCGCGGCCGGCTGGTGCGCGGCCATAACGACATGCTGGGACGGGTGCGCGGCGTCGACGGCATCAAGACCGGCTATATCCGCGCCTCCGGCTACAACATCGTCACCTCCTACAATGCCGACGGCAGGCATTTAATCGTGGTGGTGATGGGCGCCCAAAGCGCGCGCCAGCGCAACGACCATGTCGAGGCGCTGATCCAGCGCAGCTTGGCGCCGATGAGCGCCGATGCGCAGACGCGGCTGATGTATGCCGGGCAGCAGCCGGCCGGTTCTGCGCTTCCGGGTGTGCCGGCGCCGAGTTCGTCGCTGCCCGGTCTGCCGGCGCAGTAGCGAAGTGCGGGTGGCGGCGGCAGCCTGCTCAAGCGACCGGCTTGACCTTTTGATGTAATTTACTGGCCAGGACCCCCACAGGGCCAGGACAGGCCAGGCGGTGGCGACCATGGCTCCAGCGAGGCAGGACCAATGCTTTCGACCGGCGGCGCTGCCCCTCACCTGCCTGCCGGCATCCTCTCCCCGTAAGTGACGGGGAGAGGGGCGCTCTCATCGCCGGTTTCGCCAATAGCCAGCGGTGCAGAGGAAGGCGCCGAGCCTGCGCCCAGCCTCCTTCTCCCCGTCTATACAGGAGAAGGTGCCGGCAGGCGGATGAGGGGCGGCGCTGCCCCGAGAGATTTGTTGTTGCTCAGTAAGCCCTTTCAACCGAATCTTCCCAGAATTGGATCTATGTCTTTGCGCGCCGAAAGCAGATCCATCCATCACAACAACTTGTTCGGTCACACCAGCTTCACAGTCGCGATGGATATGCCGCGCCGGCTCGGCGTATCGTATCGAAGCCCGAGAAGAGGAGCACTGAGCATGGCCGGCGACCCGAAGGCATCCGCGCAGACAATGGCCGACACCGAAAACGACTCGGGCGGCGAATATCTTGAGGCGGCCACCGTGCCGGAAGATCAGCATGAGGCGGCGGACGAGATCCTCGAAGCGCCGGAGGTGCCGGATTCGGAGCCGCACCTGCCTGGCGCGGCGCGCGCAAAGCCCAAGAAAAAACCGTCGGCGATCAGCGGCCGGAAGTTCCGCAAGCGCGACCTGGTGCGCGTCGACGACCTCAGGCCGAGCCTCGCCGACCGCATCCGCTCCGACCATCCCGACCTGCCGCGCGGCGCCCGCATCAGCCGCGAGGAGCTTGCCCGCTACCGCATGCGCTACATGGAGGAATTGCTGCAGCAGGAGCATGGCGAGTTCTCCGAGCTCGACCGCCAAGTGGTGGAATCGATCGCCAGACAGGACACGATCTCGGAAAACTCGGAAGAAGAGTTCGAGGAGCGCCGCTCCTTCGCCGACCGCGTCTCCGACGACATGGCGGCCTTCGGCGGCAGCTGGTGGTTCCTGATCTCGTTCGCGGCGGTGCTTCTGATCTGGATCGGCCTCAACCTCGTCGAGGGCGCGGCCGCCGCCTTCGATCCCTACCCGTTCATCCTGCTCAACCTCTTGCTCTCCTGCATCGCCGCCATCCAGGCGCCGATCATCATGATGAGCCAGAAGCGGCAGGAGGCGAAGGACCGGCTGCGCTCCTTCAACGACTACCGGGTGAACCTCAAGGCCGAGCTCGAAGTGCGGCACCTGCACGAAAAGCTCGACTACCTGATCTCGCGCCAATGGCAGCGCCTGGCCGAGATGCAGCAGATGCAGCTCGACGCCATGCACGAGCTGACCGCGAAGAAGCAGAAGCGGGCGACGCGCGGGGTGCAGCGGAGGGTGGCGGAGAGAGACGCGGAGGGGTGAAAGGGCTGGCGAGAGCTTGCGCCTGAACAACGCTCGGAAATCTCGATGCATTGCCGAAGCGGGCCACCGGCCTCCGATCCCTACATCAGTTGGGACCGCTCGCTCTCGACTCCGGCACCTCCATCGGACGAATACCAGCCTGCCCGCTATTGCGAATATTCCGCCAGGCCAATTGGCCGTTGAAGCCGGCACGCGCTTCCGCTAAGAAGCCGTGGCTGGCCGGCTCACCGGCCGGTTCGTTTTCCGGTTTCCCGGGAAGCACCCGTAGCTCAGCTGGATAGAGCGCTGCCCTCCGAAGGCAGAGGTCACAAGTTCGAATCTTGTCGGGTGCGCCAACTATTGGCACCGCTGGCTGCCGGCACTGGCCGGCTAGGCGACCGCAGTTTCCGCGACGCCGTCCGCGCGCAGCTCAGATAGCGCTAAAAGTCAGGGCACGATGCCGCGGCAGGCCCAGGCGACGCTGGCGAAAGACCTCGGCCCATCGGCACGACCGGCCTGATAGGCATCGTGGACTGCAGCCTCGGTGCGGGTCCGCTCGGCGGCGTCGAGCGTGGTCATATATTTGCCGAGCGGGCCTTCGCCGGCGGCAATCGGCGCCCAGTAGTCGTCGAAATTCTGGTAATCCATGCGGATCATCAGCTCGGTTTCGGTGACGTCGGCCAAGCCCTGTTCGACAAAGGTCCGCTTCATTTCGCCGGGCTGCATCATCGGCTGGAAGCAGTAGCGATTGCGCATCTGGCGGCCGCTTTCGCTGAGCGCGGCAACGGTGTCGATCATCATGCGCATGGCCGGCATGCCGCCAAGATGGTCCCACACAACGGCGGCGACCACGCCGCCCGGCCGCGTTACGCGGCGCATCTCGGCCACCGCCTTGCCGGTCTCCGGCACGAAGTGAAGCACCAGCAGCGCCAGCGCACGGTCGAACGCATTGTCCTCGAAAGGCAGCGCCGTGGCGTCCGCCTGCTGAATAGTGATGCGCGGATCGGTGTTCCTCTCCTTCGCCGCCGCGACGAAGACGGATGAGAAGTCGATGGCCTGGATTTCGGCGAGATCGCGCCACTTCGCCAGTTCGAAGGTCAGGCTGCCGGTGCCGCAGCCGACGTCGAGGATCTTCTCGCCGCCGGCCAGGCCGACGAAGTCGATGAACTTGGGCGCGAGCCTGCGGCTCCAGCGGCCCATGAGCTGCTCATAGCCCGATGCCGCGTGAACGGTGAAGCTTGATGTCATCCCGTCCTCCCTTGCTGGTTTCAGCCTAGACCCACGCGGGAACCATGCCAAGCAACGAAACCAGCCTCGTCCCGAGATCGCACAGGTGGGCGTTGGCAGGAGCATACGATGCCGAAGCCGAGCGCCAGTGTTCTATCGCGACCAGATCGCCGCCGACCGAGCCCGGATCGCCGAGATGAACGCGTTGGCGGAGGGCCTTCCTGTTCCGCCGCCGTATCCGGTCATGGCCCGGCTTTTCGCCGCCGCAAACGAGGATGCCGACGCGTTCCGCGGCGTGATCGAGATCGCCTTGTGCGTTTCGCTGCCGCAGATCACCAGAGCGCATATGGCCGCAAAACTGGCCGAGCTGGGCGATCGCCGCTTGCCGCCGAATGCCAGCATCATCGATCGCGCCCGGATGGCATCCCTGCCTGCCGGCTGATCTTGTCGCAGTCCGGATTGCAACCTGTCCGCGACGTCTACGAGTGGAGACTTCGCTCACGCAGGCGTCGTTTTGCCGGTCGAAAGCGCTTCGAACACCTCGCCGGTTTCGGCCACGAGCGTCTGCATCAATTCGCCGGGCAGGAAGCTCCCGGTTCAAGGCGGCCGCCTGCCCATAGAGATGGAAGGCGAAATCTCCTTTTGCACCGGCCTCGCCGAGCGGAGCGCTGAGCGCAACCATTTGCGGGAAGTCGGGGAGGTGCGCCCGGTTCACCTCCATCTCCAAGGCGAAGCGGGTGCGTCTCGCCCGCGCCGCGCGGCCGGTGAAGGCATCGGTGACCATCGTGTCCATGTCCGTGGCGGCGCGGATCAGGGCTCGGCGCGGTCCGTCCGTGCCGGCCTCGTCGCAAGACAGGAAGCCGGTGCCGATCTGCACGCCGCTGGCACCAAGCGCGAAAGCGGCCGCTATACCGCGGCCGTCGGCGATGCCTCCGGCGGCAATGACCGGCAGCTTGACGGCATCCACGACCTGGGGAACCAGCGCCAACGTTCCCACGCCGTCACCGGGACGGTTGGGAGCGTGCGATCCCCGGTGGCCGCCTGCCTCCCAGCCCTGAGCTACGACCGCGTCGGCTCCGCCGTCGGCGAGTTGGCGCGCTTCGGCGACATTCGTCGCGGTGCTGATAACCACGATCCCGGACTGCTTCAACTTGGCGACCGCGGCCGCGTCCGGAATGCCGAAATGGAAGCTGACGACCGGTGGGCGGATCTCGAGCAGCAGTTCAAGCTTTTCTTCGTCGAAACCCGGTCCGATCGGCGGAAGCCTCCGCGAGGGTTCGTCGAGCGACAGCTCCTCGTAGTAGGGCCGCAACCTGTCGATGACCTGGGTCAGCACGGCGTCGCTGGTGTCTGGTCTGGGAAAAACAAAGAAATTGAAGTTGAAGGGACGCTCGGTCGAGGCGCGCAGCTGGCGCGCAGCGGTGCGCAAGCCGTCCGGCAGCATCGATGCGCAGCCGAGCGATCCCAGCCCGCCGGCGTTGCTCACCGCGGCGGCGAGTTCCGGAGTCGCCGAGCCGGCCATCGGAGCCTGGATGATCGGGTGCTCGATCTTTAAGAGATCGCATAAACGACGGTTCGGCCACACGAGCGTTTTTCCTGTGTCGGGAAAGGAACACGCGCAGTCCATCATAGGCCTGGATCAAGACGGGGTCACCGGAATTGTGCGAGGCACGCTCCCACGCTCTCCCGCTCCACCAGCGGGCATTCAAGCTTGGTGATGGGATAGCGGCCGCGGCCGGGCGGCGGCGTCTCCAATTGCTCGATCGCCCATTGGCCCATCGCCAGATGCGGCAGGATCGATGTCGTCAGCGGCGGGAAGAGGTGGCGGGCGATCTCCTCGTCGTCATAGCCGATCACGGAAATGTCCCCGGGGATATGCAGGCCGGCCTCCTTCAGCGCCTCGTAGCAGCCGATCGCCGTGCGGTCGTTCTGGCAGAAGATGGCGGTCGGGCGGTCTTTCAGCGCAAGCAGCCTCACCGTCGCGGCATAGCCGGCGCTGGCCGACCAGTCGCCCTCCACCACCAGGTCCGGATCGAAGGGGATGTCGGCGGTGGCCAAAGCGCGGCGATAGCCCTTCAGCCGATCCTGCGCCGCCTGCATCCAGGGTTCGCCGGTGATGGTGGCGATGCGGCGGTGGCCGCGGCTGATCAGATGCCGGGTGGAGCTCTGGCCGCCGGCGATCTCGGAGGGCACCACGGCCGGGAAGGCATAGTCGGCAGTGTAGCAGTTGAGCAAGATGACCGGAATGTCGAGGCTGTAGAGGAACTCGGGGGCGGTGATCTCGCGGGTGAAGATGGTCATGTAGATCAGCGCCGAGAGGCCGCGCCGGGTGAGCGCCTGGATGGCGCGCGGCTCCATGACGGCGTCACCCATGGTCTGCGCCACCAAGAGCACGTTGCCGGCATTCCAAGAGGCCTGGCGCGCGCCCTCGATGGCCACAACCGCCTCGGGGCTGGTGGCGAGCTGGTCGACGGCGAAGCCGATGACGCCGTCCAGCCCTTCGAAGGGCGTGACGGGCGGACGCAAAGCTGAAAAGATCGGCGGCGAATAGCCCAGCGCTCTAGCTGCCTCGATCACACGGTCGCGCGTCTGCCGCGACAGCCTGATGCCCGGCGAATTGTTGAGCACGAAAGAGACCGTCGCCTGCGAACAGCCGGCGGCCCTCGCTATATCGGTCATGGTGACCCGGCCCTTGGGCTTGGCCGAGGCCTTGCGGCGTCTGGACGTTTCCCGTGGATTGCGCAGTTGCGTCGGTTCGCTCATGGTCGTTTCCCAAACCTGCCGGGCTGTTACGCAAAGCCCGCCACCCAGCAGGAATGCTTATAACTATTATCACTAAAAAGGGCGTTGACACCAGCCACGGCACGCGGCGACAAAATGGCCAAAAAGGTCAGCAAAGCTGTCATTTTTCCCGAGTTTTGTCGACCCGACCAGCGCAAATCCTGCTTCCGCCGGCGCCCACCGCGGCACCCGGTTCGCCGTGTTGGTGTGCCGGTCCGATCCCGCTACTAATACTATTTACTAATATCGGTAAGCGATCTACTGTCAACGCGTCGCCGGGCGAGCTGCGGCGACGGCATCTGGGAGGAGCGCAGGTTCGCTGCCCGGCAATTTGCCGGAAGAGGGCTGCCCTCATCCTCACGAAAATGTCAGACAAATCGGACTATTTACGAACGTCAAATCTGTGTCTAGTGTTTCGGTCGCGGCTGGATCGGCCCCGGACCTTAGGTGCCAGACCCTTGAGGAGGAGGGCGTCCAGGCCGCAGCCGAGACATCAGCGATGAGTTTCAAAAGGGAGGTTGAAGCATGAAATCCATGATACGCAACGCGTCCGTCGCCGCGGCGGCCTTGGCTATTGGCCTGACGGCCAGCGCAGCCGTGCGCGCCGACGACAAGCCGACGCTGGCCTTTGTCGTCAACGGCGCGTCAGACTTCTGGAAGGCCGCGGAAGCCGGCGTGAAGAAGGCGCAGGGCGAACTGCCCGACTACAATCTCGAGCTGAAATATCCCGAGCAGTCGTCGGTCGCCATCCAGCAGCGCCTGATGGACGACCTAGTGACGGCCGGCGTGAAGGGCATCATGGTGTCGGCAGTCGACCCCAAGACCTCGACCGACGGGCTGAACAAGATCGCGTCCGAGACCGCTCTGTTCACCACCGATAGCGACGCCCCGCAGACCAAGCGCGTCGCTTATATCGGCTCGTCCAACGTCGATGCCGGCAAGCAGGCGGCCGAGATCGCCAAGAAGGCGATGCCGAACGGCGGCAAGTGCCTGGGCTTCGTCGGCCTGCTCGGCGCCGACAATGCCAAGGAGCGCATCGAGGGCATGAAGGAGGGGCTTGCCGGCAGCAAGATCGAGCTGGTGGACGTGCGCGGCGACGACATCGACCAGGCGCGGGCCAAGAAGAATGTCGAGGACGCGCTGGTCGCCAGCCCCGACATCACCTGCATGGTCGGCTTCTACTCCTACAATACGCCGCGCATCTATGAGGCGCTGCGCGACGCCGGCAAGCTCGGCCAGATCACCGTCGTCGGCTTCGACGACGATCCGATCACGCTGGGCGGCGTCAAGGAAGGCACGGTTGCCGCGACCGTGGTGCAGCAGCCCTTCGAATGGGCCTATCAGGGCATGAAGCTGATGGCCGCCTACCTCAAGGGCGACAAGTCGGGCATTCCGGCCAACGGCTTGATCATCGTGCCGACCAAGATCATCGGCAAGGACGATGTCGACGCCTATGCCGCAAACCTGAAGGCGATGGCCGGCAAGTAATCGATGCACAGTTGCGCCGGCTCAAGCTTCGCCTTGAGCCGGCGTCCGTATTGACGGGCCGCATGCGGCCCGTCAGTCTGCAGTCTACCGGCTGCCGATAAGCGCGATGAACAATGGCGTGATGAATTATTCCGACCCATCCATCGTCCAATCCGCTCCGTTCCTGAGCCTCGAGGCCGTGCGCAAGACCTATCCCGGCGTCGTGGCGCTGGACGGCTTCTCGATGCAGGTCAGGCCGGGCGAGGTGATCGGCCTGGTCGGCGAGAACGGCGCCGGCAAATCGACATTGATGAAGATCCTCGGCGGTGTGACGCGGCCGGACAGCGGCACCGTCACCGTCGACGGCGTCGCGCATGACGGCTTGACCGTGGAAGCCAGCATCGGCTCCGGCATCGCCTTCGTGCATCAGGAGCTCAACCTGTTCGAAAACCTCGACGTCGCCGCCAACATCTTCTTCGGCCGCGAGCCGCTCAAGGCCGGGCCGCTGAAGCTGGTCGACCGCGCCAAACTGCGCGAGATGGTGGCGCCGCTCCTGAAACGCGTCGGCGCCAATTTCTCGGCCGACGCGCCGGTCGCCTCGCTGTCGCTGGCGCAGCAGCAGATGGTCGAGATCGCCAAGGCGCTGTCGATCAAGGCGCGGCTGGTGATCCTCGACGAGCCGACCTCCAGCCTGCCGATCGCCGAGACCGAAAAGCTGCTCGACGTGATCAAGGGGCTGCGGGCGGAAGGCATCAGCGTCATCTTCATCTCGCACCGCCTGCACGAGGTCGAGCGCGTCGCCGACCGCGTCGTGGTGCTGCGCGACGGCATGCTGGCCGGCACGCTGCCGAAGAGCGACATCAATCACGACCAGATGGTCAAGCTGATGATCGGGCGCATGCTTAAGCAGCGCGAGAAAGCAGCGGAGGCGGGGCGCGCGCCGGGCGGCGTCGCGCTCTCGGCAACAGCGGTGCGCACCAGCGCCTATCCCGATCACCCGGTCGACCTGGAGCTTCGGCGCGGCGAAATCCTCGGGCTTGCCGGCCTGGTCGGCTCCGGCCGCACGGAGCTCGCGCGCGTCCTGTTCGGCATCGACGAGCGGCTCGGCGGCAGTGTCGCGCTGGACGGCAAGGCGCTCAATGTCGGATCGGCCGCCGATGCGGTGGCGAGCGGCATCTTCCTGGTGCCCGAAGACCGCAAGCTGACCGGCATCCTGCTCGACCTCTCGATCGCGCAAAACATTTCGCTGCCCAATCTGCCGGCGCATGCGAAGCGCTCGCTGGTGTCGACCAGCGCGGAGCTCGCCACCGCCGAGAAGCAGAAGAAGGATCTCGGCATCAAGGCGCCGTCGGTCCTGACCCGCACCGGCACGCTGTCCGGCGGCAACCAGCAGAAGGTGGTTCTGGCCAAATGGCTGGCGATGAACCCCAAGGTGATGATCCTCGACGAGCCGACACGCGGCATCGATATCGGCGCCAAGGCCGAGATCTACGCGCTGATGCGGGCGCTGGCCGATGCCGGCGTCGCGGTGCTGATGATCTCCAGCGACATGGAAGAGGTGATCGGCGTCTCGGACCGCATCGCGGTCATGCATGAGGGGCAGATCTCCGGCATTCTCGACCGGGACGATTTCAGCCAGGAGAACGTGCTGTTGCTGGCGGTGGGCAAGAAGCCGAAGCTGGCGCAAGCCGCGGGAGGAGCGCAATGAGCAAGAAAGACCTCGGCCTGCTGGTCCTGATCCTGGTGGTCGGCGCGGTGGTCACGGCTATAAATCCGCGCTTCCTGTCGACGATCAATCTCGCCAACACCTCAAACCTGGTCGCGCTGTTCGGCATCCTTTCGATCGGCCAGGCCTTCGTCATTATCACCGGCGGCATCGAGCTTTCGGTCGGTTCGCTGATCGCGCTGCTCGGCACGCTGTTCATCGACTTCATCGCCGTGCGCGAGATGGACTGGCC
This sequence comes from Mesorhizobium sp. WSM3868, assembly GCF_002294785.1. Lineage (NCBI taxonomy): Bacteria > Pseudomonadati > Pseudomonadota > Alphaproteobacteria > Hyphomicrobiales > Phyllobacteriaceae > Mesorhizobium > Mesorhizobium sp. WSM3868. The sequence goes on along the minus strand of NZ_NSGB01000002.1, from coordinate 327,669 downwards.
GTTGGCCTTCGTGCTGATCATCGTGCTCGGCGCCATCATCGGCTTCGTGCATGGCTGGCTGATCACGCGGCTCAAGATGCAGCCTTTCGTGGTGACGCTTTGCGGCCTGCTGATCTACCGCGGCGTCGCCCGTTTCTACACCGCCGACGGCACGGCGGGCTTCGCTTTCGGCCAGAATTTCCCGGATCTCGAATTCCTGACCGCCGGCCGCTCCGGCGGGTTGCCGAATTCCTTCATCGCGCTGATCGTGATCGCCATCGTCATGTGGGTGGTGCTGCACCGCTCGGTGTTCGGGCGCTATCTCTATGCCATCGGCAAGAATGAGGAAGCGGCGAAGTATTCGGGCATTCGCACCGGGCGCGTGGTGATCGCGGCATACGTGATCTGCGGTGTGCTGACGGCGCTGTCGGCGATCTACTTCGCCATGTACACGCGCTCGATCTCGCCGGCGAGTCACGGCCAGTTCTATGAGCTCTACGCCATCGCCGCGGCGGTGCTTGGCGGCTTCTCGCTGCGCGGCGGCGAGGGCTCGCTGGTAGGCGTCATCCTCGGCACCGTGCTGCTGCAGGAACTGCAAAACCTCGTCAATCTGCTCGGCATCCCGTCCTCCCTGAACTTCGCGGTGATGGGCGGCGTCATCCTGATCGGCGTGCTGGTCGACCAGCAGTGGGGCGTGTTCCGCGCCCGGCGCCGGATGATGGAGGCGTCGCGCCGGAATGTCGCCGGCGCGCCGGCGGAGTAGCTTCCCTCGTCCGATCTCGGCAGGCAGCGGCGCAAATTTCAACTTCGCGTGCTGCACACATTTTTTGGACGTTGGCGCCGACATCAACAAGTCTCGGCTCAACCTCCCACTCGCAAGCCGGCATCACCCCGTCAGATCATGTCCGAAAGGTCCGAGAACGCCATCGCCTTGCGCAGCACGTCGGCGAAGCGCTCGCCGGCGATCTCCCTGGCGCCGCTGTTGTCGATGGAGGTGACGTCCGGTCCGGAAAGCGTCACGCTGGTGCTGCGCGCCAGACGCGCCAGCACTTCGCCGCGCGATTCACGGCCGCGCGCCGCCAGCCGCTCGGCGAGGATCTCCGGCGCAGCGGTGATCTCGACCACCGCCAGGTTGGCATAGCGCTCACGCAGCGCCGGGATGACGGCACGGGAGACGTTGGCCACCGCGACATGACCATTGGCGATCGCCCAATCGACATCGGCCGGCAGGCCATAGCGCAGGCCATGCGCGTCCCAGCAGATGGCGAAGGCGCCGTCCGCTTCCGCCTCGGCGAAGGCGGCGTCGGCCAGCGTATCGTGGTCCTCGCTGGCGGAGTCGCTCGGACGGGTGATGACGCGGCGGACGAACTCCAGCCGCGTCTCGCCGGCAAAATGCGCCCTGGCGTAGCCGATCACCGTGTCCTTGCCGGCGCCGCTCGGCCCGACCACCGCGACGAAGACGCCGTTGCGGATCGGAAGGGTCTCGGTGAGCTCTCGTTCGATCAGCGCAGAAACCATCATGCGACGCGCCTGCCCTGACGCCAGACGTTGCGCACGACCGGCACATGCTGGTCGACGCGCACGCGCACGAGGTCGGCGCGCCGGCCGGGCTCGATGACACCGCGATCGCTAAGGCCGACCGCTTCCGCCGGGTTCTTTGAGACCATGGCGACCGCCTGCGGCAGCGAAATGCCTTCCACGACATCGCCGAGGAAGAAGGCGGACTGAATCAGGCTGAAGGGGATATAGTCGGACGACAGGATGTCGAGCAAACCGTCGCCGGCAAGCGAGCGCGCCGACACATTGCCCGAATGCGAGGAGCCGCGCATGACGTTGGGCGCGCCCATCAGCACTCCGAGGCCTGCCGCCTTCGAGGCCCTCGCCGCCTCCTCGGTGGTCGGGAATTCGGCAACGCGCACGCCCTGCTCCACCGCCTCGTCGACATGGCCGGCTGTCGCATCGTCGTGGCTGGCAAGCACGATGCCGCGCTCGCGGCAGGCGGCGGAAATGAAGACGCGGTTCGGCCCGGAATTCTTGGCCGATTCCGCCATACGCTTCTCGCAGAATTTCTGGAAGTCGCGGTCGGTGAGCTTCAGCTTGCGCTGGTAATAATAGGCGTAGGTCTCGAGATCGACGAACTGGCGCTGGCCCGGCGCATGGTCCATCAGCGAGGCGAGCTTCACCCTGTGGTCGGTCTCGAAATTGGCGAAGGCCTCGAGGCAATCCGGCGCCGAGACCTCGCAGCGCAGATGGATGAAGTGGTCGGCCCTGAGCCGATCCTGGCGCACGCTGTCCTCGATCGCATCGGCGAGCTTGCGCACGTCGTCGGACTTCAGGTCGGCATCCTCGTCCATGCCGACACGCAAGGCGTCGAGCACCGTGGTGATGCCGGCGGTCGCCACCTGCGCATCGTGGGCGAGCACGGCGGCGATCGGGTTCCAGCGCACTTTCGGACGCGGCGCGTAATGGCCTTCGAGGTGATCGGTGTGCAGTTCGACGAGACCTGGGATGATGTAGTCGCCGCCCATGTCCTCGCCGGTGCGGGCCGCACCCGGCTCGATCGCGGCGATCAGCCCATCGCGCAGCAGCAGCGAGCCCGCGACGATCTCGTCGGGCAGCACGATGCGGGCATTGTTCAAAACGGTCTCGGCGGTCATTTCAGCAGTCCTATCTCAGGCGGGCGGACATCAGGCGGTTTTTCTGGCCGGGCGGCGTCCAAGCACGTGGTGCGAGAGCACCATGAAGGGCGCGCCCGGTTCGGTTTCGACGAACAGCGTCAGCGTATCCACCGGCACCGGACGCTGCAGCACATCCGCGAACAGGCTGTCGATTGCAGCGCGAAGGCGCGGGCTTTCCTGTGGCCCGACGCGTCCGGAGAGCGTCATGTGGAAGCGGAATGTCTCGAAGACGTAGGGATAACCCCACTGGCAGAGGTTGCGGAACTCATCCGGCTTCAGCGAGTCTGGACTGCGGCGCTCGATCTCGGCCTCGGTCAGCGGCGCGCGGAAGCGGTCGAAAGCGCGCACGACCTCGCCGGCGAAACTGTTGAGCGGCTCGAAAGGACTTTCCGGCACCAGCGCGAAAAAGCCGTCGATCTGGCCGACGACCAAACGCGGGATGACGACTGGCGGCGTGACCTCGGCGAAATCGTCGAGCGCCGCCCGCAGCGAGGCTTCCGATTCGCTGGGCGCCAGCCGGAACGGCGCCTTCAGCGTCGCGTGGAAGCCGTAGCGCCGAGCCGAGGCGGTGTGGAAGGCAACTTCCGCCGCCGACAGGGCACCCACACCCTCAACCGGCCGAGTCGGCGCGCCGAACGGGTCGCGCCCCAGCCAGTTGGCGGCGATCCGCGCCAGCGGCTCATCCTGCCTCGGGGTAAAGTAAATGGCATAGCGCATCGAAAATCCTCGTCAGACCCGCTGCCATAGGTGATTTCCATGACGGATTGACGAAGCTTTCATGGGTTTTCGAAGGCAACCCAGGCTCCGGCGGTCCTTAGCCGACGATTTTCCCGAACTGGACCAACAGGTTGAGGGCTATGAAAAATCTCACGCCTTCATCAGCCACTCATGCTCGGCGGCGTTGTGGAATTTCCATGTCCGCTTCGGGCCGGCCATGACGTTGAGATAATAGAGATCATAGCCGTGGCAGGCCGCACACGGGTGGTAGCCTTTGGGCACCAGCACGACATCGCCGTCCTCGATCGCCATCGCCTCGTCCAGGTCGCGCACGCCATTTCTGTCGGCGTCGGTGTAGACGCGCTGGAAGGCGAAACCCTGCGGCGGGTTGAGGCGGTGATAATAGGTCTCCTCGAGATAGGACTCGGCCGGCAGATTGTCCTGGTCGTGTTTGTGCGGCGGATAGCTGGAGGTATGGCCGCCGGGCGTGATGACCTCGACCACCAGCAGCGAGTCGGCCGGCTTGCCCTCGGGCAGGATGTTGGTGACGTAGCGGGTGTTGGTGCCCTTGCCGCGCACTTCCTGACCGAGATCGTCGGGCGCAATGACGCGAGCGGGCAGGCTGCCGCCAAGACCGGGCGCCGAGCAGACGGCAAGCTCCAGCTCGGTGTCGGCGGTCACTGCCCAGTCGGAGCCTTGCGGCACATAGACCGACCAGGGCTTGCCTTCGAAGGGCGACATGCGCTCGCCGAGCAGGCCGAGATCCTTGCCGCCGGCCGCAGCCTGGCCCTTGCCGGTGACGAACACCAGGCAGACCTCGCGCTCGCCCGTCTTGCCGGCGGCCGTCTCGCCCGGCCGCAAGCGGTGGAGATCGAAACCCACGTAAGTCCAGCCCGCGCTTTGCGGGGTGACGTGGGCGACGTGGCCGTGGCCCTTGTCGGCCTTGACGAGCAGTTTCGACATTTTGTCTCCTGGATCATTCCTTCGGCTCGGCCGGAGGCTTGGGCTCCTCGGCCGGCTTGTAGAGGTAGAAGAACTGCCACACCGCGTAACCGGCGAAGCCGAGCGCGATTACACCCCAGAACGGCGTGCCGGAGGCGAATTCGATCACCGACCAGATTAGGCAGACGGCAACGACGGCAATGCGCCGCCACAGCGGTCGGAAGAAGGGGTGCTCATAGTCTTTCATCGCGCCAATCCGGGACTTGTCCAAACGCATCAGATAGACCGAGCGGCCGGACGAATCCACCGTTTACGCCGGGAAGCCCTGCGTCTCCACCGTATAACCGGCGGCCGTCATCACCCGCATCAGCTCCTTGTGGCCGACCTCAGCCATCCTCAGCGGCGGGTTCTTTTTCGGATCCTGCTCGGCCTCGACCACGAACCAGCCTTCATAGCCGTAGTCGGCGAAGCGCTGGACGATCGCGCCGAAATCGAGCGAGCCGTCGCCGGGCACGGTGAAGGCGCCGAGCGCGACGGCATCGAGGAAGGACTGCTTCGTGCGGTCGAGCCCGTCGATCACGTTCATGCGCACGTCCTTCACATGGACGTGGTTGATGCGCTTGTGGTGGTTGTCGATGGCGCGCAACACATCGCCGCCGGCGAAGGCGAGATGGCCGGCATCGAGCAGCAGCGGGATGCCCTCGCCGGAATGATGCATGAAGGAATCGAGTTCCGGCTCGGTCTCGACCACGGCCGCCATGTGATGATGGTAGGAAAGCGGCATACCCTGGTCGGCGCACCATTCGCCGAATTCGGTGACGCGTCGGCCATAGGCCTTCATCTCGTCGCCGGAAAGCCGTGGCTTGGTGGCAAGAGGCTTGGAGCGGTCGCCCTGGATGGAGCGGCCGACCTCGCCATAGACGATGCAAGGCGCGTTGACCGCCTTGAACAAGTCGATCATCGGCTGGATGCGATCCTTGTTCTTCGACATGTCCTCATCGACCAGCGTGCCGGAGAACCAGCCGCCGCAGAGCGTGACGTCGGCCTCTTTCAGGATCGGCAGCATCACCTTCGGATCGTTGGGGAAGCGGCGGCCCATCTCCATGCCGGTGAAGCCGGCCGAGCGCGACTGGCGCAAACACTCCTCCAGCGACACATCATCGCTCAATTCCATGAGATCGTCGTTCCACCACGCGATGGGAGACATGCCCAGTTTGGCTTTCAAGTCGTCACTCCAGGTTTGGATCGTTCAACTTTCGCTCATCGGCGCTGCCCTCTCATCCGCCTGCCGGCACCTTCTCCCTGGAAATGACGGGGAGAAGGGACAGGCTTCAGCGGTGGCGGCCCCCTGCTCCCCGTTCTTCACGGGGAGAGGGCAAGGGTGAGGAACAGCGCCAGCTTCAATCACCTAAGCTCCGCATGAGCTTTTTCTCGTCATACGCCTTGCGCGCGGCGTTCACCTGCGGCCGCGACGAGACTTCCGGCACGGCAACATCCCACCAGTGGCCGCCGGCCTCGGTCGACACCAGCGGATCGGTGTCGATGACCAGCACGGTGGTCTTGTCGTTGCCCTTCGCCTTGGCGAGCGCCGTTTCGAGTTCAGCAATCGAGGCCACTTTCTCGGCGACGGCACCTAGGCTTGCCGCATGGGCGGCGAAGTCGACGTCGGGCATCACCTCATGGCGAGCGTCCTTCAAGAGATTGTTGAAGTTGGCGCCGCCGGTCGCCATCTGCAGCCGGTTGATGCAGCCATAGCCGCGATTGTCGAGCAACACGATGGTGAGCTTCAGGCCGAGCATCACCGACGTCGCGATCTCGGAATTGAGCATCAGATAGGAGCCGTCGCCGAGCATGACGACGACTTCCTGGTCGGGTTTCGCCATCTTGACGCCGAGCCCGCCGGCGATCTCGTAGCCCATGGTCGAGAAGCCGTATTCGGCGTGATAGGAACCGGGCGCGCCCGCTTGCCAGAGCTTGTGCAATTCGCCCGGCAGCCCGCCGGCGGCATGCAAAAGCGTGACGCCCGAGCCCTTCGCGCGCTGCACGGCGCCGATCACCTGCGCGTCGGAGGGATAGGCGGCGTTGGTCGAGGCCGTCACCTTGGCGGCGGCAGCCTGCCATTCCGTCTTGCCCTTCAGCGCATTGTCGGTCCAGGCGGTCGGCGCCTTCCAGCCCTTCAGCGCGGCGGAAAGCTCGGCGAGCCCTTCGGTGGCGTCGGCAACCAGCGGCAGCGCCCAGTGCTTGCCGGCATCGAAGACCTGGGTATTGAGCCCGATGATGGTGCGGCCGGCATTCTTGAACAGCGCCCAGGAGCCGGTGGTGAAGTCCTGCAGCCTGGTGCCGACGGCAAGAACCACATCGGCCTCTTCCGCCAGCCGGTTGGCCGCTGATGTGCCGGTGACGCCGACGGCCGCCATGTTGAGCGGATGATCGTCGGGCAGCGAGGATTTGCCGCCTTGGGTCTCGCAAACCGGAATGCCGGCGCCCTGCACCAGCTTGGCCAGCTCTCCGGAAGCCTGCGAATAGAGGACGCCGCCGCCGGCGATCACCAGCGGCTTCTTGGCGTTCTTCAGGGCCGCCACGGCGACGGCCAGTTCGTTGCGATCCGGGCGCAGCCGGCGCGGCGTCCAGACGCGCTCGGCAAACAGGCTTTCCGGATAATCATAAGCCTCCGCCTGCACGTCCTGGCAGAGCGAAAGCGTGACCGGGCCGCATTCGGCGGGATCGGTCAAGACCTGCATGGCGCGGTTCAGCGCCGGGATGATCTGCTCCGGCCGCGTGATGCGGTCGAAATAGCGCGAGACGGGGCGGAAGCAGTCGTTGACGCTCGCCGTGCCGTCGGAGAAATCTTCGGCCTGCTGCAGCACCGGGTCGGGCAAGCGGTTGGCGAAGACATCGCCGGGAAGCAGCAGCACCGGCAGCCGATTGACGTGAGCGAGCGCCGCAGCCGTCACCATGTTGAGCGCGCCGGGGCCGATCGAGGTGGTCGCGGCCATGAAGCGGCGGCGGAAATTCGCCTTGCCGTAAGCAATCGCCGCATGCGCCATCGCCTGCTCGTTATGGGCGCGGAAGGTCGGCAGCTCGTCGCGGACCTGGTAGAGCGCCTCGCCGATGCCGGCGACATTGCCGTGGCCGAAGATCGCCCAGACGCCGCCGAAGATCGGCGCCTTCTTGCCGTCGATCTCGGTCATCTGGCAGCTGAGAAAGCGGGTCAGCGCCTGCGCCATCGTCAGGCGAACGGTCTTGGTCATAGTCGTTTCCTCCGGCTTTCCCTGTGCCGCCTAATATGCTGCCCGTTCTTCTTATGCTGCTTTGCGGCCGCGCGCTGCAAGCCATGCCTCGGTCAATTGCTCGAAGCGCGAGGCCATGTCGGCGACAGCGTCGTCATCCGAGATCTTGCCGGCCAGCCATTGTTCGGCGGCATTGACAAAGATGGTGCGACCGACGGCAAATCCCTTGACGATCGGCGCATTGGCGGTGGCGGCAAAGGCGGCGACCAGCTCGTCCTGCGGCGCCTCCAGACCGAGCAGCACGACGCCGCGGCACCACGGATCATTCTTGACGATCACCTGCTCTATCCTGGCCCAGGCGCCTGCCGAGGCCTGCGGCTCGAGCTTCCACCAGTCGGGCTTGATGCCCAGCGCATAGAGTTCTTCAAGGGCGCGCGGAATGGTGGTGTCGTCGAGCGTGCCGTGCTTGCCGGCGATGATCTCGACGAGCAGTTCCCTGCCGACTTTCCGCGCCGCCTCGAACAGGGTCCGCAGTTTTTGCTGCTGCTCTGTCTTCAGCGCCTCCGGATCATCCGGATGATAGAAGCAGAGGCACTTGATGCAATGGTCGACCGGCCATTCGGTGAGCTGCGAGCCGATGTCCTGCGAAAACTCGAAGCGCAGCGGCCGCGATCCGGGCAGCTCGACCGGCCGACCTAACCAGGCAAAGGGATGGCGGGCGAACTCGAACATGGCATCGCGGCCGTATTTCTCATCGATCAGCATGCCGTAGCCGTCGCGACCGGCGGCGACCTTGGCCGCCGCCTTGACGGTGAGCACCTTGAAGTCGGGGATGCGCGAGACATCTGCACCGACCCTGGCCGCGACATCTTCCAGCTGGACGCGGTGGTCGCAAGCGAGCGCCATCAGCGAAGGGATGTCGCGCCGGCGCGTCGTCGCCCAGTGGATGTGGTTGATCGCCTCGTCCTTGCGCAGCGCCAAGTGCTTGCTGCCCTGCTTCAGAAAGAACTGCAGCTCCTCGAAGGTGGGATATTCCGGCGCGCATAGCAGGCGCGACACGGCGAAGGCGCCGCAGGCATTGGCCCAGGTCGCCGCCGTGGCAAAGCTTTCGCCGCCGAGCCAGCCGCGCAGGAAGCCCGACATGAAGGCGTCGCCGGCGCCGAGCACGTTGTAAATCTCGATCGGGAAGCCCTCGCCGACGACGCCGTCCTCGAGGTCGTCGCTGATCGGCCCGTCATAGACGATGCAGCCTTTGGCACCGCGCTTGAGCACGATGGTAGCGGCCGACAGCGTGCGGATCGTCTTAAGCGCGCTCAGACAATCGTCGGCGCCGGAGGCGATCATGATTTCCTCCTCGGTGCCGACGATGAGGTCGCAATCGGGCAGCACCGTCTTCAGCTGCGCCGAGACCCGGTCCGACTTGACGTAGCGCTCGAAGCCCTCGGCATGGCCGGCGAGCCCCCAGAGGTTCGGGCGGTAGTCGATGTCGAACACGACCTTGCCGCCCTTGGCCTTCATCAAACGGATCGCCTTGCGCTGTGCAGCATCCGAGTTGGGACGCGAGAAATGGGTGCCGGTGACGACCACGGCGCGCGCCGAGGCGATGAAAGCCTCGTCGATGTCCTCTTCGGCGAGCGCCATATCGGCGCAATCCGAACGATAAAAAATCATCGGCGAGACGCCTTCGTCCTCGACGGAAAGCAGCACCAGCGCCGTCAGCCGTTCCTTGTCGGTCTTCAGGCCGTCGACCGAGACGCCCTCACGCCTGAGCTGCTCGCGGATGAAGCGGCCCATCTGCTCGTCGCCGACGCGAGTGAGCAGCGCCGAGCGCAGGCCGAGCCTTGCCGTGCCGACGGAGATATTGGCCGGGCAGCCGCCGACCGACTTGGCGAAGGAGGTTATGTCCTCCAGACGCGAGCCGATCTGCTGGCCGTAGAGATCGACAGAGGCGCGGCCGATCGTGATGACGTCGAGCGGCGGATATTTCGCTTCCACGGCTTCGCCCATTCGAACCTCCCATCGGCCTTGTTGTGCAGAGCAGCGTCGTTTTGGGCAGCACGCGCGAACGGCGGCGTGACACCGTCAATATGAAATAATAATTCCAATCCATAGTCAATATGGAATGAGTGTTCCCTGATGGAAAAACGCCCGTTCGGGGCCGCTCAGGCCTTGCGCCTGCGGCCGGCGTCGCGCCGCTTCTCGCCGACGGCAACGGTCAGCGCCATGGCGAGCGCCATCGTCGCCGACAAAGAGCGGAAGCCGCCGAAATCGGCTTCGGCCACCTCGAACCAGACCTTGGCGAATTGGGCGAGCGGCGAGAACGAGCTGTCGGTGATGGCGACGATAGGCACGCCCTGCTCGGCGATCGAGCGCGTCTCCTCGATGGTCGCGGGCGCGTAAGGCGAGAAGCTGATGGCGATGACGGCGTCGCGCGGCGTGGCGAAGCCAATCATCTCGGCGTTCAAGCCCGCGGCCGACTCGATCAGTTGGTTGCGGATCTTGAGCTTGCCAAGCGCGTAGGCGATGTAGGAGGCGACCGGATAGGAGCGGCGCTTGGCTAGCACATAGATTGTCTCCGCCTTTGCCAGCAGCGTGATCGCCTGTTCGAAATGCGCATCGTTCAGCGCGCGCGAAATGTCGCTGAGCGAGGTGCTGGCGGCAGCCACGAAGCCGTCGAAGATCGCCCGGTGTCCAGCGCCTTCCTCGGCCTTGGCGCGCAGTGCCGCCAACCGCTCGTCATAGGAGGAATTGCGTTCGCGCAGCCGCTCGCGAAACACCTGCTGCAGGCTAGTGAAACCATCGAAGCCGAGCTGCTGGGCGAAGCGGATCAACGTCGAGGGCTGGACGCCGGCGGAAGCCGCGATACTCGCCGCCGTGCCGAAGGCGATGTCGTCGGGATTGTCCAGCGCATAGGCGGCGATCTGCGCGATGCGCTTGGGCAGACTGGTGCGCCGCTCCAGGATCGTCGTGCGCAAGGTCTCGAAATCGCGAGGCACCCGTCCGTCCATCGTCGCTCCGCCCACGGCCATGCTGGTGTTCCCTCTCCTGCCTCATCATAGCGGTTTCGCGCAAGAACACCATAAAAAATGATTTGGACGTTCCATTCTCAGCTGAAATGGATTAATTCATCCATGCGAATTCTTCCCCTTCAGCGGAGACAATCGACATGGTCGGAGTGGGCCTCATCGGCACGGGCTTCATGGGCAAGTGCCACGCCATTGCCTGGAACGCGGTCGGCACCGTCTTTCCCGATGTCGAGAAGGCGAGGCTGGTGCATCTGGGTGAGGTCAATGACGAGCTTGCAAAGCGCAAAGCGGCCGAGTTCGGCTTCACTCGAGGCTCGGGCGACTGGCGTGCCGTCGTCAACGATCCGGAGGTCGATGTCGTGTCGCTGACCACGCCCAACCAGTTCCATCCGGAAATGGCGATCGCCATCCTCGAAGCCGGCAAGCACCTGTGGTGCGAGAAGCCGATGGCACCGAGTTTTGCCGAGGCCGAGGCGATGGCGAAGGCAGCGACCAAATCCGGCAAGGCTGCCGTGCTCGGCTACAACTACATTCAGAACCCGGCCATCCGCCACATCGGCGCGCTGCTCGAGGAAAAGATCATCGGCGATGTCAATCTCGTGCGCATCGAGATGGACGAGGATTTCATGGCCGATCCCGAGGCGCTGTTCTTCTGGAAGCATGAGGCGGCTTCCGGTTATGGCGCGCTCGACGATTTCGCGGTGCATCCGCTGTCGCTGATCAAAGTGCTGTTCGGCCGCGTCGCTCGCGTCATGTGCGACATGGCGAAACCCTATGCCGACCGGCGCGTCGCCTCCGGCGGCCGCCGTGCGGTCGAGACCTACGATATCGCCAGTGTGCTGATGCATCTGGAGAACGGTGTCGCCGGTACGCTGCTGGTCAACCGCTCGGCCTGGGGCCGCAAGGGCCGTATCGCCCTCCAGATCTTCGGCTCGAAAGGCTCGATCCTCTACGACCAGGAGCGAATGAACGAGTTCCAACTTTATCTGACCGCCGACCGGCCGACCGAGCAGGGCTACCGCACGATCCTGCTGGCGCCGCACCACAAGCCCTACGATTCCTTCGTGCCGGCGCCCGGCCACGGCCTCGGCTTCAACGACCTCAAGATGATCGAGTGCCGCGAGCTTTTGATGCGGATCGCCGGCAAGCCGGCGCGGACCATCGACTTCGACGAAGGGCTGGAGATCGAGCGCACGGTGCACGCCATGGCGCGATCGTTCCAGGAACAGCACTGGGTGGAAGTGAGGTGAGCCGGCTCCCCTTCAGGTGCCGGCGGCGGCTGCTGCATTGATCTCCCAGCCGTCCACCCAAACCTGCCGCAGTTGATCGCCTTCGCCTTTGAACCATAGGCCGGTCGGCTGGCAATCCTCGATGCGGTCGCTGCGGAAATTGCGGATGGCCTGGCGCAGTTCGCACCAAGCGACGATGTTGGCGGTCTCGGCGTAGTAGATCAGCGCGATCGGACGGACGATACGCTGTGTGTCGCGGCCGGCTTCGTCGCGGTAGGCGAGGTCGAGCTTCTCCTCGTCGCGGATGGCGCGGCGCACCAGCGCCAGATCGACCGCCGCGGCCGCAGGCGAAAAACCCCAGGCATGAAGAGCGTTGGCGTCGAGCGTCTGGCGCAAGGGCGGCGGCACCGCGCCGGCGATCTTGGCGCCGACGCGCTTTGCCGCCTGCTTGAGCTCGTCGTCGCCGGTGCGTGCGAGCAGCGCCAGCGAGAGCACGATCGCCTCCATCTCCTCGATCGAAAACATCAGCGGCGGCAGGTCGAAGCCGGGGCGCAGGATATAGCCGATGCCGCGCCCGCCCTCGATCGGCACGCGCATCGCCTGCAGTGCCGCGATGTCGCGATAGACCGAGCGCACCGTCACTTCCAACCGCTCGGCGATCGTCGCCGCGGTCACCGGCTGCCTGGCCAGCCGCAGGATCTGGATGATCTCGAACAGGCGCGAGGCCTTGCGCATTTCCTCAACGGCTCCGAACGCAACTGACACATCCCCGTCAGTTGGGGTGATCTATAGGGCCGCTTACACGCTTGAAAATCAACAGATTCGTTAGCGTCCTGCGGGGTGCGGCGACAGGCAACTGACATGAGTTACACGGAAAATCTCTGGCTATTCTTCATCCTGCTGTTCGGCATCATCGCCGTTCCAGGCATGGACATGCTGTTCGTGCTGGCCAATGCGCTGACCGGGGGGCGCGACAGGGGGCTGGCGGCGACCGGCGGCATTATGCTCGGCGGCGTAGTGCATACGTTGAACGGGGCGATCGGCGTCGGGCTGCTGATTCATTTCGTGCCGGTCCTGTTCAAACCGCTGCTGATCGCCGGCGCCGCTTACATGGCCTATATCGGAATTTCGCTGATGCGCAGCTCGATCACCGTCAGCGATGACGGGCCCGCCGGCAGCCGCTCCGCCTGGAAAGCCTTTCGCCAGGGATTGGTCACCTGCCTGATCAACCCCAAGGCCTATCTGTTTATCCTTGCCGTCTATCCGCAGTTCCTGAAGCCGGTTTACGGTCCGATCTGGATGCAGGCGACCATCATGGGACTGCTGACTGTCGTCACACAAGCAGGAATCTACGGCGGCCTCGCCATCACCGCCGGGCGCAGCCGGGCGCTTCTGGTCGGCAATCCGCGGGCAACGGTCATTGCCGGCCGTGCGGCCGGGCTGCTTCTATTCGCGGTCTCGGTATTCACCGCATGGGAAGGGCTGAGGGCGGCGTGAACGCCGCCCTCGCCAGGGTTGTCAGGCGGCGCCCTGACGGGTGGCGAGCAGTTCGCGCTTCACCGACCGGCGCCACTCGACGGCGCCGGCAAGTCCGTGCAGCAGCGTTTCGGTGGTCGCCCAATCGATGCAGCCGTCGGTGATGCTCTGGCCGTAGGTGAGCTGCTTGCTGGGCACGACGTCCTGACGGCCGGCGACGAGATTGCTCTCGATCATGACTCCGATGATGCGCTCGTCGCCCGCTGCGACCTGGCCCGCCACGTCGTGCGCGACTTTCGGCTGGTTCTCCGGCTTCTTGCCGCTGTTGGCGTGGCTGACATCGATCATCAGGCGCGGCGCGATGCCGATGCGCCCGAGCTCCGCGGCGGCCGCGTCGACGCTTGCCGCGTCGTAGTTCGGCGCCACGCCGCCACGCAGAATGACATGGCAGTCTTCGTTGCCGGTCGTCGCCGCGATCGCGCTGCGGCCGCCCTTGGTCACCGCCATGAAATGATGCGGCTGCGCCGCCGACTTCACCGCCTCGCCGGCGATTCTCAGATTGCCGTCGGTGCCGTTCTTGAAGCCGACCGGGCAAGAGAGGCCCGACGCCAGCTCGCGGTGGATCTGGCTTTCGGTCGTGCGCGCGCCGATGGCGCCCCAGGCGACGAGGTCGGCGATGTATTGCGGCGTCGTCATGTCGAGGAATTCCGTCGCCGCCGGCAGGCCGAGATTGTTGACGGCGGAAAGCACGTTGCGCGCCATCCGCAAGCCTTTGTCGATGTTGAAGCTGCCGTCGAGATCGGGATCGTTGATCAGGCCCTTCCAGCCGACCGTGGTGCGCGGCTTCTCGAAATAGACGCGCATGACGATCTCGAGCCGGTCGGCCAGGGCCTCGCGCAGCGCCGCCAGACGGCTGGCGTAGTCCACGGCGGCGACCGGATCGTGGATGGAACAAGGGCCGACGATGACGACCAGTCGATCGTCGGCCCCGGTCAGGATGGAATGGATGGCGTTGCGCGAGGCGGCAACGGTGCGCGTCGCCGTGAGCGAGCGCGGTATCTCGCGCATCACGTCGTCCGGCGTGCTCAGGACTTTGAGTTCCTTGACCCGTAGGTCGTCTGTGGTGGTCAACACGGCTTTCTGCTCCTGGTTAGGAGACCTGCCGGCTGAAACGAAAAAGCCGCCAGGTCTGGCGGCTTTTCGGATTAGATGCTGCAATCTTCAGATCGAGCGCAATCCTCCCGCCGCCAGCGAGCTACCGTAGCTAAAGTACCAAAACGAGGCGGTCAGGTGGATCATGCGGCTCATATAGTCGATGCCGAGGCGCTTGTCACGTCCTCATGAAGCTAAGCATTTGCTTGGTTTGCGCCGTGCTCCGTGGCCTCGGGAAAAAAGAGAGCATCATGCAGCGGTTCACGGTTCATGCAGACCATGGATCGAAAAGTTCGATTGCAAAGCCTTCGAAATCCTTCGAATTACGCGTTGCCAAGGTGAGCTGCTTCGCAATCGCGGTGGCGGCGATCAGACCGTCCATCGACGACAGACCGCGACCGCGGCGCTTGGCAAGGCCCATCAGGTCGCCCCAGGCCAAGGCAACGGCTTCGTCCACCGGCAAAACCCTTTGCTCGAAGCGCTGCGGCAAATCTCGAGCGAGCCATTCGGCCAGTGCCTCTCGTTTGCGGCCCTCATCCATGAGGGAAACGCCGCGCCGGATCTCGGCGATCGACACGACGCTGATGAATGATCGATCCTCATCAAGCCCGTCCAGCCACTTTAGAACGCCTACATCCGGCGCCGGCCTCGTCACCTCTGACAGGACATTGGTATCGAGCAGAAGCCTCAAAGCGGCTGATCACGCGGTTCGTCGGCTTGACGCTCAAGGTCGAGATCGGCGCCGCGCAGCGGCGACTCCAGGAGGAACTCCGCAAGCGTTCCTTTGCGGGCGGTCTTCCGCCGCCATTCCTCTGCGGACACGACGACAACGCTTGGTTTGCCGTTACGGGTGATCGTCTGAGGCGAAGATTGCGCCCGATCTATTACCTCCGAGAGCCGGGCCTTTGCCCCAGCGACCGTCCAGCTCGTATCTTCTTTGGGTCCGGGCAGCATCTCAATCTCATGACTATTCTGACCATCTTGACTATACCGGAATAGCGATGCTGCGGCAACAGGGGCTCTCAGGGGCCGGATACCTTTGGGCGCACGAGGCTGATCACATCTGCACCCATAGCTGGCCTGCTTCTGGCGTAAGCTGCTCGTTGTCACTACTCCCCGATCACGCCAGCTATGTTTTGATCATAATCGACCAGCGAGCCGGTCATGACGCCGGCCTGCGGGCTGAGCATGTAGGTGATCAGCCGGGCGAGCTGCGCCGGCTTCACCAGCTGACCCATCGGCTGCGCGGCCTCGGCCTTTTCCAGCCAGTCGTCCGGCGCATCGTGCCACTTCTTCTGCACGATCGCCTCGCCCTCGGTGTCCATCCAGCCGGGCAGCACCGCGTTGCAGCGAATGCGGTTTTTCCGGTAGGAGCTGGCGACATTCTTGGTCAGCGTCATCAGCGCGCCCTTGCTGGTCGAATAGGGCGTCAGGAAGGACTGGCCGGCATGCGCCGACATCGACAGCACGTTGACGATCGAGCCCGGCGCCCTGCGCTCCAGGAGATGCGCGACGAGGCCCTGCATCAGGAAAAAGGGGCCGCGCACATTGGTGTCGAAGATCTGATCGAAAAGCTCTTCCGATGTCTCGACCAACGAGCCGCGGGCCGAAGTGGCGGCGGCGTTGACCAGCGCGTTCAAGGTGCCGAAATGCGCGAGCGCCGTTGCGACGGCGCGCTTGCAGTCGGCGACCTTGGCGACATCGGCGCTGATGAAGATGGCGTCGACACCGTTTTTCTTGAGCGCTGCGACCGCCTTGTCGCCCTTCTCCTGCGAGCGGCCGACCAGCGCCAGCGCGCGGCAACCCTCGTCGGCCAAGGCTTCCGCCACGGCGAAGCCGATGCCCTGCGCGCCGCCGGTGACGATGGCGCGCGTTTCTGAATTGCGACCGGCTAGACCGTTCATCGCTCTGCTCCTGTAATCGATTTCAAAACCTTCAGGCGACGCGGACGGTCTTGCCCGTCTTGGCAGACTCCAAGGCCGCATCCGCCAACTTCAAGGCGACCAGCCCGTCCTTGCCGCTCGGCGCCGCCTTCTTGCCGGCAGTCGCGGCGGCGATGAAGGAAGCGATCTCGTTGGCGTAGGCGTCGATATAGCGGGTCATGAAGAAATCGTGCAGCGGCGGGCGGGTGTAGCCCTTGTCATTGGCGAGCTCGATCGACACCGGCCGCTGATTCTCGGCCGCAACCATGCCCTTCGAGCCGTGCGCCTCGATGCGCTGGTCGTAGCCATAGGTGGCGCGGCGCGAGTTGGAGATGACGGCCTGCTTGCCGGACGCCGTTTCCAGAATGACGCTGACGGAATCGAAATCGCCCGCTTCGCCGATCTTCTTGTCGACCAGCACCGAGGCGTGCGCGCTGACCGCCACCGGCTCTTCGCCGAGCAGGAAGCGCGCCATGTCGAAATCATGGATGGTCATATCGCGAAAAATGCCGCCGGATCGCGCGATGTAGTCGAGCGGCGGCGCGCCCGGATCGCGCGAGGTGATGGTGACCATCTCGACATCGCCGATGGCGCCGTCGTCGATCGCCTTGCGGACGGCGGCGAAATGCGGGTCGAAGCGGCGGTTGAAGCCGACCATCAGCGTAGCGCCGGCCTTGTCGACCACGGCCAGGCACTGCTCGACGCGCTTGACGTCGAGGTCGATCGGCTTCTCGCAGAAGATCGCCTTGCCGGCCCTGGCGAAGCGCTCGATGAGGTCGGCGTGAGTGTCGGTCGGCGTGCAGATGATGACGGCGTCGATGTCCTTGGCCTGCTCGATGGCGTCGCAGCTGCGCACCTCGGCCCCATAGGCGGAGGCAAGCTCCGTCGCCGCTTTCTCGAAGGCGTCCGCCACGGCCACCAGCTTGGCCTGCGGGTTTGAGGCTACGGCGCGGGCATGCACCTTGCCGATACGGCCGGCGCCGAGAAGAGCGAAGCGGAGAGTCATGGAATGTCCTTTGAGGGTGGCTCTAAAACGTGTCCGCGCCGGCCGGCGCGGACGATTTGGTCTGGTCCCGTCGTGGCGCCTGGTCAGGCGGCCTGAAGCTCCGCCTGCCCGGTCTTGGCGCCGGTGATGTAAGCGACGATGTCGTTGCCGTCGGTGTCCTGCTTGCGCAAATTGGCGACGATGCGGCCGCGCCGGAAGACGACGATGCGGTCGACCAGGTCGAAGACCTGGCGCATGTTGTGGCTGATCAGGATCAGCGGCTCGCCGTTCTCCTTCAGCGTGCGGATGATGTTCTCGACCTGCGCCGTTTCCTGCACGCCGAGCGCTGCGGTCGGCTCGTCCATGATGATCAGCTTGGAGGCGAAGGTTGCGGTCCTGGCGATCGCCACGCATTGGCGCTGGCCGCCCGACATGTGGCGGATGGTGCTGGAAAGGTTCGGGATCTTCACCGCGGTGCGGATCAGCGCCGCCTCCGTCGCCCTGCGCATCGCCTTGCGGTCGAGAATCGAGAAGGGGCCGAGGTTGAAAAGCACCTTCTCCCGGCCGAGGAAGAGGTTTGACGGCACGTCGAGGTCGTCGGCCAGAGCCAGGTTCTGGAACACGGTCTCGATGCCGGCCTCGCGCGCCTCGATCGGGCCGGCGAAGTTCACTTCCTTGCCGTCGAACCAGATATTGCCGTCGGTGCGCTGCTCGACGCCGGTGATCTGGCGCACGAAGGTCGACTTGCCGGCGCCGTTGTCGCCCATGATGGCGACATGCTCGCCCTTGCGCAGCTCGAAATTCGCCTCCTGCAGCGCGTGAACGCCGCCATAATGCTTGGTGAGGTTTTCGGTCTTCAGAACGATATCGGACATGGTCAAGCTCCTATCGCCCGGCGGCGCTGGCGCCATTGATCGAGAACGACTGCGCCGACAATGATCACGCCCTTGACCATCTCCTGGTAGTAGGCGTCGAGGCGCAGGAAGGTGAAGCCGGAAATGATAACGCCGAAGATCAGCGAGCCGATCACCGTGCCTATGATAGACCCGCGGCCGCCCGAGAGCGAGACGCCGCCGATGACCGCCATGGCGATGGCGTCGAGCTCGTACATCACGCCCATGCCGGCCTGGGCGGTGAGGTTCTTGGAGGAAAGCACCACCGCGGCGATCGAGGCGAGGATGCCGGCAATCACATAGACCAGCACCTTGTGGTTGGCGATCTTGATGCCGGACATGCGCGCGGCGTCCTCGTTGGAGCCAATGGCGTAACAATGCTTGCCGTATCGGGTGTAGCTCAGGACGAGCTGGAACAGGATCGCCAGTGAAATGAAGATGATGACCGGCATCAGCCCCTTGCCGATGGCCGCGAAGCTGTCGGTCGGGAACGAGATCGGTTGGCCCTTCGACCACCATTTGGCGATGCCGCGCGCCGTGACCATCATGCCGAGCGTGGCGATGAACGGCGGAATGCGGGTGTAGGCGATCAGGGCGCCGTTGATCAGGCCGGCAATCAGCCCGCAGCCGATCGCGACCAGAAGCGGCACGATGACCGGCAGGTCGGTCCATCCGTAGTCAATGAACATCGCCTTCGGGTTGGGATTGCCGTTGACGGTCGCAACCTGCGCGAAACTCATGGCGATCATGGCGGTGGCGCCTACGATCGAGCCCGAGGACAGGTCGATGCCGCCGCAGATGATGACCTGCGTGACGCCGATGGCTATGATGCCGACGATCGACACCTGCAGGATGATGATCTGCAGCCGCTGCTCGTTGAAGATAGCATCGACGTTATCGCGGGTGTTGAAGAGGAAGCTGTCGCCGAGGAAGACGCGGCCGATCAGCTCGAATGCGCCGACCAGGATGACCAGCGCCAGAAACACGTTGAACTCGGCAGGCCAGGGGCGCTTCTTGGCGTCATAGCTCAGCCCGCCAATGCCATGCGATGTCTGTGACACGTCTTCTTCCTCCGAATGACCGCGCCCGCTCTCCCGCCCGGTCGGGCGGGAGAAGGAAGGGAGCGACGCTGCTCTGTCTGCAGCCGATTTCAGCCAACTCGATGCGTCGGAGCGCCGCTCCAGGGTTTGTCCTCACGCAAGTCCGTATGGAAAACTTCCTGGAATTGCGTTGGCGCGGCGTCAGTTCTTCTTCAGGAACTTGTCGATGTTCGCCGGCGTCACGAGCTGGAAGGGGATGTAGACCTTGCGCTCCACCTTCTCGCCCTTGGAGAGCTTCAGCGCCGCATCGAGCGCGCCCGCGCCTTGGCCAGCCGCATCCTGGAAGACCGTGACGTCGAGATCGCCCGCCTGCATCGCGGCCAGCGCGTCCTGGGTTGCGTCGACGCCGCCGACCACGACCGACTTCATGTCGATATTGGCGGCCTTCATCGCCTGGATGGCGCCGATGGCGCTTTCGTCATTGTTGGCGATGACGCCGTCGAACGGCTTGCCGGACGACAGCCAGTTGGTCATCAGGTTCTGCGCTTCGTCACGCTTCCAGTTCGAGGTCTGCTTGTCGATGATCTTGATGAAGTTGCAGTCCGGCGTGGCAATCACTTCATCGATATCCTTGGTGCGCTGCACCGCCGCCTGATTGGAAAGCTCGCCCATGATCACATAGACATTGGCTTCCTTCTTGCCGGCTTCCTTGAACAGGCGGCAGATTTCCTTGGTCTCGAGCGTGCCGGACTCGGCCTCATTGGACGCGACGAAAGCCTGGTTGTCGGGCAGCTTGTCGACATTGACCGGCTCGCGGTTGACATAGACCAGCGGGATCTTGGCCGCGGCCGCCGCATCCGACATCGCCTGGGTGGCCGAAGTGTCGACCGGGTTGACGATGATCGCGTCGACGCCGGAAGCGGCGAAGTTCTTGATCTGGTCGAGCTGCTTGGCCACGTCGTTCTGCGCGTCCTCGACCTGCAGTTCGACGCCGTCCATGCCCTTGGCCTGGGCGATCATGCCGTTGCGCAGCACGGTCAGGAAATTGTCGTCGAAAAGAGCCATCGAGACGCCGATCTTGGCGGCGAAGGCGGACGAACACATCAGCGCCGAAAGCGCGACGCCCAAAAGCAGTTTCTTCATTTTAGTTTCTCCTCCACTTGGTGTCCGGCTGCACCGATTGAACCGGAATCCCCGATGTTACCGGGGAATCTCTCCCATGGCCCTTCCGGCGGCGTTTTCCTCGCATAATGGAACGCCTGGTCCTCTGTTTGAAACAGACGTTCCGGAACGAAAGAACCAAAATACCCAGTTGGTGAAATATTTATTCCATTTCGCTTGCAGCCGTCAAGGGAGATTCGAAATGGGCGTGCCGGTTTTTCGATGAAGACAAGCGTGCAGCGCCCTCGCGGCCGGGCATGCAAACGTTCTGCGGCGGAATCCCCGGGCGATTTCACGGCGCGAAAGAATTCCATCAGCCTGATGGATCACATCATTCCGACGGGAGACGGCTTAGATGTTTTCCGGCAGATAGATGTCGAAGGGGAGAAAAGTCTGGCCGGGCGCATTGGCGGCGCCGGTCTCGATGGCATGCGCCATCAGGCCGACAAGCTCGCGGCAGAGCGCCGCCAGCGGGGTCGAGATCACCATGGTGAGGATGTTGTCGGCAAGTGCCGCGCGCGACTCCGCATTGATCTCGTTGCAGACGACCACCGGCATATGCGCCGGCTTCGCCGCCCTCAACGCCGCGACCGCGCCCTCCATGCCGCCGCCAGCGACGTAGCAGCCGGCAAGGTCGGGATGCCGAGCCAGAAGCTCGAGCATCGCATCATGCGTCACCTGGTTGGCCTCCAGGTTGACCAGCGTCTCCATCACAGTGAAATCCGGCGCATGCTCGCGAAAATAGGAGCGGAAGCCGATCTCGCGCAGCTCGTGACCATGAAAACGGTGGCTGCCGACGAAAAGCGCGACCTTGCCTGGCTTGCTGGCGGCCTTGGCGATCATCCAGGCCGCGGTGCGTCCGACCTTGCGGTTGTCGAGCCCGACATAGCCTTCACGGATGCCGGCGGCGAAGTCGGAGAGCAGCGAAAAGACCGGCTGCCCTCGCGCCTTCAGCGCCTCGACCACCGCCGTCAGGGTGGGATGGTCCGGACCGACCACGGCGATGGCCCTGGATTTCGCCGCCAGCTTGCGCATCTGGGCGGCGATCTCATCGGGCGCCAGCGAAGCGGCGAAGTCGATCGTCGCAGTGCCCCGGAAACGTTGCGATTGCGAGACCGCAAGCTCCAGCTCGCGGGCGAAATCGCCGTAGAAAACGTCATTGCCGCGTAGCAGCAGGAAGCCGAGACGATATTCGGGCAACTCCTGGCGCATGCGCTGCCTGATCAGGCCGGCGGCGTGATAGCCGATGTCGGTCGCCGCGTCGTAGACGCGACGCGCCGTCTCCTCGCGCACCGGCAGGCGATTGTTCAACACCCGGTCGACCGTGGCGACGCTGAAGCCTGAAACGCGCGCGAGATCGGTGATTGTCGGCCGCTTTGCCATGAGGTGCTCCATCGCTTGCCCGACTCAGATTAGCCGAATCTGATAGAAAATGATAGAATCTATCTTTGTGACATTGAGGCTATCATGGCTTGGCGCTATGGTGAAGTCGAAGCCAGCCATGGGCGAGGCGCGGCATTGCCGAGGGCCGTTCGCCAGGTGCTGATGGAGGACCCCGCAATGACGGCAATCACGTCTCCGGCGCCGTCCGGACGCGACTACAGCCTGACCGGCCGCGACGCCAAGCGCGCGGTCGAGAACGGGCTTTCGGCGGCCCAATGGTACCACACCGAGATCCCGCGCAAGCAGATGAAGGAGCTGATGCAGCGCTCCGACCAGCCGGCTATTCGCGACACCATCATCTGGCTCGGTGCGCTGATCCTCAGTGGCGCGGGCGGCGCTTGGTTCTGGGGCAGCTGGTGGTGCGTACCGTTCTTCTTGGTCTATGGCACGCTCTACGGTTCCTCGACCGACTCCCGCTGGCACGAATGCGGCCACGGCACCGCCTTCCGCACCCAATGGATGAACGATGCGGTCTACCAGCTCGCCTGCTTTATGATCATGCGCAATCCGGTGACCTGGCGCTGGAGCCATACACGCCACCACACCGACACCATCATCGTCGGCCGCGACCCGGAGATCGCCGTCATGCGACCGCCGGACCTTTTGCGTGTTGGGCTGAATTTTTTCGGCATGCTCGATGCCTGGCATGCGATGACCGACATGGTGCGCAATGCCGCCGGCGTCATCAGCGCCGCGGAAAAGACCTTCATCCCGGAACAGGAGCAGCCCAAGGCCATCCGCATCGCCCGTATTTGGCTCGCGATCTATGTCGCGACCATCGCGCTGGCGCTCTATCTGCATTCATGGCTGCCGCTGATGCTCGTCGGCCTGCCCCGCCTCTACGGCGCCTGGCATCACGTCATGACCGGGCTGCTGCAGCATGGCGGGCTGGCCGACAATGTCATCGACCATCGGCTGAACAGCCGCACCGTCTACATGAACCCGATCAGCCGGTTCATCTACTGGAACATGAACTACCATGTGGAGCACCACATGTTCCCGATGGTGCCCTATCACGCGCTGCCGAAGCTGCATGAGCTGATCAAGCACGATTTGCCGGCGCCGACGCCGTCGATCCTGGCCGGCTACCGCGAGATGATCCCCGCCTTCCTGCGCCAGCTGCGCAACGAGGACTACTTCCTCAAGCGCGAGCTGCCGCCGACGGCAAAGCCCTACCGGGAAGAGCTCCACAACGACAATCCGGTAGCGGCCGCGGCCAAGTGACCGGATCCGACACAACCGACAACGAAGAATTTCGCCGGAGGACGACATGAGCGACTGGGTCGAGGCCTGCGCGGCCGGAGACATCGACGAGGAGGACGTAATGCGGTTCGATCACGCCGGCCGCACCTACGCCATCTATCGCAGCCCGGAGGACGAGTATTACGCGACCGACGGCCTGTGCTCGCATGAGAAGGTGCATCTGGCCGACGGGCTGGTGATGGACGACATCATCGAGTGTCCAAAACACAATGGCCGCTTCAACTACAAGACCGGCGACGCGCGCGGGGCGCCGGTCTGCGTCAATCTCAAGACCTATCCGGTCAAGGTCGACGCCGGCAAAGTCCTCATTCAGCTTGGGTGACGGCATGGCGGGAGGAATGGTCATCATCGGCGCCGGCGAGTGCGGCGGTCGTGCCGCGCTTACCCTGCGCGACCTTGGTCATGAAGGGCCGGTGACGCTGGTCGGCGACGAGCCGCATCTGCCCTATGAACGGCCGCCGCTGTCGAAGGAGGCGATGACCAGCGAGGCGCCCCTCATCAAGGCGATCGCCAGCGACGAGCTTCTGGCCGAACGCTCGATCCGCCACATCCATTCCGTTCGGGCCGTCGCGATCGACCGCGCCGCGCATCTCGTGCGCCTCTCCGACGGCTCTTCGCTTGGTTATGACAAGCTGCTGCTCGCGACCGGGTCCGTGCCGCGCAAGCTGCCGATGCCGGGTCTGGGCGGCCGCTGCGTTTATCTCAGGACCTTCAACGACGCGCTCGCCATCCGCGCCCATCTCAAGCCGGAGAACCGCGTCGCCATCATCGGCGGGGGCTTCATCGGCCTCGAGCTTGCCGCCTCCGCGCGCAAGCTGGGCGCAACGGTCACGGTGCTGGAGGCGCAGCCGCGCATCCTGATGCGCGGCGTGCCGGCCGAGGTCGCGGAAATCATTCATAAGGCGCATCAGGCCGAAGGCGTGAAGGTGCTTACCGGCCAAGGCATCACGGCGATTGCCGATGACGGCACGCAAGTTCGCATCACGCTTGCCGACAGGCAGGACATCGTCGCCGATCTTGCCGTGATCGGCATCGGCGCGGTGCCGGTGACGGCGCTCGCCGCCGAAGCAGGACTTGCGATCGACAATGGTATCGCCGTCGATGAGAACCTTTGCACCGCGGATCCGGATGTTTTTGCCGCCGGCGACTGCTGCTCGTTCCCGCTCGCCGTCTATGGCGGCCGGCGCGTGCGGCTGGAAGCCTGGCGCAACGCGCAGGAGCAGGGCGCGCTCGCCGCGAAGAACATGCTGGGCGCCAAGGAGGCGCATGCCGCGGTGCCGTGGTTCTGGTCGGATCAATATGGGCTCACGCTGCAGATCGCCGGGCTTTCGGACGAAGGCCGCTCGACCGTACGGCGCGACCTCTACGACGGCGCCTTCATTCTGTTCCACCTGGCCGAGGACGGCAGGCTGGTCGCCGCCAGCGGCATCGGGCCCGGCAATGCGGTGGCGCGCGACATACGGCTGGCCGAGATGCTGATCGCGAAGCGGGCGACGCCCGCGCCTGAGGCGCTCGGCTCGCAATCGGTCAAGCTGAAGTCGCTGCTGGCGGCATAGGCCCGAGTAACCGAGGGGGTTCACGGACATGGCACGCAACAGACCGACCGTCGCCGATTTGCAATCGCTCAAGGGCAAGCGGCAGCTTTCGAAGCTGCGCGTTTTCTCGCTGGAGGAGGCCGAGGCCGCCGAGCGTGCCGGCCTCGACATCATCTCGGTTCCCTATGACCTTATCTTCGATCCGCGTTTTCGCGACGCCGCGCCCACCTGCTTTGCCATTCCCGGGGACGAACGCATCAAGCTGGGCGCAACCACCGACGAGATCCTGCGCACGGCGGTGAAGCTGCGCGCGGCCAGCGCCGACGCCATGTATTGCTCGGCCAGCCTGCAGACCATCCGCCGGCTGCGCGACGAGCATATTCCGGTCTGCGGTCATGTCGGCCTGATCCCGGCGCATGCGACCTGGACGGGCGGCTTCAAGGCAGTCGGCAAGACGGCCGAAAGTGCTGCCCTCGTCTGGAAGCAGGTCAAGGAGCTTGAAGCCGCCGGCGCCTTCGCCGCCGAGATCGAAGTTGTGCCGGCGTCGGTTGCAAGCGCGATCTCGCGGCGGACGCCGCTGATCATGATTTCGATGGGCGCGGGCGCCGGCTGCGACGCGCAATATCTATTCGCGGAAGACGTGCTCGGCAGCAATCGCGGCCATTATCCGCGCCATGCCAAGCGCTACCGCGACTTCGCGGCGGAGTTCGACCGCCTGCAGAGCGAGCGCATCGCGGCCTTCCGCGAATATGCCGACGATATCCAGTCGGGCGCCTATCCAGAGCCGCGGCATATGGTCGAGACGGATGCCTACGAAATGCGCAAGTTCGAGGCGTTTCTCGCCTCGGAAGGCTACTGAGCCACCCGGCTCAGCCGGCTAGAACAGCGTCTTCAGCTCGTCCAGCTTGTCGTTGACCAGCCAGCCGTAATAATTCTCCTCGGGCAGCTTTTCCGGTTCCCCGGCGGCGCGACGCTTCTCGTTCTCCTCCTCCAACGCATAGGCGCGCTGCTCGGGGTTGCCGACATTGTAGAGCGTGGCGGTCAGGCCCGGATTGTGCGAGATGTCGAAGCCGGCGATGCTGTTGTAAGCGTCGATCGACTTCCTGATGGTCGCAGCGACGTAAGGCAGCGTGAGGTCGGGATCCATGATGGTCTTGTAGACCGTGTTCGGATCATTGACGTCGAGCTCGGGCAGGCCGGAGACCTTGTGCACGAGATCGCTCATCTGCAGCGCCGTCAGCGGGTTGAGCTGGCCGAGTCCGAAAGTCTGGCCGGCATAGTAGGGCTGGAAGAAAGTGGCTCCGAAGCGGTCGTTGGGGAAGCTGGTCCCGCCGACGGTCTTGCCGCGGAAGGAATGGTTCCACACCTGCTCGCGGCATTCCCAAAGATCGTAGCTGTCGGTTATGCCGGCGCATTTCTGGAATTGCGGCCGCTCAACGAAATCGCTGACGTCCTCCCCTTCATAAGCAAAGGTGAGCTTGCTCGACAGGTATGACATTGCCTTGACGTAATAGGTCTGCAGCCGATCATAGGCGTCGACATTGTAGGTGTGCTCGCCGACGATGGCGCCGACGATGTGCATCGGATCGATGTCGTAGGCGGCCGCCACTTTCCGGATCTTGGCGCGCAGCTCGGCATCGTTCTGCAAGAGCGCGTAGACCTTGCGATACTTGGCCTGGAAGCTGGTGTTGGTGGCCTGGGTGCGCCGGCTGGAAGCGCCCGGAATATCCGGCTGCACGCTGTTGCGATTGCCCGGCGGCACCATGGTCGCCGCGTTCGCCGTTGCCATCGCCGCGGCCAATGCCAGCCCAACAAAAAGAAGTATGCGTTTCTTCATCCACCGCCGCCTTCAAGTCGGCGGCAAACTAGGTAAAGCGCGTGGGAGAGTCGAGACGAGGCAAGCTTCCGACGGGACGAAAGGTGGCCAGATGGTACCATCTGGCCACACATCGCCGGGCTCGCCCGTTAGAGGATGAACCGTGACAGGTCGGTGTTGCGCGAGAGATCGCCGACATGCTTCTGCACGTAGTCGGCATCGATGGTGACCGCCGTGCCGTGGCGGTCCGGCGCGTCGTAGGAAATCTCGTCCAGCACCCGCTCCATCACCGTCTGCAGGCGTCTGGCGCCGATATTCTCGACATTGGCGTTGAGGTCGACGGCAATGCCGGCGAGCGAATCGATGGCGTCGTCGGTGAAGGCCAACTCGACGCCTTCGGTCTTCATCAGCGCAATATACTGCTTGATGAGGCTGGCCTCCGTTTCGGTGAGGATGCGGACGAAATCCTGCTTCTCCAGG
Organism: Mesorhizobium sp. WSM3868; assembly: GCF_002294785.1. NCBI lineage: Bacteria > Pseudomonadati > Pseudomonadota > Alphaproteobacteria > Hyphomicrobiales > Phyllobacteriaceae > Mesorhizobium > Mesorhizobium sp. WSM3868. The sequence continues at coordinate 300,702 of NZ_NSGB01000002.1, read as the reverse complement.
GCACGCAACTCGACCCGGATCGGCAAGCGGCCCTGCAGCTCCGGAAGCAGGTCCGAAGGCTTGGAGACGTGGAACGCGCCCGAGGCGATGAAAAGAATATGGTCCGTCTTGATCGGCCCGTATTTCGTCGCAACGGTGGTGCCTTCAACCAGCGGCAGCAGATCGCGCTGAACGCCTTCACGCGAGGGACCGCCCGAAATGTCGCTCCTGGCCGCGATCTTGTCGATCTCGTCGAGGAACACGATGCCGTCATTCTCCGTCGATTCCAGCGCCTGGCGAACCACCTCGTCCTGGTCGAGCAGCTTGTCGGACTCGTCATTGATCAGTAGCGCGTAGGATTCCTTCACCGTCGTCTTGCGGGTCTTGGTCTTCCTGCCGCCCATCGCCTTCGACAGCATGTCGTTGATGTTGAGCACGCCGATATTGGCGCCCGGCATGCCGGGGATCTCGAAGCCCGGCATACCGCCGGTGCCGGTGTCCGCCACCTCGATCTCGATCTCCTTGTCGTCGAGCTCACCGTCGCGCAGCCGCTTGCGGAAGCTGTCGCGCGTGGCCGGGCTCGCGGTCTTGCCGACCAAAGCTTCGAGCACGCGCTCTTCGGCATTGATGTGAGCGCGCGCCTTGACGTCCTCGCGCATCTTCTCGCGCGTCAGGCCGATGGCGACCTCGACGAGATCGCGCACGATCTGCTCGACGTCGCGGCCGACATAGCCGACCTCGGTGAACTTGGTGGCCTCGACCTTGACGAAAGGCGCGCCGGCCAGCCGCGCCAGCCGGCGCGAGATCTCGGTCTTGCCGACGCCGGTCGGGCCGATCATGAGGATGTTCTTGGGCATCACCTCTTCGCGCATCTGGCCCTCCAACTGCTGGCGGCGCCAGCGGTTGCGCAAGGCGATCGCCACGGCGCGCTTGGCGTCTTTCTGGCCGATGATGAAGCGGTCGAGTTCCGAAACGATTTCGCGGGGAGAAAAGGTGCTCATATTACTCAAATTCCACTTTGCCACTGCCTGATGGACTCGAACGGATGCAGCAGCATGATCACGTTGAGCGTCAGATTGTCCCGGATGATGTAGCCCGTGCCGAATTCGAAAATGAGCGCCAGGGCCACGATCACCCATATAGGGAGCTTTCGCGCCATCACAAATCCGAGCGCCATGAACAGCGTGTCGGACACCGAATTGATGATGCTGTCGCCGTAATAGTTGAGGGAGATGGTGCCGGCGCGGTAGCGGTCGATGATGAAGGGGCTGTTCTCCAGGAGTTCCCAGCCGCCTTCGATGAGGACGGCGAAAGCCAGCCTCAGCCCGACGGGCGAGCGCGGGAACAGAGCCCAGGCCAGCGCATAGAACAGGAAGCCGTGGATGATGTGCGAGAAGGTGTACCAGTCGGCGATGTGCTGGGAATTCTCCGAGCTGTTCACCACACCATGCCAGAGCTTGACGTAGCCGCAGGTGCAGATCGGCGGATGGCCCATGCCGTAGAGAATGCCGGCCTGGAAAACGACGAGAGCCAGCACCAGCAGCAGCCCCATGCGCCAGCTGTCTTCATAGGCCGACAGCGTCTTGTCTCCCCCGGATGCGGTCATTGTGATCAGTCCCCCTCTTCTTGGTCGCTTTCGGCCGCATCGACGGCCATCAGCACGACGTCCCCATATTCCGAATGCCTGCGGCCGATCGGCCTGAAGCCGGCCTTTTCATAGGCGCGGATGGCGCGGCCATTGCCGGGATGCGGATCGATGACGACGCGCGGCGCGCCTTCCTCGAACAGTTCCGCGACGAACTGGCGGACGATGGCCGAGCCGTGGCCGATGCCGACCAGGTCCGGCGGCCCGATCGACAGATCGATACCCAGCGTGCCGAATGGCTGGTCGGCGTAAGGATGGTTGTCCTCGAGATGCGGATCGTAGCTCTGCAGATAGGCGATCGGCCTGCCGCCCAATTCGACGATCAGCGGCTCCACCGAAACCGACCCGATATGCTCGCGTATCTCGGCGATCTCCTTTTCCGGATCGCCCCACCATTCGGCGATATGCGGCTCGGCAAGCCAGCGGGCGATCATCGGCAGATCCTTTTGGGTGACCGGCCGAAAATCGTAGCTGTCTTCCTGTTCGACCATGATCTGTTCCAGAAGCCGATTCCCACTTTTCGGGATCATGGCCGGCCGCCTAGGCGGCATCGAGCGTTTCGACGACGAAGCTGCTGTTGGTGTAGACGCAGATATCGGCGGCGATCTGCATCGCCCTGCGGGCGATCTCCTCGGCGTCCTTGTCGGTGTCCATCAGCGCGCGGGCGGCGGCGAGCGCGTAGTTGCCGCCGGAGCCGATGGCCATGACGCCATGTTCTGGCTCGAGCACGTCACCGGTGCCGGTCAGCGCCAGCGAGACCGACTTGTCGGCGACCAGCATCATCGCTTCCAGGCGGCGCAGGTAGCGGTCGGTGCGCCAGTCCTTGGCGAGCTCGACGCAGGCGCGGGTCAGTTGGTCAGGATATTGTTCGAGCTTGGCTTCGAGGCGTTCTAGGAGGGTGAAGGCGTCGGCGGTGGCGCCGGCAAAACCGGCAATGACACTGCCGCCCTTGCCGATGCGGCGCACCTTGCGGGCGTTGCCCTTCATGATGGTCTGGCCAAGGCTGACCTGGCCGTCGCCGGCGATGACAACCTTGCTGCCCTTGCGCACGGTGACGATGGTCGTGGCGTGCATGGTCAGTTCATTCGACATTTCCTGCTCCGAGTCGCGCTATCCCTCAAAGGCGATTGGCGCGGTACGAGTGACTTTGATCGGCCATATGTATGCATAGGGCGAGTGATTGCAAACCGTCCGCGGCAAGGCCGATACAGTCCGGAATGGCAACTGGCAATCGCAGGATCATGCTGATAGAAGGCTCTCGTTTTCAAGCCCGCGCCTCTGAACAGGACAGACTGATGCCGCCCCGTTCCGCAGAAATCAGCCGCAAGACCAAGGAAACCGAGATTTCCGTATCGGTCCATGTCGACGGCACGGGTAAATCCGACATTTCGACGGGTGTCGGCTTCTTCGACCACATGCTCGATCAGCTGTCGCGCCATTCGCTGATCGACATGACGATCGAGGCCAAAGGCGATCTTCACATCGACGACCATCACACGGTCGAGGATAGCGGCATTGCCATCGGCCAGGCGCTGAGCAAGGCTTTGGGGGAGCGGCGCGGCATCATGCGCTATGCTTCGATCGACCTGGCCATGGACGAGACGCTGACCCGGGCGGCGATCGACGTTTCCGGCAGGCCGTTCCTGGTCTGGAACGTTTCCTTCTCGTCGCCGAAGATCGGCACATTCGACACCGAGCTGGTGCGCGAATTCTTCCAGGCGCTGGCGCAGAATGCCGGCATAACGCTGCATGTGACCAACCACTACGGCGCCAATAATCATCATATTGCGGAAACCTGCTTCAAGGCCGTGGCCAGGGCGCTGCGCGTGGCGCTGGAGCCTGACCCGCGCCAGCCCGATGCGGTGCCGTCCACCAAGGGATCCCTGAAAGGATAACCCTATGGCCATCTATGTCGTGATGGAGCCGCCTGCGGGGGGCAACGAGAAGGACGCCGCCCTGGTGCGCGACAGCTTCACCTGGCTCGGCTTCCTGTTCTCGCCGATCTGGCTCGCCTGGCACCGCCTCTGGATCGAGGCCCTGCTCACCTTCGCGGCCATGGCGGCGTTGTCCATGCTCGGCGAGAAACTAAGGCTTGAATGGGCTGGATCGGCGCTCTCGCTGCTGGTGTCGCTCTATATCGGCTTCGAAGGCCAGGCCCTGCGGATCGCGGCGCTCCGCCGCCGCGGCTGGCGGGAATGGGGCGTCGTCGAGGCCGGCAGGCTCGGCGATGCCGAGGTCCGTCACGCGCTCGAAGCCAGCGAGCGCACGCAGGAACAGGCGCCGATGCCGCACATCGTGCCCGACACCAACCTGGCGCGGCCGGCGCAGACGGGCATGGCGCTGGGGCTGACCCATACGCCGGGAAGGCCCTGACATGCGGGTAGCGATCATCGACTATGGGTCGGGCAATCTGCGCTCGGCCACCAAGGCCTTCGAGCGCGCCGCGCATGAGGCGGGCATCGCGGCGACCATCGATCTCACCGCCGACGCCGAGCGGGTGCGCAGCGCCGACCGCATCGTCCTGCCGGGCGTCGGCGCCTATGCCGACTGCGCGGCCGGCCTGCATGCCGTCACCGGCATGTGGGAAGCGGTGGAAGAGGCGGCGCTTCGCAAAGGGCGGCCGTTCCTCGGCATCTGCGTCGGCATGCAATTGATGTCGGAACGCGGGCTGGAAAAGACCGTCACCGAGGGTTTTGGCTGGATTGCCGGCGACGTCAAGGAAATCACGCCGAAGGATCCGGCACTAAAGATCCCGCAGATCGGCTGGAACACGATCGAGCTCGCGCGCAAGCATCCGCTGTTTTCGGGCATCGACACCGGTCCGAAAGGGCTGCACGCCTATTTCGTCCATTCCTACCACCTGGAGGCAAGGAACCCGGCCGAGGTGCTGGCGACGGCCGACTATGGCGGGCCGGTGACGGCGGCCGTTGCCCGCGACAACTTTGCCGGCACGCAGTTCCATCCCGAGAAAAGCCAGGCGCTCGGCTTGGCGCTGATCACCAATTTCCTGAATTGGAGGCCCTGAATGAGCAAGAAGGGCTACTGGATCGCCATGATCGATGTCCGCGACCCGGACACCTACAACAAATACATCGAGGCCAACGCGAAGGCCTTCGCCAAATTTGGCGCGAAGTTTGCTGTTCGGGCCGGCCGCCATACCGACCCGGAGGGGGCAACGGGAAACCGCCATGTCGTGGTGGAGTTCGATTCTTATGACAGGGCGCTCGCCTGCTATCAGTCGCCCGAGTACCAGGAAGCCTTGAAATTCCGGCTGGCGGCATCGACCGGCCACTTCGCCATCGTCGAGGGCGCCTGATCGTGATCCTGTTTCCGGCAATAGACCTCAAGGACGGCAAATGCGTGCGCCTGAAGCACGGCGACATGGCAACCGCCACCATCTACAACGATGACCCGGCGGCCCAGGCACGAGCCTTCGAAGAGCAAGGCTTCGAATGGCTGCACGTCGTCGACCTCAACGGCGCCTTCAAGGGACAGAGCGTCAATTCCGCGGCGGTCGGCGCCATCCTCAAGGCGACGAAGAACCCGGTGCAGCTCGGCGGGGGCATCCGCACGCTGGCGCAGATCGAGGACTGGCTGGACCGCGGGCTGGCGCGAGTCATCCTCGGGACCGTGGCGGTGCGGGAGCCCGAACTGGTGAAGGAGGCATGCAGGACCTTTCCCGGCAAGGTAGCGGTCGGCATCGACGCCAAGGGCGGCAAGGTGGCGGTCGAGGGCTGGGCCGAAGCCTCGGAACTCGGCGTCATCGAATTGGCGAGGAAGTTCGAAGGTGCGGGCGTGGCCGCCATCATTTACACCGACATCGACCGCGACGGCGTGCTCTCCGGCATCAACTGGGATGCCACCATCGACCTTGCCGAGGCGGTGTCGATCCCGGTGATCGCTTCCGGCGGATTGGCCTCCATCGCCGACATCGTGCGCATGACCATGCCCGATGCGAAGCGCCTGGAGGGTGCGATCTCCGGTCGCGCGCTCTATGACGGGCGCATCGACCCGGCGGAGGCGCTCGCCATCCTGCGCGGCAACAACGCGGAGGCACGAGCGTGAACATCTCGATCATCCTGGCGTCCTATGACAGCGGCCACTTTCACGGCCGCTGTGGCCAAGGCCCCGATGCGCTGATCTCCGGCGGGCTGGCCGAGGCGCTGAAGCTTGCCGGTCACGACGTCGAGGTGCGCGACATCGGCAAGGTCGTCGAGGACGAGCAGGAGCGCGAGATCGGCACGGGATTTGCCGTCTGCAACGTCGTTTCGGGCGAGGTCCGCATCGCGCTGGACAACGGCCGCTTCCCCATCGTTCTGGCCGGCAACTGCCTGACCAGCGCGGGCGCGGTTGCGGGCGAAGGCGCGGATGCCATCATCTGGGCCGACCAGCATGGCGACCTCAACACGCCGGAAACCTCCACCTCCGGCTTTCTCGACGGCATGGCGCTGGCAACGGCGCTTGGATTGTGCTGGCGGCGCATGGCGGCGCAGATTCCCGGCTTCAAGCCGATCGAGCCGGCCCGCTGTGTCCTGGTCAACGCACGCGACCTCGATACGGCCGAGAAAGAGCTTTTGGAGAAGCTGCCGATCATCCGCACCGAGTGTCCGGACTGGGCAGTGGCCGCGGCGAAGCTGAAGGCCACGGGTGCCGAGCGCATTCACATGCATGTCGACCTCGACGTGCATGATCCGGAAACGCTGCAGGCCAATCGTTACGCAACGCTCGGCGGCCCGGCGCCGGAGCAGGTCCGCACAGCGATGTGCGGCTTTGCCGGCCCGCTCAGCATCGCCGGACTTACCATTTCCGCCTACGATCCGGCGTTCGACCCGAAGGGCGAGGTGCCGCCGCAGGTCGGCGCGCTGGTGGGCGACCTTTTGTCGACCATGGAGGGGCGCTGATGCTGAAAGCCCGCGTCATTCCCTGTCTCGACGTCAAGAACGGCCGCGTGGTCAAGGGCGTCAATTTCGTCGACCTGGTCGATGCCGGCGATCCGGTCGAGGCGGCGAAGGCCTATGACGAGGCGGGCGCCGACGAGCTCTGCTTCCTCGACATCACCGCATCGTCCGACAATCGCGAGACGATCTTCGACGTGGTCGCCCGCACGGCCGAACAATGTTTCATGCCGCTGACCGTCGGCGGCGGCGTGCGCCAGGTGGCCGACATCCGAAGGCTGCTTCTGGCCGGCGCCGACAAAGTATCGATCAATACGGCGGCGGTGAAGAACCCGGATTTCGTCGCGGAGGCCGCCGACAAGTTCGGCAACCAGTGCATCGTCGTCGCCATCGACGCCAAGAAAGTATCGGCTGCCGGCGAGGCCGACCGCTGGGAGATCTTCACGCATGGCGGGCGCGAGAAGACCGGCATCGACGCGGTCGAGTTCGCCAAGAAGATGGTCGATCGCGGCGCCGGCGAGATCCTGCTGACCTCGATGGACCGCGACGGCACCAAGGCCGGCTACGATATCGCGCTGACCCGCGCGATCGCCGATGCCGTGCGTGTGCCGGTCATCGCTTCGGGCGGCGTCGGCACGCTTGATCACATGGTGGAAGGCATCCGCGATGGCCATGCCGGCGCCGTGCTTGCCGCCTCGATCTTTCATTTCGGCACCTACACCATCGCCGAGGCCAAGGCGCATATGGCGGGCGCCGGCCTGCCGATGCGGCTGGACTCGACCGTGCATCGGACTTAAACCACTGCTATGGCTCAATTTTCGCTCGCCGAGCTGGAAACGATAATCCATCAGCGCGCCCATTCCGGCGACCCGGACTCATGGACGGCGAAACTGTTCGCCAAGGGCATGGACAAGGCGGCGCAGAAGCTCGGCGAGGAAGCGGTCGAGGCCGTGATCGCCGCCATTCGCGGCGACAGGCAGGCCCTCGTTTCGGAAAGCGCCGATCTTCTATATCATTGGCTGGTCGTCCTCGCGATCGCGGGCATTCCGCTGGAGGACGTGCTGAAGGAGCTCGAGGGCCGCACCGGCCGCTCGGGCGTCGCCGAAAAGGCGTCCCGGCCCCGGGGGGGCTGACCGCTAAAGACGGATAGAGCATGATGTCGTCCGAAAACCGCTCCACACTTTTCGGCATCATGCTCTAGGAGGGCAGGAGACTCGATGGACCAGCTTGCTCCGACCGAGAAATACTCCCCCTTTCGTTTCTTCTCGGCCGAGCAATGGTCACAGTTCCGCGCCGACACGCCGCTCACGCTGACCGAGGACGAGATCGACCGGCTGCGTTCGCTCAACGACCCGGTCGACCTCGAAGAGGTCAAGCGCATCTATCTTTCGCTTTCCCGTCTGCTTTCGGCGCATGTCGAGGCGAGCCAGCTGCTGTTCAGGCAGCGCCAGGCCTTCTTCAACGCGCAGGACGTCGTCAAGACGCCGTTCATCATCGGCATCGCCGGCTCGGTCGCCGTCGGCAAATCGACCACCGCTCGCGTGCTCAAGGAACTGCTGGCGCGCTGGCCGTCGAGCCCGAAGGTCGATCTCATCACCACCGACGGCTTCCTCTTGCCGAACGAGATCCTGCGCCGCAACAATCTGATGGAGCGCAAGGGCTTTCCAGAAAGCTACGACGTCGGCGCCCTGCTCCGCTTCCTTTCCGGCATCAAGTCGGCGCAGCGCGACGTCCGGGCCCCGGTCTACTCGCACCTGACCTACGACGTCATTCCGGGCGAGTTCGTCACCATCGACAGGCCGGACATTTTGATCTTCGAAGGCATCAATGTTTTGCAGCCGGGCAAGCTGCCGAAGGACGGCAAGATCGTGCCGTTCCTGTCGGATTTCTTCGACTTCGCGATCTATATCGATGCCGACGAGAAGCTGATCCACCAGTGGTACACCCAGCGCTTCATGCGACTGCGCGAGACTGCCTTCCGCAACCCGGACTCCTTCTTCCACCGCTATTCGCAGCTGTCGGAGGATGCCGCCCGCGCCATCGCCGAGGGCCTGTGGAGCAACATCAACCTGAAGAACCTGCGCGAGAACATCCTGCCGACCAGGGCGCGCGCCGACCTCATCCTGCGCAAAGGCGCCAACCACCTGGTCGAAGAGGTGGCATTGCGGAAACTCTGATCGAATCCAGCGGACCGGCGCCTAAAGCGCATGGCCTGGCGCCGATTCAAGCGACGCGTTTTCAAATTAGTCTTTGTTCTTAGCCGGCGGCAGCTTCGATAAGGAGCCGGGTCTCAGCAGACCGTAGCGGCCGCCACGGGACGGTTGACGGCTCCGACCGGCATGTTCGGCACGAGGCGACGGTCGGCGGGGATCAGCTTGCGAGCGACGACGTAAATCACAGACACGACGACGACGGCTACATAGCTGTCTATTGCATAGTGCCATGCCAGATAGACCGAGCTGACAGCAACAAAGGCTACGTAGAGCAGAGCGAAGACGCCGAGCAGGCGGCTGTATTCGCGCACGAATAATGCATTGAGCATCGCAAGGCCGACGTGAACGCTGGGAAACGCCGAGATACCCGTGGCAAAACCGGTCTGCTTGGCCTCATACAGCGACCATAGATACTGCTGGTAGGCGGCAGCGGAGTTGCTCGACCCAGCCCCGCGGGCCAGGAATGCAAGCTGTTCACCAAACCGCGCCGTGTCTCCCGTGACCGCGCCGTAAAATGCCGGACCCGCCGAGAGGAACAGCGCCGCCAGGATGTTCCCGACAACAATCCAGACTGCCATAAAGCAGGCGAGATAGCGCGTTCGGACCGATGCCACCATGGGCGATGTCGCGACGAAGAACAAGCCGACGAAATTCAGCAGAAACCAGAAGACGTTGTAGTTCCATTCTATTATGGCGCGCACCAGATCACTTTCGGCCACGGAGTAGAGCCAGCGCCACGGATCGGCGCCCAAATGGAGGAAAGCGTCGATGTCGGCGTGCAGGACATCGAATTGAAAACCGCCTTGCCAGGCCGACATTCCGTTTTTCACTGAAGTGAAATTGCCCTGAAAGATCATGAGCGCCATCAGAAGGCACAATCCCGATAGCGAGTATGCCAACCGCCCGGTCGAAAACACTCTTTTCGCAGCCAAACGTCGCCGGGAATTGAAGCGATGCATAATGAGAATTGCGTCGGCAAGGATGGCTATTGTGGGCAGTGCGAAGCCGTTGAGAGAAATCCAGGACCCGAAATATATCGAGAACGCGAGGCGGTCGGCGGCGCCAATCGCGTTCAGAAAGATCAGCCCGGCCAAAACATAAATGACGATGGCCAGATAGAGGCCCGAATCCCTGCGAACGAGTTGGGCTGCCTCCGTGACGATTGCCCACAGGCCGCGGAGGACCGAATAGCTTTGCGTCATTGCCGAGCCCCAAGCTGCAATAGCTGCCCGTCTTTATGAGGAAAACTTCTAGATTTCGTTAGCTTGCGGGCACCGTTACCCGCCGCAGCGTCAGATTGATACGGCCGCCACTCCTCAACAGCGCCGAGGTCGCCGGGTAGATGCGGTCGACGCCGTGGAAACAGAGGCGTCCCTCGCCGCCAAGCACGACGACATCGCCGCTCTTCAGCCTGAACGATTTGGTGCCGCCTTCGCGCGTGGTGTGACCGATCCGAAACAGGCAGTCGTCGCCGAGCGACACCGAAACGACGGGTGCTGCGAAATCCTGCTCGTCGCGGTCCTGGTGCAGGCCCATCTTGGCCTCGCTCGAATAGAAATTGACGAGGCAGGCTTCCGGCGCGTGCGGACAGGCCGACACCTCGCGCCACACTTTTAGCAGGGCTTGGGGGATGGGCGGCCAGGGCTCGCCTGTCACCGGGTGCATCGGCTGGTAGCGATAGCCACGCTCGCGGTCGGTCACCCAACCGAGCGCGCCGCAATTGGTCATGCGCACGCTCATCTCCTTGCCGGTGCGCGGCATGGCAGGCACGTAAAGCGGCGCCGCCTGCACGACGCGCCTGATCTCCTCGACCAGCGCTTCCTGCTCCGTGCGCGGCAGATAGCCCGGCATATGGCGAACGCCCTTGGGCAGAACGAGCATGGCATTCGATCCGATCAGTTCGTCCGAGCATGCCACCGGCAGAACGGCTTCGCGACCCGAAAGCGGCCGTCGTCGGATGTCGGCCCCTAGTCGCTTTCAACCCGGCCGCGCAGCTTCTTCACCGTCGAGCGCCCGGCCTTGGTCTTGAGGCGCCGCTCGACGGCGCCCTTTGAAGGCTTCGTCTTCTTGCGCGGCGGCGGCGGCGGCTCGGCCGCCTTGGCGACCAGTGCCGTCAACCTGGCTCGCGCGTCGGCGCGATTCTGTTCCTGAGTGCGGAAGCGCCCGGCTTCGATGACGATGACGCCATCCTTGGTTGCGCGCTGGCCGGCGAGCTTGATGGCGCGCTCCCGCACCCGCTCCGACAGGCCCGGCGCATTGGCGGCGTCGAAGCGCAGCTGGACGGCGGTCGCCACCTTGTTGACGTTCTGGCCGCCCGGGCCGGAAGAGCGGATGAAATCCTCGTGCAGGTCGTCCGGATGGATGACCGCGTCACTGGCGATGATGATCCTGTCGTCGGCATTCATGCGCACAGTCATGGCGCGGCGGCGGGAAAAAGAAAAGGCCCGGCCGAAGCCGGGCTCTGGAGGAAGATGTTCGGAGCGGCAGCTATTCCGCCGCCTCCTGCAGGCGCGGTGCCGCGCCGCGGATGGCCGCGTCGACATGTGTTTCGAATTTCTCGAAGTTGGCGGCGAACATGTTGACCAGCTTGGAAGCCTGCCGGTCATAGGCCGCCTTGTCGGCCCAGGTCGAACGCGGATCGAGAATGGCGCCGTCGACGCCCGGCACCGCCACCGGCACCTCGAAGCCGAAATTGGCATCGGTGCGGAATTCGGCGGCATTGAGCGAGCCGTCGAGCGCCGCGCCGAGCAGGGCGCGCGTCACCTTGATCGGCATGCGACGGCCGGTGCCATAGGCGCCGCCGGTCCAGCCGGTGTTGACCAGCCAGCAATCGACGCCATGGCCGGCGATCAGCTCGCGCAGCAGATTGCCGTATTCTGACGGATGGCGCGGCATGAAGGGCGCGCCGAAGCAGGTCGAGAAGGTCGCTTCCGGCTCGGTAACGCCCTTTTCGGTGCCGGCGACCTTGGCCGTATAGCCGGAGAGGAAATGATACATCGCCTGCGCCGGCGTCAGCCTGGCGATCGGCGGCATCACGCCGAAGGCGTCGGCGGTCAGCATGATGATGTTTTTGGGATGGCTGGCGCGTCCGGTCTTCGAGGCATTGGGGATGTAGTCCAGCGGATAGGCGCAGCGGGTGTTTTCGGTGAGGCTGCCGTTGTCGAAATCCGGCACGCGGTCGGCGCCGAGCACGACATTTTCCAGCACGGTGCCGAAGCGCTGCGTGGTGGCGAAGATCTCCGGCTCGGCCTCGGCCGAAAGCCTGATCGTCTTGGCGTAGCAGCCGCCCTCGAAATTGAAGATGCCGTGCGGGCCCCAGCCATGCTCGTCATCGCCGATCAGCGTGCGTGACGGATCGGCCGACAGTGTCGTCTTGCCTGTGCCGGAAAGGCCGAAGAAGACGGCCGCGTCGCCGGCGGGTCCTTCATTGGCCGAGCAATGCATCGGCATGACGCCTTTTTGCGGCAGCAGGTAGTTCAGCACGGTGAACACCGATTTCTTCATCTCGCCGGCATAGGACGTGCCGCCGATCAGCACGATCTTGCGGGTGAGGTCGACCGCGATAACCGTCGCCGCGCGGGTGCCGTGGCGGGCCGGGTCGGCGCGGAAGGACGGCAGGTCGATGATCGTCATCTGCGGTACGAATTGGTCGAGCTCGGCGGCTTGCGGGCGGATCAGGAGATTGCGGATGAACAGCGAGTGCCAGGCGAATTCCGTCACGACGCGAACCGGCAGCTGGAACTCGGCGTCGGCGCCGCTGACGAGATCCTGCACATAGAGATCCTTGGCCGCAGCATGGGCGCGGAAATCGGCGAGGAGCGTCTCGAACTGCGCCGGCGAGATCGCCTTGTTGTTTTCCCACCAGACATGCGGGGCGGTGCTGTCGTCACGCACGACGAACTTGTCCTTCGGCGAGCGTCCGGTGTGCTGGCCGGTCTCGGCAACCAGCGCGCCCTGCGCGGTCAATTTCGCCTCGCCGCGGCGGATCGCTTCCTCATAGAGCTCGGCAGCGCCGAAATTATATCGCACCGTGCCCGTGGTCCTCAGGCCGATCGCGTCAATGGCGCGGTCGGGGTTGCGTTTGCCGGCTTCCGACATCAATTTCCTCTCCGGATTTTGGCCGCGTCTGACCGGTCATTGCCGGAACGCGCAAGGGACTAGTTAGGGTCAGAACCAGAAAAGGCGAATGATATCAAATCATTAATCGATTTAAAAATTTTGAAAGTTGTTTAAATCGTTTATATGTGCAAAAAATCACAGAGGTTGCCCAAAGGATTGGCAGGCTTCGTTCGTCCAATCCGGTTACGGGTGCGATCGTGTGTAGCGGCAGGCCGCCCGTGACTTCGGACAAGGCCCGTGCCACATTTTGTACCCAATTTGTCCTGCAAAAGCCCTTTCTCGACGACAGAAGGGACAGCTCATGAGGGAGCCGCTTGAAATGGCAACAATCGCGCTTGTCGATGACGACCGAAATATTTTGACTTCGGTGTCGATCGCGCTCGAATCCGAGGGTTACCGCGTCGAAACCTACACCGACGGCGCGTCGGCGCTCGAAGGCCTGGCGGCGCGGCCGCCCAACCTCGCCATCCTCGACATCAAGATGCCGCGCATGGACGGCATGGAGCTGTTGCGCCGGATGCGGCAAAAATCCGACTTGCCGGTGATCTTCCTGACCTCGAAGGACGACGAGATCGACGAACTGTTCGGCCTCAAGATGGGGGCCGACGATTTCATCCGCAAACCGTTCTCGCAGCGCTTGCTTGTCGAGCGGGTGCGCGCGGTGCTGCGCCGCACCAGCGCCCGCGAGGCGGCGGCCAAGGCGCCCAGCCAGCAGGCGCGCTCACTCGAGCGCGGCCAACTGGTGATGGACCAGGAGCGGCACACCTGCACCTGGAAGGGCGAGCCGGTGACGCTGACTGTAACCGAGTTCCTGATCCTGCATTCGCTGGCGCAGCGCCCCGGCGTGGTAAAAAGCCGTGATGCGCTGATGGACTCGGCCTATGATGAGCAGGTCTATGTCGACGACCGCACCATCGACAGCCACATCAAGCGGCTGCGCAAGAAGTTCAAGGCCGTCGATGACGACTTCGAGATGATCGAAACCCTTTACGGAGTCGGGTACCGGTTTCGGGAAGCTTGATATAGTGAATAGTCAATGGTGAATGGTGGATGGTGCGAGCGGCCGACTGGGCTCTATCTAAGCGCCCCATTTTTCCATTCACCATGCACCATTCACCGGACAGGGACTGCTAGTTGATGGCAGTGGAAGCAGAGCGAGGCAGGCGGGCGGGCGCGGCGAAGCGCCCGTCGCGTATCGTACCTGCATTCCTGTCGAAGATCACGGTGCCGATGCGCCGCTTCCTCGGCCACCACATCTTCTCCAGCCTGACGCGGCGCATCCTGTTTCTCAACCTGGCCGGCCTCGCCGTGCTGGTCACCGGCATCCTCTATCTCAACACCTTCCGCGACGGGCTGATCGACGCCCGCGTCGAAAGCCTGATGACGCAAGGCGAGATCATCGCCGGCGCCATCGCGGCCTCGGCGACGGTCGAGACCGACTCGATCAGCATCGATCCGGAAAAGCTGCTCGAGCTGCAGGCCGGCGAAAGCCTGGGGCCAGGCTCCGACCAGCTCGACAATCTCGACTTCCCGATCAATCCCGAGCGCGTGGCGCCGGTGCTGCGGCGGCTGATCTCGCCGACCCGCACGCGCGCCCGCATCTACGACCGCGACGCGAACCTGCTGCTCGATTCGCGGCATCTCTATTCGCGCGGCCAGATCCTGCGCTACGACCTGCCGCCTGTCGACGACGAGCAGCCCGGCCTGTTGGAGCGCGTCGAGAAATTCGTCTTCGACTTCTTCCGCAACAAGGACCTGCCCGTCTATCACGAACAGCCCGGTGGTAATGGCGCGGCCTTCCCCGAAGTGGTCAAGGCGCTGACCGGCAGTCCCTCGACCATCGTGCGGGTAAGCGAGCAGGGCGAACAGATCGTCTCGGTAGCGGTGCCGATCCAGCGCTTCCGCGCCGTGCTCGGGGTCTTGATGCTGTCCACCGAAGGCGGCGATATCGACAAGATCGTCGCGGCCGAACGCAAGGCGATCCTGCGCGTGTTCGGCATCGCGGCGCTTGTCACGGCCATCCTCTCGCTGCTGCTGGCCTCCACCATCGCCAATCCGCTGCGGCGGCTGTCGGCTGCCGCCGTACGGGTGCGGCGCGGCGTCAAGAACCGCGAGGAGATCCCTGACTTCTCCGACCGTCAGGACGAGATCGGCAATCTGTCGATCGCGGTGCGCGACATGACAAACGCGCTCTATGCGCGCATCGAGGCGATCGAAAGCTTCGCGGCCGATGTCTCGCACGAGCTCAAGAATCCGCTGACCTCGCTGCGCAGCGCGGTCGAAACGCTGCCGCTGGCCAAGAACGACACCTCACGCGCGCGCCTGATGGAAATCATCCAGCACGACGTGAAGCGGCTCGACCGACTGATCACCGATATTTCCGATGCGTCGCGGCTCGACGCCGAATTGGCGCGCGAGGATGCCTCGACGGTCGATCTGAAGAAGTTCATCACCGATCTTGTCGCGGTCTCGCGCGAGACGACGCGCAACAAGAAGTCGGTCGAGATCGAGCTCAAGGTCGCCAAGCTGCCGCAGGGCGTCAAAGGCTACGTCGTGGTCGGCCATGATCTGAGGATCGGCCAGGTCATCACCAACCTGATCGAGAACGCGCGTTCCTTCGTTCCCGAGGAACACGGCCATATCACCATCTCGCTGGCGCGCGCCGGCAAGTTCAACATCGTCACCGTCGACGACAACGGTCCGGGCATCAGAGCCGAAAAGATCGATCGCATCTTCGAGCGCTTCTATACCGACCGGCCCGCCGGCGAGGCCTTCGGCCAGAACTCCGGCCTCGGCCTGTCGATCAGCCGGCAAATCGTCGAGGCGCATGGCGGCACGCTGACGGCGGAAAACATCCCCGGCACCAAGCCGGGCGAGATCAAGGGCGCGCGCTTCGTGGTGACCCTGCCGGCCGAAGGCTGATCTCCGTTCCCAGACAGAAACGATCATGTCCGATCCTGCCGTGAAGCCCGAAAACATCCACGCAACGGCGATCCTGATCGGCGATCGCGGCGTCCTCATCACCGGGCCGTCCGGCGCCGGCAAGACGACGCTGGCGCTGACGCTCATCGACCATTGCCGGGTGCGCGGGCTGTTTTCGCGACTGATCGGCGATGACAGGCTGCTTGCCGCCTCGCGTCACGGGCGGCTGGTCTGCCGGGCGCCGGCCACCATCGCCGGTCTCGCCGAAGTGCCCGGCTTCATTCCGAGCCCGCTGCCGTTCGAGCCGGGCGGCGTGATCGACCTGCACGTCCGGCTGGTGCCGAAAGAGGAAATGGCCCGCTTCCAGGAAGAAATCAGCGAGCCGGTCGCGGGCTGCCCGGTGCCGCGCATCGATCTTGCCGAGCGCAATGTTGTCACAGGCGTGCCGGCCGTGATGGCGCGGCTGTCGATAGCGCCTTTTTCATGATCCGGTCCGGATTTTTTGCTGCAATGCGTCAAAATGGACCGGGCCGTCGCAATTTTGGGCTTGTCAACCGGCCGTGCGTCGACAAGATAGCGCTCCCGCCGCCTGGAATGGTTGGCGAACATAAAATACGCCAGTGAAGCGGCGATGACGGGAGCCACCAAAGAATGATCGGACTCGTGCTCGTGACGCACGGTCAACTCGCCACCGAGTTCCGGCATGCCGTCGAACACGTGGTGGGGCCACAGGACAATTTCGAAACGGTCGCGATCGGCGCCGACGACGACATGGAGAAGCGCCGGGCCGACATTGTCGACGCGGTGGCACGCGTCGACACCGGGGCCGGCGTCATCGTGCTCACCGACATGTTCGGCGGCACGCCTTCCAATCTCGCCATCTCGGTGATGGAATCGGGCCGCACGGAGGTCATCGCCGGCATGAACCTGCCGATGCTGATCAAGCTCTCCTCGGTCCGCAAGGGCGACAACATGGCGGCCGCGCTCGACGAGGCGCAGGCCGCGGGGCGCAAATACATCAACGTCGCCAGCCAGCTTCTGAGCAGCAAATGAACGCCCATGCGCCGGAAAGAGACGAGGTTGTGCGAGAGTTTCCGATCGTCAACCAGCGCGGCTTGCATGCCCGCGCCTCGGCCAAGTTCGTCCAGGTCGCCAGCGGCTTCGACGCAACCATCCATGTCGAGAAGGACGGCGTGAAGGTCGGCGGCACCTCGATCATGGGCCTGATGATGCTGGCGGCAAGCCCCGGCTATTCGATCCGCGTCACCGCCAGCGGTCCGCAAGCCGGTCCGGCCATGGACGCGCTGGAGCAATTGGTCGCGTCGCGCTTCGGCGAGGAAATCTGACGGTTGCCGCTCGCTGCTCGCATCGTCTCGAAAGACATGCACGAATAAAGATTTCTTTATATCCCATTGTCGTTTGGCAGCCGATCTGCTAGTCAGGCCGGCAATCCGCGCCCTCCATGCGCCGTCCCGGCGCCGGCGCGCTTTTGAAGACAATCACACCGGAGCACTGCCATGACGGGTAGCAAGGACTATGTGGTCGCCGACATTTCGCTTGCCGGCTGGGGCCGCAAGGAGATCGAGATCGCCGAAACCGAAATGCCGGGCCTGATGGCCTGCCGCGAGGAATTCGGCGACAAGAAGCCGCTCAAGGGCGCGCGCATCACCGGCTCGCTGCATATGACGATCCAGACCGCGGTGCTGATCGAGACGCTGAGAGCGCTGGGCGCCGATATACGCTGGGCCTCCTGCAACATCTTCTCCACCCAGGATCACGCCGCCGCGGCGATCGCCGAGGCCGGCATTCCGGTCTTCGCCATCAAGGGCGAGTCGCTGCAGGACTACTGGGATTACACCGACCGGATCTTCCAGTGGGCCGACGGCGGCACGTCCAACATGATCCTCGACGACGGCGGCGACGCCACCATGTACATCCTGCTCGGCGCGCGCGCCGAGGCGGGTGAGGACGTGCTGTCCAGTCCCGGCAGCGAAGAGGAAGAGATCCTGTTCGCCCAGATCAAGAAGCGCATGAAGGCTTCGCCGGGCTTCTTCGCCAAGCAGAAGGAAGCGATCCGCGGCGTCACCGAGGAGACGACCACCGGCGTCAACCGCCTCTACCAGCTGCAGAAGAAAGGCCTGCTGCCCTTCCCGGCGATCAACGTCAACGACTCCGTCACCAAGTCGAAGTTTGACAACAAATACGGCTGCAAGGAATCGCTGGTCGACGGCATCCGCCGCGGCACCGACACGATGATGGCCGGCAAGGTCGCGGTCGTCTGCGGCTACGGCGATGTCGGCAAAGGCTCTTCGGCCTCGCTGCGGGGCGCCGGCGCTCGCGTCAAGGTGACCGAGGTAGACCCGATCTGCGCTCTGCAGGCGGCGATGGACGGCTACGAAGTGGTCACGCTGGAAGACGCAGCCCCCACCGCCGACATCGTCATCACCACCACCGGCAACAAGGACGTCGTCACGCTCGACCATATGCGGGCGATGAAGGACATGGTGATCGTCGGCAACATCGGCCACTTCGACAACGAGATCCAGGTGGCGTCTCTGCGCAACCTGAAATGGACCAACGTCAAGCCGCAGGTGGACATGATCACCTTCCCGGACGGCAAGCGGATGATTCTTCTGTCCGAAGGCCGCCTGCTCAACCTGGGCAACGCCACGGGCCATCCGAGCTTCGTCATGTCCGCTTCGTTCACCAACCAGGTGCTGGCTCAGATCGAGCTCTTCACCAAGCACGGCCAGTACCAGAACCAGGTCTATGTGCTGCCCAAGCACCTCGACGAGAAGGTGGCGCGGCTGCATCTCGACAAGCTTGGCGCGCGCCTCACTGAGCTCTCTTCCGAGCAGGCGGCCTATATCGGCGTGACGCCGCAGGGCCCGTTCAAGCCTGAGCACTACCGCTATTAACCAAAACGAAAATATCTACCACATATTGAAGCCGGGTGTTGACTTTCCGCCCGGCTTCATTTTTTGCAACTGTGATTCTTCACGCCGATTCCGGCAGGCGTTATTGTTGTGATTCGCGGTCCGGGGACAGTTGGACCGGGGACGCATTCAGGGCGGTCTTGCATTCAAGCGGCGAAGAGGACCAAGACATGCCGGGGGATAACCCGCCACGCGCGGGAAAGGCCGTTTCCGGCGGCCACGAGGATTCGATCACGACCGGCTCCGCCGCGGCGGGCGGAGCTCTCCCATGGCGCGCCGGCGCCCGTCTCGGCACGCTTCTTGCCGCCGCCACGTCTGCTGCCCCAGTGCTTAGCGTTGCGGCGCACGCCGATACGGGCGTGGCCGCGGCGGTCAGCACGGTCGAAGTGATGCAACTTGCCATGTTTGCCGGCGTCATGGGGGCAGCCCTTGTCTCGGCCATCTTCCTGATCCGCGAGCGGGCACGGACGGCGTCGCAAAATGTCCAGCTCAGGGCGCGAATCGCCGACGTCAACGCGGCCCTGCAGCGCTCCGAGGCGCTGCTCAATTTGCGCGACCAGCGCGTCGTCGTGTGGAGTTCGGAGATCAAGAAACCGGAGCTGATCGGCAGCCTGCCGCTCGAAAGCGGCGCACCGGACGAGCGGTCCGCCTTTCTCGCTTTCGGCCGCTGGCTGATGCCGCGCTCCGCCGCGGCGCTCGAGAACGCCATAGCGGCGCTGCGCGACCAGGCGAAGACTTTCGACCTCGTCATCGAAACGCAGGCGGGCATGCCGCTGGAGGTGCATGGCCGCAAGAGCGCCGCGCATGTCCTGGTCCGCTTCATATCGCTGTCGGAAACGCTGCGCAGCCAGGCCCGGCTGAAGATCGAGAACCAGCGGCTTAGCGCCGACTACGATACCATGCTCGGCCTGCTCGACGCGCTGAAGATGCCGACATGGCTGCGGGCGGCCGACGGTCGGCTGAAATGGGTCAACCGAGCCTATGCCGAGGCTGTCGAAGCGGGAAGCGCGGAGGCCGCCGTGCGCGAGGCCAAGGAGTTCCTCGGCGGACAGGCGCGCGAGCAGATTGCCGAACAGCACAAGTCGCGCCCCGTCTTCGAGCAGACATTGTCGACGGTGATCGAGGGTGATCGCCACATGTTTTCGGTCACCGACTTTGCCAGCGCCGACGGCTCGGCGGGGCTCGCCTGCGACATCAGCGCCATCGAGACGATCCGCGCCGAATATGAGCGCACCGTACGCAGCCATGCCGACACGCTCGACCAGCTCAACACAGCGGTGGCGATCTTCGATACGGACGAAAACCTGCGCTTTTTCAACCAGGCATTCCAGAAACTGTGGGGCCTGGACGGCGGCTTCCTGCACAGTGCCCCCTCCAACGCGCTGCTGCTCGACCGGCTGCGCAGCGAAGGCAAGATCGCCGAACAGCCGGAATGGCGGCGCTGGAAGGAGAACCTGCTCGGCGCCTATCGCGCCGTCGAATCGCAGGAGCATTGGTGGCACCTGCCGGACGGCAAGACGATCCGCGTGGTGGCCAACCCGCAGCCCAAGGGCGGCGTCACCTGGGTGTTCGAGAATCTGACCGAGAAGATGGACCTCGAAAGCCGCTACCAGACCGCC
Organism: Mesorhizobium sp. WSM3868; assembly: GCF_002294785.1. Lineage (NCBI taxonomy): Bacteria > Pseudomonadati > Pseudomonadota > Alphaproteobacteria > Hyphomicrobiales > Phyllobacteriaceae > Mesorhizobium > Mesorhizobium sp. WSM3868. The sequence goes on along the minus strand of NZ_NSGB01000002.1, from coordinate 280,374 downwards.
GTGCGTGTGCAGGGCGAGACGCTGGACAATCTGGCGGAGGGCGTGGCGGTGTTCGGCCCGGACGGACGGCTGCGCCTGTCCAACCCCGCCTTTATCGCGCTGTGGGGGCTGGCGCCGGATGCGATCAAGCCTAACGTGCACGTCTCGGCGATCCGCGACCTTTGCGACCAGCACGCGGCCGACAGTCCGTGGGGCGGCTTCGTCGCCGCCATCACCGGCTTCGACGACGAACGCCGCGACCGCCACGGCCAGGCGGAACTCGTCAACGGCACGGTGCTGAGCTATGCCGTGATCCACCTGCCCAACGGGCAAGTGATGATGACCTTTGTCGACGTCACCGACACCGTCAATGTCGAGCGGGCGCTGAAGGACAGGAACGAGGCGCTGGAGAAGTCAGACCAGTTGAAGAACGAGTTCGTGCAGCACGTCTCCTACGAACTGCGCTCGCCGCTGACCAACATCATCGGCTTCACCGAGCTGCTGTCGCTGCCGACGACGGGACCGCTGACGTCGAAGCAGCGCGAATATGTCGAGCATGTCGGCTCGTCGTCCTCGGTCCTGCTCACCATCGTCAACGACATACTGGATCTTGCGACGGTCGATGCCGGCATCATGCAGCTCGACATCTCCGAGATGAGTATCGACAGGACGATCGCCGCGGCCGCCGAGCTGGTCGCCGACCGGCTGGAGGAGCATCAGATCAAGCTCAAGGTCGACGCTGCATCGGCGCCGAAGAGCTTCCACGGCGACGAGATCCGGGTCCGCCAGATCCTCTACAATCTCTTGAGCAATGCCGCAAATTATGCGCCAGCGGCGAGCACGATCACGCTCGCTTGCCGTCAAATGGCAGACGGCGTCGAATTCTCGGTGCATGACGACGGGCCGGGCATGCCGCCGGACGTGCTGGAATCGGTCTTCCGACGCTTCGAGCCGCGCGCCAATGGCGGCCGCCGACGCGGCGCCGGGTTGGGACTGTCGATCGTCAAGAGCTTCGTCGAATTGCACGGCGGAACGGTGCGTATAGAGACCGGAGCGGACAAGGGCACGACCGTGATCTGCACCTTCCCAGAGACGCCCTCCGGCGGCATCCGCCAAGCGGCCGAGTAACGCGCTTTGGCAGAAACGGTGTTGGAACGATTTCTCGCCGACGAGGCGGCGACCGCAAGGCTTGGCGAAGACCTTGCCATGGCGCTGCGGGCTGGCGACGCAATTGCGCTGAAAGGCGATCTCGGCGCCGGCAAGTCGACGCTGGCCCGCGCGCTCATCCGGGCGCTTGCCGACGACGCCGGCCTCGAAGTGCCGAGCCCGACCTTCACGCTGGTGCAGAGCTACGAGACACGGGTACCCGTGCACCATTTCGACCTCTACCGCCTGTCCTCGCCGGACGAGCTCGACGAGCTCGGCCTCGACGACGCGCTGGCGCAGGGCGCGGCACTGATCGAATGGCCGGAACGGGCCCGCGACCAGCTGCCGGCAGATGCGCTCGAGGTCGAGCTTATCGAGCAGGGCGCGGGCCGATCGGCAAGGATTTCCGGACAGGGAGCCGCCTTCGAGCGCGCGGCGCGCTCGCTGGCGATGCGTGATTTCCTGGCCTCGGCCGGCTGGGGCGAAGCGAGCCGCCGTCATTTCGTCGGCGACGCGTCCGCCCGTTCCTACGAGATCGCCTCGCTTCCCGGCCGGGCGCCGGGGGTGCTGATGAACTCGCCGCGCCTGGTGCTCGGACCGCCGGTGCGCGACGGCAAGCCTTACGCCGTGATCGCTCACACCGCACAATCGGTCGCCGCCTTCGTCGGCATCGACCGGGCGCTTCTCGCCGCCGGCGTCAGCGTGCCGCTTATCCATGCGCAGGACCTCGATCAGGGCTTTCTGCTGCTCGAACATCTCGGCTCGGAAGGATTTTTGGGCGGCGACGGCCAGCCGATCGTCGAGCGCTATGAGGCAGCGGCGGAGCTGCTCGCCATGATGCATGGCAAGGCCTGGCCCGACCGCATGGAGGCCGCGCCGGGCGTGTACCACGACGTTCCGCCCTTTGACCGCGAGGCGATGCTGATCGAAGCGGACCTTCTGGTCGATTGGTATGTGCCGATGGTCACCGGCGAGCCGGCAAGCGATGCATTGCGGGCAGGCTACCACAAGGCATGGAACGCGGTGCTCGACCGGCTCGAGGGCCAGGAATACACGCTGGTGCTGCGCGACTTCCATTCGCCCAACATCATTTGGCGGGCAGAGCGTTCCGGCCTCGATCGGCTCGGCATCATCGACGTGCAGGACGCGCTGATCGGCCCGGCGGCTTACGACGTCGCCTCTTTAGCCATGGATGCGCGTGTCACCGTCTCGACCGAGATCGAGCGGCGGACGGTCGAAGCCTACTTCGCGGCGCGGCGTTCGGCCGGCGCCTTCGACGAAGCCGGCTTCGCCGAGGCCTATGCGATCATGGCGGCGCAGCGCAATTCGAAGATCCTCGGCATCTTCGTGCGGCTCGAAAAGCGCGACGGCAAGCCCTACTATCTGAAGCACCTGCCGCGCATTCGCGACTATCTGAGGCGGGCGCTGGCGCACCCGGCGCTTGCCGGCCTGAAGGAACTTTACATGGCCCACGGCCTGCTCGAGGAGCGCTCGCCATGAAGCCGAAGACCGCGATGGTGCTTGCGGCCGGTCTCGGCAAGCGCATGCGGCCGATCACCGACACGATGCCGAAGCCGCTGGTGAAGATCGCCGGCAAGACCTTGCTCGACTGGGGGTTGGACAGCCTGGAAGCCGCCGGCGTCGCCAGCGCCGTCGTCAACGTTCACTACCTGCCGGAGCAGATCATCGCCCATGTCGCCGGGCGCCGGGCGCCGAAGATCGACATTTCCGACGAGCGCGCGGGCCTGCTGGACTCGGCCGGCGGCATCGTCAAGGCGCTGCCGTTCCTGGGGGGCGAGCCTTTCTACATCATCAATGCCGATACGTTCTGGATCGACAGCGGCGAGCCCAGCCTCGAGCGCCTCGCCCTTGCATGGGACGCCGCCAGAATGGATATTCTGCTGATGCTCACCGATCTCGACTCAGCGATCGGACACTGCGTCGGCACCGACTTCCTCGTGGCGCCGGACGGCGCGCTGCGCCGGTCCAAAGGCGACCCTGCCGGCTTGATCTATGCCGGTGCCGCGATCATCCATCCGCGCATCTTCAAGGATGCGCCCGAAGGCCCGCATTCGATCAACGCCTATTTCGACAAGGCAATCGCCGCCGGCCGCCTGTTCGGCATGAAGATGAGAGGCCGCTGGATCACCGTCGGGACGCCGGACGCCATTCCGGCGGCCGAAGCGGCGGTCACCGGCGCGCCCGCGACCGCATCGGCCCAAAAATCGGGTCCGATTTTTGGAAAGCACGATGCGTAGACTCAAAGAGTTAGATCGTCGTTTGTGCGCCCAAACGGGCGCACAAAGATCTAATGCGGTATGAGCGGCTCGCGCCGCGTCTTTTCCATCCCGTCCGGAGCGCCGTTCCTGCCGACGCTGGCGGAGGCGTTGCTCGAAGGCCGCCTGATCCCAACCTTCCGCTTCGACGGCGAGCCGCTGGCGCTGGCTGACGCGACCATCTATGTGCCGACGCGGCGCGCGGCGCGCGCCCTGCGCGGCGCCTTCGTCGACATGCTCGGCAGACGCTCGGGCATCTTGCCAACGGTGCGGCCGCTCGGCGAGTTCGACGAGGACGAGGCCGCCTTTGACGCCGAGGCGGCACCGGCAATAGACCTCGCACCGCCGATCGCCGCGCAGGAAAGGCTGCTGTTGCTGGCGCCGCTGGTGCGCGCCTGGAAGGAAAGCCTGCCGGCGCACGTCAGGGCGCGCTTCAACGAGGAGTTCGTCGTGCCGACCTCGGCCGCCGACGCCATTTGGCTTTCGCGCGACCTTGCCCGGCTGATGGACGAGATCGAGACCGAGGGGACGGATTGGGCGAAGCTCGCCACGCTGGTCACCGGCAACCTTGCGGGCTGGTGGCAGGTGACGCTCGATTTCCTCGGCATCGTCACCGACAACTGGCCGGAGTTGCTCAAAGAGCGTGACCGCTCTAATCCGGCCGCGCACCGCAGCGCGCTGATCCGGCTGGAAGCGGCGCGGCTGAAGCGCAGTCCGCCGACCGGACCGGTGATCGCCGCCGGTTCGACCGGCTCCATTCCAGCCACGGCCGAGTTGCTTGCCGTGATCGCCGGCTTGCCGAACGGCGCCGTCGTGCTGCCCGGGCTCGACCGTGAGCTCGACGACGTGACCTTCGCGGCGATAACCGCGCCCGGCGCGCGGCCGGCAACACTTGGTCACCCACAATACGGCCTCGCCAAGCTGATCGGCAGCATTGGCATTGAGCGCCGCGATGTCGAGGAGATCGGCGCTGCGTCAAGACCGCTTGCATTACGCGCCGCCCTTGTCGGCGAGGCGCTGCGGCCGGCCGAGACCACCGAGCTTTGGACGGAGTCGCGGCCGCGTTTCCCGGTCAGCGATGTCGAGCAGGCGCTGGCCGGCGTGACGCTGGTCGAGGCTGCCAATGAGCGCGACGAGGCGGCAGCGATTGCCATTGCGCTAAAGCGCGCAGTGGAAACGCCGGGCAAGCGCGCGGCACTCGTCACCGGCGACCGCGCCCTGGCGCGACGCGTCTCGGCCGAGCTGCTACGCTTCGGCGTCGTCGCTGACGATTCCGGCGGCACGCCGCTAGCCAACACGCCGGCCGCCAGCATGCTCAGGCTGGCGCTAGGCGCAGCATTCCGGCCAGGCGATCCGGTGGGTCTATTGTCGCTGCTCAAGCATCCGCTGCTTGGCCTCGGTCTCGAACGCCAGAGCGTGCGCAAGGCTGCCGAGCTGATCGAGCTGGTGGCGCTGCGCGGCGGCACCGGCCGGCCGGACGTCGCTTCCCTCGACGCGCTTTTCGAGACGCGGCTCGCGGGCCTTGGCGGCGACAGCCGTCAGCCCTTCTGGTTCCAGCGCCTTACGGTACGCGGTATCGAAGAGGCGCGGGCAGTGCTCAATCGCCTCACCGATGCGCTATCCCCGCTCACGGCGATGCGCGGCGAGAAGGATGCCGATATCGCGACATTGACGCGGGCGAGCGTCGTGGCGCTGGAAGGTCTCGGCCGCGCGGCCGATGACAGCCTGACCAGCCTCTATGCCGGCGACGCCGGCGAGAAGTTCGCCGAGCTTCTGCGCGGGCTGGTTGCCGTGTCATCGCCGTTTATGTTCGATGCGGGCGAATGGCCCGACGTGATGGAGGCGCTGATCGCGCCGGAAACGGTCAAGCCGGCGCAAGGCACCGACCGCAACATCGCCATCTGGGGCGCGCTGGAAGCTCGCCTGCAAAGCGTCGACACGCTGGTCATCGGCGGCCTCAATGAAGGGGTCTGGCCGCGCAAGCCCGAGAGCGACCGGTTCATGTCGCGGCTGATGAAGACCGGCATCGATCTCGAGCCGCCGGAGCGGCGCATCGGCCTTGCCGCGCATGATTTCCAGATTGCGATGGGTACTGAAACGGTGGTGCTGACCCGCTCGGCCCGATCCGGCGACGCGCCGGCAGTGCCGTCGCGCTGGCTGCAGCGCATCCTCACCTTCATCGGCAAGGACCAGGCGACGGCAGTTCGCCGGCGCGGCGACGCGTTGCTTGCCTGGGCGCGCGCGCTCGATGCCGGCGACAGGAAGGATTTCGCGTCCCGCCCACAGCCGAAGCCGCCGCTGCACCTGCGGCCACAGCATTTCTCGGTCACCGAGATCGAGACGCTGCGCCGCGACCCCTATGCGATCTATGCCAGGCGGATTCTCGAGCTGATGCCGCTCGACCCGGTGATCCGCGACCCCGGTGCTGCCGAACGCGGCACGCTGTTCCACGAAATCCTGCATTTGTTTTCGCGAAGGGTGGAAGATCCGAGGGCGCCGGGCGCGCTGGCAGCCCTCATCGAGGCCGGTCGCGCGTGCTTTGCCGACGCGGCACTTCCGCCCGATATCGAGGCGGTGTGGTGGCCGCGCTTCGAAAAGCTCGCGGAAAACATCATCGAATGGGAGCATACCCGCGCCGACGCCGTCGCCCGGCGCTATGCCGAGGAACGCGCCGAAAAGACCGTTGTCGGCCGCACCGGCATCACGCTTTCGGGCTATGCCGACCGGGTCGACCTTCTCGCAGGCGGCATGGCCGACATCCTCGACTACAAGACCGGTTCCTCGCCTTCGAAGGCGCAGGCGCATACGCTTCTGTCGCCGCAGCTGGCGCTCGAGGGCGCGCTGCTTCGGCGGGGCGCTTTCAAGGAGCTCGGCATTTGCGAGCCCTCGCAGCTTGCCTTCGTGCGGCTGAAGCCGAACGGCGAGGTGTTCGAGGAATCGATCCTCGAATACAACCGCAAGCCGAAGACCGCCAACGAGCTTGCCGAGGAAGCGTGGGCGCGGCTGGAAAGGCTGCTGTTCCACTATGCTGACCCGACCACCGGCTATCTGTCACGCGCGCTGCCGTTCCGCGAAGGCCAGGCCGATGGCGACTACGACCATCTGGCGCGCGTGCTGGAATGGTCGGCCGGCGGCGCAAGCGAGGACGAGGCGGAAGGATGAGATATCCGATCCCCTCCGACACCGCCGCCAGCCAGGCGCGCGCTTCCGATCCGCAAAATTCCGCCTGGGTCTCGGCCAATGCCGGCTCGGGCAAGACCCATGTGCTGGCGCAACGCGTCATCCGGCTTCTGCTCAACGGCACCGATCCGTCGAAGATCCTGTGCCTGACCTACACGCGCGCCGCCGCCGCCAACATGTCGAACCGCGTGTTCTCGACGTTGTCGGAGTGGACGGCGCTTCCAGACGCCGAGCTTGCGACACGGATCGCGGCGCTCGACGGGCGGGCGGCCGACCGCGATACGATGCGGCGCGCGCGCCGATTGTTTGCCGAGGCGCTGGAAACGCCGGGCGGCCTGAAAATTCAGACCATCCACGCCTTCTGCGAATCGGTGCTGCATCAGTTCCCGCTGGAAGCCAACATCCCGGCGCATTTCGAGATGCTCGACCCGCAGATGGAGGCCTCGCTTTTCGCGGATGCGCGACGCGACATGATCTCGGGTGCCGGCGCTGGTGTCGAAGGCCTGGCGGAAGCCTTTGCCACGGTGCTGGAGCGCGGCGGCGAATTCGGGCTCGACATGCTGCTCTCCGAGATCGTCGGCAAGCGCGACGAACTGCGCGCCTTTATCGAAAAGCTGGGCAAGGACCGAGATTTCCGGCTGCTGTTCGCCGAGTTCGGCTTCAACCCCGGCCAGACGGCAGCCGGCATTGCCGCTTCGGTCTGGCCGCTGCCAGGCTTTGCGCCGAGCCAGTTCGCTGAATTCGCGCGCGCCGCCGAAGCCGCCGACGCGCGGCAGGTGCTGAACAACGTGCTGCCCTATGCGCAGACCGCTTTTGCCGAAGCCGATCCGATCAGGCGACTGCGACTGCTCGCCAAGGCATTTCTGCGCTCCGATGGCGACCCTTACGATCCACCGAAGATCTTCAAGAAGGCGCTGGTCGACAGGCTGCCCGACCTGCCCGAGCGCTATCTCGCGGCGGCCAGGGCGATCCTCGATGTATCGGACCGGCTGGCGCTGTTCCGCATGCTCGAAGGTACGGCCGCCGCGCTCACCGTCGCCGGCTGGCTGATCGCCCGCTACGAGCAGTTGAAGCGAAGCCGCGGTTTCCTCGACTTCAACGATTTGATCACCCGCACGGTAAGCCTGCTGTCGCGGCCCGATGCCGGGCCGTGGGTGCAGTTCAAGCTCGACCAGGGCATCGACCATATCCTGCTCGACGAGGCGCAGGACACCAGTCCCGACCAGTGGGAGGTGGTGAAGAAGCTGACGGAAGAGTTCTTCGCCGGCCTAGGCCAGCGCGAGACGGTGCGGCGCACGGTTTTCGCCGTCGGCGACGAGAAACAGTCGATCTACTCCTTCCAAGGCGCGGCGCCCGATTCCTTTGCCGAAAGCCGGCTTTTGTTTGCCGGGCGGGTGCGCGACGCGGAGGCTTCGTTTGCCGACCTGAAGCTCACCTGGTCGTTCCGCTCGAGCGACGACGTGCTTGCCGCCGTCGACCGCGTCTTCGCCGAGCCAGGCGTGCGGCGCGGCATCAGCCACGATCCCGATCCGCTCAGCCACAAGGCGATCCGCATCGATGCGCCGGGCTATGTTGAGGTGTGGCCCTCGATCGGCGCCGAAATGGTCGAAGAGCCCGACGACTGGACCTTGCCGGTCAACCACGCCAGCGCGCCCGCCGTGCGCGTGGCCGAACATGTGGCAACGACGATCCAGAACTGGCTCCGCAACGGCGAGGCCATCGAAGGCAAGGGCCGCAAGCTGACCGCCGGGGACATCCTGGTGCTGGTGCGCAAGCGCGATCGCTTCGTGCACGCGCTGTCGCGCAGCCTCAAGAATCGGCAGATCCCGGTCGCCGGCGCCGACAGGCTGAGCCTTCCCGGCCACATCGCCGTGCAGGACCTGATCGCGCTCGGCCATTTTTTGATCCAGCCGGAGGACGACCTGTCCCTGGCCGCCGTGCTGCGCAGCCCGATCTTCGAGGTTTCCGAGGAGACGTTGCTCACGCTCGCCGGCGAGCGGCCCAAGGGCCAGTCGCTGATCGCATCGCTCCGGCAGCATGCCGGCCGAGACGCGGCCCTGGCCGCGGTCGTTAGCCGGCTCGATGGCTGGGCGACTGAAGTGGCGTTCAAGCCGGTCTTCGAATTCTATGCCGCCGCGCTTTCGCGTGACGGCCTGCGCCGCAAGATGACGGCCCGGCTCGGGCCGGAAGCCGGCGACATCCTCGACGAGTTCCTGAGTTTCTGCCTGGCTGAGGAACGTACCGGCCTGCCGGGGCTGGAATCCTTCCTCTCGACGCTGGAAAACAGCGGGCCGGAGATCAAGCGCGAGATGGACCAGACCCGCAACGAGGTGCGCGTCATGACCGTGCACGCCGCCAAGGGCCTGGAGGCGCCGGTCGTCTTCCTGGTCGACGGCGGCTCGGCGCCGTTCAGCGACCAGCACCTGCCGCGGCTGATGGCCTTCGAAAGCTCGGGCGCTGATTGGAAGGGCAAGGGCTATCTCTGGCGCTCGGCGAGTGACGTCGCCAACGGCGTTTCGAAAGCGGCCTCGGCGCGGGCGCGCGAGCTTGCCGACGACGAATACCGGCGGCTGCTCTATGTCGGCATGACGCGCGCCGAGGACCGGCTGATCGTCTGCGGCTATCATGGCAAGCGCGCGCCGAGCACCGGCACCTGGCATTCGATCGTCAGCCGGGCACTGCTGGGTGCGCCGGAAAGCGCTGAACGGCGGCATCCGGCGACACCCGATGTGGCAGTACATCGCTTCCATATGACCAAGCTGCCGCCGATGGCGCTCAATCAGGCTGAGGAGACGATACCGTTCGATCATGCCGCGCCGCCGCCGGACGACCTGTTCCGGCCGCTGCCACCCTATGAGGACTTGCCGCGGCCGCTCTCGCCTTCAGGCGCCTCGGCGCTGATCGACGAAGCGACGGAAAGCTTGCCCGACACGCGCTCGCCGGTGCTCGACGCGGAAACCGAACCAGGCTTTGCGGTGATGCGCGGGCTGGCACTGCACAAATTGCTGCAGATGCTGCCCGGCATCGCGGAGGACGAGAGGCGGAGCGCGGCCGAGCGCTATCTGGCGCGCGCCGGCGCCGACTGGCCGGCCGAAGAGCGTGACACGGCGCTGGAAGCCGTGCTTTCCATCCTGTCCGACAGAAGCTTCGGGGCGCTGTTCTCGCCGTCCTCGCGGGCGGAAGTCGCCGTCATGGGCGGCCTGGAGGTAAAGGGCAGGCTGCGCTCCATCTCCGGCAAGATCGACCGGCTGGCCGTCACTGCGGAAACGGTCTCGATCGTCGACTACAAGACCAACCGGCCGGCGCCGGCCAGCCTGGCCGAAGTGCCGCCGGCCTATGTCCTGCAGCTTGCGCTCTACCGCGCGCTGCTTCAGCCGCTCTATCCGGGCCGCACGGTGACGGCCGCGCTGCTGTTCACCGAGGCGCCGCGCCTGATCGAGCTGCCGGCAGTGGCCATGGACGGTGTCCTTGCCCGACTCACGGGAGCGTGACACAAGAACTGCTTGAACATCGCCACCACAGCCACCACATTTGGTGCAACCCGAGTTTTCGAAAGGATTTCAGCATGGCCACCGTCAAGGTCGACAAGGGCAATTTCCAGGCCGATGTGCTCAATGCCAAGGAGCCGGTCGTGGTGGATTTCTGGGCCGAGTGGTGCGGTCCGTGCAAGATGATCGCCCCGGCGTTGGAAGACATCGCCAAGGAGCTCGGCTCGAAGGTGAAGGTCGCCAAGCTCAACATCGACGAGAATCCCGAGTTGGCCGCCCAGTACGGCGTGCGTTCGATCCCGACGCTGATGATCTTCAAGGGCGGCGAAGTGGCCGACATGAAGGTGGGTGCGGCGCCGAAGACCGCGCTGTCGCACTGGATCAATGGCAGCCTCGCCTGAGCCAATCCGAATATTAGCGAGATCGAGCCCGGCCATTGCGCCGGGCTTTTTCTTGGCGCCATCGCTGACGGCACTCTGGCCCTGACGCTTCGGGCGGCCATCTCCTTTCCTTAAGAAAAGGAGCCCCCCATGACCGGAACAGCCAAGGCCACAGTTCACGTCGACAATGAGCGCGTGATCGTCACCGAATACCGCTTCGCCCCGGGCGCCAACACCGGCTGGCACCGCCATGGCCACGACTATGTCGTCGTGCCGCTGATGGACGGCAAGGTGAAGCTGGTGACCAACGACGGCGAATCCTTCGCAGAGATGAAGCAAGGCGCGCCCTACTTCCGCCGGGAAGGCGTCGAGCACGACGTCATCAACGCCAATGACGGCGAATATGCCTTCATCGAGATCGAGCTGAAATAACCTTCGAGGCAGGCGCCGCTACCAATCGGCAACGCGATCGCCGCCGATGAATTGCGCGCTTTTGGCCGTGTATTCGAACAGCTCGATCTTCACGCCGTTGGGGTCTTTGATCCAGGCCTGCCAGGTGCCGTCGCAAGCGAGCTTCTTCGCCGTGACCTCGACCCCTTGCGACCGGATATGGGTGATCGCGGCGTCCATGTCTTCCACCTCCAGGCAGAAGTGGTTGATCTGGTTCGCCTCGCTGTAGCGGGCTTCGGCCTTCTCGAACACCTCGACATGGCTGCGGCCGCCGCAATCGAGATAGAAACCGAAGATCTTGCCGTCGCGCAGGAAGTTGAACCGCGTGTCCATGCCGAGCACATCCCGGTAGAAGCCGCGCGTCGCCTCAAGGTCATGCGCGAAGATGCAGACGTGGGCCAGCTGGTTCACCTTGATCACGATTGCTCCTCGCGACTGCCTCGGCGCTATCAGGTCGGCGGCGTGCCGTTCTCGTCCAGCACGGCGCCGGCGAAATATAGCGAGCCGCCGATGAGGATGCGCGGCGCCGGACCGTCCCAGCTATCGCGCAACAGCATAAGCGCATCGGCGACGGAGTTGACCGGCTCGGCCGACAGGCCGGCCTCGGTGGCGCGCAGCGCGAGCTCGTCATTGGGCACGCCGGCATCGCTCTTGCTCACCGGCACCGTGTAGACATGGCGGGCAAGCCCCTTGAAGGCGCTGAAATAGCCGGTCTGGTCCTTGGTGTTGATCATGCCGGCGATGAGGATCAGCGGGCGCGGGTTCTTTTCCTCCTGCTCGGCCAGCGCTTCGGCGATGACGACGCCGGCGCCCGGATTGTGACCGCCGTCGAGCCAGATCTCGGCGCCCTTTGGGGCAAGCTCAACCAGCCTGCCCTGCGTCAGCTTCTGCATCCGGGCCGGCCAGGCGGCACTGGTCATCGCTTTTTCGGCAGCGCGATGGCTGATCTCGAAGCCGGCGGCCTTGACCGCGGCGATTGCCGCGGCGGCATTGGCGAACTGATGCCGACCGGGCAGGCGCGGCAGCGGCAGGTCCATCAGACCGTCCTCGTCCTGATAGACCATGCGGCCGTTCTCCTCGAAGGCCAGGAAATCCTGACCGTAGACAACGGTCGGGCAATCCAGCCGCTCGGCGGTCTCGATCAGCACCTCCAGCGCGGTCTCGCTTTCCTGCGCGCCGATCACCACCGGGCAGCCGCGCTTCATGATGCCGGCCTTTTCGGCCGCGATCAGCTCAACGCGGTCGCCGAGATAGGCTTCGTGATCCATCGACACCGGCATGATCACCGAGACGGCAGGCCGCGAAATGACATTGGTGGCATCGAAGCGGCCGCCGAGCCCGACCTCGATGATCGCCGCCTCGGCCGGATGCTCGGAAAACAGAATGAAGGTGACGGCGGTGAGGATCTCGAAAACGGTGATCTTCTGGCCTTGATTGGCCTTGGCGACGCGCGCGATGGCCTCGGCAAAGACATCGTCGTCGACCAGCTTGCCGCCGCCCTCGGCCGCCAGCCGGTAGCGCTCGTGCCAGTTCACCAGATGCGGCGAGGTGTGCACGTGGACGAGGTGACCGGCCGCCTCCAGCAGCGCACGCGAGAAGGCGGCGCAGGAGCCTTTGCCGTTGGTGCCGGCGATGTGGATGACCGGCGGCAGCCGGTCCTGCGGGTTGCCGAGACGCTCGAGCAGGCGGGTGATGCGGTCCAGCGAAAGGTCGAAACCTTTCGGATGGAGCGTCATCAGATGTTCGATTTCACGATCGGCGGCGAGCGTTGTCATGGCGGAATCCTAGAGCATTTGCGGCGAAAGAACAGGATCGCCTTCAATGCTTTTCGTTCGTGTGCAATTCCGGACGCAAAACCGCTGCGCACTCTTGCTGGAATTGCTCTGGCGCATGAGCCCGAACCGGGATCCGTTTTGGAAAGGGATCATGCGCAAACGGCTACTGCGCGGCGCAGTTGGCGCAATCGCGTGGGCGGCAAACGACCTCGCGTCAGGCCTGCGGCCGGGATTCGGCGTTGACGACCGCCGGCGGCAGGATCTCAGGCTCCAATGGCGTCTCGGCCACTGGGGTCTTGAGGAGCATCTTCAACAGTCGTGCGATGGTCGAGCGCATCTCCAGACGCGAGACCACCATGTCGACCATGCCGTGTTCCATCAGATATTCGGCGCGCTGGAAGCCATCGGGGAGTTTCTCGCGGATCGTCTGCTCGATGACGCGTGGCCCGGCGAAGCCGATCAGCGCGCCGGGCTCGGCGATGTGAACGTCGCCCAGCATGGCATAGGACGCGGTCACGCCGCCGGTGGTCGGGTTGGTGAGCACCACGATATAGGGCAGGCCGGCTTCCTTCAGCCGGTCGACGCCGACCGTGGTGCGCGGCAATTGCATCAGCGAGAGGATGCCTTCCTGCATGCGGGCGCCGCCCGAGGCGGCGAACAGGATCAGCGGCCGCCTGCGCTGCAAAGCGACCTCGAAGGCATGGACGATGGCCTCGCCCGCGGCCATGCCGAGCGAGCCGCCCATGAAGGCGAAATCCTGCACGGTAACCACCACCGGCAGGCCTTCGATGGTGCCGACTGCGTTAAGAATCGCGTCCTCGAGGCTTGTCTTGGCCTTCGCCTCTTTCAGCCGATCGGTGTAGCGCTTCTCATCGCGGAACTTCAGCGGATCCTGCACGACCTTGGGGTTTTCCAGCGTCTCGTATCTGCCGTCGTCGAAGAAGTATTTCAGCCGCTCCTTGGCCGAGATCTTCATGTGGTGGCCGGAAGACGGGATGACGAACTGGTTGGATTCGAGGTCCTTGTGGAAGATCATCTCGCCGGTCTCGGGATCCTTGATCCAGAGATTTTCCGGCATGTCGGTGCGCCGGCCGAGCATCGAATTGATCTTCGGTCGAACGTAGTTGGTGATCCAGTTCATCGCTTCGGCTCCTGTCCCGACGAAGAGACGTCCAGCAATTCCAGGAAAAGTGTGTGGCGGTTTTCCGTCCGGAATTGCGTAAAAACAAATAGTCAGACTATTCGGCGGCAGCAAGGCGGGCCGAGCGGACGCCCTGGGCAAGCCCGCTGACCAGCGTGGCGACCGCTTCGGCCGGATCGGCGGTCTTCTCGCCCTTGGGCCCGAGCACATTGGCGACCGCGTTGACAATCGCCGTGCCGACGACGACGCCGTCGGCGGAGGCGCCGATGGTACGCGCCTGCTCGGCGGTCTTGACGCCGAAGCCGACGCAGACCGGCAGCGCGGTGTGACCCTTGATGCGTTTGACCGCCGCCGACACCTTGGCAGTGTCGGCCAAGGCCGAGCCGGTGATGCCCGTCATCGACACGTAGTAGACGAAGCCGGAGGTGTTCTCGAGCACCTTCGGCAGGCGCTTGTCGTCGGTGGTCGGCGTCGCCAGGCGGATGAAATTGATGCCCGCCTTCAGCGCCGGAACGCAGAGCTCCTCGTCCATTTCCGGCGGCAGGTCGACAACGATCAGGCCGTCGATGCCGCTCGCCTTGGCGTCGGCCAGGAAGCGATCGACACCGTAAATGTAGATCGGGTTGTAGTAGCCCATCAGCACGATCGGCGTTTCGTCGTCGCCGGCGCGGAATTCGGACGCCATCTTCAGCGTCTTGACCAGCGTCTGACCGCCTTTCAGCGCCCTGAGACCCGCCGCCTGAATGGCCGGGCCGTCGGCCATCGGATCGGAGAAAGGCATGCCGAGCTCGATGACATCGCTGCCGGCGCCGGGAAGCGCCTTCATGATAGCGAGCGAAGTGTCGTAATCCGGATCGCCGCCCATGAAGTAGGTGACCAAAGCCGGACGGCCCTCGGATTTGAGCTTCGCCATGCGGCGGTCGATGCGGGTCGTCATTGTCAGATCTCCATGCCCAGCATCTTGGCCACCGTGTGCACGTCCTTGTCGCCGCGGCCGGACAGGTTGACGATGACGATCTGGTCCTTGTCCATTTTCGGCACGATCTTCATCGCATGCGCGATGGCGTGCGCAGATTCCAGCGCCGGGATGATGCCTTCGACCCGGGTCGTCAGTTGGAAGGCCTCCAGCGCCTCGTCGTCGAGGATCGGCTCATATTCGACGCGGCCCGAATCGCGCAGCCAGGCATGCTCGGGCCCGACGCCCGGATAATCGAGACCGGCCGAGATCGAATGGCCGTCGAGAATCTGGCCATCCGCATTCTGCAAGAGATAGGTGCGATTGCCGTGCAGCACGCCCGGCGCGCCGGCATTCATCGAGGCGCAGTGCTCGACGCCGTCGAGGCCGCGACCGCCGGCCTCGATGCCGATGATGCGCACATCCTTGTCGTCGAGGAACGGGTGGAAAAGCCCAATGGCGTTGGAGCCGCCGCCGACGGCGGCGATGATGACGTCGGGCAGCCGGCCTTCCTGCTCCAGCATCTGGGCGCGTGCTTCCGTGCCGATCACCGACTGGAAGTCGCGCACCAGCTCCGGATAGGGATGCGGGCCGGCGGCGGTGCCGATCAGATAATAGGTGTCCTCGACATTGGTGACCCAGTCACGCAGCGCCTCGTTCATCGCGTCCTTCAGCGTGCCGTGGCCGGCGGTGACCGGGCGAACCTCGGCGCCGAGCAGCTTCATGCGAAAGACGTTCGGGCTCTGGCGGGCGACGTCGGTTGCACCCATGTAAACCACGCAGGGATAGCCGAAGCGCGCAGCGACCGTGGCGGAAGCGACACCATGCTGGCCGGCACCGGTCTCGGCAATGATGCGCTTCTTGCCCATGCGCTTGGCGAGCAGGATCTGGCCGAGGCAATTGTTGATCTTGTGCGAGCCGGTGTGGTTCAGGTCCTCGCGCTTGAAATAGACCTTGGCGCCGCCCCCGAGGCCCTTCGCCGAGGAAACCTCGCGAAGATACCTTGTCAGGCCCTCGGCGAAATAGAGCTTCGACGGTCTACCGGCATAATGGGTCGAAAGGTTCTCCAGCTCCGCCTTGAACTCCGGATCATTCTTGGCCTTGTTCCACTGCTCTTCGAGATCGAGGATCAGCGGCATCAGCGTCTCGGCGACGAAGCGGCCGCCGAAAATGCCGAACATGCCCTGCTCGTCGGGCCCGGTGCGGAAGGAATTGGGCATAGCCGGCCTGTTCATCGCCGATCTCCTGAGTCTTTGCTTCTGAGCACGTCCTTATCGGAAAACCGGTTCCCACTTTTCCGGGACATGCTCGGGTTTGAAAACTTCCTCAGGCGGCGCGGTCGTCGCGCGCGGCCCTGACGGCCCGGAAAAACTGCTCGATCAGCGCCGGATCCTTGACGCCCGGAGCGCTCTCCACGCCGGAGGAGATGTCTATCCCGGGCGGATTGGCCAGTCTGAGGGCATCGCCGACATTGGCGGCGTTGAGCCCTCCGGAAAGCATGTAATCGAGGCCGGCGTCAAGGCCGGCAAGGATGCGCCAGTCGAAGGCGACGCCATTGCCGCCAGGCAATTGCGATCCCTTGGGCGGCTTGGCGTCGAACATCAAGCGGTCGGCAACGCCGACATAGGGCTTTATCCGCTCGAGATCCGCGGCTTCGCTGACCGACAGCACCTTCATCACCGGCAGGCCGTAGCGGGTCTTGAGCTCGGCCACCTGCACCGGCGTTTCGGAGCCATGCAGTTGCAGCATATCCGGCTGCATCTTCGCGACAATATCGTCGAGAAAGTCATCATCCGCATCCACGGTGACGGCAACCGCCTTGGCCTTGCCGATGGCCGCCTGGCGCAGACGGCCGGCCTCGGCCGGATCGACGAAGCGCGGGCTTTTGGCAAAAAAGATAAAGCCGACATGGCTGGCCCCGCCGGCGAGCGCGGCGGCCATCGCGGCGTCGGTCTTCAATCCGCAGATCTTGATGTCGAGCGTCATGGCGCGGGATTGGCACGAAAAGCCGCAAGAGTCGAGAAAAAGCATGCCGTTGCCGGGCCGACGGAAAGCGCTACCTTTCGAATAGGAACACAGGCGGGAGCAGGAAGATCATGGCCGACAAGACCGTCGCCGAACTCAGGCAGAAGATCGCGCAAGCGCGCGAGGTGATCGCGCATCTGATGGACAAGTCCGCTTTCAACGGCGCCGAGGCGCACCGGGCGCTCGACTATTTCGGCAGCGACGCGTTCGACCGGAATTTTCTGCCGTGGCCGCATGCGAGTGAGGAAGGGCTGCGGCCGGAGGAACTCAACGCGGCGAATGACGATTGAGCGGCTGCGGTGGGCCGCCAGCTATACACGGGTGCCAGGCCGACGCCTACTCAAACACGATCGCCTGCAGCGCGCCGCCGTTGCGCTTCAGCCAGTCCTTGCAGCGATCGGTGTCGGGGCAGAGCTTTTCGCACAGCTTCCAGAATTTCGGTCCGTGGTTCATCTCTTTCAGATGCGCGACCTCATGCGCCACCAGGTAATTGATGACCGGCGGCGGCGCCATCATGATGCGCCACGAGAAGGACAGATTGCCCTCCGAGGTGCATGACCCCCAGCGGCTGGAGGTATCCTTGTAGCGGATCGCCTTGGCGCGCTTGCCGATCGCCTCGGTGTGCTTGACCACCAGCTTCTCGATCTCGCGCTTGGCCTCGCGTTTCAGATAATCGGCGATGCGGCGCGGCAGGTGGACACGCTCGCCATGGATGATGAGCAGCGGGCCGCGCTCGTCGCGCGCGATGGTGACGGTGCCGCGTTTGGCCGGCTCATGGACGATGCGGTGCGGCACGCCGCGGATCGGGATCTTGATGCCGGGCCGCACCTGCGGGCGCATCGGCACCTTGGCCAGGCGCTGCTCCAGCCAGTCTTGATGGCGGTCGAGGAACTTCTCCACCTCGCCGCGGCGCAAGCCGGGCGGCACGGTTATGCGCAGCCCCTGGCCGCCGGAATCGATACGCAGCGTCAACCGCCGGGCCCTCGCGCTCTCGACGATTTTGAGCGGCAGGGTGCGGCCGGCGACGCAATGCTCGCGCTCCACGACGGGCTTGGGTTCTGGCTTGGTCAGATTGCGAAAGAAGCCGAGGGTCATGGCCGGACGATACGCGATTCGAGAAAAACGACCAGTAGAGTGAGGCTACATGGAGAACAAAAAAGAAACGGCGCCGCTCGCGCGACGCCGCATGTCGGCCGAGCCTTATGATTGAGGCTCAGTCGTCAAGGAGGTTCGACCCCTTGCCGCGCTTCGGCCCCGTCGCTCCGGTTGGACCACTCGTCGTGGTCGGCGCGGTCCGCTTGTTACGCTCGGCCATGAAGCGGTCGAACTCTTCCTGGTCCTTGGCACGGCGCAGCTCGCGGGCATACTCGTCGAACTCGTTCAGCATCTCGTCGAGCTTGCGGCGCTCCTCGGCGAGGCGTTCGAGTTCCTTCTCGCGCCAGTCGTCGAAAGCGACGTTGCCGGTGCGGGACGAGCCATGGCCCCAGCGGGCCGCCTTTTCCGAGCCACGGCGGCAGCCGGCGAAGATGCCGTCGGTGGCGCGGTTGACATCGCGCTTGAAGCCTTCGAGCCGGTCGCCCCAGATGATGTAGGCAAGCATGGCGAAGCCCAGCGGCCAGAACACCATGAAGCCGATCACCATCAGCGCGATGGTCGCCGGCGTCCAGGCCGGACGGATCAATGCACTTGTGTTCATTTTCTCCCAATCCTTCCGTTGGAGACAGCCAAACCGGCTGCGTGGAATCGAAATGGGAAGGCGAAATCGGCGATTCAAGGCAAGTCCGGCCAAAACCGGCGAAAGGCCTGAAATGATTATCGCTTTTTGAGTTTCTCGAGGAAAAGCACTGCCATTCCGGCGACCAGCCCCCAAAAAGCCGCGCCGACGCCGAACAAGGTGAGCCCTGAGGCCGTCACCGCAAAGGTGAGCGTGGCCGGCATGCGCTCGCCCGCATCATGGAGCGCGATCGAGAGCGCGTTGGCTAAAGGCGCCATCAGCGCCAGGCCGGCGACCAGCACGATCAGGCTCTGCGGCAGGACGGCGAAGATCGCCACCAGCGAAGCGCCGAAGATGGCGAAGACCAGATAGGCGAGCGCATAGAACGGCCCCGTCTTCCAGCGCTCGGCGGGATCCGGATGGACATCCGGGCCGGTGCAGATCGCCGCGGAGATCGCCGCCAGATTGGTCGTCGAGGCGCCGAACGGCGCCGAGAGCAGCGAGAACAGCCCGGTGACGCCGATCAGCGGGCCAGGTTCCGGGTGGTAGCCGGCGGCTTTCAGCACCGCGAGACCGGAGAGGTTCTGCGAGGCCATGGTGACGAGGTAGAGCGGCAAGGCCAGGCCAATGATCGCCGAAACGGTGAACTGCGGCGCGATCAGCGTCAGTGTCGACAATTCCGGCGCCGGCAGGCCGCCGACGCGGCCGGTGAGGAAGGCGGCAAGGCCGCCGCCGATCAGCACGACAAGGACCGAAACCGCCGGGTTGAACAGCCGGATGACGAAGAAGGCGGCGATCAGCGGCAGGATCAGCCACGGATCGGCGGGAATGGCCTTGACCGCGCTGATGGCGAAGCCGACCAGGATGCCGGCCAGCATGCCGGACGCCACCGAGGCCGGAATCTGCGCGATCAGCCGGGTCAGCGGCTTGAACAGGCCGGTGGCGATCAAGAGGATGCCGGTGACGATGAAAGCGCCGACGGCTTGCGCCATGGTGAAGCCGCTGGAGGCCGCGATCAGCGCCAGGCCCGGGGTCGACCAGGCGGTGATGACCGGCATTTTCGTGCGCCAGGACAGCCACAGGCATTCTAGGGCCATGGCCAGGCAGATCGCCGTCACCCCGCTCGCGGTCTCGATCTGAGTGGCGCCGATCGCCTTGGCGGCGGCAATGACGATGGCTAAAGTGCCGCCAAAGCCGACGATGGCCGCAACGAAGGCGGATATCGGGATTGAAATGCGCATGCTCATGAAACCCGCTGGACCAGGTCGCCGACGGCGCGGTTGAGCATGTCGAGATCCTCCGGGCGGGAGAGGCGATGATCGCCGTCGGGGATAAGCGACAGCGTGACGTCATCGGCCGGCAGCAGTGCGGCGAGCTTCAGCGCATGGCCGGAAGGCACGTCGGGATCGGCGAGACCCTGCAGGATATGCACCGGGCAATGAGTGTCGATCGGCCCGGTCATCACCCGGTTCGCGCGGCCGTCCTCGATCAGCGCGCGCGTGTAGATATAGGGCTCGGCGGAATAGTCGGACGGTTCCTCGAAGAATCCCTTTTTCGAAAGGTCGCGCTTCTGCGCCCTGGTCAGCACCGGCTCGATCAGCTCGACGGTGAAGTCGGGCGCCGGCGCAAGCAGCACCAGGCCGGCGATGCGGTCGTCGCCGGCCTTGCGCAATTCCTGCACCATGCGCAGCGCAATCCACGCCCCCATCGAGGAGCCGACCAGGATCTGCTTGCCCTTGCTGAAGCGGCGAAAGACGGCGAGGCTCTCGGCCAGCCATTTCGAGATCGTGCCCTCGGCGAATTCGCCGCCCGATTCGCCGTGGCCGGAATAGTCGTGGCGCAGATAGGCGCGGCCTTCGCGGCTCGCCCAGGCCGACAGCGCCTCGGCCTTGGTGCCGAGCATGTCGGACTTGTAGCCGCCCAGCCAGACGATGCCCGGCGCTGAGCCCGGCGCCTGCCTGACAGCGATCTGCGTTCCGTTCACGTCGATGAAAACTGGTGCGCTGGCGTCCATGACCTCGTCCTTCCGGCCGGTCTTTTGGCACATCCGGCGGTTCGCGGAAAAGTGCTCGCACCTTTTCTTTGCTTGGTGCAGGCAATGGCAAGCTTTGAGGTGATTTCCTGGCGAGGCTGTGCTATTGACTCCGGCCGCGCGCTCACCACATAGGCGCGTCCAAGCGATTGAACTCAAAGAAACCCTGAACGAAACGGCCGAGGAGACCACGACCATTCGCAGACCTTTCAAAGCAGCGGCCCCGACCAAGGACGGTCCGCGCTCCAACCGAGACATCCGGGTGCCCCGGGTCCAGCTCATCGACGCAGAAGGCCACAACCGTGGCGAAGTTTCCATCAACGACGCGCTGCTGCTGGCCGAAGAGGCCGGGCTGGATCTCGTCGAGATATCGCCCAACGCGCAGCCGCCCGTCGTCAAGATCCTCGATCTCGGCAAGCTGAAATACGCCAACCAGAAGAAGGCGGCCGAGGCGCGCAAGAACCAGAAGGTCATCGAGATCAAGGAGATCAAGATGCGCCCGAACATCGACAGCCATGACTACGAGACCAAGATGAAGGCCGTGCGGCGCTTCTTCGAGGACGGCGACAAGGTCAAGCTGACGCTGCGTTTCCGCGGCCGCGAAATGGCGCATATGGAACTCGGCATGCAGCTCCTGAACAAGGTGCGCGAGGAAGTCGCGCCGATCGCCAAGGTCGAGGCCGAGCCGAAGCTCGAAGGCCGACAGATGATGATGGTGCTGGCGCCCCGCTGAAGGTGCGCCTCACGTTTTCCTTTCCGTCCTGGAGCCATTCCGGCGCGATCGCCGCAAACTGTCGCGCCGATCACGGTTTCGCGAGAGAGAATTGACCGGCCGGCGCTGCTTGGCGCTCCAAAATCCGCCTGAATTGCCGCGCAGGGCGACCCGACGATCGGCGGGGCGCCTGTTTTTCTATCCGATCGCCGGCTTCGCGACGATCGAGCTCCTCGATCGCGATCAAATCGACGATCGGGTGTTCCCGATCGCGACCAAATCGACGATTGGGTTTTCCCGATCGCGATCAAAACACGACGATCGGATTGGCCATGGTCGATGAAACAAAGATCCCGACCGACAACCAGATAGAAGGGTTGGGCGGCTACCAGTATATGCGCCGCATCGTGCTGGCGGTGCTCATCGTGGTGCTGTTTGCGGCACTCCTGTTCGGCCAGTCGACGTTCCCTCCCGAGACGCCCGTGCACGAGACGATCGAGATGTTCGGCGTGCTCCTGATCTTCCTGGGCATCGTCGGGCGCTTGTGGTCGACGCTCTACATCGGCGGCCGCAAATCCTCCGAAGTGGTCACCGGCGGGCCCTATTCGATCACCCGCAACCCGCTCTATCTGTTCTCGACCGTGGCGGCAGCCGGCGTTGGCGCGCAGATCGGCTCGTTTTCCGGCATCATCCTCTTCGCGGTCCTTTGCGCCGGCGCCTTCCACGTCGTCATCCTGCGCGAGGAGCGCTATCTCAAGGAAGTCCTCGGCGCTCCCTACAAAGCCTATCTGGCGCGCGTGCCTCGCTTCTTTCCAAAGCTTTCGCTCTACCAGGAAGGCGACACCGGCAGCTTCAAGCCGCGCCTGCTCTTGAACACGCTGCTCGACGGACTGGTGTTCCTGGTGGCGCTGCCGGCCTTCGAACTGATCGACGGCGCGCAGCAGTCGGGCGTGCTGCCGGTGTGGTTTACGCTGCCTTAATAGCTGCCGGACAGAAGCACTATTGAAGTGCCGGAGCTGACTTCCGGACATATTAATAGTCTGGCTACACCAATGGTGTAGCGATGGTCGCGGCAAATAAAGCGCTGACGGGTGCACTGTGTCGAGTGCCAGGCCGGGACCACCACATTTGCGAATGTCTTCCACACGGAGCAAAGCTTGAGGGTGAGGACTGCCGTTGCCGCCGTCGGTGGGTTCATTCTCCTGGCTTTGGCTTGGGTAGCGGAGACCGCGAACCACGTGACAGGGCAATTGTCCTCCACAAAGGACGCCTATATCGATCGCGGAACCTACTTCCGTCTGAAGGTGGACTTTGCCTATAAGGGCGAACAGCAACACTATGACATCGTCGTCGGCTGCAACGTCCTCAACATCCATTACAAGGACAGTTCCTCCACATACGAGGCAGGGCTGACCCCGACCGTGTGGGGTCAACGCATGAGCGACAATAAGGCGGTCGTCGTGCGCGCGCCCGACGCCTGCCGCGGCGACACGACGGAAAACGGCGGCGTGCCGGCGGATTTCCTTCCGGTGATGGTCGTCTATGACAATGCCAATACCGTGGCGTTCGGCACCGGCTACATGACGGACGATGCCTATCGGAGCCCGAAATCGGTGCTGCGTTTCGACAAGGCAACCGTCGAGCGCGCGACGCGCGCCGAGTTCGATGCCTTCCGTGCCAATGGCCCGCAGAACATCATCACCCGCAGTCAGTATCATTCGGCACAAAATGATTATCAACTCGGACTGCTCGGCCTCGCGAGAACGTATCCGGCATTCGGGAGGAGTTGCTCCGCTTTTTCCCGGTGGAAGCTGACCGGCCCAGAGCGGGAGATCGTCCGCAAGTACCGGCCGGCGAATGCTGCCCGATACTGGACTATTTCGGATCCGGCCGCGGGAGCCGCCTATGCGAACGAAATCCGCGAGGCGCGGAAAAAAGCGAAGAAACAAACGCGGGACGATGGGCTGACACTAGGGTTGAATGGAGGCTTCTGGCAGCCGGATTTTGGCGCGCTGCGCCGTGACGGCGTGCAATTGGTGGGATTGAAAGCCAGCAGCAAAGGCAGCAGCACCACGAGAGCTGCCGCGTTTTATCCTGCGGACACTTCGATGAGGCAGGACAAATGGCCGGTGGAGCGGACCGCGAGGATTGCGGCTTATGAGGTCCTGCAGTCGGTGAACACAACAAATATCGATATTGATGGCGGACTGAACCGTGGCTTCGCTTATTGCTACAGCGGCGAAGCGCCCAGAGGCGCACTGAGGGACAAGGTGTGGGCTTTGCCGGCAACCACGACCGTCGATGGCCAAGAGTCGGTAGCTGGCGCTCCAGAGCATTGGGGTTTTGGATTTGATCGCGCCAATTTCGTCTTCGACAGCGATGAATATGTGCTGGAACGCGTCCTTTTCAATCTCGAGTCCACACGAGGCGATCCATGACCAATGAGCCTGCGTAAGCGGGCTCTGGTCTTCTGCGACTTGAAGGGGCTGCACAGCTTCGGGTGTTGCGCACCGGCCCTGTTTGATCTATAGGACCGCCGTTCCAAGAAAACCGCCCGGCAGGGCATGCCGTGGCGGTTTCATTTGCTTTTCGGGCTTTGGTCGGCCCGAAGCGAGAAAAGAAGCGCGATGGTGCGCCACATTACGGAGTAGCAAAATGCCCAAGATGAAGACCAAATCGGCCGCCAAGAAGCGGTTCAAGATTACCGCCACCGGCAAGGTGCTGTCGGCTGCCGCCGGCAAGCGCCACGGCATGATCAAGCGTTCCAACAAGTTCATTCGCGATGCCCGCGGCACGATGGTTCTGGCTGAACCGGACGGCAAGAAGGTCATCAAGAATTTTCTGCCGAACGGCCTTTAAGCATTCGGTCCGGAACAGCGTTTTAAGGAGATCATGACATGGCACGCGTAAAGAGAGGCGTCACCGCCCACGCCAAGCACAAGAAGGTCCTGAAAGCCGCCAAGGGCTTCTACGGCCGTCGCAAGAACACCATCCGCATCGCCAAGCAGGCGGTGGAAAAGTCGCTGCAGTACGCCTATCGCGACCGCAAGAACCGCAAGCGCTCGTTCCGCGCGCTGTGGATCCAGCGCATCAATGCAGCGGTGCACGAGCACGGCCTGACCTATGGCCGCTTCATCGACGGCCTCAACAAGGCCGGCATCGAGATCGACCGCAAGGTCCTTTCGGACATGGCCATCCACGAGCCGCAGGCTTTCGCAGCCCTTGTGGCCAAGGCCAAGGTGGCGCTCGAATATCTGAAGAACACCACGCCGAATGCTTTTGAGAGCGCTGTCGCCTAAGCCAGCGCTTCCCAAGCATTCGCTATTCTGATTTTGGGGAACCCGCGCTGGCACGGCTGGCGCGGGTTTTTCTTATGCCTGATGCAACCAAATTGGTGACGCACCGAACCCCGGTGGTTGCCCGATCGAGAGAGTTTCGCCGTGAACGCCACCGCTGGAAATCTTGAAACCCTTGAAGCTTCTTTGATGGCCGACATCGCGGCCGCGGCCGACGAGCAGGCGATCGAGGCGGTGCGCGTCTCGGCGCTGGGCAAGAAGGGCTCGGTCTCCGAGATGCTGAAAACGCTCGGCGCGATGAGCGCCGAGGAGCGGCAGGTCAAGGGCCCGGCGATCAATGGGCTGAAGAACCGCGTCACGGAGGCGCTGACGGCGCGCAAGTCGGAGCTGAAGGACGTGGCGATCGCGGCGCGGCTCGCCGCCGAAACGGTCGACGTGACGCTGCCGGTGCGCCAGTCGCCGGCCGAGCGCGGCCGCATTCATCCGATCAGCCAGGTGATCGACGAAATCGCAGCGATCTTCGGCGATCTCGGCTTCGCGATCGCCGAAGGTCCGGACATCGAGACCGACTATTACAATTTCACCGCGCTCAATTTCCCGGAAGGCCACCCCGCGCGCGAGATGCACGACACCTTCTTCTTCCAGCCGGACGAGAAGGGCGAGCGCAAGCTTTTGCGCACGCACACCTCGCCCGTGCAGATCCGCACAATGGAGCAGCAGAAGCCGCCGATCCGCATCGTCATCCCCGGCAAGACCTACCGGCAGGATTCGGACGCCACGCACTCGCCGATGTTCCATCAGGTCGAGGGGCTGGTGATCGACAAGACCGCCAACATCGCCAACATGAAGTGGGTGCTGGAGGAATTCTGCAAGGCCTTCTTCGAAGTGCCGAGCGTCAAAATGCGCTTCCGGCCGTCCTTCTTTCCGTTCACCGAGCCCAGCCTCGAGGTCGACATCCAGTGCGACCGCTCGCGGCCGGGCGAAGTGCGCTTCGGCGAAGGCTCCGACTGGATGGAAATCCTGGGCTGCGGCATGGTGCATCCCAACGTGCTGCGTTACGGCGGGCTCGATCCCGACGAATACCAGGGCTTTGCCTGGGGCATGGGCATCGACCGCATCGCCATGCTGAAATACGGGATGCCGGACCTGCGCGCATTTTTCGACGCCGACGTGCGCTGGCTCACGCATTACGGCTTCCGGCCGCTCGACATGCCGACGCTGTTCGGGGGCCTTTCCACATGACCGCTCCCCATACCGGGGGCTGCCGCTGCGGTGCCGTGCGGTTCCAGGCCTCGGCCGAGCCGCACCACATCAGCTATTGCCATTGCGGCGATTGCCGGCGCGCCAGCGGCGCGCCGGTGTCGGCCTTTATCGGCTTCGCGGCCGACCAGATCGCGCTCGAAGGCAAGTCGCTGAAGAGCTACCGGAACGGCCCGGTGGCGCGCTCGTTCTGCGGCATTTGCGGCTCGCCGATCACCTATAGCGACGAGCGGCTCGCCGGCCATATTTACTTCACGCTCGGCGCCATGGACATGCCTGCCTATTTCAGGCCGACGCTGCATGCGCATGTGCGCGAGCAGCTGCCCTTCCTGCATATGCCCGATTCACTGCCGCGGCACCTCAAGACGAGCGTGGCCAGACCTGACGCGCAAAGCCCTTCCTACGGAACACAGTCATGAAATTCACCCTCTCCTGGCTCAAGGACCATCTCGAGACCGACGCTTCGCTTGCCGAAATCGTCGAGCGGCTGACGGCGATCGGCCTCGAAGTCGAACATGTCGACGACAAGGCGGGCCTAAAACCCTTTGTCATCGCCAAGGTGCTGACTGCCGTGCAGCATCCCGACGCCGACCGGCTGCGGGTGCTTACGGTCGATACCGGCGATGGCAGGCCGGCGCAGGTGGTGTGCGGGGCGCCCAACGCACGCGCCGGCCTGGTCGGCGCTTTTGCTGCGCCCGGCACCTATATTCCCGGCATCGACGTGACGCTTTCGGTCGGCAAGATTCGCGGCGTCGAGAGCCATGGCATGATGTGCTCCGAACGCGAGCTGCAGCTTTCGGACGAGCATACCGGCATCATCGACCTGCCCGAAGACGCACCGGTCGGCACCAGCTTCGCCGCCTACGCCCATCTCGACGATCCGGTGATCGAGATCAACCTGACGCCGAACCGCCCCGATGCGACCAGCGTCTACGGCATCGCGCGCGATCTTGCGGCGAGCGGCCTCGGCCGGCTGACCGGCGGCGCGATCATGCCGCATGCCGGCGACGGCATGTGCCCGGTGAAAGTCAAGATCGAGGCGCCGAAACTCTGCCCCGGCTTCGCGCTGACGCTGGTGAAGGGCGTGAAGAACGGCCCGTCGCCGAAATGGCTGCAGCAGCGGCTGATCGCCATCGGGCTTCGGCCGATCAGCGCGCTGGTCGACATCACCAACTACGTCACCTTCGACCGCGGCCGGCCGCTGCATGTGTTCGACGCGAAGAAGATCACCGGCAACCTTGTGGTGCGCCGCGCCAGGGACGGTGAAAACGTGCTGGCGCTCGACGGACGCGAATACTCGCTGACGCCCGAGATGTGCGTGATCGCCGACGACAACGGCATCGAATCGATTGCCGGCATCATGGGCGGCGAGCATTCGGGTTGCGACGAGAACACCACCGACGTGCTGATCGAATCGGCGCTCTGGGACCCGATCACGACGGCCCGCACCGGTCGCACGCTCGGCATCATCAGCGATGCGCGCTACCGCTTCGAGCGCGGCGTCGACCCTGAGTTTATGGTGCCCGGCGTCGAGCTCGCGACCAAGCTGGTGCTGGAATTGTGCGGCGGCACGCCGACCGAAATCGAGGTGGCGGGCTATGCCGGCCACAAGCCGAAGATCATTTCCTTCCCGCTGTCGGAAGTGAAGCGGCTGACCGGCATCGAGGTGCCGAGAGAAGAAGCGCTCACTATACTGACCCGCCTCGGCTTCGAGCCGCGCAGCTCAGGTGACGCCGTCGAGGTGAAGGTCCCCTCCTGGCGTCCAGATGTCGACGGCAAGGCCGATCTCGTCGAGGAAGTGATGCGCATCCACGGCGTCGACAACATAGCGCCGCAGCCGCTCACCTCGCATGACGCGGTCAACGGCAGGATCCTGACCATGCTGCAGGTGCGCACCCGGGCCGCCAAGCGCGCGCTCGCCGTGCGCGGCATGATGGAGGCGGTCACCTGGTCGTTCATTCCGGCGAAACACGCCGAGCTGTTCGGCGGCGGCCAGAACGGGCTGAAGCTCGCCAATCCGATCGCCGCCGACATGTCCGACATGCGGCCGTCGCTGCTGCCCGGGCTGATCAGCGCCGCCCAGCGCAATGCCGATCGGGGCATCGGCGACGTGGCGCTGTTCGAAGTGTCCGGCACCTATGAAGGCGACTTGGCCGACCAGCAGCGGCGCGTCGCCGCGGGCGTGCGGCGGGGCACCGCCAAGCTCGACGGCTCGGGCCGCAGCTGGGCCGGCAATGCCGGGCCGGTCGGCGTGTTCGACGCCAAGGCCGATGCGATCGCGGCGCTCGAAGCTTGCGGCGCGCCGGTCGACAGGCTGCAGATCGAGCCCGGCGGCCCGGCCTGGTACCACCCCGGACGCTCAGGCACGATCAAGCTCGGGCCGAAGACCGTGCTCGGCACTTTCGGCGAGTTCCATCCAAGGACGCTCGAAGTGCTCGACGCCTCTGGGCCGCTCTGCGGCTTCGAGGTCTTTGTCGATGCCGTGCCGGAGCCGAAGGCCAAGCCGACGCGCACCAAGCCGAAGCTGGAGCTTTCACCCTTCCAGACGGTGAAGCGCGATTTTGCTTTCGTCGTCGACCGGACGGTCGAGGCCGGCACGCTGGTGCGGGCAGCTTTGGCCGCCGACAAGAAGCTGGTCACCGGCGTCTCGGTGTTCGACGTGTTCGAAGGCGCTGCGCTCGGCGCCGCCAAGAAGTCGATCGCCATCGAAGTCTCGATCCAGCCGGTCGAAAAGACGCTGACCGACGAGGATTTCGAGGCGCTGGCGAAACGCATCGTCGAGAACGTCAACAAGCAGACGGGCGGCGTGCTGAGAGCATAAAGGATTGCCGGAAGGTGGCGAATCGCCCTCCATTGGGCGATGCACCATCTCCGCTATTCCGGCCTGCCTTTCGAGGAGCAACGCGCGGCGTTCCTCGAAATCGTGGCGGCGGACCCGCTGCTGGCCAAAACGCTGGCGCGAATGCGTGAACTGGCGTTGCCGGACTGGCTGGTGGTTTCCGGCGCGCTCTACAACAGCATCTGGAACCATCTCACCGGCAGGCCCTCAGGCTACGGCATCAAGGATGTCGATCTGTTCTATTTCGACGGCACCGATCTCTCCTACGAGGCCGAGGACGCGGTGATCCGCCGGGCGGCGCAGCATTTCGAAGGACTGACGCTGCCGGTGGAGGTGCGAAATCAGGCACGCGTGCACCTGTGGTATCCGGCCAAGTTCGGGCAGGCATGCCCGCGCTACACGAGCGCGAGTGAATCGGTCGGCTATTTCGCGTCGAAGACGCATGCGGTTGGGGTGCGGTACGATGCCGAGGGATGCCTAGATTTGGTGGCGCCGTTCGGGCTCGATGACATTTTTTCGTTCCGCATCACGCCGAACCGGGTGCTGGACAACCAGCGGACGCATGAGGCGAAGGGGAGGAGGGCGCGAGAGAACTGGCCGGAGATCAGCGTCGTGCCTTGGTAGGTCAGCGCGAGGCGCCCCCCTCTGTCCTGCCGGACAGAGGGGGGCGCTGTCCCGCCAGCGTCTCAAAGCAAACTGAAATGTCTAACCATTCACCAGCGCCAGCAGCTCTTCGGTATAGCGCTTGCCGACGACCTTGTCGGGCGACAGCGCGTCGCCGATGGCCGCGACCTCCGCGGCGCTCAGCTTGATCCCGGCCGCTGCCGTGTTCTGCTCCAAATGGCGGATCTTGCGCGCGCCGGGGATCGGCACGATGAAATCGCCCTGGTGCAGCACCCAAGCGAGCGCCAGTTGCGCCGCTGTCACGCCCTTTTCCATCGCCAACTTTTCCAGCACGGCAATGACGGCATTGTTGGCTTCCATGGCTTCGGCCTGGAAGCGCGGCAGGCCGAGGCGCCAGTCGCCGGCGCCGAGCGTATCGCGCTTGGCGATGGTGCCGGTGAGCAGGCCGCGGCCGAGCGGACTGTAGGGGACAAAGCCGATGCCGAGCTCGCGGCAAACGGCAAAGACCTCGTCCTCGGGATCGCGGCTCCACAGCGAATACTCGCTCTGCACGGCGGCGATCGGGTGCACGGCATGCGCCCGGCGCAGCGTGGCGCCGCTCACTTCCGACAGGCCGAGCGCCCGCACCTTGCCCTCGCGCACCAGTTCGGCCATGGCGCCGACCGTGTCCTCGATCGGCACGTTCGGGTCGACACGGTGCTGGTAATAGAGGTCGATGACGTCTGTGTTCAAGCGCTTCAGTGAGGATTCGGCCACCGCCTTGACGTGCTCGGGGCGGCTGTCGACGCCGATCATCCGGTCGGTGCCTGAGCCTTGCTCGGCGATCTTGAAGCCGAACTTGGTGGCGATCGTCACCTTCTCACGCACCGGCTTCAGCGCCTTGCCGAGCAGGATCTCGTTCTCGTAAGGGCCATAGACTTCGGCCGTGTCGAAGAAGGTGACGCCGATCTCGACGGCGCGGCGCAGCGTGGCGATGGCTTCCGCCTCCGGCTGTCCGCCATAGACAAAGCTCATGCCCATGCAGCCGAGGCCGACGGGGAAGACTTCGAGTTCAGTTCCTAATTTGCGGGTTTGCATGGCGCATCTCCTTGTTGCGATAGGGCAGAGAGATAGCGCCTCGCAGTGCGTTCGATAATTCTGTCTCTTTTGCACGGCTTGCTCTATTAAATAGAACAATGAATCGAACGAACCTCTCCCAACTTGCTGTGCTTGCCACGGTCGCCCAATGCGCCAGCTTCCGCGGCGCTGCCCGCGAGCTCGGCATCGCGCCGTCGGCGGTCAGCCATGCGGTGGCGAGCCTGGAGGCGCGGCTCGGCGTGCGGCTTCTGGCGCGCAGCACGCGCAGTGTCGCCCCGACCGAGGAAGGCGCGCGGCTGTTGGAGCGCCTGCGGCCGGCACTGTCCGAGATCGACCTGGCGCTGGAAACGGCGGTCGAGGCGCGCGACCGCCCGGCCGGCAATCTCAGGCTCAGCGTGCCGCGCACCGCCGCGCATCTGGTGCTGACGCCGCGGCTCGCTGCCTTCACGGCCGCCTATCCCGAGATCGTGCTGGAGGTCGTCATCGAGGACCGCTTCACCGATGTGGTGGAGGGTGGGTTCGACGCCGGTGTCAGGCTGGACGAAAGCCTGCAGCGCGACATGATCGCGGCGCGCATCGGACCGAACATCCGCGGCGCGTTGGTCGGCGCGCCCTCCTACTTCGCGACCATGCCCAAACCGCGTCATCCGCGCGATCTCGCCGATCACCGCTGCATCCGCTTCCGCTTCTCCAGCGGCATCCTCTACCGCTGGGAGTTCGAGAAGGACGGCGAGGAAATCGAGATCGCAGCACAAGGGCCGCTGATCCTCGACGAGGACCATCTGATCGCCCAGGCCGCGATCGACGGCGCCGGGCTCGCCTTCGTCTTCGAGGACTATGTGAAGGCGCCGCTCGCCGATGGCCGGCTGATCCGCGTGCTGGAGGACTGGTGCCCCGCCTTCGACGGCTTCTTCGTCTACTACCCAAGCCGCCGCCAGATGCGGCCGGCGTTGCGGGCCTTCGTCGATTTCTTCAAGGTGAGCGGGTAAGACTCCATCCTCCCCCTTGTGGGGAGGGCTGGAAGAAAGGTGATTTCAGCGACGTTTTTCGACCATGCAATCGTCCATCAACAACACCGCCACCCGCTATGGCTGGGCGATGATCATCCTTCACTGGCTGATCGGCATCATCTTCATCGGCCAGTTCGTGCTCGGCTTCGTGATGATGCGGATCGACAGCCAGCGGACGTCCTTCGAGCTGATCCAGCTGCATAAGTCCTTCGGCTTCCTGCTGCTTGGGCTGGTCATCCTGCGCATCGCCTGGCGTGTCGGCGATGCGGCGCCAGCACTCCCGCCTTCGGTGGGAACATTGGAGCGCAAGGCAGCGCCGCTGGCGCATTTCGCGCTTTACGCCTTCCAGGTTGCGCTGCCGCTCTCCGGCTGGGCGCTGGTCTCGGTCTCGACGCTGGAAATCCCGACGATGCCGTTCAACCAGTTCGTCATGCCCGACCTGCCGCTCGCCCAATCCGACGCCGCGGAAAGCTTCTGGTCGGCCGCGCATTGGTATCTTGCCTATGCCGGCATCGCGCTGGTCGCGTTGCATATCCTTGCTGCGATGCGCCACCATTTCCTGCTGCGCGACAGCGTGCTCACGCGCATGATCACGCCTTCGTCTGCCCGGGAATAGAGCGGGCCGCCCGTTCGTTGGTGGCGGGAAGACAGCAATGCGCTGGTTCAGGATAGGAAAGATGTCGATGCATGCGCGCATCCTCGGATTGGCGGCCTTTGCCGCTTGCCTTGCCGCGCCGGTTTGCGCCGCGGTGGCGCTCAGTGACGCCGCCGGCAGCTACACGATCAGCCCGGCGGGCTCCTCGATCCGCTTCACCATCGGCAAGGCCGGCGGTGGCGGCTTCGGCGGCGCCTTCGGCCGCTTCAAGGGCACGATCCGCATCGACAATGCCGATGTCGGGCGCTCGAAGGTCAACCTCACCATCTTTCCGGAAAGCGTCGGCACCGGCCAGGGCCGCATCGATGCTTTCCTGCGTTCCGACGCCGTCTTCGACAGCGCCAACAATCCGGAGATCCAATTCCGCTCGACAAACGTGACCCGCACCGGCGAGACCACCGCCGTGGTCACCGGCCGGCTGACGGCGCGCGGCAAGACGTTTTCGGAAAAGTTCACGGCCGAGCTCGATGGGCTGAAGTCAGGAACCATCAAGTTCCATGTCACCGGCAAGGTGCTCAGATCGCGCTACGGCATGGATGTCGGCACGCCGATTTATTCCAACGTCGTCGACTTCGACATGACCCTGACGGGGAGAAGGGGTTAGCTCTGGTCGCGCATCCTCGGGTTCGTCATCCTAGGGCGGAGCAAGGAGCGAAGCGACGCGCGCAGACCCTAGGATCCATGCCGTGACGCTAAAGCGTTGCAAGGGTTACAGAATTCTGCATCCCTGCACTTTACGTCATAGGTCACGGAATGGATCCTCGGGTCAAGCCCGAGGATGACGAAGGCGCTTTGTGGCCCGCGTCTGCGATTGGCTTTTCTCCGGAATTGGGGCACACCTCCATCGACGTAACCGACATGGAGAAGCATGATGTTCCGATGGGGTGTTCTGTCGACGGCCAAGATCGGCCGCGAGCAGCTTTTGCCGGCGATCGTAGATTCGGAGAACGGCGTGCTGTCGGCGATCGCCAGCCGCGACCTGTCGAAGGCCAAGGCATTGGGCGAGCGTTTCGGCGCGCCGCATGCCTTCGGCTCCTATGAGGAACTGCTCGCTTCCAAGGAGGTCGACGGCGTGTATATCCCGCTGCCGACCTCGCAGCATGTCGAATGGACGGCAAAGGCAATCGAGGCGGGAAAACATGTGCTGGTCGAGAAGCCGCTTGCGCTCGACGCCAAGGACATCCCGCCGCTGATCAAGCTGCGCGCCGAGAAGAAGGTGCTGGTCTGCGAGGCCTTCATGGTCGTCTACCACCCGCAATGGATCAAGGTGCGCGACCTGATCGCCAGCGGCGCGATCGGCCGCCTGCGCCACGTGCAGGGCGCGTTTTCCTACTACAATGTCGATCCCACCAACATGCGCAACCAGCTCGATCTCGGCGGCGGCGCGCTGCCCGACATCGGCGTCTATCCGACCGTGTCGACGCGCTTCTCGACCGGCAAGGAACCGGTCCGCGTGCAAGCCACCATCGAGCGCGACAAGACCTTCGGCACCGACATCTATTCCTCGATCCGTGCCGATTTCGGCGACTTCGAACTGTCCTTCTACCTGTCGACGCAGATGGCGGCGCGGCAGGTGATGGTGTTCCATGGCGAGAAGGGTTTCATCGAGGTCTTTGGCCCGTTCAATGCCGGGCTCTACGACCACCACCGCATCGAATTGCACAACCAGAACCACACCGAAGCGCAGGTGTTCCGCTTCCCAGGCACCCAGCAGTACCGGCTGGAATGCGAGGCCTTCGTACGCGCGGCCCAGGGCGGCAAGGACCGTGTCTTCACGCTGGAGGAATCGGTCCTCAACCAGAAGGTCATCGACGCCATCTTCCGCGCCGGCGACAAGAACGGCTGGGAGCCCGTCTGACAGGCCGTCGGAAGGGCGCTGGGGGAAACGAAGATGGCTGACGACGCGGATGTCATCATTGTCGGCGCGGGGCTGGCAGGCCTCGTCGCCGCGGCAGAACTTGCCGATGCCGGCAAGAAAATCATCATCGTCGACCAGGAGCCCGAGCAATCGCTGGGCGGCCAGGCCTTCTGGTCGTTCGGCGGGCTTTTCCTGGTCGACTCGCCCGAGCAGCGGCGCATGCGCATCCGCGATTCCCACGACCTCGCGCTCGCAGACTGGATGGGCACCGCCGCCTTCGACCGCGCTGAGGATTTTTGGCCGCGCAAATGGGCTGAAGCCTATCTCGGCTTCGCCGCCGGCGAGAAGCGCTCCTGGCTGATCGAGCGCGGGTTGAAATTCTTCCCCGTCGTCGGCTGGGCCGAGCGCGGCGGCGGCAATGCCAGCGGCCACGGCAATTCGGTGCCGCGCTTCCACATCACCTGGGGCACCGGGCCCGGCGTGCTGGAGCCCTTCGTGCTGCGCGTGCGCGAGGCGCAGAAGCGTGGGCTCGTCGAGTTCAAGTTCCGCTACCGGGTCAACGAGATCACGCGGACCGGGAAGACGGTGACCGGGGTGCGCGGCGACGTGCTGGAGCCAAGCACGGTCGAGCGTGGACGCAAGAGCTCGCGCAACGTGGCCGGGGATTTCGAGCTCCACGCCCAGGTCGTGATCGTCGCTTCCGGCGGCATCGGCGGCAACCACGAGCTGGTGCGTACGAATTGGCCGCAGCGTCTCGGCGCGCCGCCGAAGCGCATGATCACCGGCGTGCCGGACCATGTCGACGGCCGCATGCTGGCAATTGCCGAAGCAGCGGGCGGGAGGGTCATCAACCGCGACCGCATGTGGCACTATGTCGAGGGCATCAAGAATTGGGCGCCGGTCTGGACCGATCACGCCATACGTATCCTGCCGGGTCCCTCTTCGCTATGGCTCGACGCGCGCGGCAGACGGCTGCCGGTGCCGCTTTTCCCAGGCTTCGACACTTTAGCCACGCTCAGCCATATCATGAGCACCGGCTTCGATTATTCGTGGTTCATCCTGACGAAGAAGATCATCCAGAAGGAGTTCGCGCTGTCGGGCTCGGAGCAGAATCCGGACCTCACCGGCAAGAGCTGGCGGCAGGTGCTTGGCCGCGCCACGTCGGGCATTCCCGGCCCGGTGAAAGCCTTCATGGAAAAGGGCGAAGATTTCATCGTCGAGGCCAACCTTTCGAAGCTGGTGGCGCGGATGAACGGGCTGGCCGGCGAGCCGCTGCTCGATGTGGCGCAGGTCGAACGCGAGATCCGCGCCCGCGACATGCAGCTCGACAACCCGTTCTCCAAGGATGCGCAGGTCACCGCGCTGCGCGGCGCGCGCGCCTATCTCGGCGACAGGCTGATCCGCACCGCAAAGCCGCACAAGATGCTCGATCCGGCGAACGGTCCGTTGATTGCGGTCCGCCTCAACATCCTCACCCGCAAGACGCTGGGCGGCCTGCAGACCGATCTCGACAGCCGCGTGCTCAACGCGGAGGGCGAGCCGGTGCCTGGTCTCTACGCGGTGGGCGAGGTCGCCGGCTTCGGCGGCGGCGGCGTGCACGGCTATGCGGCGCTCGAAGGCACGTTCCTCGGCGGCTGCATCTTTTCCGGCCGCAGCGCCGGAAGGGCGGCGACGAAAGCGGTCGGCTGAGCGATCGAACGGTGTTGCCACAAGCTCGTGAGGCCTGCCCACCTTGTATGCTGCGGCCTCATTCCGGGGATTGATGGTGTTTGAAGTCGATGCCGGAAAGGGCGTTGACGATGCACGGAGACCTCATACCAAGCGGCCTCCGGCAAGTTTGGCCTCTTCCCCAAGCAGGATGGCCCGTACAACGGGTACCCACGCGCTTTAACGGATGCTAATATTCTCCGTTCCTCGGGAAGGTCGCAATGTCCAAGGTTTGTTTGTTGTGCGCGTGCCTTCTTTTGCTGGCCGGCTTGTCGACACCGGCCTCCTCTGAGACCCAGATCGGTCAACGCAGCCATAGATATGCGCTCGTAATCGGTAACTCGGCCTACCGTTTTGCATCATCGCTTCCCAACGGGGTAAATGATGCGAATGCCATCTCCCGAGTTTTGCAAGAGACGGGCTTCGACGTCACCCTTGGATTGGATACTGACGCATCAACGCTCAGGGAACTCATCGGAAAATTCAGGCGAAACTTGCGGCCGGGTGACGTCTCGCTTTTTTACTTCGCCGGACACGGGCTCCAAGCGAACGGGGAGAACTACCTATTGCCCGTTGACGCCGCCCTTCAACGTCCGGCCGACTTGGCTCTGGAGGCTGAGCGCCTGCAAGACATCATCGCCGCCATGACGGCCGAGGAAAATATCGCAATCGTCCTTCTCGATGCCTGTCGGGACAATCCTTTCGTTAAACAATTGAGTGGACCGGGTCAAAGTCGCGGCCTTGCCATAGGAAAGGGGCTGGGAGCCTTGGATGCTGGCAGGGGAGTCTTTATCGGCTTTGCAACACAACCCGGCAACGTGGCTCTCGATGGAGCCGTCAATCATAGTCCGTTTGCAGACTCTCTTGTGAAGCGGATAAAGACTCCTTCGATCGACATTGAAATTCTCATGCGTCGCGTCCGGTTGGACGTCATGAACGCGACTTCTGGGAAGCAGGTTCCCTGGAGCAACTCGTCCCTGGTGGAGCCGGGATTCTCATTCAACCCAGATGCCGCGTCTAGTCCGTCTTCGGCAGACGCCTATCAGCCAGACACCAACGCGGCGGCAGAGCTTGAATTCTGGAAATCAATCAAGGATACATCCGATGTCTCGATGTATCGTGCTTATCTAGCGGCATTTCCGAATGGTGCATTCGTCGAAATTGCAAAGAGCCGAATTGCCAAGTTCCAAGCACCTACGCCGCCACGCAAAAAGATCCTGCCGAAGAAAGTCAGTCGCAAGCCGCAAGTGTCGTTGCCTATCGATGAACCTTCCAATCGTTCGGCAAAAACGAGCGCACCAGCTAAACCGGAATCCGTGGGCCGATGCAGGGATGGCAACAAGGAGAGGTGTCGCCAGAGATGCCGTGAAGGCGCAAGGCGTGCCTGTCGCAAGCTGCAACAGCTAGGGGGTTAGTAACGCCGATGACTGCCTTGCGCGGCGGACTTAGCCCGCGCCGCCGACTGCGGCTGGAGACGAGCAAGGGTGCATGAAAAAATGCAGAACTCAAGAACGCGCCGGGCACCACTGCCGACCCGATCAGGATCGTGGATTAATACGCCACGTGAACCTCGCCGCGTGAGCGTAGGCAGCCAGCGACTGCTTCGGCCGGCGAGGCAAATGCGCGGGAGTTCAGTTTGATTAACTGGCGCACCGGAGAGGATGAAACTGGGAACTCGTATGTCATTGTGGTTACTTCAGATTCCTGACGGGAACGTCCGCTTTGCGCCACCATTTTTCGCCATTCAGACCACCGTTGCAGCTTCCCGAGAGCTGACGGTCTGCCTAAGCCGGCACTAAGGCCCCGAACGGGGTGGTAGCGGTTACGCCGGTCACAGGTCCTGGAACACCGCCCAAGGCGTAGAGGTTTGGACTGAGCTGCTGCCGGTTCGGTGGACGAGGTTAGGCTAGGTTATCCGCCCGCGTGGTCATTGCCACCGTGCGCGGCGATGAACATGGCGACGGCCGACCGGCAATAGGATTCGATCTCGTTGTCGTCCTCTGCTCTCGCCTCATCGAAGCGTGCGATAATCAGGAGATCGGAGCCTTTGAAAAGCGCGGCAAACAAACGGGCGGACCGGAGAGGATCGGGCACGTTCAGAACCGCCTTCGCGTGCAACTGACGCAACAGGGCCTCGATTTGGGCGATGATATGGGCGGGGCCGGCTTCGTAATGGAGCTTGCTCAACGACTTTTGACTCGTCATGTCGGCCATGACCATGGCTTCGACATTGCGGACGTCCGGGCGCAACAGCGTGCGAAGCAGTGATGATCCCACCGCCATGAGCTGATCTTCGGCCGAACCGTCGACGCCTTCAAAAAGGGCCTGTGGTATTAACTGATTGCAGCGGGCCGCAAACGCCGCGCCAAACAGCGTCTCCTTGTTCTCGAAGTGCCGATAGATGCTGAGCTTGGATATCTTCGCTCGCTGGGCGACCTTGTCCAATGTCGTCGCTTGAAAACCCAGTTCCGCAAAAAGTTCGCCCGCGGTGTCGACGATCGTTTGGCCAAGCGCCTCGTTGGCGGGCCGGCCGCGCCGGCCTCGGCTATTTTCGGTCACGACAATTCCAGTCCTTGACAGTATCCTAATTCCTGAATTACGATACCATACAGTTTCTTAAATGCGCAAGCCATTGGGGAGGTTTCAACCATGTCCTCCAAATCCGGGCCGCCCGGCGATATCGAATGCGGCATCGTCCGGTCGATCAACGCAGTGATGGGCGACTCGCTGGACGATATTGCGCGCCAGGCCCAACCCAACCCCCTCCAACCACAACACGGAGCCCATCACCATGGATGACGTCATCATCATCGGCGGCAGCTTTGCCGGTCTCGCTGGCGCCCTGCAGCTCGGCCGTGCCCGCCGCAAAGTCACCGTTCTCGATACCGGCCTGCCGCGCAATCGCTTCGCCGGCCACTCGCATGGTCTGCTCGGCCACGATCACAAGCCACCGCTGGACATCCTGGCTGAGGCGCGGCAGCAGCTGGCCCGCTATCCCACGGTCAAGCTGGTCAATGCCCGGGCCGAAAGCGTCTCCGGCGCCATCGACGATTTCTCAGTCGTCACTGATGATGGCGAAACCCTTAGGGCGCGCCGTCTGATCCTGAGCTATGGCGTCATCGACCAGATGCCTGATGTGCCGGGCTTTGCCGAAGGCTGGGGCACGTCCATCGTGCCCTGCCCCTATTGCGACGGCTTTGAAGTCGCCGGCCAGCATTGGGGCCTCGTCTGGTCCGGCCGGCAGTCGCACAATCAGGTCAGGCTGTTCCACGATTGGACCGACAGGTTGACGGTGTTCGCCGATGGTCATGACATTCCGCCCGATATCCGGGCCGATCTGGCGCGCCGCAACACACCTGTCGTCGATGGCCGGATCATCGAGATCGCCCATCACGGGGGCCATAACGCCACCGTCAAGCTCGATACCGGCCCGAATGTCGCGGTCGACATCCTGTTCGCGCATCCGCGCAACAAACCGTCCGCAAGCCTGCATCAATCACTGGGCCTCGCCACGGTCGATACGCCCGTCGGCATCATCCTCAAGGTCGACGAGCGCCGCGAAACCAGCATGCCCGGCATCTACGCCGCCGGCGACCTCGCCAACCCCCTCACGCCGCCATCGGTTACCCTGGCATCATCGCACGGCGCGATGGCAGGTATCTTCGCCCAGCAGTCCATGCTGGTTTGAGAGCAGAGATTGGAGAGGAGCATGGCCGTCGAACCGGACAGCGCGGGTGTGCGCTCTCCCTCCGCCTTTGGTCTATCTGGGAGCGCTGCTGTTGGGGCTGGCGGCGGAGCGGTTCGTCACCCTGCGCTCTTTCGACATCGACTGGCGGTTGCTGGTCGCGACGGGCGCGCTGCTGTTCGTTGCCGGCGCGGCGATGATGCTTGCGGCGGCGGGGCTGTTCCGGCGGCTGGGCACCAACGTTCCGCCGTCGCAGCCAACGACCCTCATCGCAACGACCGGTCCTTATCGGTGGACCCGCAATCCCATGTATCTCGGCATGGCGCTTATCTATGCCGGCCTTGCGATCGGCTTCGACGGGCCGATCGCCTTCGCGTTGCTCCCATTGGTGCTGATCGCGATCCAGACGCAGGTGATCGACCGCGAGGAGCGCTATCTCGAAGCGAAGTTCGGCGACGACTACCGCCGCTATAAGGCCGAGGTTCGCCGCTGGCTCTGACTGTTCCGCCGCTGCCGCCTGCGGGGCTTTCTGATAAACCAGCACCGGCTTCCTTGCCGCGAACTATCATATTCTGAAGGTTGCGGGCCGGTGTCATGGAAAACCGACTGGCCGGCTGACCCCGCAGTACACCCGGCGCCTGAGGAGACGCACAGATTTGGTCACCGCTTGCCGCCACAAATGAGCCGTCGACGCACTGCATGCCGACGTCTGCTTTCGAGAAGCGGTAACCAAGAGCGGAGAGACCGCCACCGGCCAACTCCGGTCATCGGACCGAAACGGACTGGAATGTGCGGAAAGGGTCTGGAAGCGGCCACCTTAGGAAGCCTGACGACGTCCGCACCACATTGGTATGTGCATTACAAAATGGCGCGCCCGAAGAGATTCGAACTCCTGACCCCCAGATTCGTAGTCTGGTGCTCTATCCAGCTGAGCTACGGGCGCGCATCAGGCCGTGTGAGACACAGGCCCCGCGATCCGGTCGAGACGCCGGCCGCGATGTGGAGTGTTCCCTAACGACTGAATTTCGGAAAAGCAAGCCGGCCCGGCAAAAGTTTTGTCGCAGGCGTTTACAGGATCACATTCCGACCGGGGTCTTTGCTTCGCGGAACTCCGAAGCGGGAACGTCTTCCCTGGCCTGCCACGGTCAAGCCGGGCGGCGCAGGCCGTTGCGGGCCTGATCGAGCCGCACCGGCTGGTCGGGGATGGTGACGGCGAAGACCGTGCGGCCGCCGATCGATTCGACCAGCTCCACCGTGCCGCCATGGGCGCGGATCAGCTCATGGGCGATCGCCAGGCCAAGGCCGGTGCCGCCGCTGCGCGCCGAGCCGCGGAAGGCGGCGAACAGGTTTTCGCGCGCCTTGGGCGGGAGGCCGGGGCCGGTGTCGCTGACGGTGATGCGGCTGACGCTGCCCAAGCGCTCGGCCGAGACGGCGAGCCGGCGCACCACCGCGCTCTCCGTGTCCGCCGCCATTGCCTGCACCGAGTTGCGGCACAGGTTGGTGAGCACGCGGAAGAGCTGGTCGGAATCGGCGTCGACTTCGAAGGTGAGCTCGACGGCATTGATGAATTCGATGCCCTCCTCGATGTCGAGCAGGCCGTGCACGTCGTCGACCAGCTGGCGCAGCCGCAAGCGGCGGCGCGACGGCGCCGGCTCCTGTGTGCGGCCATAGGCAAGCACGCCCTCCGAATAGGCGACGGCGCGGTCGAGCGCGCGCAACAGCTTCGGCGCGAAGGACTGCACGGTCGGATCCTTCACCTGGCGCAAGCGGTCCGACATAAGCTGCGCGGAAGCCAGGATGTTGCGCATGTCGTGGTTGATCTTGGACACGGCAAGCCCGAGGTTGGCGAGGTGCTTCTGCTCGGCGAGCATTTTTTGCAGCCGATCCTGCATCTGCGACAGCTCGCGCTCGGCGACGCCGATCTCGTCGGCACGCTCCGTCGGGCAAATTATGCGGCCGGGATCGTCGGGCGCCTCGGAGAAGGACAGGATCGAGCGCGTCATGGTGCGGATCGGGCCGATCATGATCAGATCGATCGCCGCATAGACGAGCATGGCGGTGAACAGCGAGATCAGCAGCGAGACGACGGCGACGTTGCGCGAATATCTGAGCATGGCGTTGCGCAGACTGTAGTCCGGCATGATCAGCTCGAATTCCTTGTCGCTATCGCCGACCGGGCCGAAGACGCGCAGCATGCGGTTGCCGCCGGCGAACAGCGTTTCCAGCGCGCCGGTCATGCCGTTGACCAGGCCGACATTGGCAATATCGATATGCTCGTCTACCTTCGGCGGCATGTCGGCCACGACA
This sequence comes from Mesorhizobium sp. WSM3868, assembly GCF_002294785.1. NCBI lineage: Bacteria > Pseudomonadati > Pseudomonadota > Alphaproteobacteria > Hyphomicrobiales > Phyllobacteriaceae > Mesorhizobium > Mesorhizobium sp. WSM3868. Next base: position 238,803 of record NZ_NSGB01000002.1, on the reverse strand, counting down.
AGCAGCCGCGAGACGCCGCCGTCGCGCACCGCGATCGCCTTGGCGCCGATCGCCATCAGCACGTCGTTCTGGGCGGTGTGCGACAGGGAGTTGGGCTCGCCCTGCAGCAACACGATCGACACGGCGGCGGAGGTGCTCAGCCGCTCCTTCAGCCAGTTCACCCGGTAGCTGGCGATCCAGGGCAGGAAGATCAGGATTTCGGCGAGCAGCACGAAGACGATGGTGAGAAGCAGAAGCTTGGTCGACAGACCGCGCGACAGCGGCACCCGGCGCGGCGAGCTTGCCGCCGCGGGGCGTGGCTTTTCATCCGTTGACAGGACTTCACTTGTCATGACGCGGTTTTCACGAAGGCTTGATCGAGCAAGATTATGCGATTTGCGGCTTTTTTGCCAATTTCGCCGCCGGCCAGTGAAAAAATGCCTTTGGGCGGGCTGGATTGACTTCCAAAATCCTTCTTCCTATAAGCCCGCTCACGCTCGGGCCTTCCGTCCCGGCGCGGTTTCGATCGCGCCTATAACCGGCCCGGCAAAGCTCCTGTTACAGTGTGACAGAATCAAGAAGGGCCGCACGCCGCGGTATTAAAACAAATGAAGCGTACCTACCAACCGTCCAAACTCGTCCGCAAGCGCCGGCACGGTTTCCGTGCCCGCATGGCCACCAAGGGTGGCCGCGGCGTCGTCGCAGCCCGCCGCAACCGCGGCCGCAAGCGGCTCAGCGCCTGAACGAAAGACGAGATCGTTGCCCGCAACCGGCAAGCCAAAGGGGAAAACTCCCGGGCGGCTTCTGAAACGCGCGGATTTCATGGCTGTGCGCGGCGGCGAGAAGCGCCGCGGGCGGCTTTTTCTCGTCGAGGTTCTCGACCGGGGCGACGATTGTGCGCCACGCGTCGGCTACACCGTGACCAAGAAGGTCGGCAACGCCGTGGTGCGCAACCGCGTCCGGCGGCGGCTGAGAGAAGCCGTGCGAACGCATGCCGCCGATGACATGGCGCCCGGCAGTGACTATGTCATCGTCGGGCGCGAAGACGTGCTTGCCATTCCGTTCGGCCAGTTGAAGGCCGAGCTTTCCCGCCGGCTGCGCGGAACACGATAGGCCAAGGGCTTTCGATGGAAAACAACCGCAATTTCTTCATCACCATCGCGCTGTCGGTGCTGATCCTGACGCTCTGGCAGGTGTTCTACATGAACCCCAAGATGGAGCAGCAACGCGAGCAGGCCCGCATCGAGCAGCAGCGCGTCGAGGCGCAGAAGAAGGAAGCGCAGGGGACCAATCCGGGCGTGGCCGGGACGCCGGCGCCGGCTCCGGGCGCCATCCCGACCGCACCTGGCGGCGAGACAGTCACTGTCGAGAGCCGCGACCAGGCTGTTGCCGCGACCAAGCGCGTCAAGATCGACACGCCGAGCCTCGAGGGCTCGATCAATCTCACCGGCGCTCGCCTGGACGACCTCAAGCTCAAGCACTACACCGAGACGGTCGACAAGAATTCGCCCGAGATCCAACTCCTCAATCCGCAGGCGCTACCGACCGGCTATTTCGCCGAGATCGGGTTCGTCGGCACCGACAAGACCGGCGCGGTGCCGAGTTCCGACACGGTGTGGAGCGTTGAGGCCAATCCGACGCTGACCCCGTCGACGCCGGTGACGCTGACCTACACCAACGACAAGGGCCTGACCTTCAAGCGCACCATCTCGGTCGACAACGATTATATGTTCACCGTTTCGGACACCGTGCAGAATTCGGGAAGCGCTGCCGTCAGCCTGTTCAACTACGGTCGCGTCACGCGCTACGACAAGCCGGCGGTCGCCAGCACTTATGTGCTGCATGAAGGCCTGATCGGCGTTACTGGCACCGAGGGGCTGACGGAATACAAATACGCCGCCATCGAGAAGGACAAGGAAGTCAAGCCAGGCAAGTCGACCGACGGCTGGCTCGGCATCACCGACAAGTACTGGGCCGTCACCATGGTGCCGACCGAAAAGCAGCCCTTCCAGCCACGCTACGGCTATTTCGAGGACGGGCGCCATCGCTACCAATCCGACTTCCTCACTGATCCGATCAACATCGAGGCCGGCCAGTCCGCGACCATCGAAACCGAAGTGTTTGCCGGCGCCAAGGAAGTCGCCAAGATCAACGCCTATGAGGCTGACCGCCACATTCGCCAGTTCAACCTGCTGATCGATTGGGGCTGGTTCTATTTCATCACCAAGCCGATGTTCTGGCTGATCGACACGCTCTACAAATTCTTCGGCAATTTCGGCCTAGCGATCCTGGCCACGACCGTCATCGTCAAGGCCATCTTCTTCCCGCTGGCCAACAAGTCCTACGCGTCGATGGCGAACATGAAGAAAGTGCAGCCGAAGATGCTGGAAATCCGCGAGAAATACGCGGACGACAAGATGAAGCAGCAGCAGGCGATGATGGAGCTCTACAAGACGGAAAAGATCAATCCGTTGGCCGGCTGCTGGCCGGTGGCGCTGCAGATCCCGGTCTTCTTCTCGCTCTACAAGGTGCTCTACATCACCATCGAGATGCGGCACGCGCCGTTCTTCGGCTGGATCCACGACCTCGCGGCGCCCGATCCGACCTCGGTGTTCAACCTGTTCGGCCTGCTGCCCTTCGCGCCGCCGGCCTTCCTCCCGCATATGGGCGCCTGGGCGGTCGTGATGGGCATCACCATGTTCCTGCAGATGCGCATGAACCCGACGCCGCCGGACCCGACGCAGGCCGCGGTGTTCACCTGGATGCCGGTCCTCTTCACCTTCATGATGGGTTCCTTCCCGGCCGGCCTCGTCATCTACTGGGCCTGGAACAACCTGCTCTCGATCCTGCAGCAGGGCGTGATCATGAAGCGCCAGGGCGCCAAGATCGAGTTGTGGGACAATCTGGCGGCGATGTTCCGCAAGAAACCATCGCCGGCGGAATAGACGGCACCCCGGCCCTAACGCCAAAAACCCCGGCATGACCGGGGTTTTTTCGTTGGCGGCTTGCCCTATGGCGCTCCGGACAGAACTTCGCGCAGCCGTCTTTCGGAACTTGGCCTGCCCCCGCGAAACTGCGGCATGGCCTGCCTCGTAGCTTCCCCGGTCCTCCCCAAAAGCCGCGACGGCTTCCGGCGCAGCGACGCCGGTGTTGGGAAGGCCGTCCGGCAGGCCGGGGTCCCGCGGGGGGACCCCGGTTTTTCCTCCTAAAGCGCGACGCGCTTTAGGGACTTTGTTTTAGTGCAGTGTCGTTTTCCCAAAACCGCTCCACGCTTTTGGGCGACATGCACCAGCTCACTCCATGACGGCGCTGTGGTCGACCTTGGCCGGTGTGCCAGGCTTGCGCAGCAGAAGCACAAGCGGGATGGCGGCGAGCGAGAGCAACATCATCAGCTCGAAGTCGTCGACATAGCTGATGATCGTTGCCTGCAGCGTGACCAGCCCGTCGAGCGCGGCGCGGCCGGCGGCGGTGTAAGGGCTCAGCGCCTGCGCGATCGCCGGATCGCCGAACGCCGGATTATAGGGCGTCACATAGTCGGCGATGTTGGCATGGTTGATCTGCTGGTTCTGCGTCAGAAGCGCGGTGACGACCGAGATGCCGACGCTGGAGCCGATGTTGCGCGACAGATTGTAGAGGCCCGTCCCTTCAGCGCGCCGTTCCGGCGCCAGCGTGGCGAAGGTGATGGTGGTGAGCGGCACGAACAGGAAGCCTAAGCCGGCGCCCTGGATGAAGCCGGTGCGGATAATCGTCCATTGCGAAACGTCCGGGGTCCAGCCGGTCATGTCGTACATCGCCCAGGCGGTGACCGCGAGCCCCGTGAACAGCAGCCAGCGCGTGTCGACCTTGCCGACCAGCCGGCCGACAAGGAACATGCAGGCCATGGTGCCTAGGCCGCGCGGCCCCATGACGATGCCGGCGGTCACCACGGGATAGCCCATCAGCGTTTGCAGGTAGGGCGTCATCAGCGCCAGCGAGGCGAGATAGGTGATGCCTATGATGAAGATGAACACCATGCCGACCGCGAAATTCCGGTCGAGGAACAGCCGCGGGTTCACGAAGGTGTCGCGGGCGGTGAAGGTGTGGACGATGAAGATATAGAAGGCCGACGCGCAGACCAGCGCCTCGACGATGATCTCGGACGAGGAGAACCAGTTGAGCTGCTCGCCGCGGTCGAGGAACATCTGCAGCGAAGCGATGGCGAGGCTGAGCATGCCGAAACCCAACCAGTCGAGCCGGGCCTTGAGGTCGAGCTTGGTCTCCTGCACGAACATCGAGACGCCGGCGAAAGCCAGCACGCCGATCGGCACGTTGATGTAGAAGACCCAGCGCCAGGAAACATTCTCGGTCAGCCAGCCGCCGATGACGGGCCCAAGCACCGGGCCGACCATCACCGAGACGCCGAACAGCGCCATGGCCGAACCGCGCTCCTCGACGCTGTAGATGTCCAGCAGGATACTCTGGGACAGCGGTACAAGGGCGGCGCCGAACAGGCCTTGAAGCAGCCGAAAGCCGACGATCTGCGGCAGCGACTGGGCAAAGCCGCACAGCACCGAGGCGACGACGAAGCCGGTGATGGCGACCAGCAGGATGCGCTTGCGGCCGAAGCGGTTGGCAAGATAGCCCGAAGGCGGCGTCATCACCGCCGCGGCGACGATATAGGAAGTGAGCACCCAGTTGATCTGGTCGGCGCTCGCCGACACGCTGCCCTGGATATAGGGCAGCGCCACATTGGCAATGGTGGTGTCCAGCGCCTGCATGATGACCGCCAGGATGGCGCAGGCGGTGATGGCTCCGCGATTGGCGACCGCAGGCGTGCCCGTGGCGGCGGTGCTCATGACTTTTGCTCAAACCGCCTGAAGAGGTCGGTCACGAAATCGGGCAGGCCGCGGGCATGGCCGGTGTCTATGCTGACAACCGCGCTCATGCCCCCGCGCAGCGGCGGCTTGCCTTGCGGGTCGTCGATCGTCACCCGCATCGGGATGCGCTGCACGACCTTGACCCAGTTGCCGCTGGTGTTCTGCGCCGGAAGCAGCGAGAAGCTCGACGACGAGGCCGGGCTGATGCTGCCGACCTCGCCATGCCAGACCTCGCCCGGATAGCCATCGATGCTGATCGTCGCCTTTTGCCCCGGCCGGACATAAGTGAGCTCGGTTTCCTTCGGCTCGGCGGCGATCCAGATGTCGGTCGACGAGACCAGGCTGAAGGCCGGCTGCGAGGCGGGAAGGTACTTGCCGACCTGCAGCGCATCGACATTGGTAACGACGCCGTCGAACGGCGCCTTGACGACGGAATCGCCGAGGTTGCGCTGGGCATCATCCAGCGCCGATTGGGCCTGCAGGTAGAAGGGGTTCTTCTCGACCGGCTGGTCGGCGTCGCCGCCGAGCTGGGCGAGCGTTGCCTGCGCCTGCGCCTTGGCGACGATGACTTTCTGCCGGGCGGCGATGAGATCGTGCTGGGCGCTGTCGAAAGTCGCCTTCGAGGCGGTTGAGGTCTTGAGCAGGTCCTGCTGACGCTGGAAGGCCGACTCGTAATAGGGGATGTCGGCCTCGGCCTGGGCGATCTGCGCCAGCGATTGCTGGTAGATCGCCTGCAAGGTCAACACCTGGTTGCGCACCGTGCCGAGTTGCGCTTGAGCGCCGGCCAGCGCCGTCTCGAACGAGGCCGGCCGCAAGCGGAAGAGCACCTGGCCCCTCTTAACCGCCTCGTTGTCATGCACGTCGATCTCCTGCACGGTGCCGGAGACATCGGTGGAGACGCCGAGCGACTGCGCCTGGATATAGGCATTGTCGGTGGTCATGACCTGACCGCCGACGACGTAGTAATAGCCCCCGACCGCCAGCGCCACAGGAAGCAGCGCAAACAGGACGGGCCGGGTCAGGCTGCGCCGGGGCTTGGCTCGGGCCGGCGAAGCCATCGTCACGGCGGCCGGCTTCGGCTGGGCCGAGGGTGCTTCGAGCGCAGCGGGTTCCGGCGCGACAGGCGCTTCCAGCTCATCGTTTTCGATCGCCGGATTGGCGGCACGCCTTTGCTCGCGCTGGCTGTCCAGGCGAATGACCTGGTCGCTGCTTCTGTCGCCGGCATTGTCGCCGTCGGCGGGCTTGCGTGGTGAGGCTGGTTCAGACATGGACTTTCTCCCGGTCGACAGCCGGCTGGGCGCAGGCCTCGAACAGATTGGATTTGATCAGACAAAGTGTTTGCAGCTGCTGCCGCGCCTCCGCGGAAAGGTGAATGCCTTCCTGTCGAGACAGATAAGCCCGCACCTGCCAATGCCCGCGGGTCAGGCCCGAGCGGCGCGAGCGCTGCTCGAAGCGCTTTCCGGGCAGGCGCGCGACGTCGTGCAGCACGAAGCTGCTGGTGAGCGAGGAAGGCATGGGAGGAACTTCGGAGTCGGCAGACAAGTTTTCGTGAGCATGCTTATTATCATCATGCACATAATCCTGCTGGACGCGGTGTGCAAGACCGGCTAAGCCGCCTGGAGCAAATGTCGCGCCGACGTGGCGCAACCGAAGGGCGGCAGAGGCACGCACGAAAAATGAAGACGAACCGGCTCAGGATCGCGACCGTGACTGCCCTGCTGACATGCGCGTTTCCGGCCGCCGCCAAGGAAGCGGTGAGCTGCGGCGGCGCGGCAATGCTCGGCGGCGCGCAGCTCAACTGCAGCGACGTGCAACCCAAGGCTCCGCCGCAGTTCTGCACCTATAGCTGGGCCCTGCACACCTCGGCCGGCGACCAGAAAGTCGTCGACGGCAGTTTCACGCTGCCGCCCGGCGCCTCCAACGTCCAGGTCTATCAGGGCAGCGGTTTCGACAGCGCGCTTTCCAACCCGATCGTGATCTGTCGCGGCAGCCGCTGAGCGCGGGTTGGTGCTGCAGCCGGATCACGGTAGTTTGATCGGGAGACAGCGTCGCCAGGGCGCCGCCTCGTGCCTGCCAACTACGGACTGACCGCGATGACCGGACCCAACCCCAACATCAAGCATCCCATTGCGATGCATCCGCGCGTCGGCTACCTGAAGCCGCTGGTCAATGCGCCGAACATCGAGATCGGCGACTTCACCTATTACGACGATCCCGACGGCCCGGACAAATTCGCCGAGAGGTGCGTGCTGCACCACTATCCCTTCATCGGCGACAGGCTGATCATCGGCAAATTCTGCGCCATCGCCGAGGGTGCCCGCTTCATCATGAACGGCGCCAATCACGCCATGTCCGGCTTCTCCACCTATCCGTTCAATATTTTTGGCCATGGCTGGGAGGAAGGTTTTGACCCCGAGACCTGGTCGAAAGAGATCCGCGGCGACACGATCGTCGGCAATGACGTGTGGATCGGCATGGATGCGGTGATCATGCCGGGCATCGAGATCGGCCATGGCGCGATCGTCGCCGCGAAATCGGTTGTCACGCACGACGTGCCGCCCTATGCGATCGTCGCCGGCAATGCGGCCAAGGTGGTGAAGATGCGCTTCGATGAGTTCACGGTGCGACGGCTTTTGAAAGCGGCCTGGTGGAACTGGCCGGTCGACAAGGTCAGCCGCAACCTCAACGCCATTCGCGGCGCCGATATTTCCAAGCTGGAGGCCGCCGTTTGAACGCGCCGGATAAAACCACGAGCGAAACTGCCACAAGTCCGGAGCTGTTCACCCGCGCGTGGATCTTCATCCGCGGCGTGCCGTCGATGAAATTCCTGCCGCCGGAAGGGCCGCCGGAGATCGCCTTTGCCGGCCGCTCCAATGTCGGCAAGTCGTCGCTGATCAACGCGCTGGTCGGCCAGAAGGGGCTGGCGCGCACCTCCAACACGCCGGGACGTACGCAGGAGCTGAACTATTTCGTGCCGGACGGCTTCTCCGGCGAAGGCGCCGACCTGCCGCCGATGGCGCTGGTCGACATGCCGGGCTACGGCTACGCCAGCGCGCCGAAGGACAAGGTCGATGCCTGGACGAAGCTGATCTTCGAATATCTGCAGGGCCGCGTCACGCTGAAGCGCGTCTATGTGCTGATCGACGCCCGGCACGGCATCAAGGCCAAGGACGAGGAGGTGCTGTCGCTGCTCGACAAGACGGCGGTGTCCTACCAGATCGTGCTGACCAAGACCGATAAGATCAAGGCAGCCGGCGTGCCGAAGCTGATCGAGGAGACGCTTGCCAAGATCAAGAAACGGCCGGCGGCGTTCCCGGCGGTGCTCGCGACTTCGTCGGAAAAGGCCTCAGGGCTCGAGGATCTGCGCGCGGCGATCGCCTTGGTGGCGAACGGCGGCTGACGCATTTTTCGCCTTGGAGCAGGGCAGCCGCGTACTGCGCTCCCCCTCACCCAGTCTCCGCTTCGCCCGGCTGACCTCTCCCCGAGGGCCCCAGATAGAACAAGGACGGGCAGGACCAGCCGCGATCGGCCGACCTGACTGCGCGCCCTAACGCCCGCTCAATCCGTCTCGTCGCGCTCCGGCGCATGGTCGCGCCGGCCGGCAAGGATTTCGCGCTTGCCGACATGGTTGGGCGCGCCGACCAGGCCTTCCTTCTCCATGCGTTCGACCAGCGAGGCGGCGCGGTTATAGCCGATGCCGAGGCGGCGCTGGATGTATGAGGTCGAGCATTTCTTGTCGCGCTTGACCACTTTGACCGCCTCCTCATAGAGGGCGTCGCCATCTTCGGCGTCGATCGAGCCCTTGTCGAAGACTGGACCCGTGTCGGCCGGATCTTCTTCCTCTTCCTCGCCGGCGGTGACCGTATCGAGATATTCCGGGCGGCCTTGCGCCTTCAAATGCGCCACGACGTGCTCGACCTCGAGATCGGAGACGAAGGGACCGTGCACGCGCACGATGCGCCCGCCGCCGGCCATGTGCAGCATGTCGCCCTGGCCGAGCAGCTGCTCGGCGCCCTGCTCGCCAAGGATGGTGCGGCTGTCGATCTTGGACGTCACCTGGAAGGAGATACGGGTGGGGAAATTGGCCTTGATGGTGCCGGTGATGACGTCGACCGACGGGCGCTGTGTGGCCATGATCAAATGGATGCCGGCGGCGCGCGCCATCTGCGCCAGCCGCTGGATGGCGCCTTCGATCTCCTTGCCGGCCACCATCATCAGGTCGGCCATCTCGTCGACGATTATGACGATGTAGGGCATTGGCGCGAGGTCGATCTCCTGCTCCTCGAACAGCGGCTCGCCCGTGCCCTTCTCGAAGCCGACCTGCACCTGCATGACGACGACCTCCCCCTTGTCGCGGGCGGCCGCGGCGCGCTGGTTGTAGCCGTCGATGTTGCGCACGCCGAGGCGCGCCATCTTGCGGTAGCGCTCTTCCATCTCGCGCACCGCCCATTTGAGCGCGGTGACCGCTTTCTTGGAATCGGTGACAACGGGCGTGAGCAGATGCGGGATGCCGTCATAGACGGACAATTCGAGCATCTTGGGATCGACCATGATGAGGCGGCACTCCGCCGGCTTCATCCGGTAGAGCAGCGACAGGATCATGGTGTTGATGGCGACCGACTTGCCCGAGCCGGTGGTGCCGGCGACCAGCAGATGCGGCATCTTGGCGAGGTCGGCGATGACCGGCTCGCCGCCGATGGTCTTGCCCAGCCCCAGCGCCAACTTGCACGACGTGTTGCGGAAGCCGGCCGATTCGATCAGCTCGCGGAAATAGACCGTCTCGCGCGTTTCGTTGGGCAGCTCGATGCCGATGACATTGCGGCCCGGCACCACGGCGACGCGCGCCGAGATGGCCGACATGGAGCGGGCGATGTCGTCGGCCAGGCCGATGACGCGGCTGGACTTCACGCCCGGCGCCGGCTCGAACTCGTAGAGCGTGACGACCGGACCCGGCCGGACATGGATGATCTCGCCCTTGACGCCGAAATCCTCCAGCACGCTTTCGAGCAGGTCCGCGTTCTGTTCCATCCGCTCCTGAGACATGTAGAAGCCCTGGCCTTCCGGCGGCATCTGCAGCAATTCCTCGGACGGAAGCTCGTAGCCGGCCGAAGCGGGCTGCGGCGCGACCTTGCCGGCGACGTGCAGGGACGGCGCGGGTCTGGCGGCCTTGGCGCTCTTTGCAGCGGAACGCGGCGCGACGGACTCAGGCGCGGGCGCGCGCGATTCGATTTCCCGAGGCGCGGGCCGGAGCGCGGGCAGATCGACCGCCGCCGTCAGCGGGGCCAGGCTTGCGGCCGGCCCGTTCGAGCGCCATTCGATGACGCGGTAGAACGAGGTCGCCTCGCCCCCCATCGCGGCGGGGCGGAGCGGGCTCGGTTGCGCCGCAGGACTCACCCGCGCGGAAGCCGCGGGCGTCTGCAAAGGATCGTTCAGCCGTGCCCGCGCCAGGCGCTCGGCGAGCAAGGGCAGGCTGAACTCGAAAAACGCATCGTCGGAGAGATAGGACCAACGAAATTTCGGCGGCTGCGGCTTTTGTGCCGGAGTGGCTACGGCCCGTGGCGGCGCGGCGCCCGCCTGCTGCGGCTTGACGATGGCCTGCGACGGCTTGGCCGGAGCGGTGGCGGCCGCGGCGGGAATTGCCCGGGCCGGATTGGCCGGCTGGGCCGCCGGCGGCGCCGGGCGAATGGAAACGCCGCGGGAAGCCACCGCCTGGGCCTGCGCTTCATCAACTGGCTCCGGTGCGGGCCGTTTGTCGGAATCCGGCGTGCGAGTGAAGCGCACATTGGGCGCGAGGAAGAAATATTGCTGCCAGGCCTGGCCGCCGAACTCGTCGCCGCCAGCCGAATCGGCGGCGTTCGATTCGCCGTCAGCGGCGGCTCGCAGCGTGACGACCTGCCCCGTTTGTCGCTGCGGCGGCACGGCAGCGCCATGGTGCCGCGCGTCTTCCGAGCTGCTGTCGTCGTTGTCGCCGTAAGCGGAAGCGCCGGAAGGATTGGCACGGGTAAAACGCATGGATGTCACACTCGAGATTCGTCGAACAAACGTGTCCCGAGACATAGGAACCGATGGTTAACAAGCTCTTCCGGAAGGGTCCGGGAAAGTGCCGGTCGACGGTTCGAGTTGGGCTGGAAGAAGGAGGTGACCGGTGGCATCGAAGTCGGTTGCCGCGGCGCCGTAGCGTCGTCAAAGCGCCTCGCGTTCCTTCGCAATCGCTGCGCGCCGCGGGTTCACGCCGAGAGCGAGGCCTGCTCCTCGGCCGCGAGCTTCTCGGTGCCGTAGGCCTTCAGAAAGACGTTCACGCCGGAGCGAACGACATGCTCGATCTCGGCCTGGCTCGGCGCCTTGGTGCGGTAGGAAAAAATGCACTGGCGGAAGAGGCCGGCGAGGCAGAGCTCGGTGAACTGATAGGCGGCGAGATCGACATCGTCGATCTTCAGCAGGCCGCGTTCGACGGCTTCATTGAGGAAGATCATCACCTTGTCGTGGCCACGCTTGGGACCGCGCTCGTAAAAGCGGGCGCCAAGCTCGGGAATCCTGTCGGAAGCACCGACCACGGTGCGCTGCGCCTGGATGACCTTGGCCGAGGTGATCTTGGCGGAGAGCACCATGCCGAACTTCACCAGCGTCTTGCGCAGGTCGTCGAAATGGTCGAGCACCTCATACATATTCTTGAAGATGGTGCCGCGCTCTTCCTCGATGAGAGCCTCGAACAGCTCTTCCTTGTTGGCGAAATAGACATAGATCGTGCCCTTGGAGACGCCGGCCTCGCGCGTGATGTCGTTCATCGACGCGGCTTCGAAGCCCTTGTCGATGAAGACGCGGCGCGCGCCTTCGATGATCTGGGCCCGTTTTATCGGATCCTGCCCGGCCGCGGGACGGCCTTTGCGCAGGTCGAGCAGATCGCTATCGGCTGTCGTTTCGACCATCGACGTCAAACCTCGCGAAATATTTCGAACCAACCGGTTCGATTTGCTCTTGATATGGGCCTCTTTCCGCGCTATGTCAATCACCAATTCGAACCGAACGGTTCAGTCTGACTGACTTGTCCCAGAGAGATTATCATGTCCTCGAACGCGCCCGCTACCGCCGAAGTCCGCAATTTCCCCAACGCCAAGGTCCAGCCGTCGACCGAAGCTCCGGAAGCGCCTGTACTGCCCGCGCCTGCCGAAGCGCCGGCCAAGAAGAAGCGCTCTGTCCGCTCGCTGCTGCTGCCGATCATCGGGCTGGGCCTCCTCGGCGCCGGCTGCTGGTATGGGTACGATTACTGGACCGACGGCCGGTTCATGATCTCCACCGACGACGCCTATGTCCAGGCCGACATGTCGTTCGTGTCGCCGAAAATCTCCGGCTATGTGGACAAGGTGCTGGTGAGCGAGAACCAGAGCGTCAAGGCCGGCGATCCGCTGTTCGTCATCGATGACGGCGACTACAAAATCGCGGTCGCCCAGGCCGAGGCGCAGATCGCCACGCTGGCGAAGACGCTCGACCGCATCGACGCGCAGACCAAGGCGGCGCAGGCCTCGCTGGCGCAAGCACAGGCGCAGAAGATCGCCGACCAGGCGGCAGCCGACAATGCGGCACGCGCCCAGGCCCGCGCGGCGCAGCTGCTCAAGACCCATGTCGGCACGCAGGCGCAGCTCGACGACGCCCAGACGGCGCTCGACCAGGCAAAGGCAGCCCTTGCCGGCGCCGACGCGCAGATCACCGCCGCGCAGGCCAATATCGGCGTGCTCGAAGCCCAGCGCGCGGAATCCGCCAGCACGCTCGCCTCGCTGCAGCTCACCCGCGACAAGGCGCAGCGCGACCTTTCCTTCACCGTGCTCAAGGCGCCCTATGACGGCGTCGTCGGCAACCGCTCGGTCGAACAGGGCGACCTCGTCACCCCCGGCCAGAAGCTCGCCGTCGTCGTGCCGATGGACAAGCTCTACATCGTCGGCAACTTCAAGGAGACGCAGCTTGGCCGGCTGGTGCCCGGCGAGAAGGTCCGCATCACGGTCGATGCCATCGACGGCCAGACCTTCGAGGGCACGGTTTCGTCGCTGGCACCGGCTTCGGGCGCGGTGTTCTCGCTGCTGCCGCCGGAAAACGCTACCGGCAACTTCACCAAAGTCGTGCAGCGCGTGCCGGTCCGCATCGACGTGCCGGCCGACGTGCTGAAGACCGGCAAGCTGCGCGCCGGCCTGAGCGTCATCGTCGCCGCCGACAGCCGCACCGCGCCGGCCACGACGACCAACTGAGAGTTTGGGGGGCGGCCCGGTGGCCAATTTGAGCGCCGAGCCGCCCAGCCTGTTTTGACGCAGTTCCGGGCGGAAAACGCCGCGCACTTTTGGAGCTGCCGTAGGGAGGCCATGAGATGGCAACCGCAACCATTACCGCAGGAGCAGCGCCGGCCCGGCCGGCAGCCGCCGCCCCCGCCGACCACATGCCGGCGCGCCGCGTCATCGCCTTCCTGGCGATGGTGTTCGGCATGTTCATGGCAATCCTCGATATCCAGATCGTCTCGGCATCGCTGGCCGAGATCCAGGCCGGCCTCAGCGCCAGCTCCGACGAGATCCCGTGGGTTCAGACCGCCTATCTGATCGCGGAAGTGGTGATGATCCCGCTGTCGGGCTTCCTCAGCCGCATGCTGTCGACCCGCGTGCTGTTCACGACCGCGGCCGCCGGCTTCACAGCAGCAAGCGCGCTGGCCGCGACCGCCACCAACATCGACCAGATGATCGTCTACCGCGCCATCCAGGGCTTTATCGGCGGCGGCATGATTCCGAGCGTGTTCGCTGCCGCCTTCACCATCTTCCCGCCGTCGCGCCGCGCCGTCGTCTCGCCGATGATCGGCCTCGTGGCGACGCTGGCGCCGACCATCGGCCCGACGGTCGGCGGCTATATCAGCCATGCCATGTCCTGGCACTGGCTGTTCCTGATCAATGTCGTGCCGGGCATACTGGTGGCGACGGCTGCCTGGTCGCTGATCGATTTCGACAAGCCGAACCTCAAGCTGTTTTCCAAGTTCGACTGGTGGGGCCTGATCGGCATGGCCGCCTTCCTCGGCTGCATGGAATACGTGCTGGAGGAAGGCCCGAACCATGACTGGCTGCAGGAGCCGGCCGTCTTTGCCTGCGCCATCATCATGACCATAGGCGGTCTCATCTTCTTCTGGCGCGTCTTCACCGCCGAGGAGCCGATCGTCGATCTGCGGGCCTTCAACAATGTCAATTTCGCCTTCGGCTCGCTGTTCTCCTTCGTGGTCGGCATCGGCCTTTATGGGTTGACCTACCTCTATCCGGTGTTCCTCGGCCGGATCCGCGGTTACGATTCGATGATGATCGGCGAGGCGCTGTTCGTCAGCGGCCTGGCGATGTTCTTCACCGCGCCCGTTGCCGGCATCCTGTCGAACAAGATCGATCTCAGGCTGATGATGATGGTCGGCTTCATCGGCTTCGCCACCGGCACATGGTGGATGACGCATCTCACCGCCGACTGGGATTTTTATGAGCTCTTGATCCCGCAGATCCTGCGCGGCTGCTCGATGATGCTGTGCATGGTGCCGATCAACAACATCGCGCTCGGCACGCTGCCGCCGGAGCGGCTGAAGAATGCGTCGGGCCTGTTCAACCTGACCCGCAACCTCGGCGGTGCCGTCGGCCTGGCAGTCATCAATACGGTGCTGATCGACCGCAATGCCTTCCACTATGCAAGGCTTTCCGAGCATGTGCAGTGGGGCAGCGAGGCCGCGCAGACCAAGCTGCAGAACATGACGCTGACCTTCCAGCAAAACGCCGGCCTCGACGCCACGACCGCCGCCATTTCGAAGCTGTCCGGCATGGTGCAGCAGCAGGCGGCGCTGCTGTCATTCATGGACGTGTTCATGATGCTGACCGTGCTGTTCGCCTCGCTCGGATTTTTCGTGCTGTTCATCAACAAGCCGGCGCAGCAAGGCGGCGGTGGCGGCGGAGGCCATTGAGGAGCCGGAACCCCCGCCTGGCGTCCTCAACGCGTGACCCCGGAAATCGTCGCCGATTTCCGGGGTCATTTCTTTGGGCAGATCGCAGTCCGCTCAGGCCGCGGCGGGCTTGAAGGTCAGCGCCACGCCGTTGATGCAGTGGCGCAGGCCGGTTGGCGGCGGGCCGTCGTCGAAGACATGGCCGAGATGACCACCGCAGCGGCGGCAATGCACCTCGGTGCGCGTCATGCCGAGCGAACGGTCTTCGGTCTTGCCGATGGCATTGGGGATCTCCTGCCAGAAGCTCGGCCAGCCGGTGCCGGAATCGAACTTCGTTTCCGACGGATAGACCGGCAGGTCGCAGCCGGCGCAGGCGAAGATGCCCTTGCGGTGTTCGTTGAGCAGCGGGCTGGTGCCCGGATATTCGGTGCCCTCCCTGCGCAGCACGTCGAAGGCGGCATCCGAAAGGATGGCGCGCCATTCGGCGTCGGTCTTGGTGATCTCGAAGGTCTCGGCGGCCAGAGCCGGCTTCGCGCCGCCCATGTGCAACGCCGCTCCGGCTCCGATTGTGAGGGCGGTGGCGGCGGCACCGCTCCAGAGAAAGTCGCGACGGTTCATGGCCTTTCGTCCTGACGTGATCTTACAAACTAGGACGCCACCGGAAAAGCAAAAGCCGTTGACGGTTCGCGCGCCACCCGCGTCGACCGAAGCGCTGGCGATGCGGAGCGGCGCTTGACGGCAACACGGATCGTGGGAGGGAGACCGTGCGGCCGACGCGGACATACGCCACTTCGCCGGCCGCACGCGCTTTGTTACATCTTCGGTAGAAGAACCTTGTCGATGACGTGGATGACGCCGTTCGACTGGCGCACGTCGGCGATCGTGACATGAGCGACGTTGCCGTTCTCGTCGGTCGCCGTGACCTTGCCCTTTTCCGACTTCAGCGTCAGGGCGCAGCCGCCGACGGTCTTGACCTCATGCGCACCGCCATCGGCCTTGGCCATCTTGGCGACGTCGGCGGCCAGCGCCTTGGCGGCAATGACATGGCAGGTGAGGATCTTGGTCAGCTTGTCCTTGTTCTCGGGCTTGAGCAGCGTCTCGACGGTGCCGGCCGGAAGTGCAGCGAAGGCCTCGTTGGTCGGGGCAAAGACGGTGAAAGGACCGCGGGTCTGCAGCGTGTCGACCAAGCCGGCGGCCTTGACGGCGGCGACCAGCGTGGTGTGGTCCTTCGAATTGACGGCATTCTCGATGATGTTCTTCTTGGCATACATCGGGGCGCCGCCGACCATCGGATTGGCGGCATAGGCAACGGCGCCAAGCGCCGAAAGGCCGATTGTAGAGGCAAGCAGAAGGGTGGCGAGTTTACGCATTGTATCAGTCTCCTCGGGTTGTTTTCCCCATCCTTGGGAACGCGAGGAGATACGAGGCGTCAAAAACTTAGTTTCGCGAACTTCGAAGATTTTTTATTCGTCGGCCCGGATGCAAACGTACCGCGTCTAAGCGCACGAAAGCGCTGCTGCCGACACATGTCGGGTGGATAGACTTCGGCTAGTCTCCAATTCTTTTCCGAAGTGTCGTCAGATGCCCTTCAGATCGCCGGCGGCGACGACGGGGCCGGTCGGCTGGCCGGTCGGCGAACCGCCGGCCGGCTCGAGACTGACGGCGAGCACGGCGCCTTGCGCCAGCTTCTCCTGCACGGCCGGCGTGACGGCCATGCGCGCGCTCTGACCGGCCGGGATGACGCCCATCGAGACCGGCGCAGTCTTGCCCTCGATCATCCACAGCTCGAAATCCTTGCCGACGCCGCGTTCGCCGGAAACATGCGAGAGGCCGACCTCCTGGCGGGCTGCGTCGTAGACAGCGAGGTATTTGACGTTGCTGTTGTCGGCGGCGAGCGAGGCGACCAGCCTGGTTTCGGGCTGCGGCAACGGCGGATTGACGAGAGGCAGGGCGACAAAGACGGCCAAAGCGGCAAGCGCGGCCGCGGCAAGCCCGCGCCAGAAGGCGAGGCTCCCCAGCAGGCCGGTGCTGGGCGCGGCGGGGGTGGCCACTGATGAGGCAAACAGCCGCCGGTCGATCGCCGCCTTGACCGAAGCCGGCGCCTCGACCGCAGCGTAGGCGGCTGCCATCGGCGCGAAATGGGCTTCCCAGGCATCGACCAGGCGGGCAAAACCCGCCTCGGTATCGATGCGGCGGGAGGCGATCTGGCGTTCGTCGGCTGCCAGAACGCCGAGAACGTATTCGGCGGCGAGCAGGTCGTCGCCTCCGCGTTCCGGTCCGTTGTCTTCCGCCAGCGTCATCTTTCCAGGCATTCTCTCAGTTTGAGCAAGCTTCGCCGCAGCCAAGTCCGCATCGTGTTCAGCGGGACCTTGTGGCGCTCCGCCAGCTCGGCATAGCTTTCGCCGTTGAGATAGGCGCCCCGGACCGCCGCCGCCCGGTCTTTCTCCAATTCGTCGAGGCAATGGTAGATGCGGTCGGTCTCGCCGCCCGCGACAGCCATGGCCTCAGGCCCCGGCGCCGGATCGGCGACCTCGAGCGCTGCGTCGATATTGGCGGAAGGACCGCGCCGGGCCCTGATGCGGTCGATCGCATGATTGCGCGCAATGGCCACCAGCCAGGAAATCGGGCTGAGATCGGAAACCGCGAAACGATCGGCCTTGGTCCAGATCTTGACGAAGACCTCCTGCAGCGCTTCTTCCGCCTCACTCTTGTCCCTCAATACACGAAGGCAGACGCCGAAAAGTTTCCCGCTGGTCTGCTTGTAGAGCAGATCGAACGCAGCCCGGTCCTTCATCGAAGTCCGGACGATCAGCTTGCTGATGTCCTGAGGCCCCATGCAGGCAAATTAGAAGATTGCGATCTATTTGCAACGGCACCGGCGGTGTTGTCCACCCAAGGCTGCCGCATCGCCAGTACGTGAAGTCATCTTCTCCAATGCGAGATGAACAACGCAAATCCGGATTTCGATTTGCGGCTTCATGCGATAGCCTTCGCCAAAACAGGGGAGCGGCAATGTCAATTGAACGCGTGCTTTGGGAACAGGATGCGACCGGACTTGCCGAGCTCGTCCACAAGGGGGAAATCTCGCCGCAGGAGCTGGTCGACGCCGCGATCGCCCGCGCCGAGGCGACAAGACCCGACATCAACGCCATAGCGACGCCGCTCTATGACGCCGCCAGGGCGCGGGCGAAGGCGATCGACCGCAAGCAGCCGCTCGCCGGCGTGCCCTTCGCGCTGAAGGATCTCGGCATCGGCATCAAGGGCGTGCCGATCCATGGCGGCAGCCGCATCCCGGCCTTCACGGCCGATTTCAACTCGGTGATGGTCGAGCGCTATCTGGCCGCGGGCCTGATCCCGATCGCTACCAGCACCTCGCCCGAGCATGGGCTGCGGCTGATGACCGAATCGGCCCGCTTCGGCATCACCCGCAACCCCTGGAACACCGGCCACACCACCGGCGGCTCGTCCGGCGGATCGGCGGCGCTGGTGGCGGCCGGCGTGGTGCCGGCGGCGCACGCTTCCGACGGCGGCGGCTCGATCCGGGTGCCTTCGGCCTGCAGCGGCTTGGTCGGGCTCAAGACCTCGCGCGGCCGGGTGCCGCTGACGCCGCTCACCAGCGAGAGCTGGTACGGCATGGTCGTCGACCATGCGGTCAGCCGCTCGGTGCGCGACACAGCCCTCCTGCTCGACCTGACGCACGGCGCCGATCCGCTGTCGCCTTATGCGGCGCGGGAGCCGAAAGGCTCCTTTGCTGCTGCCGCGGCCCGCGATCCAGGCCGACTCAGCCTCGCCGTCTACCGCAAATCGCCGCTCGGCCTGCCGATCTCGGCTGAGACGATCGAAGCGCTGGACACCGCGGTGGCGCTGGCGCGCGAGGGCGGGCACACGGTGGAAGAGATCGACCTGCCTTATATCGGCCGCGACTTCATCGCGAATTTCTGCAAGAGCGTCGCCTCGGCCGTCGCAGGCATGATGCGTGCCGAGGCGAAGCGCGTCGGCCGCCCGGTGTCCGGCGAGGTCGAACGTGCGACGCGCGTGCTCGGCCGCCTCGGCGAAATGCTGTCCGCCGGCGAGGTCTATGACGCCGTGCAGCGGCTCAACGCCACCGCGCGACAGATGATCGAAGACACGGCGCGCTTCGATGCCGTGCTGATGCCGATCATTGCGCACCCGCCGCTCGCCTGCGGCGCGATGGATCCGAAAGGCGCCGACGAGCTCGTCGAGAACCTCCTCGACAAATTGCATCTTACCGGGCTGCTCAGGATCAAATCGTTTTTCGGCCAGCTGATGGACAAGAGCCTGTGGTTCACTCCCTGGCCGGCGATCCACAATGTCAGCGGCCAGCCCTCGATCGCGCTGCCGGTGCATGTCACCTCGGCTGGCCTGCCGCTCGGCATCCAGGCCGCGGGACGGCCAGGCGACGAGGAGACGCTTTTGTCGTTCGCCGCGCAAATGGAGAAGATTTCAGGATGGCTGAAACGCCGCGCACCGCTCAAGGTGCCCGGCTAGGTCTGTTGATACTCAGGTGATGCCGGCCTGCGAATGGCGGTTTTCTGCGCTTCCGTACTTGCGTACCAGAAATACGCTCCGTTCCGGTTCTCGAAATCCGCCATTCTCGACCGGCCTGACCTGAATCTCGACAGACCTTGAAACCCGCCGATTTCGTCATTGTGAGCGCAAAGCCGTTTGCGACCTGCGGCAATTCCCGCTAAGACGCCCGCCATCCTTGCCACCTAGGGAAAAGCACCGATGACGGACATCGCCGCCAACGCCGAAATGCAGGCCGCGCTGCTTTCCAGAGCGCTGCCTTATATGCAGCGCTACGAGAACAAGACGGTGGTGGTGAAGTATGGCGGCCATGCCATGGGCGACAACGAGCTCGGCAAGGCCTTTGCCCGCGACATCGCGCTGCTCAAACAGTCCGGCGTCAACCCGATCGTCGTTCACGGCGGCGGGCCGCAGATCGGCGCCATGCTCAACAAGATGGGCATCGAATCCAAGTTCGAGGGCGGCCTGCGCGTCACCGACCAGAAGACGGTCGAGATCGTCGAGATGGTGCTGGCCGGCTCGATCAACAAGGAAATCGTGGCGCTGATCAACGCCGAAGGCGAATGGGCGATCGGGCTCTGCGGCAAGGACGGCAACATGGTCTTCGCCGAAAAGGCGCGCAAGACCATGATCGATCCGGATTCCAACATCGAGCGGGTGCTGGATCTCGGTTTCGTCGGCGAGCCGGTCGAGGTCGACCGCACGCTGCTCGACCTGTTGGCTCGTTCCGAGATGATCCCGGTGCTGGCGCCGGTGGCGCCCGGCCGCGACGGCCATACCTACAACATCAACGCCGATACTTTTGCCGGCGCCATCGCCGGCGCCTGCCGCGCCTCGCGCCTGCTGTTCCTGACCGACGTGCCGGGCGTGCTCGACAAGAACAAGAAGCTGATCGACGAGCTGACGGTGGCCGAGGCCAAGTCGCTGGTCAAGGACGGCACGATATCGGGCGGCATGATCCCGAAGGTCGAGACCTGCATCGAGGCGATCGAGCGCGGCGTCGAGGGCGTTGTCATCCTCAACGGCAAGACGCCGCATTCGGTGCTGCTCGAGCTGTTCACCGAGCACGGGGCCGGCACGCTGATCGTGCCCTAGCGATTATTTAACCGGCTAGCCTACTGCTTTCCGCGACCCGCTTATCCTCCGCGACGGTCAGGGCCGGCTTTCGCGCCGGGCGCTGAAAGACCATCGATTCCTCGTCGGCGTCCTGCGGCGCGCCCCAGAATTCGGCAAGCGTCGGGCCCGCGGCCACGCGGCGGTCCCGCACCAGAAAACCCCAAACCTCACGGAACCAGACGCGGCGGCCCATCTTGGTGTACCAACGCATCGAATGCCGCTGCTCTGGGTCCGGATGGAAAAGGACCCGCGCCAGCGCTTTCGGCCGTGACTGCACGGCAAGCTCGATCAGCTTGACAGCGGAGAACAGCATCCACGGTTTCAGCCGGGTCATATGCAGCACCTGGTGCTTGTAGTCCCAGAGCCGGACGTCCTTCTGGATCACCCTGCGATCCTTGGCGATGCGGAAGAACGGCGTCCAGCGATGCGGCGTCACATAGAGCGCCTGGATCTGGTCGGGATCATAGGCGATGAGCTGGCGAAAGCCGCGCCAGAGATCGCGAAAACCCTCATCCTCGAAGCCAACGACCCAGGTCGCCATGGACAATATGCCGTGCCGGCGAAGCAGCCGGATCGCCTCGCGGTCGGACTTGGTGCTGCCGCCCTTGCGGATCAGCGACAGTGTGGCCTCGTCGGTGTTCTCCATGCCGAGCAGCCAGCGGATGACGCCGGCCTTGCGATAAAGGTGCAGGATATCGGCATCGCGCACGATATCGTCGGCGCGCGTCGAGCCGACGATCAGCACCGGCACGTTCTCGGCGATCATGGCATCGAGAAAGGCGCGCCAGGCCTTCTTCGAAGAGGTGGGGTTCTCGTCGGCCAGATTGACCAGCTCGACGCCATACTCGCGGTGCAGCCAGGCGATCTCCTTGGCGAAGCTGACCGGGTCGCGATGTCGCCAGCGGGTCCAGAAGCCGCGCTGGCCGCAATAGTTGCACAGATGCGGACAGCCGCGCGAGAACTGCATGACCACGGCCCGCTTGCCGCCCCAATAGCTGTAGCGGCCATGGTCGATCAGCTCCCAGCCGACGCGGCAGGCGTCGAGATCGGCAATCGTCATCGCAGGCGGCGTCGCGAAGGGTCGGCCGCAATCGTCGCGGTAGGCGATGCCGGCGACACCCGACACCGGCCGGCGCCTTTCCAGCGCCTCGACCAGCGCCAGCGCGGTCGCCTCACCCTCGCCGCGCACGATGAAGTCGAAGACGTCCGTTGCGGCGAGCACGTCGCGCCAGTGATAGGTCGGGAAGACGCCGCCATAGAGGATGACCACCCCTAGCGCGCGGGCCTTGATCATTTCCGCGATCCGCAGCGCGGTCGGATGCGCCGAGGTCGAGCCGGAATGGCCGATCAGGACGAAATCCGGATTATCGCTCAGGGCCTCATCGACGAGCGTGGAAAGCGGCATCGGCCCGAACTCCGCGTCGACCAGGCGCACCCGATGGCCGGCATCGAGCAGCGGACCGCCGATCGCCAGCAGGCCCAAAGGCGGCAGGTGATCGTCGGGCACGCGGCTGCCGATGGCCGTATGCGGCGGGTTGACCAGCACGATGTTCATGGCGGACCTCCGTTGTGTCGGTCCGCCGGTCGTATTTGGCGATGTCGAAGCCGCCTTGGCGCGGTTCAGCAGTTTCGATGCAGCTTTCCCACAGATTTGATGGGCACACCCGAAACGTCGCGCAGAGCGGGAGACGGCGTTAGCCCAGTGCATAACAAAAGGTTAAGGACATGCGCGTTGCGCAGCTCGATCGAGCTCTGGTTTTCGGCGCTTCAAACCTTCGGCAGGGAGAGTATTAGCAATACCTAATGCAGTTGACCCTAAACTTTTATTAAAACTCTAGGCATTTATAATTGTCGGTTGGGGGACCACAAGGAAATGCCCATATGGCGCTGAATCCCGATCTGAAAATCGATGAGGCGAGCCTCATCACATCGACGTTGATCAAGAAGCACAAGGCGGCGTCCGCGGAGGCGGTCGACGCCGCCGAGCTCAAGGCGCGGGCGGCCCAGCTCGCCCTGGTGCTGGACCTCGCTCATCAGGCTTTCGCGCGCCAGGAGCCCGCAGGGCAAATCGTCGAGCGCCTGGCGGGTCGACTGCATGAACTGCGCCGGGAGGTCGCTCCGGCTCTTTGGCAGGAACTGATCCCGCTCGCTCAGCAGCACCGCGTGGCGGCCTACCTGAAGCAGGATCCGTTCACGCGCTGGTCCTTCGAAAAGCCGCGCGGCTATTCGGGCGACGCGACGCTGCTGGACATCTACTACAAGCACCCGAGCGCGGACGAGATCGTGGCATCGTCGAGCGAACTCGGCCGCGAGATCTTTGCCTATACGAGCGAAGCGGCAAGCTCGGTGGCGGGGCGCGAGCGCCGCGAGATACTGGCCAAAACGGTCGACGAAACGGCTGCCCGGGTAGAAAACGCCGAGGTGCTGGCAATCGCCTGCGGCCATTTGCGGGAAGCCGAACTCTCAAAGGCACTCGCCGAGAGAAGGTTAAAGCGCTGGATCGGTCTCGACCAGGACCCGGTGAGCGTCGGCACGGTCAACCGCGACCTCGCCGGTACGGCAGTGGAAGCCGTGGACGGATCCGTGCGCGGTCTTTTGCGGCGCGCCTACCCGCTTGGCACATTCGATCTCGTCTATGCGTCCGGGCTGTATGACTACCTGCCGCTTTCGGTCGGCGCACGCCTGCTGCAGCGCGCCATGGAACTGGTCAAGCCGGACGGCGAATTCCTCTTCGCCAATTTCAGCGACGAGATCACGACCGACGGGTACATGGAGACGTTCATGGACTGGCCGCTCATCCTGCGGTCGGCCGGCGACATGTGGGACATCATCAATGCCGCGGTGGACAAGAACCGCGTCGAAGCCGAGGTCTATTACGGATCGAATAGGAACATCGTCTACGGCAAGATCCGCAAACGCGTGGATTTCGCGGCGCCCGCCATGGAGCGGTAGCGGAGCCGCTTCACATTCCGATTTCAAGTCGGGCCGTGCAGCGGCCCGGCTTCTGATGCAGCGCGCGGCGTCCTCGTTTCGCCGAGATGGCGCCGCCCTACATTCCTGCCGCACTGCTTTGAGTTAAGCGACGAGGTCCTGCCTGGCCTGCATGATCTCTTCGATCGGGACGGGACGTCCGGTCAGGAAGCCCTGGATCGACTGGATGCCCATGTGCTGCAGCAAATTCTGCTGCTCTTTCGTCTCGACACCCTCGACAAGGACCGTATGGCCCAGATTGCGCAGCAGTCTGACCATGTCCTGCAACAGGCTCAGGCCTCGAACCGTCTGGCAATCGTGCAAGAAACTCCGATCGATCTTGACGACGTCGAACTTGAAACGACGGAGCCAGGCCAGACCTGCAAATCCGGTTCCGAAATCATCGAGCCAGATCTGAACGCCCAGGTTTCGAAGCTGCTCGATACTTCTGGCGGCCTGCGCCTCCAGGGATATATCGCTGCCTTCAGTGACCTCGAGCGCCAGCCTCTGGGGCGCCATGCCATGCCGACCAAGGATCTCGGTGACGTGAAGCGGGAAATTCGGAGCCTTGAGCTGGACGACCGAGACGTTCACGGACACGACCGATCCCAATCCGTGCTCGACCATGTCGCCGCAAGCCCGATCGATCACCCACATCCCGAGTTCCTCGATCCCGCCGGTCTGCTCGGCGACAGGTATGAACACGGACGGGCTGATCACGCTGCCGTCGAAGTCGCGCAGCCGCATCAACGACTCATGGCCAAGCACCTTGCCGGATATCGCATCGCAGATCGGCTGATAGACGACGGAGACCAGTCCCTCCGAAACGGCTTGCTTGAGCAGTTCCGAAAGATTCTGGCTGGCGCGCTTCTGATCGATGGCCTGCGCATCATAGATGGTGACGGTCGCGCGACCGGAAAACTTGGAGGCGTAAAGCGCGCGATCGGCCTCCTGCAACAAGATCCGAAGCTCTATGCTTTGATCGGCGCGCGTCAACGAGGCGCCAGCGCTGATGGTGACGATGTTGAGTTTATCGTCCCGATCGGGATGGGAGATGTTCAAGTCCTCGACGGCCCGGCAGAATTGATGGGTCACCTCGCGCAGGTGATCCGGTCCGGCGACCTTGCAGAGCACGACGAATTCTTCGCCGCCGTACCGTCCCGCGATGGCGTGATTGGACGCCGCCGTCTCGTCGAAGGCTCGGGCAAGCTCGATCAGGCAGTCGTCGCCGGCCTGATGGCCGAGCCGGTCGTTGAACCGCTTGAAGTAGTCCACGTCCATGAGAATGACGCCTATTTCGTCATTGTCCCTAGCCCATTCCTTGCACAACTCCGCGAATTCCCGGGTGATCGCCCTGCGGTTCTTAAGCCCGGTAAGCGGGTCGGTGTCTGCGATCTCGATGAGCTTTTGACCATTTTCGATGGCGACCTGCTCCTGGATCTGCGCCTGAAGGGCATGCAGGAAGGTTTGGTAGCGCTCCATGCTGAGGCGCCATGACAGATAAAGCGACAAAACAAGGCAATTCACGAAATAGGTTGCAAGCACCAGACGGGTGCCAAGATCGGCTTGAAGCAAGAACAGCGTGGCGCCGAGGAATGCTATTGTCACGGTTGCGGACGACAGCGCCGAGAGCCATAGCCGGAAGTTGAAGAAAAGGTTGGCACCGAGAATGAAAACCGTGCCGAAGATGATGAAATGGGACAGCGCCTCCTGATGCGTCGTTCCGAGCGCCGACAGCAGCCATCCGATCGCGCCCGCCACGATCGCCAGAGCAGCAACGTAGTGCAGAGTGGTGACGGCAAAATCGCGTCGAGCAACAAGTTCGACAAGCACCAGGAAGGTCAATCCCAACGTCAGGCGCGTCAGAATCACACGGTCGGCAATGTCCGGGAAAAGGAACCAGTCGAAGGCCCCGTAGCATATGTAGCTCAACACAGCCGCCGCTATGCCCCAGCGCACGACCTTGCGATTCTGATCCGCGTTCTTCTGCAGCAGCATCGCAAAAAGCGTCGGATCGGCGGATTTCCACGGCGGGCGTGAAATCGCTTCAGTGACCCTCTGAGCCACGTCCTCCGTCAGTTGCATGCAATGCTCCTTTGCGATCATCCTCCGCATGAACGGGTTCGAGCAAGCGAAGTCCGTCAAGTCCTTACGGAAGGACGAAGGCAAGCCTGGTTCATTATAAGACACTAATGTTGCTAACCGCCGGTAAACGGATCATGCGATTGCACCGGCCCAGCGACCCGCTAAGGATTCCATGCAACAATCATGAGTTACCGAATAATGCATGGTCACACTTTCTCCAGATCGCAAGAGAAGACGCACGAAACATTGCGTAAATTTCCAAGGGCGTCTTTTGTTAAGATTCGTGTAACCTTAATTTCAGTTGATATCGGGGAAATCGTCCCGAAGTAGATTCGCCCCGACAACATTGTCGGGCCGTTCTTTACGGAGAACCGTTTCGGGCACGATTACCGCCGCAAATGGCTGAGCGGCACGTGGCCTGGCCCCTTGATGTTCTGCAGCACAAGCTGGGTGTGGACGTCGCGGACGCCGGGCAGCCGCATCAGCCGGTGCATGACGAAAGCATTGAGATCGTCCACCGACGGCACCATCACATGCAGCAGGAAATCGTGGTCGCCGGTCATCGTCCAGCAGGACGAGACCTCGTCCATGCGCTGCACGGCGGCGATAAAACTTTCCGGCGAGCCGTCGCTGTGGCTCACCAGGCGGACCTGGATGAACACCTCGACCGTCAGCCCCAGCGCGCGTCGGCTGAGCACGGCGGCAAAGCCCTTGATGACGCCGGCGCCTTGCAGCGCCTCGAAGCGCCGCGCGCAGGGCGTGGTCGACAGGCCGATCTCCTGCGCGAGTTCCGACACGGCCTTGCGCCCGTCGCGTTGCAGGGTGTCCAGCATTCTTATTTC
Organism: Mesorhizobium sp. WSM3868; assembly: GCF_002294785.1. Taxonomy (NCBI): domain Bacteria; kingdom Pseudomonadati; phylum Pseudomonadota; class Alphaproteobacteria; order Hyphomicrobiales; family Phyllobacteriaceae; genus Mesorhizobium; species Mesorhizobium sp. WSM3868. The sequence goes on along the minus strand of NZ_NSGB01000002.1, from coordinate 212,470 downwards.
GAACTCATCCAACTGAGGCATTTTCCCTCCTAAACGTCTAAATTTGAGCGAAGTTTACCTCAAAATCCCTCGCTTGGCTACAAAGAAGGCTGATTTGCCTCACGAGCCGCGGCTACGATGACGCCACCATCCGGGAACCGACGATTTTTTTCAGGAGGAAGAAATGACGATCAGCGTTGCCGACTATGCCCGCGAATGCGCGGCGCAAGGCCTTCGCGGCGACTATTCGGTGTGCCGCGCCGACTTCACAGTGGCTCAGGATTACGACTATTCCGCCGACGAGCAGGCAGTGTGGCGCACGCTCTGCGATCGCCAGACGAAGCTGACGCAGAGGCTGGCGCACCGTTCCTATCTCGACGGCGTCGCGACGCTCGGGCTGCTCGACAAGATTCCGGATTTCGACGCCATCAGCGAGAAATTGCGCAAGCTCACGGGCTGGGAAATCGTGGCGGTGCCCGGGCTGATCCCCGCCGGCCCCTTCTTCGACCATCTCGCCAACCGCCGTTTCCCAGTCACCAACTGGCTGCGGACCAGGCAGGAACTCGACTACATCGTCGAGCCGGACATGTTCCATGACTTCTTCGGCCATGTGCCGATCCTGACGCAGCCGGTGTTCGCCGATTTCATGCAGATGTATGGTGAGAAGGCCGAGGACATGATCGCGCTGGGCGGCGACGAGATGATCACCCGGCTCTACTGGTACAGCGCCGAATACGGCCTCATCCAGGAAGCCGGCCAGCCGGTAAAGGCTTTCGGCGCAGGACTGATGTCGTCTTTCACCGAGCTGCAATTCGCGGTCGAAAGCAAGGACGCCCATCATGTGCCGTTCGACCTGGAGACGGTGATGCGCACCGGCTACGAGATCGACAAGTTCCAGCGCGCCTACTTCGTGCTGCCGTCCTTCGACGCATTGCGCGATGCATTCGCCGGCGACGACCTCGCCGGGATCGTCACGCGGTTCAAGGGTCAGCCGGCGCTCGACCCCGCCACGGTGTAGGTACTGAAACAAATGCGCGGCGCCCAAAACCGTTCGGTGCGGCGTGCTTCGAGGTCCGGCTTTCGCCCAGCCGGCCGTCAGAGCGGCTCGGTGGCCTGAAGGCGGCTGAGCCGCTCTGGGTTTTGCGGAAGCAAGCCGCCAGTGTCCGGTCCCTCGGGCATCAGCCGACCGAAGCCGGCTCGGCCTTGAGCCTCGCCAACTGCTCGCTTTGCAGCTCCAGCGCGGCGTCGATGAAGCGCAGCACGGTCGCCAACTCGGCGTCGCTGAAACCCGCCATCACTTTCTCGCCCTCGCGCGCGATGGCGCCATAGTAGCGCTCCGAAAATTCTCTGGTCAGCTCGGTCGCCTCGATCACCACCTTGCGCCTGTCTTCCAGGCTGCGGGTTCGGGTAACGAGCCCACGCGCCTCAAGGCGGTCGATCAAGGCCGTCACCGCTGCCGGCGTCAGCCCCGTCGCCGCCGCCACGGCGCCGGCCGATTGCGGCCCCGCGTAGAGCAAGCCCAGACAATGCCGCTCGGCCGCGATCAGCCCAAGCCGCTCCCCGACCGCCTCGTCATAGGCTTGCGTCGCGTCCTGCCAGCGCATGACGGCACGGCTGACGGCCGCCGTCATCTCAGCACGATTCATGCTTGACGAATTTAGTTCGATCATCTAACTATCAAGTTGTCTAACATTCAGACTATCGTATCAATATGCGATGCCACCCTTTGCGAAGCAAGGGCAAAGTCGCCGACAGGAGTGAACAATGAGCTTGATTCAACAGCGCCCCCCTCTCTCGCATGAGGACGAGTACAGATACGCCAAGCTGGCCATGGAATGGTATGGCTGGGGCTCGCCCATCGGCCTCGGCATCCTGCTGGTGGCACTTGCCGCCGCGGCCGTGCTGGTGCGGGTCGCCGTTTACGGACTGTAGATCCGACCCCCAAAGGCGCGCCAGGGCGGCGCCGGTTGCCATTGCAGGCGCCGGCGCCGCCCGCCTGTCGGGAGTTCAGACTGTGATCACCTGGCCGAGGTGATCGCCCAGCCGGCAGGCGAGCGCCCGCCGTCTCCTCATTCGTCGGATAATCGCCACCATTGCCGATAGACTCGGCGATGCGCACGCGGCCGAGATTCTTCCGCGCCATGGTCGTGCCGAAGAGCCGCAAGCCTTCCGCGATGCGGACTCCCTAGGCATTCCGTTGCTGGACGGCACACATGCCGCCGCCGAAGCCAATTCCGTGCCAAGTCCAGATGAAAACCGCGTTACAACCTGCGGATCGCCGCGGCTGAATTTGGTAAGGGTGAGGAATTTGCTAACGCCACTCAGGCCTCAGGCGGCTTCCGAAAGGTCGCGATCGAGAACGGACAGGTTGCGGCCGCGATGCTTGGCCTCGTAGAGCCTGCGGTCGGCGGCGCGCATCAGCTCCGACACGGTGGCGCTCTCGCCACAGGTGATGCCGCCGATCGAGACCGTCAACGGCACGGTCCGCTCGTCGACAGGGCGAAAGCGGATCAGCTCGACCTCGCGGCGGATGCGCTCGGCCACGCGCCTTGCTTCCGGTTCGGTGGCGCCAACCAGGAAGGCGGCGAACTCCTCGCCGCCGATTCGGCCGAGCACATCGCCGCTGCGCACGCCGCGCTCGATGGCGCCGGCGATCAGAAGCAGCGCATCGTCGCCGGTCAGGTGACCGTAATTGTCGTTGATGGTCTTGAAGTGGTCGGCATCGATGATCAGCAGGGCGCCGCGATCGGCCTTGCGCCGGGAACCGTCGAGCGCGGCGAAGAAGGTCTCGCGGTTGAGCATGCCGGTCATGTCGTCGCGGCTTGCTTTCTCCGACAGGCGTCTGTGGGCCGCGGCGAGCTGGGCATGCGCGCGGGCAAGCTCGCGATGCGCATTTTTCAGCCGGTCGCTTTGCCAGAAGGTGCCGACGCTAGCGATCCATGCGAGAATCAAAGGGCAAACTGTGGCCGTCAGCCAGACGGTGCGGCTGATCGGAAAGCCCATGGCCGGGACCACAACCAGCGTCAACAAGAGCGAGACAGCGACCGAAGCGAACGCGACGACTGCGGACTTCAAGATTATGCGACTCATCGCTGTCTCCCAACGGACTGCCTCTGTGCCAGCAAGCGCTGAAGGTGACCTTTCCGGGACGATTAAAATTTGAAGCGAGGCGCCATTTTCACGACGCAAGACGCGCGGAAGTTGTGGATAAGCTCCGCGTCCGCATGCCATAAGGAGGCCATGACGACGACACCCGAGCCCGCCCGTTTTGCCCATGTCACGGATTGGGTATTCGACCTCGACAACACGCTCTATCCGCATCACTCGAATCTGTTCGCGCAGATCGACGTGAAGATGACCGCCTATGTCGGCGAGCTGCTGACGCTCTCGCGCGAGGAGGCGCGCAAGCTGCAGAAAGAGCTCTACCTGGAGTACGGCACGACGCTGAACGGGCTGATGGCGCGCCATGGCATCGACCCCGACGACTTTCTCGAGAAGGTGCACGACATCGACTATTCCTGGCTGGTGCCCGATCCGGTGCTCGGTGCCGCGATCCGCCAATTGCCGGGCCGCAAGTTCATTTTCACCAATGGCGACCGCAAGCATGCCGAGCGCGCCGCGCGCCAGCTCGGCGTATTGGATCATTTCGACGACATCTTCGACATCGTCGCGGCGGGTCTCAACCCCAAGCCGGCCCGCCAGACCTATGAGCGGTTCGCCGAGCTGCATTCCGTCACCGGCCACAACGCGGTGATGTTCGAGGACCTGGCGCGCAACCTCTCGGTGCCGAAATCGCTCGGCATGACGACGGTGTTGGTCGTGCCGCGCAATTTCGAGCCGACTTTCTCCGAGATCTGGGAGCGCGACCCGGCGAATGAGGACGACGTGGATTTCGTCACCGACGACCTCGCCGGCTTCCTGACGGCAATCGTCGAGGTCCCGGGCTGACCCAACTCCAGATTGCCGGCGCCGCCGTCAGAACTCGCTGGTCATTGCGGTAACGACGAGCGCGCGCTCAGAGGCTGTAGAAGCGGCGAACGATGTCCCAGGCTTCGTCGGCGGTGTCGACGAAATCGATGATGTCCTGGTCGCCGGGCGAGATCGTGCCTTGCTCGGCAAGGAAGTCGAGGTCGATCGCCCGTTGCCAGAACGCCTTGCCGAACAGGATCACCGGCACGCGCTCCATGCGCCCGGTCTGGATCAGCGTCAGCGTCTCGAAGAATTCGTCCATCGTGCCGAAGCCGCCCGGAAACACGGCTACCGCCTTGGCGCGCATGACGAAATGCATCTTGCGGATGGCGAAATAGTGGAAGTTGAAGCAGAGTTCGGGCGTCACATAGGCGTTCGGCGCCTGCTCGTGCGGCAGCACGATGTTCAAGCCGATCGACGGCGCGCCGACATCGTCGGCGCCGCGATTGCCCGCCTCCATGACTCCCGGTCCGCCGCCGGTGACGACGACGAATTCGCGATAGTAGGACGTGGCCGACTGCTGCGAGCACAGCCGGGCGAACTTGCGCGCCTCTTCGTAATATTTGCTGTTTAGCTCGAGGTTCTTCTTCTGCGTCTCGTTCTTGGCGGCCCAGGCGGCGCCGCCCGGCTCGGGAAGGCGCGCCCCGCCGAACAGGATGACGGTCGAGCGGATGCCGCGTTCGGCAAGGATCATCTCCGGCTTCAAGAGCTCGAGCTGCAGGCGCACCGGACGCAATTCGCGCCGCGTCATGAAGTCGGGATCGTTCCAGGCCAGGCGATAGGTTTCGGCCCGCGTCTGCGGCGTGTCCGGCACGCTTTTCGACCGCTCGAGATCCTCGTCCGAATGGGGCAGCGGCGTCCAGCCCGCCTTTTCCATGGGTGTCATCGAATCCACCGTCCTAATTCCTTTACTTGCGCCGTCCCGTGACGCAGTCGCGATTGACCCCCATTAAGGCTTCACATAGGGTCCGCGCGATTTCAAAACAGGTTAAGGCGCAGGCCTTAACAGCTTTGTAATGGAGCAAATTCATGTCGAAGCCCGATCTGGCGAGCCTCGAAAAGACCATCGAAAAGGCCTTCGAGGAGCGCGATACGATTTCGACCGCGACCCGCGGCGAAACGCGCGACGCCATCCAGTCGGCGCTCGACTTGCTCGACCGCGGCGTGGTTCGCGTCGCCGAGCGGCAGGACGACGGCAAGTGGCTGGTCAACCAGTGGCTGAAGAAGGCGGTGCTGCTCTCCTTCCGGCTGAACCCGATGGAGATCATCAAGGGCGGCCCGGGCCACTCGGTATGGTGGGACAAGGTGCCGTCGAAGTTCGAGGGCTGGGGCGCGGTCGATTTCGAGAAGGCCGGCTTCCGCGCCGTGCCGTCCTCGGTCGTGCGCCGCTCGGCCTATGTTGCCCCGGGCGCGGTGCTGATGCCGTCCTTCGTCAATGTCGGCGCCTATGTCGATACAGGCACCATGGTCGACACCTGGGCTTCGGTCGGTTCTTGCGCCCAGATCGGCAAGAACGTGCATCTCTCCGGCGGCGTCGGCATCGGCGGCGTGCTGGAACCGATGCAGGCCGGTCCGACCATCATCGAGGACAATTGCTTCATCGGCGCGCGCTCCGAGGTGGTCGAAGGCTGCATCGTGCGCGAAGGCTCGGTGCTCGGCATGGGCGTGTTCATCGGCCAGTCGACCAAGATCGTCGACCGCGCCACCGGCGAGGTCTTCTACGGTGAAGTGCCGGCAAATTCGGTGGTCGTCGCCGGCTCGCTGCCGGGCAAGCCGCTGCCAGATGGCGAGCCGGGCCCCAGCCTCTACTGCGCCGTCATCGTCAAGCGCGTCGACGCCAGGACCCGCTCCAAGACGTCGATCAACGAATTGCTGCGCGATTGATCTTTCCCGCGAACAGACGCAGCCTCCGCCGGCGCGACATTCCGTCGCGCTGGTTCAACGGAGGGGCGTCATGGACTGGAAGTATCTGCTGACGAGTTTCGACGGCCGCATCAACCGGGCCAAGTTCTGGGCCGGCATCGGCATATTCATCGTCATCGCCATCATTGCGTTCATTCTCGACTCGATCCTCGGCACACGTTTCACCACCGCCGGCGGCGACCAGATCGGCATCCTCGGCATCCTCGTCGCGCTGGCATCGATCTATTTCGCGATTGCTCTCTATGCCAAACGCTGGCACGACCGTAACAAGTCGGGCTGGTGGACACTGATCGGCCTTATACCCATCATCGGCGGCATCTGGCTGTTCATCGAACTGGGCATGCTCGAAGGCACCAGGGGCGCCAATCAATACGGACCGGACCCGCTTGCCTGAAAAAGCAGACTTCATCTGGCTCTTCTTCAAAACCTCGGGCCGCGTCAGCCGCGCGGCTTATTTTCTCGGCGGATTGCTGGTTGCTATCGTCCAGGCCTTTCCGCTTTATCGCTTCACGCTGGTGCCGGAAGGTTCGGCCGAGAGCAACATGTGGTCGTTCGTCTTCTTCCTCACGTTCCTCGCCTCGTTGTGGTCGAACGTCGTGCTGGCAGTGAAGCGGCTGCACGACCTCGACAAGCCGGGCATCACGGCGCTGGTGCTGTTCGTTCCCGTCGTGTCGATCGTTGCCTTCCTGGTGCTCTGCCTGTTTCCGGGACAGCCCGGATCCAATCGCTACGGCAGCCGCACGAATGCGCCGGCCGACCGCTAGCGCCGGATGATTTTTAGGTCGTTTCGACCTCAAATCTGATCCGGCTCTAAATCACAGAGCTAAGGCGTGATGTAATCGGTCAATGACGATGTCGTCATCCTTGGCGTCAACGAGACCGAGAATTTGAGCAGCTGCAAATATCACGCTGATCGAGGACCGCGGCTGACCTCGTGGGGCGTCAATCCGGGCGGACCGCGCCTGTCCGCTTCCGCCTGACGCACCAGCGCCATGATGCGCTTTGTCACAGGCGCCGGCATGCCGGTCTTTTGCGCGAGCCGCAGGATCGCTCCCTGCAATTCGTCGACCTCGGTCGGCCTGCCGCGCTGGAGATCGTCCCACATCGAGGAGCGCGCCTTGGGGTCGATCGCCAGCAGCCGCCGGGCCAGGATTCCGAACAGCCAGTCCGGAAGCCGCAGCACTTTCGGCAGCAGCCATGGTGGCGGCCCAGCGATGCGCGCCGGCTCGATACGGCAAGCTTTCATTGCAGCCAGGGCCTCGTCGATCTGGTCCGCCAGAATGACGCGCCAGCCGCGGTCCGCCAATTCGGTTGCCAGCGGCAGGTCGGAGAGCGCGACCAGCGCATTGTTGAGGTTCATCAACAGTTTGCTCCACTGCACCGCCTTGATGTCGGCCTGGGTTTCGACCCCAAGTCCTTCGACATTGAGCAGTGCTGCAAGACCGGGCTCAGTATTCTCGATGATGATCATGCCGTCGCTGGCGCGACGGACGCTGAACGGCGTCTCGCCGTCCGGCGATTGCACGACATTGAACGCGACCATACCGGCAAGCACGCGATGCGCGGGAAGCGCTCCACGCAGTTTGTCCGGATTGTCGACGCCATTCTGCAGGCTGATCACAATGGCATCGGGGCGGGCATGAGCCGCAACAAGCGCCGCCATCTCCTCGGTCGCGCCGCTCTTTACGGTGACCAGAACGATATCCGCGTTGCGCAGCGCCAGCGCCGGATCGTCGCTGACCGCCAGCGTCTCAGGCCCGATGCGTCTGTCGCGGCCGTCAAGATCGCTGATCCGCAGCCCGTCCTTGCGCAACGCCTCCACAATGCGGCCGCGGCCAAGGAAGACGACCTTACGCCCGGCGAGCGCCAGGCAGCCGCCGAAATAGCAGCCGATGCTGCCGGCGCCGGCTATCGCGATCGTCTTTCCTTCTTTGGCCATGCGATCATCCCGTCCTGGCCCGCGCGACTATACGACACGACAACCATATTGTCGGCGGCTTGCTCGGCGAACATCTGCCACCGTGACAGGCCTGCCGCTTTCGACTATCGCTTTGCCCATGAAATTGCCGACCGACCCTGCCCAGAACCTTGCCGCCCTGATCCGCTGCCCTTCCGTGACGCCCGCCGAAGGCGGCGCGCTGCAGACCTTGGAAGACATGCTGAAGCCACTCGGCTTCGCCGTAGAGCGGCCGATATTCTCGGAAGATGGCACGCCGAACATCGAAAATCTCTATGCGCGCCGCTCCGGCAACGGCCCACATCTGATGTTTGCCGGCCATACCGACGTGGTGCCGGTCGGCGACGAGGCGGCGTGGACGCATCCGCCCTTTGCCGCCGAGATCGCCAATGGCGAGATGTATGGCCGCGGCGCCGTCGACATGAAAGGCGGCATCGCCTGCTTCATCGCCGCGGTGGCGCGCCACATCGAGAAGAATGGCGGCCCGAAAGGCTCGGTCTCGCTGCTGATCACCGGCGACGAGGAAGGGCCGGCCATCAACGGCACGGTGAAGCTGCTCGACTGGGCTGCCGCCAAGGGCGAGAAATGGGACGCCTCGATCGTCGGCGAGCCGACCAATCCGGATGCGCTTGGCGATATGATCAAGATCGGCCGGCGCGGCTCGCTCTCCGGCAGCGTCATCGTCAATGGCCGTCAGGGCCACGCCGCCTATCCGCAACTTGCCGACAACCCGGTGCGCGGGCTTATGAGCCTTGTCGACGCGCTGCTCCATCCGGTGTTCGACAGGGGAACAAAGGATTTCCAGCCGACCAATCTGGAAGTGACGTCGATCGACGTCGGCAACCCCGCGACCAATGTCATCCCGGCCAAGGCCACCGCCACGTTCAACATCCGCTTCAACGACACTTGGGATGCCGAGACCGTCCAGGCCGAGATCCACAACCGGCTCGACCAGGCGGCGGGCCGCAAGAAATATCGGCCGGGCAAGAAGACCGCCGTCGACTACGAGCTTGTCTGGCGCGACCGGCCGAGCCATGTCTTCCTTACCCGCGACGAAAAGCTGATCGACACGCTGAGCGGTTCCGTGGCCGCGGTGGTCGGCAAGAGGCCTTCGCTCTCCACCTCCGGCGGCACTTCGGATGCGCGTTTCATCAAGGATTTTTGCCCGGTGGTCGAGTTCGGGCTGGTCGGCAAGACCATGCACATGGTCGACGAGCGCGTGGCGGTCGCCGATCTCGAGACGCTGACAGGGATATACGAGCGCTTTATCGAGGACTGGTTCGGACAAGGTCTGACGTGACCATGCTCTCAACGGACGAAACCTTTGCTTCGCTGGCCGGCGCCTGGCGGCTGATGCTCGGCAGGGCCGACGGCCTGCGCATGCTCGATCTGTCTGCGGACGGTTTTTGGAATTCCTTCTTCGCCATCGTCGTGGCGGCGCCGGCGCTGATCGTCGGCTGGGTCGGGATCGCCAATGAGATAGGCGATCCGAATGCGTTCGCCGGGCGGCTCGGCATGCTGCTCCGGCTGGCAACCGTCGACATCGGTTCCTGGGTGCTGCCGCTGGTGGCGCTTGCGCTGGTCGCGCCGCGCGCCGGCATCGGCAGCCGCTTCGTCCACTACGTCGTCGCCTCCAACTGGGCCTCCGCGATCATCGCCTGGCTGATGCTGCCGTCGGCGCTGCTGAGGCTGTTCCTGCCTTCGACCGACGAGGTCAGCGGCTTGGTCTCGCTGCTTCTGTTCGCGCTGTCGATGGTGCTGACCTGGCGCATGACCAACGCGACGATCGGCAAGGGCGCGGCTGCCGGCACCGCGGTGTTTGTCGGCATGTTTGTCGCCTCGCTGCTCGTCTTGTTCGGGCTGCAGGCGCTGCTCGGCATCGACATTCCGGACGGCGCGAGGGGCTGATCTTGGCCGGCTGACGGGTTCTTTTCTTGAGACAGGGGGGTATGATAGTTTCACACCACTGTCCTCCCGGAGCGCTAGCCATGTCCGCTACCGAAAAACGCACCTTCAGCCTGCCGGCCGAGCAAGCGGCCTTCATTGATCAGCTCGTCCGCTCGGGCACGTATGCGACCAGCAGCGAAGTCATCCGCGCCGGGCTCCGCGCCCTTCAGGAGCGCGACGCCGCGGTGGAGCGTTGGCTGCGCGAGGAGGTCGCTCCGGCCTATGATGCGTGGAAGGCAAACCCCGGCAAAGGCATTTCGCCGGAGGAAATGGCCGAACGGGCGCGCAAGCGTCACGAGCGCTATTCGCAAAAGAAACCGTGAAGCGTCGGACCGTCGTCTATACGCTTGATGCCGGCGACGATCTCGATCGGATTTACACCTTCATTGCTCAAGCCAGCAATCCCATCCTTGCAGACCGCTACGACGCTCGCATCCGGGCGTTCTGCGAGCGCCTCGAGCATGGCTCTGAACGCGGCACGCGCCGTGATGACGTGCGGCCGGACCTTCGCGTCGTCGGATTTGAGCGCCGGATAACTGTCGCTTTCGTTGTGGAGCCTGAGCGCGTCGTGATTCTGCGCCTCTTCTATGGCGGCGCGAATTGGTCGGACGAACTCGCCGGGGACGACGCCGGCTGATCGACGCCGCCCTCAGACGTCTTCTGGATAGTCCACCCCGACCAAGAACAGGCCGTCGGGCGGCGCTACCTGTCCGCAGGCTGCCCGGTTGCGCGCTTCGAGCGCTGCCTTGAGATCGGCGGCGCTCCAGGAGCCGTCGCCGACCCTGCGCAGTGAGCCGACCATCGAGCGCACCTGGTTGTGCAGGAAGGAACGCGCCGAAGTTCGCACCTCGATGAGATTTCCGGCGCGGGTGACATCGAGACGGTCAAGCGTGCGCACCGGGCTTTCGGCCTGGCACTGGGTGGAGCGGAAGGTGGTGAAATCGTGCCGCCCGAGCAGCACCCTCGCCGCCTCGTGCATGGCCTCGGCATCGAGCCGTTTCGGCACCCACCAGACCTTGCCCCGTTCAAGCGCCGATGGGGCACGGCGGTTGAGGATGCGATAGAGATAATGGCGGCCGGTGGCCGAAAACCGCGCATCGAAATCGTCGGCGACGACGGCAGCCTTGAGGATGGCGATGCGCGCGCCGGCCGCCTGCAGATGGGCGTTGACGGCGTCGCGCACCTTGTCGCGCGCCCAGTCCCTGGCCAGATCGACATGGGCCACCTGGGCGGTCGCGTGCACGCCGGCATCGGTGCGGCCGGCGGCACGTATTCGCACCTCTTCGCCGCAGAACTTTTCGATCGCCTGCTCGATCGCCTGCTGCACCGAAAGCTGGTCCGCCTGATGCTGCCAGCCGGCGAATTGGCTGCCGTCATATTCGATATCGAGCCGAAAACGCGGCATGACAGCTCTGCGTTTGGCGCTCGCCTAGGCGGCCAGCGCGGTGAAGGCCGAAGCGTATAGCAGTCTGCCGGCCTCGGGCGCGTCGCCCCAGGCCAGCGCCTGCAGCGCCTCGCCCTGGTACTCGCTCTCGAATTTCTCGGCGCGGGCGTGGGTGTAGCCGAAGCGGCCGTAATAGGCCGGATCGCCGAGCACCACCGCCAATGCCTCGCCGGCTTCCTTCAGGCGGACATGCGCCTCGCGGATCAGCGCGCCGCCGATGCCGGTGCCGTGGAAGGACGGCTCGACGGCCAGCGGCGCCAGCGCCACGGCCGCGAAGCGCTTGCCGCCGTTCTGCACAAAAAGCCTGGAAAACAGGATGTGGCCGACGACCTGGCCATCTTCTTCCGCAACCAGTTCGACGACGGCGTCGCCGCCGGTGACCAGCGCATCGACCAGGCCGGCCTCCGCCTGCTGGCCGAAGGCATGCTCTTCGACGAGGCGGATCGCCTCGCGATCCCGCGGCGTCGCCGCACGTATCGACATCATGCTCATTGGAGTTTCGTTCCTTTTTCGATCTTGGCCCCGCGCAAGAACTCCTGCGCGGCGGCGGGCCTTCCACCCGCCCGTTGAACTTCGACCAGCCGCACCGCGCCTGACCCGCAGGCGACCGTCAGCCGATCATCGAGAATACCTCCCGACTCGCCGACGCCGTTGGAGAGCGTCGAGCGAAGCAGTTTCAGCCGCTCCACGCGGCCACCAATTTCGACCTCGCACCACGCGCCCGGAAAGGGCGAGAGGCCGCGAATGTGATTGTGGACTTCGCCGGCAGGCCGCGTCCAGTCTACGCGTGTCTCCGATTTATCGATCTTTCGCGCATAGGTCACCCCTTCCGTCGCCTGCGGGGCAAATGTCAGACAATTTATCCCCAACTGTGCGAGCGCATCCACCATCAGCGAGGCGCCTCGAGCCATGAGGAGGTCATGCAATTCCCCGGCGGTCATATCGGGACCAATGGCGCATTTTTCAACCAATGCCACCGAGCCGGTGTCCAGCCCCTCTTCCATGCGCATCACCATCATGCCGGTTTCGACATCGCCGGCCATGATGGCGCGCTGTATGGGAGCAGCACCGCGCCAACGCGGCAAAAGTGAGGCATGGCCGTTGAGGCAACCGAGCCTGGTGGCTTCAAGAACGGGTTTCGGCAGAAGGAGGCCATAGGCGACGACCACGGCGAGATCGGCCCGCAAACCGGCAAAGGCCTGCTGCTCGGTCTCTGCCTTGAGTGATGTCGGCGTGCGCACCTCGAGCCCGAGCCGTTCCGCCTCGCGCTGCACGGGCGAGGGCGTCAATTCCAACCCGCGCCGGCCGGCGGCGCGCGGCGGCTGCGTATAGACGGCGGCAATCTCGTGGCCGGCCTCGGCGATGGCGCTGAGCGTCGGCACGGAAAACTCCGGCGTGCCCATGAAGATGACGCGAAGGGGCATTTCTCCTGCCATGCTATGTTCAGGCGTCCGCTTCAAACGGGTTCACGAGCTTCAGGCCAAGCTCGTCGAAGTCGCGAACATTGCGTGTCGCAAGCGTAGCGTCATGGGCCAGACAGATAGCCGCAATCATGGCATCGGAAAGACTGACCGGACGACCGATATTTTCCCGCATTGCCCGAAGCTTGCCGGTAAGGCGAGGTACCGAGCCAGCAAAGTCAACGATGCGACCCGAAAACTGCTTCGAGATCAGATGGTCGAGAGCACGAACGTGTCGATCAGAGCCGGTCTTATTCAGAAATCTTTCGGCGCCGAAAGATTGTTCCATGACGACCGGGCCGCACAGGTAAAGATTGAGCAGATCCTGTTTGCGAAACCATTCGACCACGTTCGGATCAGGTGTGATCCTGCTTGCTTCGGAAACGACGTTGGTATCGAGAATAATCAATCGAAACCCTCGACCAAGGGGCCAAAGTCCTGTTTCCTCGCAGCTTCGATTTCAGCCATTGTCTCAGCAAACTCGTTGTCAATTGCGCTTTCGTTTGCGAATGCGGAGCGGATACTCTCCCATGCTGAGAAGTTTGGCTCTAGCCTTCTTTCCTTTTCCACACTCATGCCCTTCCACAAAAGATCGATGGCTTTGCCCGATAGGCTCTGGCCGACTTTTCGAGCGGCTTGCTCAATTTCGCGCTTTAGGGGTTCTGGTACATTTCTGATTAGCATATCGCTCAAGGCTAAGCCTCCAATTTGATATCATGATATCATGGTTAGGCGATTTGCTCAATCATACCCAGCACGGGTTTGCGCGGCGCTTAAAGACTCTTCGGTAACCAAGTTCGAATGCTTTCCTCATATGATTCGGGCCTCTTGCCCCTTCGGAGCCATTCATATGAAGACTCGTCAAAAGACATTTGGGGCGTGTCCTACGCCAGGTTCAAATCGCTCGATGAGGAATCTACGAAGGGCAAGTTGTCCAAACGACGTGAGCGGGCATTAGCTGTCTACCTCACGCCGCTTTTTGCAGTGGCATTAGTCGTGGTTTTGATATTCTCGCCAAAGTCTCGCGCGCTTGCGTTTGAGTTGGGTTCCAAAGCCATCGAAGTCGGGAAAGACTGGATCCTGCGTGGAATGCTCGAATGAGGTTCAGCCCGCCATCTTGCCCGGCGCCTTGTCCTTGGCGAGCTTCTTGAATTTCCTGACCACCATGTCGCGCTTCAGCTTCGAGATATGGTCGATGAACAGCACGCCGTTAAGATGGTCGATCTCGTGCTGCAGGCACGTCGCCATCAGGCCTTCGGCCTGCATCTCCTGCAGCTTGCCCTCGCGGTCGAGATATTTCACCCGCACCGCCGCGGGACGCTCGACCTCGGCATAGTAGTCAGGGATCGACAGGCAGCCTTCCTCATAGACCGAGCGCTCGTCGGAGCTTTCGAGGATTTCCGGATTGATGAAGACATGCGGTGCCGGCGGCTCGCCTTCCTTGGCGAGGTCGATGACCAGCAAACGCCGCGGCTCGCCGACCTGGATCGCCGCCAGCCCGATTCCCGGCGCGTCATACATGGTTTCCAGCATGTCGTCGGTGAGCTTGCGCAAGTCACCGTCGACGCGCTCGACCGGTTTGGAAACCTGGCGCAGGATTGGATCGGGAAGGATGATGAGCGGCTTGATCGACATGGCGTCTCACCTAAGACGTCGATGGAAAAGCGTCAACCGGGGCGGCTTTGACTTGTTCACGTTTTGATCTGTGCCAGCAGAGCGAATCGGTTATGCTGCCCAAATGAACGACATGACCTCGATCCTTTCGCAGCCCGTCGCGCGGCTCGGCGCCACCACGATCAGGCTCGGCGAGACGCTTGGCTTCGGAGCGCTGCTGCTGCTGACGCTGTTCCTGGCGCTCGTCATCGCGTTGTGGCGCGCGGGAAAGGCGCGCGCGGCGGCGGCGGCGGAAGCGGCCGACCATGCCCGCGACACCGAGGCCAGGATGGCGGACATTCTGCAGGCGCAGGCCGAGATGCAGGGTCGCATGGGCGCTATCGCCGAAGTGTTCGGCGCCAGGCAGGCCGAGCTCACCCAATCGCTCGGACAGCGGCTCGACGCCATGACCGGCCGTCTTGGCCAGACCATGGCCGAGCAGACCAAGTCGACGCATGAGAGCCTGGCCAAACTGCAGGAGCGGCTGGCGGTGATCGACACGGCGCAGGGCAACATCCAGTCTTTAGCCGGACAGGTCGTGCAGCTGCAGGCGATCCTCTCCAACAAGCAGACTCGCGGCGCCTTCGGCCAGTCGCGCATGGAGGCGATCATTGCCGACGGCCTGCCGCACGGCGCGTACGAGTTCCAGGCGAGCCTTTCCAACGGCAGCCGGCCCGACTGCCTGGTGCGGATGCCGAACGGCGCGCCGATGCTCGCCATCGACGCCAAGTTTCCGCTGGAGGCCTGGAATGCCATTCGTGCCGCCGAAACCGCCGACTTGCAGAAGGCGGCGGCGCAGGCGTTCCGGCGCGACATCGAGGTGCATATCCGCGACATCGCGGAAAAATACCTGATCCAGGGCGAGACGCAGGACACCGCCTTCATGTTCGTGCCCTCGGAATCGGTGTTCGCCGAGATTCACGAGAATTTCGAGCCCGTGGTGCAGAAGGCGCACCGCGCCCGCGTCGTCATCGTCTCGCCGTCATTGCTGATGCTGTCGATCCAGGTCATCCAGGCGATCCTGAAGGACGCGCGCATGCGCGAGCAGGCGCATCTGATCCAGGGCGAGGTCATCCGCCTGATGGAGGACGTGGCGCGAGTCGACGAGCGTGTGCGCCGGCTGCAGACGCATTTCGGCCAGGCGGCCAGGGATATCGACGACATCCTCGTCTCGACGACGAAGGTCACCAAACGCGGGCAGAAGATCGAGGCGCTGGAGTTCGCCGAGGGCGAACCCGAACCGCCACGCGGTCCTGCCAAGGTGGAGGCGGGCGCACGCGTGGCCGATTCCAAGACGGGTCAGCTCAGGCTGCGCGTCGTCGAAGGCGACGACTGAGCTGCCGTAACTCCGTTACTGCTCCTCGATGGTGGTGATGCCTTCGATCTCCGGCAGCCAGTGCAACGCCGAGCGGTGCCAAACCTGTCTTCTCGGCACCAGCTGGTCGCGCTGGCGCGCCGTGCCCACCCGAATGCCGTAGATTTTCGGTCCATCGCCAACCGACGTGGCATAGAGATGCGATCCGCATTCGCCGCAAAACCCCTGAGCGCGCCTGGCGCCGCTGGATCCGGTCTTGATGTAGACCTTCGGCGTGCCGTTGGTAATCCGGTAATCCTCTTCTGGCGCGCCCACCGTCACGCGAAAGGCCGTTCCCGTCAGTTGCTGGCAATCGGTGCAATGGCAGATCGAGGTCTTTTCGGGATCGACCTCCGCTTCGTAGGTGATGGCGCCGCAATGACACCCGCCGTCGATTCTCATTCGGCATGCTCCCAAAAGATTGCTTCGCTCAAATCTAATCCTCTTCGGAGGTCCCGGCGATAGCCTTACGCCTGCGCTCCCATGTGCCAGTCGCCTGCGGCTTGACGAACAGCCTGGTGATTTCGGGCATGTCGCTTTTCAGTCGCGCCTCCAGGCGTTCAACGCAGGCTTCGATCTCAGGCGCCGTGAGATGATCCTCGAATTCGATGCTTAGGCCTGCGACGATCTCCTCCGGGCCGATATGGACGCTCAGTATGCCGTTCGCCCGCTGCACGGCCGGGTCTTCCTGAGCGATCGCCAGAACCTTGCGCTGCACCTCGGGCGAAGCGGGCTCACCGATGAGCAGACCCTTGCTCTCGCGCGCCAAGAAGATGGCGGTGGCGCCCAGGATGACGGCGATGCCGATCGAGCCGGCGCCGTCGAGCTCGGGGATACCCAGGAGCTCGGCAGACAGGATGCCGACGAAGGCGACGACGAGGCCGAGCAGCGCGGCGCTGTCCTCGAACAGCACCGTGTAGATGCTGGGATCCTTGCTCATCCGGACCGCCTCGAACCAACCCAGCCTTCCCTTCTGTCCCCGGAACTCCTTCAGCGCCACCAGCCAGGAACTGCCTTCGAACAGAAAAGAAAGACCAAGCACGATGTAGTTGACCTTGGCGTTGACGACCGGTTCCGGCGCCATGATGTGGATGACGCCCTCGTAGAAGGAAACGCCGGCGCCAAGCGCGAACACCAGCAGGGCGACAATGAAGCTCCAGAAATAGAGTTCGCGTCCGTGTCCGAGCGGATGCGTGCGGTCGGGCGGGCGCGCGGCACGGCGCATGCCGTAAAGCAGAAGCGCGCCATTGCCGGTGTCGACCAGCGAATGCACGCCCTCCGACAGCATGGCTGAAGAGCCTGTGAAGGACGCTGCGGCGAATTTGGTCAGGGCGATCGCAACATTGCCGGCGAGCGCGGCGTAGATCACTCTTTTCGAGCCGCTATGCCCTGCCATGCGCTTCCGATCCTCTTCCAAGTGGGAGCTCAGCGGCCGCCGCCCAAAGCTCCACCGACAATGCGCCAGCCGCTCCGAGGTTCAGATGCCCCTATGCATTTCTGTTGCCTGATCGATCCCGAGGTCGCGGGATCAAGGGAAAACGGTTGACATAGCGCAAGCCGGCTTTCGAAGCTGCAAGCGGCCTCTTGCGGTCGGGCGCTTCTCTTGTTTCACTTGTGCTGCCCACAAATCGGAGGAGCGAATCATGGCGAAAGGTGCGATGAAGGCGGGCAAGGAACCCCGCAAGCCGAAAAAGGACGCCAAGAAACCGGCCGCGGCCCCGGCTCCGAAGGCGCCGCCGGTCAAGGCGATGCGCATCAAGGAGAAGTAGGCCGTCAGCGCGGCCGATCCGTCTCGATGCGGATTTGAACCGGCGGCATGCCGAATGCTGCCGGTGTTTTGTTGATCGGGGTACAGAACTCACTATATCGGTACCGCGAGGACGACCTCGCTTCCCCGAAACCCGGCCGGGACGACCCGCCACGTCAAAACGTCGAGCATTCGATGCTCGATCGATGGAGCGTTCGCGATGTCCTGGATCTTCCTTTTCTTCGCCGGCCTGTTCGAGATCGGCTGGGCGATCGGCCTCAAATATACCGATGGGTTCTCGAAGCCGTTGCCGACCGTGCTCACAATCGTCTCGATGATCGTCAGCCTTGGTCTGCTCGGGCTTGCGTTGAAGACGTTACCCGTCGGCACCGCCTATGCGGTATGGACCGGCATCGGCACTGTCGGCACGGCCTTGCTCGGCATCTGGCTGCTCGGCGAGCCGGCGACCGCGGTGCGGCTTGCCTGCATCGGGCTGATCGTCTGCGGCATCGTCGGGCTGAAGCTCGTCGCCTGATGCGCACGAACGCACTCAGGGCCGCTCCTGGCGACCCTGATTCATTTTTCGAACGAACTCGAACCTAGCGGGCCGAGAAGCCAGGAGGCGTGCGACCGACGCGCGCCTTGCGGGCGGCGTAGCGCGCATCGCGCTTGGCCTTGCGTTCGGCCTCCTCGGCGAGCAGGCGGGCGATGCGTTCGGTTTCCTCGGCTTCGCGGATCTTGGCCTCGGCAGCCGCCGCCTCTTCGGCAGCAATACGGGCCGCTTCGGCCACTGCCTCGCGTTCAGCCTTCTCGGCCGCTTCGCGCGCCAGCTTTTCCTGCTTCAACCGGGCCTTCTCGGCCTCGCGGATAGCACGGGCCTCGAGGATCGCCTTGCGTTCCGCCTGACGCGCCAGAACCGCTGGGTCGTCCGCCGCCGGCTTTGACTTGAAGCGCTCCAGGAGCGCCTTCTTTGCCTCGTTCGCGGCGTTGCGCCGCTCGAATATGTCTTTTTCCCTGTAAATAGCCAAGTCCACTTCCCTGAAGTCAATTCGCGACGCTTACATACGCGCGAAAGCGGTGAGTTCAAGCGCCAAAACGGTATGCCAGCCATGAAAATCTGGGCTGTTGCCGTCGGGATACGTCGCCGCGGCGCGATGCACTGTTCACAAATCGCGCCTCTGGCGGCTCTGGGGGCCGGTCGCTACCTCTAGCGCCAAACAATCAACGCCCAAGCGGCGCATCAGGATGCATGAAAATGGAACTTGGCCTCTACACTTTCGCGGATGTCAGCCCGGAGCCGGGCCCCGGCGCCATCGGCCCGCACGAACGGCTGCGCAACCTGATCGAGGAGATCGAACTGGCCGACCAGGTCGGTCTCGACGTGTTCGGCCTCGGCGAACATCATCGCCCCGACTATGCGGCCTCGGCGCCGGTCGTGGCGCTGGCCGCGGCCGCGGAGCGGACGAAGCGGATCAAGCTCACCAGCGCGGTCACGGTGCTTTCTTCCGACGATCCGGTGCGGGTCTTCCAGCAGTTCGCGACGCTCGACCTTCTGTCCGGCGGCCGCGCCGAGATCATGGCCGGGCGCGGCTCCTTCATCGAATCGTTTCCGCTGTTCGGCTACAATCTCGAGGACTATGACGAGCTCTTCGCCGAGAAGCTGGATCTCCTGCTTGCCATCCGCGATCAGGTGAAGGTGACGTGGCAGGGCAAGCTGCGCGCGCCGATCAACGGCCACGGCGTCTATCCCCGACCTTTCCGGGACAAGCTGCCGATCTGGATCGCTATTGGCGGGACGCCGCAGTCCGCCGCCCGCGCCGGCGTGCTCGGCCTGCCGCTGGCGCTTGCCATCATCGGCGGCGAGCCGGCCCGCTTCGCGCCGCTGTTCGAGATCTATCGCGAGGCGGCAAGGCGCGCCGGCAACGATCCCGCCTCGCTGGCGACCAGCTTGAACGTGCATGGCTTCGTCGGCGAGACGACCGAGAAGGCGGCCGACGATTTCTACGCACCGCAGGCCGAGGTGATGAACCGCATCGGCCGCGAGCGCGGCTGGGGGCCGACCTCGCGGGCGCATTTCGATCAGACGCGCGGGCCGAACGGCGCGCTGTTCGTCGGCGAGCCCGAACAGGTGGCGGAAAAGATCGTCGCCCAGCACAAGATCTTCGGCAACGACCGCTTCCCGTTGCAGATGGCGATCGGCACCATGCCGCATGCCAAGATCATGAAGGCGATCGAGCTCTACGGCACCAAGGTGGCGCCGGTCGTGCGCAAGGAAACGGCGAAGGCCGCGCCGGCGCCAGTCGCCTGAGCCCGCCTGCCCAGCAAGATGCGCCCTCACCGCCGGCTAAGGAACCTTGGCGGCGGCGCGTACGTTTTCCTCGGCGATCGCGAGGGAACGGATGAAGGTCGAAACGAGCGCTTCGGGTTCGAACGTTGCCGAAAGCCCGGACGAGCGCGCCAGCGCCCGCGCCGAATTGCGCCTGATTCGATTGCTGCTGATCGGCATCTTCGTGCTGATAACGATCGCCGCGCTTTATTTCGCCCGCGCCTTCTTCATGCCGGTGATCCTCGCCTTCCTGCTGGCGCTGACGCTGACCCCGATCGTGCGCTTCCTGCGCAAGCGCGGCATCCCAGAAGTCGCCTCCGCGACGCTACTGGTGTTGCTGTCCCTCTTCGTCTTCGCCAGCGCCGGTTACCTGCTCAGCGGCCCGGTCATCGACCTCATCAACAACAGCTACTCGATCGGCGAGCAACTCACCGAGCGGCTGGCGCCGTTCAAGCGTCCGCTGGAGAGGGTCATGGATCTCTCGCGTCAACTGCAGGCCCTGACCGAGACATCGCAGGAACCTGGTGTGCAGAAGGTCGCGCTGGCTCCGTCCGGCATCCTGTCGACGGCGGCCAGCAACATTCTGGGGGCCGGCACGAGCATCACCCTCGTCTTCGTGCTGTCGCTGTTCCTGCTCGCCTCCGGCACCTTGTTCTACGAGAAGATCGTCCAGTCCTTCGCCCACCTCAGCGACAAGAAGCGCGCGCTGCGCATCGTCTATGACGTCGAGCACGAGATTTCCCATTACCTGCTTACCGTGGCGGCCATCAATGCCGGCCTCGGCACGGTGATCGGACTTGGCCTTTGGGGACTTGGGATGCCGAACCCGCAGGTCTGGGGCGCGGCCGCGGCGCTGCTCAACTTCCTGCCCTATGTCGGCGGGCTGATCACCTTGCTGCTGGTCACGATCATCGCGCTGATCAGCTTCGATACGATCCCCTACGCGTTGCTGGCACCCGCCTTCGTTTTGTTGTGCGACATCGTCGAGGGCCAGTTCGTGACCCCGACGGTGGTCGGCCGGCGGCTCGAGATAAACGCGGTGGCGATCTTCATCGCCATCGCCTTCTGGTCATGGCTCTGGGGTTTCGTCGGCGCGCTGATGGCGGTGCCGCTGCTGGTGGTCATCAAGGTGTTCTGCGACCATTTCGATGGCCTCAGCCATGTCGGCAATTTCCTCGCCGCGCAGCAGACCATGGCGATCGACGACGAGGCCGGCGATAACAACCACAAATCCGGCGCGTGAGGCCTGGCCCAATCTGCATGTCCGGCCGGCTGTTTGCGGCGCCCATGGCGAGTGCCTACACCGGTCCGGTCTAGCCGGACCCGCCTGCATGAATGACTTCGATCTCGCGCTGCGCAACAACCGCCTGTCTATCCATCATCTCGGCGGCCGCAGCGAGCAGCGGGAAATCGCCTCAGCGACCGGACTCGCCGACGTGCTGGAAGGCCAGTTCGCCATCGTCATTCCCGACCGCGCCGAATTCGAGGCCCGGTTGCGGCAGAAGCAAATCGTGGAGACCTGACCAATGACGGCCCTTTCGGTTCTCGACCTGTCGCCGATCACGCAAGGCAACAATGCCTCGCGGTCGCTGGCCAATTCGCTCGACCTTGCCCGCCATGCCGAGCGGCTTGGCTACCAGCGCTACTGGCTCGCCGAGCACCACAACATGCCGGGCATTGCCAGTGCCGCGACGTCGGTTGTGATCGCCCATGTCGCCGGCGGCACCAAGACTATCCGCGTCGGCGCCGGCGGCATCATGCTGCCCAACCATGCGCCGCTGGTGATTGCCGAGCAGTTCGGCACGCTGGCAGCACTTTTCCCCGGCCGCATCGATCTCGGCCTCGGCCGCGCGCCAGGCACCGATATGATGACGGCACGGGCGCTTCGCCGCAACCTGGAGGCCAGCGACAACTTCCCCCAGGACGTGGTCGAGCTGATGGGCTATTTCCAGCCGGCCGAGGAAGGCCAGCGCATCCGCGCGGTGCCGGGCGAAGGCCAGGGCGTGCCGGTCTGGATCCTTGGCTCCAGCCTCTATGGCGCGCAGCTCGCGGCGCTGCTTGGGCTGCCCTATGCTTTTGCCTCGCATTTCGCGCCGGCCGAACTCGACCACGCCCTGGAGGTCTATCGCACCCGTTTCCAGCCGTCGGCGCAGCTCGACAGGCCTTATGTGATGCTCGGCCTCAATGTCTTTGCGGCACCCACCGATGCCGAGGCGAAGCTTTTGTTCACCTCGCTGCAGCATGCCTTCGTCAACCTGCGCAGCGGCCGGCCCGGCCAGCTGCCGCCGCCGGTCGAAAACTACGACCGCGACCTTGATCCCGTCGCCAGATCCATGCTGGCCCAGGCGCTGTCCTGTGCCGTCGTCGGCGCGCCGGAGACGGTCCGCCAGGGCATCGACGCCTTCGTGCGCCGCACGGGCGCCGACGAATTGATGGTGACGGCGCAGATGTTCGACCACACCGCGCGGGTGCGCTCCTTCGAGATCCTCGCGGACGTGCACAGATTGATGTCGCAAGCGGCCTGACCGCTGTGCCCCCTGTCAGCCGGGGGGTGCAAGCGATCGCCGTCGGAACACACATGTTCTGAAGCTCGGCGCAACTCCGTTCGCAGGCATTCACGCCCGGATAATGGCGACTGCGACGTTTTTGCCCGCGCCGGATTTACCTCGGTCCGGGCGTATCGGGCGGCAAATCGGCCGCAAAATTGGCGATTTAGCACCGTTCCCGGCAGAGGATCGGCTTGGTGGATGCGTTGCGCAGGATGCTTGCGCCTCGTGCCGCCTGTTCTTATATACGCGCCAACCGCCCGGCCTTGAAAACCCGGGGACCGTGGCGGAATTTCTTGTGAACAGGGGCTTTCGTCGGAACGCCTTATCAGGGTCCTGAGAGCCTGCTTAGAGGAGAGACTAGAACAATGGCAAAAGTAATCGGTATCGACCTCGGAACCACCAACTCCTGCATCGCCATCATGGACGGCAAGGAGCCCAAGGTTATCGAGAATGCGGAAGGCGCGCGCACGACCCCTTCCATCGTCGCCATCAACAGCGATGGCGAACGCCTCGTCGGCCAGCCGGCCAAGCGCCAGGCGGTCACCAATCCTGAAAACACCATCTTCGCGGTCAAGCGCCTGATCGGCCGCCGCTATGACGATCCGGTGACGGAGAAGGACAAGAAGCTTGTCCCCTACAAGATCGTCAAGGGCGACAATGGCGATGCCTGGGTCGAGGCCGGCGGCAAGAAGCTTTCGCCCAGCCAGATCTCGGCCATGATCCTGCAGAAGATGAAGGAAACGGCTGAAGCCTATCTCGGCGAGAAGGTCGAGAAGGCGGTCATCACCGTTCCGGCCTATTTCAACGATGCCCAGCGCCAGGCGACCAAGGACGCCGGCAAAATCGCCGGCCTCGAAGTGCTGCGCATCATCAACGAGCCGACGGCTGCCGCACTTGCCTATGGTCTGGAGAAGAAGGACGGCAAGACCATCGCCGTCTATGACCTTGGCGGCGGCACGTTCGACATTTCGGTGCTCGAGATCGGCGACGGCGTCTTCGAAGTGAAGTCGACCAATGGCGACACCTTCCTCGGCGGCGAGGACTTCGACATGCGCCTGGTCGAGTACCTGGCGGCCGAGTTCAAGAAGGAACAGGGCATCGACCTCAAGGCCGACAAGCTCGCCCTGCAGCGCCTGAAGGAAGCGGCCGAGAAGGCCAAGATCGAGCTGTCGTCGACGACGCAGACCGAGATCAACCTGCCCTTCATCACTGCCGACGCCAGCGGGCCGAAGCACCTGACGATGAAGCTCACCCGGGCGAAGTTCGAGAGCCTGGTCGAGGACCTCGTGCAGCGCACCATCGACCCCTGCAAGGCGGCGCTCAAGGATGCCGGCCTGAAGGCGGGCGAGATCGACGAAGTGGTGCTGGTCGGCGGCATGACCCGCATGCCCAAAATCCAGGAGATCGTGAAGCAGTTCTTCGGCAAGGAGCCGCACAAGGGCGTCAACCCGGATGAGGTCGTCGCGCTCGGCGCCGCCATCCAGGCCGGCGTGCTGCAGGGCGACGTCAAGGACGTGCTGTTGCTCGACGTGACCCCGCTGTCGCTCGGCATCGAGACGCTGGGCGGCGTGTTTACCAGGCTGATCGAACGCAACACCACGATCCCGACCAAGAAGAGCCAGGTGTTCTCGACGGCCGAGGATTCGCAGTCGGCGGTCACCATCCGCGTCTTCCAGGGCGAGCGCGAGATGGCGGCCGACAACAAGCTGCTCGGCCAGTTCGACCTGGTCGGCATTCCGCCGGCTCCGCGCGGCGTGCCGCAGATCGAGGTCACCTTCGACATCGACGCCAATGGCATCGTCAACGTCTCGGCCAAGGACAAGGGCACCGGCAAGGAGCACCAGATCCGCATCCAGGCTTCGGGCGGTCTGTCCGACGCCGACATCGAGAAGATGGTGAAGGACGCCGAGGCCAATGCCGAGGCCGACAAGAAGCGCCGCGCCCTCGTCGAGGCCCGCAACCAGGCTGAATCCCTGGTGCATTCGTCCGAGAAGTCGCTCAAGGACTATGGCGACAAGGTCTCGGAAGCCGACCGCACCGCGATCGCCGACGCGATTGCGGCGCTGAGGTCCGCAGCCGAAGGCGATGACGTGGCCGATATCGAGGCCAAGTCGCAGTCGCTCGCCGAAGCTTCGATGAAGCTTGGCCAGGCCATGTACGAGGCCTCGCAGAAGGAAGCGGCCGAAGCCGACGCCAAGGCGGACGCCGCCAAGGATTCGGACGTGGTCGACGCCGACTTCGAGGAAATCGACGAAGACGACGACAAGAAGAAGTCGGCCTGAGCCGGCTGACGGCCAAACAATGCGAAAAGCCCGGCGCAAGGCCGGGCTTTTTTGCAACCTTCACCGAAAAAGTGCGGACCTTGCCCAAAAATTGACGGAAAAACACCGGCGAGCCCGGCTCGGCTCTGGCATCCGGGCAACATCGCTCCTAAATCGAACAACGTGCCGGCGACGACGCGACAATGCTTGAAGACATTGAGCATCCGGACAGCGGGATAAAATGAAAGCTGATTTCTACGAAACGCTGGGCGTGCAAAAAGGCGCCGACGACAAGGAGCTGAAGAGCGCTTTCCGCAAGCTCGCCATGCAGTTCCATCCCGACCGCAACCCCGGCGACCATGCCTGCGAGCACAAGTTCAAGGAAATCAACGAAGCCTACGAGACGCTGAAGGACCCGCAGAAGCGCGCGGCCTATGACCGTTTCGGCCACGCCGCCTTCGAGCAGGGCGGCATGAACGGCGCCGCGCACGGCTTCGGCGCCGGCGGCTTCGCCGACATCTTCGAAGACATTTTCGGCGATATGATGGGTGGCCGCCAGCGCCGCTCGTCGGGCGGCCGCGAGCGCGGGGCCGACCTGCGCTACAACATGGAAATCTCGCTGGAAGAGGCGTTTTTGGGCAAGACGGCGCAGATCCGCGTGCCGGCATCGATTTCCTGTTCGGAATGCTCCGGCAGCGGCGCCAAGCCCGGCACGCAGCCGGTCACCTGCGCGATGTGCCACGGCCATGGCAAGGTGCGGGCAACGCAAGGCTTCTTCTCGATCGAGCGCACCTGCCCGCAATGCCAGGGGCGCGGCCAGACGATCAAGGACCCCTGCCCGAAATGCGCCGGCCAGGGCCGCGTCACCGAGGAGCGTTCGCTGTCGGTCAACATCCCGGCCGGCATCGAGGACGGAACCCGCATCCGGCTTGCCAATGAGGGCGAGGCCGGCCTGCGCGGCGGCCCCTCGGGCGACCTCTACATCTTCCTTGCCGTCAAGCCGCACGAATTCTTCCAGCGCGACGGCGCCGACCTCTACTGCAAGGTGCCGATCTCGATGACGACCGCCGCCCTCGGCGGCTCGTTCGAGGTCACCACGCTCGACGGCACGCAGACCAAGGTGAAAGTGCCGGAAGGCACCCAGAACGGCCGCCAGTTCCGGCTGAAGGGCAAGGGCATGCCGGTGCTGCGGCAGCCCAATGTCGGCGATCTCTACATCCAGACCGCGGTCGAGACGCCGCAGAACCTGTCGCGGCGCCAGCGCGAGCTCCTGGAAGAGTTCGAGCAGCTGTCCTCGAAGGACAATTCGCCCCAGTCGAGCGGCTTCTTCGCCCGCATGAAGGACTTTTTCGAATCCTTCGGCGAACCCTGACTGGGATGCGGGAGGGGTTGACGCGCTGCCTCAACGTCATCAACATCTTATGCCAGATCTTGCCTTGCCTTGTTCCACCTAGCTGCTAAGTAGCGAGTCGGGGAGCGTTGAGGAGAGCTCGCATGGCACGTGGTCCCGGGTTGCGCAAAGCGCTGACGGAAAAATTCGACGACGAGCTGAAGTTCTTCAAAGGCTGGATCGACAAGCCGAAAGCTGTCGGCTCGATCGTTCCCACCAGTTCCGTCACCGCCCGCAAGATGGCCTCGATCGTCAACCCGAAATCGGGCCTGCCGGTGCTGGAGGTCGGCCCCGGCACCGGCGTCATCACCCGTGCCATCCTCGCCCAGGGCGTGAAGCCGGAGAACCTCTATGCGATCGAATACTCGACCGACTTCGTGCGCCATCTGCGCCGGCTCTACCCGCGCGTCAACGTCATCGAGGGCGACGCCTTCAACCTCGACGCAACACTCGGCGACAAGCGCGACATGGTGTTCGACTCGGTCGTCTCCGGCGTGCCGCTGCTCAATTTCCCGGTCGCCCAGCGCATCGCCTACATCGAAAGCCTGCTCGACCGCATTCCCGTCGGCCGGCCGATCGTGCAGCTGACCTACGGCCCGCTGTCGCCGATCCCGCCCGGCCGCGGCGACTACACGGTCAAGCATTTCGATTTCATCATCCGCAACATTCCGCCGACGCAGCTGTGGATCTACCGGCGCGAGGCATGTTGACCGAAAGCGCCTGGCCATCGAAAGCGCTTGGGGATTGATCGCTCTTCGGCCTATACGTCGTTCGACAGGTGGCCGATGGCAGTAATCCCAAGAATCCTCGTCTTTGCAGGCTCGATCCGCACCGGTGCTTTCAGCGGCCGGACGGCCGATGTCGCGCAAAAGGAACTCGCCATGCAGGGTGCGGAGGTGACCCGCATTTCGCTCGGCGACTATCCGCTGCCGATCATGGACGAGGATCTCGAGAAGGACAAAGGCATTCCCGAGAATGCCGTGAAGCTCGGCCATCAGATTTCCGCCCATGACGGGCTGCTGATCGCGACGCCTGAATATAACGGCTCGATCCCGCCGCTCCTGAAGAATTCGATCGACTGGGTGAGCCGGCTCCGGCGCGACGGCAGCCGCTCGTTCAGGCCGCTTTACGGCAAGCCCGTCGCGCTCTGCTCCTCCTCCGAGGGCAAGTTTGCCGGCATACGCTGCATCAACCATCTGCGCGCGGTGCTGGTGCGCTGCCAGATGGAAGTGATCACGCCGGAATGCTCGGTTTCCGGCGCCGATGAAGCCTTCGCCGAGGACGGACAATTCCGCGACGCCAGACTGCACCAATCGATGGAGCGCCTATGCCGTACACTGATCGAAACCTCGCGCATGCTGTCCGTGAGGATCGAGGTCTGATGCATCCGGTCGAGACCATGCGCGACAGGCTGATCGTCGGCCTCGACGTGCCGACGCTGAAAGAAGCCGAACAGACGGTGCGCGAGCTCGAAGGCAGTGTCTCTTTTTACAAGATCGGCTATCAGCTCGCCTTTGCCGGCGGGCTCGATTTCGCGCGCGAGCTCGCCAGCGGCGGCAGCAAGGTCTTCCTCGACATGAAGCTGCTCGACATCGACAACACGGTGGCCAAGGGGGTCGAGAATATCGTCAGGATGGGGGTCTCGATGCTGACACTGCATGCCTATCCCAAGGCTATGCAGGCGGCGGTGGAAGCAGCCAAGGGCAGCGATCTCTGCCTGCTCGCGGTGACCGTGCTGACCTCGATGGACGAGCAGGA
Source organism: Mesorhizobium sp. WSM3868 (assembly GCF_002294785.1). Classification (NCBI taxonomy): domain Bacteria; kingdom Pseudomonadati; phylum Pseudomonadota; class Alphaproteobacteria; order Hyphomicrobiales; family Phyllobacteriaceae; genus Mesorhizobium; species Mesorhizobium sp. WSM3868. Next base: position 184,753 of record NZ_NSGB01000002.1, on the reverse strand, counting down.
CATGATCGATGCCGGCTATGAACACGATCCGCACACGCTGGTGCTGAGGCGCGCCGAACAGGCGCTGCATGCCGGCATGGGCGGCATCGTCTGCTCGGCCGAGGAGGCCGAAGCCGTGCGCCGGATCGTCGGTCCCGACATGGCCGTGGTCACGCCGGGTATACGGCCGAGCGGCAGCGACCATGGCGACCAGAAGCGTGTGGTGACGCCGGCGCAAGCGATCCGCAACGGCTCCAGCCACCTTGTCGTCGGCAGACCCATCGTCAAGGCGCCGGATCGGCGGGCGGCGGCCGAAGCTATCTTGGCCGAAATGTGCTCGGCATAAAGCCGATCCCGTTTGCGAACCGAAACAGGAGAAAAGAATGCCAAAGGGATATTGGGTTGCCCGGGTCGATGTGCGCGACCCGGAAGGCTACAAAGACTATGTCGCCGCCGCCAAACCGGCTTTCGAGCGCTTCGGCGCGAAATTCCTGGCGCGCGGCGGCGAGCATGAGAAGGCCGAGGGGCCTGGCCGCGCGCGCAATGTGATCATCGAGTTCGAATCGCTTGCCGCCGCGCATGACTGCTACCACTCGCCAGAATATCAGTGCGCCGTCGCCATCCGGCAGAAAGTGGCTGACGGCGAGATCGTGCTGGTCGAGGGGGTTTAGGCCCAGGGCGCATCGTCCTGCCTTGACATGATCATGGAAGGCGGTGGCGCAGAATAAAGATTTGCAGCGATCCTTCGCCGGCGTCTCAAAGCCGCTCCGCTGCCGCAGACCGGTCCAATCCCTAAGCTTATGCCCTCAGCCGGCTGGTCGCCGTCTCCGCCATCGCATCCGCCAGGCTCATGCCCCATTGCCTGCGGCAATAATCGCGGAAATCGAAGCAGGGCAGGCCGGGACAGACTTCGAACTCGATGAGATGGATGGTGTCGTCGGCCTCGACCCTGAAATCGACCGAGAAGACGTCCTTCAGGCCAAGCCCGGCGATCAGCTCCTGCGCGATGGCGCGGATCGCGCGATCGGCCGCCTGCTGGCTGGCGGCGACCTGCTCGAGTTCCGGCTCGGCATAGGTGCCTGCGTCCCTGGCGGCCTGGCCGCTATCGCCGTAGAGCGCCATAGAGTCGGCCATGGTCTGGAAGTCGCCGCCGGACTCGACGAAGGCGATGCCGAGCGCCTCGACGCCGGTATCCGGCTTCAGACCGAGGAAGCTTGCCCGCACATTGCGGCCGGCGACATAAGGCTGGACGACGACATCGTCGCGATAATGCGCAAAGACCCGCCGGCTGAGCTCCAGCGCATGACCAAGATCGCGACAGCGCGAATCCGGCCAGATGCCGATCTTGGCGCCGAGCCGGTTTGGTTTGACGAACCAGCCGGCGGACGAGGCCGACGGCTCGACCAGCCATTTCCCATTTCGGGCCAGCCCGGCCGGCGGCACCGGCAGGCCAAGCGCGCCGAGCACGGCGCCGGAGCGGAACTTGTCCTGGCAGAGCGCGAACAACGAATCGTCGGCGCCGATCGTCTTCAGCCCATTCAGCCTTGCCAGCGCAGGCGAAGCGCCGCCACGGAAATAGGCGATGCCGTCGGTCAGCGTCCAGACCAGGGTTTTGACGGGATCAGCGTTCGCCAACACGGTCGCGGCGTCGTCCAGCTCGACGGCCATGAAGGTTAGGCCGCGCGTTTCGCAAGCGGCGGCGAGCTGGCCGAATTCGGGCGCGAGATCGGTCGACTGCGCCAGATAGGACGAGATCTCGATGGCGCGTTCCGTCGGGTAGCCGTCGGCGACCAGCCGGTCGAAGCAAGCGTTCTCCGGCTCGTGGACAAGGATCAGCGTCGGGCCGTTGCGCGGCATGGAAGCTCCCAGAAAAGGCAGGTGCTACCATCGCATGGCGGTTGCAATCGGCTTTCAGGAAACCGACCTGAGCGAGCGATAATGCGCAAGCCGCTCAGGCGATCAGCACGCGCGGCTCGAAGCGGCCCCGGACCGGAATGTCGAGCAGGAAGGTCATGCCGGCCTGAGGATCGAGCTTGCGCTGCTTGTCGTCCTTGCCTTTCCAGGCCGATGTCACCGCAAGGCGGTCGGCGTTCGGCCCGACAAAGGCGGGGCAGGAAGGCTGCGTTACCGGCATCGGGATTTCGCGCAGCAGCATGCCGTCCGGCGAATACGCCTTCACCGCCTTGCCGCCCCAGACGGCGTTCCACAGCACCCCGTCGCGGTCGACGACCGAGCCGTCGACATAGCCTTTTTGCGAACGATGATCGACGAAGATGTTCGGCTCACCCGTCGGCAGGCCGGTCGCCGGATCGCAAGCGACGCGCATCAGAAGCCCGGTCGCGGTGTCGGTGTAATAGGCGATCGTCCCGTCGTCGGAAAAGCAGATCGAGTTGGACACGGTAATGTCGGAGAACAGTCGGCGAAGCTCGCCCTTGAAGAACCAGTAGATCGCGCCGGCGCCCTTGCCCTCGTCCTTGCCCATCGTGCCGGTCCACAACGCGCCGCAGGGATGGACGCGGGAATCGTTGGAGCGGGTCAGCGGATTGTCAGCTTCGATCGGCGTGTGCAGCGTCAACTTGCCGGTCGCCACATCGCGGACCTGCAGGCCGATCTCGGTGGCGATCAGCTGGCGGGCATCGTCGATGACGGCTATGGCGCTGGCCATCACGCCGAGATCATGGATTTTCAGCGCGCCGGCGAACGGCTTTTCCAGAAGCTTGCCATTGACGATGTCGAACCAGAACAGTGTCTCGGTGCCGGGATCGTAGCTCGGTCCCTCCCCCAACTGGCAAATGTGATCGCTGAAGACCGAAACGCTGTCCATCAAATCCCTCCGAAGGCTTCGTCCCAGGCCGCGACCGCGGCGCGGGCGCGCTCAGCCACTTCATCGACGCTGGCGCCCGGCTTATAAAGGCTCGACCCCAAGCCGAAGACGCTGACGCCGACGGCTTTGTAGCCGGCAAAATCCTTGTCCGAAACGCCGCCGACGGCGCCGATCAGCGCCGTTGCCGGCAGCACGGCGCGGATCGCCGAAATGCCGCCGGCGCCGAGCACGCTTGCCGGGAAGAATTTAAGCGCCGAAGCACCGAGCCTGATCGCCTGGAAGGCCTCGGTGGGCGTGAACACGCCCGGCATCGTCACCATGCCATACTGCATGGCGCGGCCCATGACATCGGCATCGATGTTGGGGCTGACCAGCAGCCGGCCGCCGGCCTTGTGCAATGCATCGACATCGGCCGCCGTCAGCACCGTGCCCGCGCCGACCAGTGCGGTTTCGGGGAGGACTTCCGCGATCCTGGTGATCGACGAAAACGGTTCCGGCGAATTGAGCGGCACCTCGATCGCCTCGATGCCAGCGTCGAAGACCGCCTGGCCTATTGAGATCGCCTCGGTCGGCTTGAGGCCACGCAGGATGGCGACCAGCCCGCGTTTCAATTTCGGAAAGGGTGCTGTCTGCGTCACGCGTCGCCTCCGATCATGCGGTTCTCGCGCGCGGCTTCGACAAGGCCGGCGCGCACCGCTTCATCCGCATCGACGATCCGAAAAGCAAGACCGGCGAAGCCAAGAGCGGCGCCATAGAGCGAAGCCAGCGCGCCGGAAGCGATCAGCACGACGGGCGCTTCACTGATGCCGTAGCGCCGCTTCGCCGAAGCGATCTCGCCGCCGATCAACAGCCCGGACAGGCACGCCGCCGCCTCGTCGGATTTCAAATCTTGCAGCAGCCCGGCGGCGCGGATCGCAAACAGCTTTGACGTGACATCGCCGCCTTCGCCCAGCGCGCGCTCGCACCACTGACGGAAGAACGGACCATCCGCCGTGACCGGTGCCGGATGCTCGCCAAGCGAATGTTTCAGGATCGAATGCGCGGCCAATACCGAAAACAACTCGCCGGTCGGCCAGGTGCCGAAGCCGGCGACCGCGCCGTCCTCGACCACGACCCATTTGGAATGGGTGCCCGGCATGCAGACGAGGTGGCGGCCCTTTGCCGGCAAATTCGCGCCGGCAAGCTGCGTCTCCTCGCCGCGCATGACATCCGGGGCGTCGGCGAGGCGCTGGGCGAGGCCGGGCACGATACGAATGTCGCGGCGCTCGCCTTCGATGCGGGCGGCGCCTGCCAAGATGGCGCCGATCGGCGCAGGCACGGTGACGTATGGCGCCTCGATCCAGCCCTGGCGGGAACCCGCCATGCCGCAGATGATGACGGGCAGGGACTCCGGCGCGCCCATGGCGGCGAGATGGCCCTCCAGCACCGTCGCAAAACCTTTTTCGCGCGCCGTGATCAGGCCGTCGTCGCCGCGCCGCTCGGCGAGCAACTGACCCGCGCCGTCAAGCAGCCAGGCCCTGAGCCTGGTCGTGCCCCAGTCGAGGGCGGCGACCGCAGGCGCGCCGCTCACAGCACGCCTCCGTCGACGATCAGCATTTGCGCGGTCAGCATGCGCGAGGCGTCCGACGCCAGGAACAGCACCGTGCCGACAATGTCGTCGGGCTGCATGGGCTCCTTGATGCATTGCTTGGCGACATGGGCGGCAAGCGCCTCCTCGGTGACCCAAAGCTCGCGCTGGCGTTCGGTGATCACCCAGCCGGGCGCGACCGCGTTGACGCGGATGCCGTCGGCGCCGAGCTTGCCGGCAAGGCCTTTGGTGAGACCGAGGATACCGGCCTTGGCGGCGGTGTAAGCCGGCAGATCGGGATGGTTGATGAGGTAGGACGTGGAGCTGAAATTGATGATCGAGCCGCCGCCGGCGCGCTTCATGCCCGGCGCCACCGCCTGGGCGGTGAAGAAATGCGGCCGCAGGTTGATGGCTAGGTTGTTGTCCCAGAACTCGATGGTGACATCCTTCACCTCATGGCGATCGTCGAGCGCGGCATTGTTGACCAGCGCAATGACATCGCCATGCGCTTTTGCCGCCTTCGCTACCGCGGCGCGCAGCGCCTCGACGTCGCGCAGATCAGTCTTGAGATAGAGCGGACGCCGGCCAAGCTCCCTTTCCAGACGGTCGGCCAGCGCCGTGCTGGGCTTGTCGGCGATGTCGATGAAGGCGACCTTGGCGCCTTGCCGCATGAAGCCCTCGGTCAGCGCCGCGCCGATGCCGGAACCGCCGCCGGTGATCAACACCGAGGCGCCGTCGAGGTCGGCGAAACGAGCCGATGGCATCATGATTTCTGTCTCCCTTTGGCCGGCGCGCATCCTAGCCATGCCGGCCCCGGGAGCAAGGGTGAAAAGGCGATTTCGGCGGCAATATGTCTGACAAAATAGCAACCGCGCTTCCGTGAGGCGCAGACGGGTCGGCTTGGATCGCAGGTTGGTCGATCAGATCGCCTTGGCGCGCAGCGCGCCGCGATAGGAATCGCGCAGATAGCCAAGCGTGGCGTCGGCATCGACGGGCTTGCCGAACAGATACCCCTGGCCACCCGCGCAGCCGAACTGGACGAGGCGGTCGGCCTGCGCTTCCTCCTCTATGCCTTCGGCCACAACGTCCATGCCGAGTCCTTCGCACATGGCGAGAATGGCACGGATGATGTGTTCCGAGGGGCGGTCTTCGAGGATCGAGGAAACGAAGGCGCGATCGATCTTCAGCTTGTCGAAATGGAATTCGCGCAGGCGCCCGAGCGACGACTGGCCGGTGCCGAAATCGTCGAGCGAGACGCGGATGCCGACGCGGCGCAGATCCTCGACGATCTTCTCGGCCGAAGCCGGGTCGGTCATCAGGCCGGTTTCGGTGATCTCGATCTCCAGCCGGCGCGGATCGAAGCCGGTGCGGTCGAGGATCGCCAGGATATGCAGGCCGGTGTTCTGGTCGACAAGCTGCGACGGCGACAGGTTGAAGGACAGGAACAGGTCCTTCGGCCAGTTGCGCGCCGCCTCGGTCGCCTTGCGCAGCACCAGCTGCGACAGCGGGCCGATGATGCCGCGCTCCTCGGCGATGGGAATGAACACGCTCGGCGGCACCATGCCGAGATCGCGATCGGTCCAGCGAGCCAGCGTCTCGAAGCCGATGGTGCGGCGACTGGTGAGGTCGACGATCGGCTGGAAATGCGGCTCGACCTCGCCGGCCGAGACGGCGCGGCGCAGCGCCTGCTCGATGCGGGTGACGCGCTTGGCGGCCTCCTCCATCTCGCGTGTGTAGACGACGACGCGGCCGCGGCCCGAGCGCTTGGCGTGGTAGAGCGCGGTCTCGGCCTTGTTGATCAGGATCTCTGTCGTCTCGTCGCCGGAATAAAACAGCGAGCAGCCGACCGAAGCCGACAATCTGGCGGTGCGCTCGCCGACATCATAGGGCGCCGACAGGATCTCGATCAGCATGCGCGATTTTTCGGCGGCCTGCTCCTCGCTGAACACCATCGGGTAGAGGAAGGCGAACTCGTCGGCGCCGATGCGACAGACGGTGGAATAGCCATCCATCGAGGCACGCAAGCGCATAGCCACCTGGATCAGGATGTCGTCGCCGGCCTTGTGGCCGAACAGATCGTTGATCGGTTTGAAGCCATCGAGATCGAGAATGCCGACGGTGAAGGGCGCGGGATCGTCGGCGCGGTCGCTGATCAGGCGATCGACCTTGTCGTAAAAGCGACGATGGTTGCCAAGTCCGGTCAGCGGATCGGTGAAGGCCAGATCCGCGTTTTCCCTGCCTGGCTGCCCGGTGCCAAACGTCGTTTGCATCATGTTCCTGTTCTGACGGGGGAATTTGTGACCAGACTGGCAGCAAAGCGTTTAGGAAAGGTATCGGAAAATCGATTTTCTGAAGATGCGGAAAAGGGTCTTGGCGCCACCCCTAGCGGTCCAGGGTCTTTGGCGGTGGAGGCTTAAACCGGGCATTAACAGCTTCAATAAATAGTAAAGCGGCCCGGAGGCGCCGGCATTGGGGCCGGCATTGGCGCGGCTGGTCGGCTGGGCCCGGGCACCGGAGACAGGCATGCCGCACGAGGTCCGCAACGAGCCGGCGATCGCCGTGCTCCTGCCCTGCTACAATGAGGAGCTGACGATCGGTGAGGTCGTGCGGCGCTTCCGCGAGACGCTGCCCTCCGCGACGATCTATGTCTACGACAACAATTCGAAGGACCTGACCGCGCTCAGGGCCCGCGCGGCCGGCGCGGTCGTCGTGCGCGAACCGCGCCAGGGCAAGGGCAATGTCGTGCGCCGCATGTTCGCCGACATCGAGGCCGACATCTATGTGATGGCGGACGGCGACGGCACCTACGCGCCGGAAGATGCGCCGGAGCTGATCAACACACTCTTGACCGAGCGCTCGGACATGGTGGTGGGCACCCGGCGGGGCGTCACCGACGACGCCGGCCGCTCCGGCCACGCCTTCGGCAACCGCATCTTCAACCGGCTCTACAAGGGCCTGTTCGGCGCCGATTTCACCGATATCTTTTCCGGCTACCGGGTCTTTTCGCGGCGCTTCGTCAAGAGCTTCCCGGCGGTTTCCGGCGGCTTCGAGATCGAGACCGAGATGTCGGTCCATGCCTCGCAGCTCAAGCTGCCGGTGAACGAGATGGCGCTCGACTACGGCCGCCGCCCGGAAGGCTCATCGTCGAAGCTGTCGACTTTCCGCGACGGCGCCAGGATCCTGTGGATGTTCGCCATGCTGGTGAAGGAGACGCAGCCGCTGCGTTTCTTCGGCACGTTTGCCCTGTTCTTCCTGGCGGCCAGCATCGGGCTGATGATCCCGGTGCTGATCGAGTTCGCCGAGACAGGACTTGTTCCGCGCATGCCGACCTGGGTGCTGTCCGTTGGCCTGCTCCTCTTGTCCATGCTGGCGATGGTCACCGGGCTGATCCTCGATTCGGTGTCGCGCGGCCGGGCCGAACAGAAGCGCATCTTCTATCTTTCCATCCCTGCCGGCCGCATCGAGCGACGCGCGGGCTTCAACGGCGAGGCCTCCCGGAAGAGGGAGGCGGGCAAGCCCTCGCGAGCCGCCTGATGGTCCGGCTTGGCCGCTTCGTGCTTGCCGGCGGCATCGGCTTCTTTGCCGATGCGGCCGCGCTCTGGCTGCTGCTTTCCGTCACGCCGCTAGGGCCGCTGGCGGCGCGCGTGCTGTCGATCGGCTTCGCGCTCACCGTCACCTGGCAGATCAACCGGCATCTGACCTTTGCGCCGTCGAGCCGAGGCATCGCGCAGGAAGGCGCGCGTTACGGGGGCGTCGGCGTCGCCACCAGCATCGTCAATTATCTCGTCTATTGTGCCCTTCTGTTCGCGCTGCCCTCCCTGCCGCCGCTGGCGGCGCTGACGGTCGCCTCGCTGGTCGCGATGGCGCTGTCCTTCGTCGGCTATTCCCGGCTGGTCTTCGACCGATAGTCTCTGGCCGATTGGCAGATGCCGCCGATTTCCCTATATCGGCGGCAGAGATTGCCGGAGGCCCGAGATGCCGTTGAAAATCGCCGTCCAGATGGACCATGTGTCGACGGTGTCGATCGCCGGCGACACCACCTTCGCGCTGTCGCTGGAAGCGCAGCGGCGCGGCCACAAGCTTTTCCACTACACGCCCGACCGGCTGTCGATGCGGGACGGGAACGTGTTCGCGCGCGCCGAGGAGATGCAGGTGCGCGACGAGAAGGGCAGTCATTATTCGCTGGGCGAGCCGGTGCGCACCGATCTGTCGGAGATGGACGTGGTGCTGCTCAGGCAGGACCCGCCCTTCGACATGAACTACATCACCACCACCCACATTTTGGAACGCATCCATCCGACGACGCTGGTGGTCAACGACCCGGCCTGGGTGCGCAACAGCCCGGAAAAGATCTTCGTCACCGAATTCCCGGACCTGATGCCGGAAACGCTGATCACCAAGGACCCCCAGGAGGTGGCCGCCTTCCGCAGGGAGTTCGGCGATATCATCGTCAAGCCGCTCTACGGCAATGGCGGGGCGGGCATCTTCCATCTGCACGAGGCCGACCGCAACCTTGCCTCGCTGCTCGAAATGTTCGGCCAACTGTTTCGCGAGCCCTATATCGTGCAGCGCTATCTCAAGGACGTGCGCAAGGGCGACAAGCGCATCATCCTGATCGACGGCGAGCCGGTGGGCGCCATCAACCGCGTGCCGGCCGAGCACGATTCGCGCTCCAACATGCATGTCGGCGGCCGCGCCGAGAAGACCGAGCTGACGGAGCGCGAACGCGAGATTTGCGCCCGCATCGGGCCGGCGCTCAGGGAACGCGGCTTCATCCTCGTCGGCATCGATGTGATCGGCGACTACATGACCGAGATCAACGTCACCTCGCCGACCGGCGTGCGCGAGGTGCGGCGCTTCGGCGGCGCGGACATTGCTGCCCTGTTCTGGGACTGCGTGGAAGGAAAGCGGAAGTAGCGCCCCTCAGGTGCCCCTGAGCGGGACCGTATGTTCCGGTAATGTTCTTGCTTAAGCCGCAAATCTGTGGTTGTCTAAACCAAACTCGCTCGCCGCCTGATCGCAGGACCTGCGAGCGAGCCGGTATCCGGGGGCTTGAGACAAGATGGTAGCGCGGGTTCGCACGGTGGCTTTCCAGGGCATCGAGGCCGTGCCGGTCGATGTCCAGGTGATGATCGCGCCGGGCAAGGTCGGGATGCAGATCGTCGGTTTGCCGGACAAGGCGGTGGCAGAGAGCCGGGAACGCGTGCAGGCCGCGCTTCATGCCTCCGGCCTGTCGATGCCGTCGAAGAAGGTGACGGTGAATCTCGCGCCGGCGGACCTGCCCAAGGAAGGCAGCCACTACGACCTGCCGATCGCGCTCGGATTGATGGCCGCGCTCGGCGCCATTCCTGGCGATATGCTGGCCGGCTATGTCGTGCTCGGCGAATTGTCGCTCGACGGCACCATTGCCGCTGTCGCCGGCGCGCTGCCGGCGGCGATCGGCGCCAACGCCGAAGGCAAAGGCCTGATCTGTCCGTTCGCCTGCGGGCCGGAGGCAGCCTGGGCCGGCAAGGATTTCGATATCCTGGCGCCGCGCAGCCTGATCGCCATCGCCAACCATTTTCGCGGCACCCAGGTGCTGTCGCGTCCCGAGGCCGGCATCCAGGTCGCCGCGCGCGATCTGCCGGACCTTGCCGACATCAAGGGCCAGGAAAGCGCCAAGCGGGCGCTGGAAGTGGCGGCGGCGGGCGGCCACAATCTCCTGATGGTCGGACCGCCGGGCTCGGGCAAGTCGATGCTGGCGCAAAGGCTGCCCTCGATCTTGCCGCCGCTGGCGCCGAAGGAGCTGCTCGAAGTCTCGATGATCGCGTCGGTGGCGGGCGAGCTCGGCGAAGGCAAGCTGACAGACCGACGGCCGTTCCGGGCGCCACATCATTCGGCGTCGATGGCGGCGATGGTGGGCGGCGGCTTGCGCATGCGGCCGGGCGAAGTGTCGCTTGCGCATCACGGCGTGCTGTTCCTCGACGAGTTCCCGGAATTCACGCCGCAGACGTTGGACGCGCTGCGCCAGCCGCTGGAGACCGGCGACTGCGTGATCGCGCGCGCCAACCACCGCGTCACCTATCCGGCGCGCATCCAGCTGGTGGCGGCGATGAACCCGTGCCGCTGCGGCATGTCGGGCGAGCCCGGCTATCGCTGCCTGCGCGGCGAGCGCTGCCGCACCGAATACCAGGCGCGCATTTCCGGCCCGCTGCTCGACCGCATCGATCTCAGGATCGAAGTGCCGGCAGTCTCGGCAAGCGACCTGATCCGGCCGGACAAGGCCGAGACCAGCGCCGCGGTGGCGCAGCGCGTGGCGCGCGCCCGGGCCATGCAGCGCGAGCGGCTGGAAAGGCTGGGTGCGGCGGCCACCACCAACGCGCACTGCCCGCCTTCGGTCATCGAGGCGATCGCCAGGCCCGACGCCGCCGGGCTGACGCTGCTCAAGGACGCCAGCGAAAAGCTCGCCTTCTCGGCGCGAGCCTATCACCGCGTGCTGAAGGTCGCGCGGACGCTCGCCGATCTCGACGCCAGCGAAACCGTCGGCCGCATCCATCTCGCCGAGGCGATCTCCTACCGCATGAGCGCGGAGCGCATGGCGCAGGCGGCGTAAGGTCCCTGGCGCGGATTTCCGGCGCTACCCCGCCCGGTCCTTCGCCTTCAGCTCCAGCCTGCGCGCATGCAGCACCGGCTCGGTGTAGCCGTTGGGCTGAACGGTCCCCTTGAATACCAGGTTGCAGGCGGCCTGGAAGGCGATCGACTTGTCGAAATCCGGCGCCATCGGCCGGTAGAACGGGTCGCCGACATTCTGGCGATCGACGATCGCTGCCATGCGCTGCAGCGAATCCCGGACCTGGATCTCCGAGCACACCTTGTGGCGCAGCCAGTTGGCGATGTGCTGCGAGGAAATGCGCAGCGTGGCGCGGTCCTCCATCAGGCCGACATCGTTGATATCGGGCACTTTCGAGCAACCGACGCCCTGATCGATCCAGCGCACGACATAGCCCAGAATGCCTTGCGCGTTGTTGTCGAGCTCGCGCTGGATCTCGTCCGGCGTCCAGTTCGGCCGCACCGCCACGGGCACCGACAGGATGTCGTCGAGCCTGGCCTTCGGCCGGCTCCTCAGCGCCGCCTGCACGGCGTGCACATCCACTTTATGATAGTGCGTGGCGTGCAGCGTCGCCGCGGTCGGCGAGGGCACCCAGGCGGTGTTGGCGCCGGCCTTGGGGTGCGCGATCTTCTGTTCCAGCATCGCCGCCATCAAATCCGGCATCGCCCACATGCCCTTGCCGATCTGGGCGTGGCCGGCGAGCCCGCATTCCAGGCCCGTATCGACGTTCCACGCCTCATAGGCGGAAATCCAGGCCGCCTGCTTCATGTCGCCCTTGCGGATCATCGGGCCGGCTTCCATCGAGGTGTGGATCTCGTCGCCGGTGCGGTCGAGGAAGCCGGTGTTGATGAAGACGACGCGCTCTCTGGCGGCGCGGATCGCTTCCTTGAGGTTGACGGTGGTCCGCCGCTCCTCGTCCATGATGCCCATCTTGATGGTGTTCTTGGCCATGCCGAGCAGGACCTCGACGCGATCGAAGATTTCCACGGCGAAGCCGACTTCCTCCGGCCCGTGCATCTTGGGCTTCACCACATACATCGAGCCGGCACGGGAGTTGGCGCGGCGGCCGTTGTCGCCGACATCGTGCAGCGCGATCAGCGCGGTGAGCGCCGCGTCCATCATGCCTTCCGGCACCTCGTTGCCGTCGCGGTCGAGGATCGCCGGATTGGTCATCAGGTGGCCGACATTCCTGACCAGCATCAGCGAGCGTCCGGGCAGCAGCAGCTGGCCGCCATTCGGCGCCGTGTAGCGGCGGTCCGGATTGAGCTTGCGGACAAAGCTCTTGCCGGCCTTGGTGATCTCTTCCGCCAGGTCGCCCTTCATCAGGCCGAGCCAGTTGCGATAGACGACGACCTTGTCCTCGGCATCGACGGCGGCGACCGAATCCTCGCAATCCTGAATGGTGGTCAAGGCGGCCTCGAGGACGACGTCGGCAATGCCGGCCGCATCGGTCTTGCCGATCTGACTGGCATGGTCGACGACGATCTCGATATGCAGGCCGTTCTTTACCAAAAGCACGGCTTCCGGCGTGGCGGCGTCGCCGCGATAGCCGACGAACTGCTTTAGGTCGGCAAGCGTGGTGGCGCCGGCGCCTTCGCCGACCTTCAGCGCGCCGTTCGCCACCGACAGCCCGTTGATGCCGGCCCATTTGCCGGTGGTGAGCGGCACGGACTGGTCGAGGAAGTCCCTGACCCAGGCGATCACCTTGGCGCCGCGCATGGGATTGAACGTTTTGCCCTTTTCGGCGCCTGCGGTCTCGGGAATGGCGTCGGTGCCGTAGAGCGCGTCATAAAGCGAGCCCCAGCGCGCATTGGCGGCATTGAGCGCATAGCGCGCGTTCATCACCGGCACGACCAGCTGCGGCCCGGCGACGACCGCGATCTCCGGATCGACATTTTCGGTCGAGACGCTGAAGGCCGGACCTTCCGGCACCAGATAGCCGATCTCTTCGAGGAAAGTTTTGTACAGCTCCATGTCGACCGGCGCGCCGTTGGCGCGGTACCAGTCGTCCAGCCTCTCCTGCATGGCGTCGCGCTTGGCGAGCAGCGCGCGGTTCTTCGGCGCGAGGTCGTGGACGATCTCTGAAAAGCCGGTCCAGAACTGTTCCGGATCGATGCCGGTGCCGACTGCTGCCTCCTCGGCAACGAAGTCATGGAGCTCCCGGGCAATCTGCAACCCGGCGATCTCGATGCGGTCGGTCATCAGCACGTCTCCAGATGGGTAAGGCTTTGCCGGGGCTTTGACATGTTTGGGGTTCAAGGGTCAATTCGGCTTAGGGTGAAGGTGCGGATTTTGGCGGCAAGCGAATCTCCCCCCTTGAGGGGGAGATGGCCGGCAGGCCAGAGGGGGTCGCCTCGCGTGGAGCGCGAGCTCTATTCGTTGCAGCAGGCCGGGCCCAGTCGGGCCGACCCCCTCTGTCTCCTTCGGCGACATCTCCCCCTCAAGGGGGGAGATTGCTTCTAAACCGCAATCCTTGGGCGCCCTGAGGCCACCGCCACCACATGCGCCTCGATGAACATGCGCTGGTTCTCGACCGTCGAGACCTTGAACTCGGTGGAAACATCGATTTCGGCGCTGTCGGTGCCGGCATTTTTCGCGCGTTCGGCGACGATCGCCCGCACGTCGGCTTCCGCCGCGGCGATCGCCTTCTCCTCCTCGGTGAAGTCGCGCACCGTCTGCCCCGAGGCAAGCCGGAAAAGCCCTTCCCTGGGCTGGCTGACGCGAGCTTCGGCCGAGACGCGGACCTGGCCGACGACCGCGCCGAGCGCGTTGGCGACATCGGTGTCCTCCGGCACAATGCAGCCATTGCCGATCAGCGGCGGCAGGCCGGCGTAATGCAGCGGCGCCGAGGCGCCGAGGCCGATCACCGGCCGGTCGAGCGCGACGCTGAAGCGGGCGATGCCGAGATGCGCATCGACGGCGCGCTGCACCAGCGCGTGCGCGACGGTCGCGGCGCCGTCCAGCCCGTCCTCGGCGAAGGCGGTTTCGAGAATATATTCGGCCGACCAGCGCGTCAGCGTGACGAGCACGCGCTGGGCGAGCGCTTCCGGCGTCGCGGCGATCGGCTGGCCGCGGCCGTCGCGGCGGCGGGAAAACAGCTCGGCGCCGAGACGGGCGGCGGCGGGATCCCAGTTCGACTGCTTGCCGAGCACATGGGCGGCGTCGGACGGCGTGAAGCCGCAAATGTGCACCAGGCCGCGCGCCACCAGCCGGTTGAGCGTAGCGTTCTGGGCGTTGGAGCTGAGCAGCCGGTCGAGTGCCAGCGGGGTGGCGCCGATCGCCTCGTAGAGTTTCGCTTCCGGCGCGGTGAGGCCGGCGGCGAGGCGATCCGGCACGCCGGTGCGCACGGCAAAACGCCCGTCCATGCGGCCGGGATTCGGCGCGCGCAGCTGCCGCTCCAGCTCGGCGGTGACGGCTTCGCCATGCGCCAGGCCGGCCAGCGCCAGCGGCACCAGGCGGCGCGGCCCGAGCAGGATCTTGGGGTCGAGCGCGCCGTCCTCCAGCGCCACTTCGGAGTCGCCGCCAAGGCCGAAGGTGCGCATGGCGACGGCTTCGACCATGGTGCGGAAGCCGCCGACGGTGGCGCCTTCCGGATCGAGCCGCGGCCGGCCGCTATCCAGCACGGCGACGTCGGTGGTGGTGCCGCCGATGTCCGAGACCATGGCGTCGTCCAGCCCGGTCATGTGGCGGGCGCCGACCAGGCTGGCGGCCGGGCCGGAGAGGATGGTCTCGATCGGCCGCTGGCGGGCGAAGGCCGCCGAAACCAGCGCGCCGTCGCCGCGCACCACCATCAAAGGTGCGGCGATGCCGCGCCGGCCAAGAAAGCCTTCGGTCGCCGCGACCAGCCGGTCGATCATCGAGATCAGCCGGGCGTTGAGCAGCGTGGTGAGCGCGCGGCGCGGACCGCCAAGCTTGGCCGAAAGCTCGTGGCTGGCGGTGACCGGCAGGCCGGTTTTTTCGCGGATCAGGTCGCGCGCGGCGAGCTCATGCGCCGGATTGCGGGTGGCGAAATAGGCGCAGACGGCGAAGCCCGACACCGAACGCCCAAGCTCCGGCAACGCCGCCTCGAGGCCGGAAAGATCGAGCTTCGCGGCATTGCCGTGCACGTCGTGGCCGCCGGGGCAGAACACCACCGGATCGCTGCCCAGAGCCGTCTTCAGCCCGTCGCGGGCAAGGTCGGCCTCGGCAAAGCCGATCATCACCAGCGCCACGCGCCCGCCCTGGCCCTCGACCAGCGCGTTTGTGGCAAGCGTGGTCGACATCGACACCAGCTTGATCGCGGCCGGGTCGGTACCGGATTTCTCCAGCACCGCGTCGACCGCGCCGGAAATGCCGACGGCGAGATCGTGGCGCGTGGTCAGCGCCTTGGCCTTGGCCAGCACCTTGCCCTTATCTGGGTTGTCCAGGGGCCCGCCCTCCTCCGACCACAGCACGGCGTCGGTATAGGTGCCGCCGGTGTCGATGCCGAGGAAGAGCGGTTTTGGCTTGGCGGTCATTTGGCGGTGGCAAGTCCGGGCAAGAGGTTTTGGTGCCTGCCCCTTAGCCGATACGGGCCGGCGGATAAAGGCGGGAGCGATGGGCCAAGAGCAGAGATGGTGCGGCTTCGAAGAATTTGCTGAGACGCCAGCGCCAAGCCACCCCCCTCTGTCCTGCCGGACATCTCCCCCTCAGGGAGGGAGATTGGCAACTTCCGCGCCGCGCCATTCCTGCAATGTTGGCAATAGGCGAGGGCCGGTGTGACAGCTGATCTCCCCCCTTGAGGGGGAGATGGCCGGCAGGCTAGAGGGGGTCATCTCGCATGGAGCGCCGGCCTGGTTCTGCAGCCGGAGGCCGAGTCCGGTCGGACCGACCCCCTCTGTCGCCTTTGGCGACATCTCCCCCTCGAGGGGGGAGATTGGCAGCTTCACTCCGCCAGATCCACCGTCTCGGTCGAATGCTCGACGCAGATGAAGCAGCAGGTGTCGCAGGGCTGGTCGTTGTCGGGGCCGACGCCGGCGGTGACGGAATCGTTACCGGCCACCCAGGCGCCCCAGCAGATGTGCTCGCCGGGCTCGCAGGAGATCGGCACGGATTTGCGCGCCTGCGGCCGGATCAGAAAAACCTTGTCGCCGCCCGGCCAGACCTTTTCGCTGTCGCGGCTGAACAGTTCCAGCGCGACGCCGTCGGAGCGCTGGTTGCGGACAAAGACCGACATGTCGGCGGCGAAGGCCGGCGCGGTGAAGAGAAGGGCGGCGAGCAGAGCGCGAATCATGGTGAGGGTTCCCGAGGGGGAGTAGAGCACGGGAAGCACCGGTAATCTCCCCCCTCGAGGGGGAGATGGCCGCGAAGCGGTCAGAGGGGGTCCTTGCGCGTAGAACGCCGACCTCATCTCGTGCCGCACGGCGTCGGCGCTCCACGCGGCGACCCCCTCTGTCGCCTTTGGCGACATCTCCCCCTCGAGGGGGGAGATCAGCGCCTCACCACCACGTGCGGCGCGAATGTCTTCACCGCCTCGATCAAGTCCTGGTCGTGGATGTCGAGCGAGGAGATCTCCATGTGCACGGTGGTCTTGCCGAAGGGCATCAGGCCGAAGGCATTGGCGGCGGCGTATTTGATCGCGTCGGGCGGCTCCTCGGTGAGTTCGAAATTGAGCATCGCCGCGCCCTTGCCGCCGGAGGCGAGGCGCACGCTCCGCACCTTGTTCCACGGCACCAGCACGTCGCCGGCGCGAGCATCGCGAAAACCGCGCTGATCAAGCGTGACCTTGACCGAATTGTCGAAGGCGCCGCGCGAAATGAAGACGCCGAGCGCCAGGAAGGCGACGCCGAGCAGCGCGATCCACAGCACATGGCCGCTGGACGTCCCCGAGGCGAGGCCCTGCAGCGCGCCGAAGCCAAAGATGCCGCCGATCAGGAACGGTCCCACCGCCGGCAGGATCTTGCCCGAGGCGCTGTTGCGGATTTCGAGCGGCGCGGCCATTTTTCGCCCGCTCAACGCTGCGATTTCAGCAGCGTCCAGATCCAGCCGACGAAGGTGAGGACCAGGAACGGATAGCCGGCGGCGGGCAACGGCGCCGATGTGGGCAAAAGCGGCGCGCCCCAGAGGATCATCAGGGCCGAGACGACGAAGAGCACGGCCGCGACGAAAGCGGTAAGCCGTATCCACAGCGCGAAGGTTTTTGGCGCGCTGACCATGACCAGCCCCGCCGCCCAGAGGCAAATGCCGCCGACATAGGACGGCACGCTCGCCTCAAGGCCCGCCGCATTGCCGGCCAGAAGCAGGCTTTCGCCGGCGAGGTAGGTGAGGAAGCCGGCCGCGACGAGATCATTGCCCAGCCGCTGGTATTTCATCGTCAGCAGCGCCGCCGCGACGACGACCCCCACGCCATCGATGGTCCACAGCGTCTCGCGCAGCGCGTCGCTGGCAACGAAGGCACCTGCCATGCCCAACGCGGCGCCGATGGCGAGGCCGATCGCGGCGGCGGTGTCCGTGGTGGAGCGCATGCGATGTCTCCCCAAGCCGGGAAGAGGATACACCGAGGTGGGGTGGTGGTGAAGGGCTGGGCCGATCAGTCTCGGGGCGCCGCATATGCGGTGATGGCGAAACAGAAGCGGCGGCGTCGTTTGATTTACTGGTGCTCGGCACTACATCTTTTGGAATTTCCGCTCTACTAAGAATCATTCATATGAACGATCGGCCGCAGCGAACGGAGTTGCGTCGAAGATTTACGCCAAGAGAAGGCGGCTATGATTTTCACGCTAGCCTCCGCCGATTTTGCCAGCGCCTGATGACTGGAGAGACACTTGACGTCTTGCTGGCGGCCAGTTCAACGATTTCACAAGGATCTGAGAGGCGGTCGGCCCAACTTGGCCTGCAGCAGCTGGCGGTCTGGAGAGATCAAAATCCAGGTACAGTTCTGGAGTTCCCCGCAGTGACAGTGCGGAGCCCGGCAGGGACGTTTTCGGTTACCTTCACACCAAATTTCGGCCTCCAGGTCGGGGGCCAGTCCGTCGCAATCCATGTTTGGAACACTGCGACACCACGGCTAGAGCCGCGATTGGTTCGGGCCGTCCTGTCTTCAGTCCAACCGGCTTATTGGGCGACGGACAATAGGCCTGACGATATTGCTGTCTTGTGCCTGCGGACTATGCGTCTTATTCGTCTCGGCGACGCCTCGGATGTCGCAGAACTAGGGCGGCTCATCTTCGCGGGTATAGACGGGGTCTTTCAAGAAATGGCTGCGGCTTTGCGCGAAGCTCCGCCGGCGCCAGAAGATCGTCCGGGACCACCACCCGGAGAGTAATCCCGACCGCGCAGCTTCAGCGCCGCGCTGGCGGGGGACCCGCTGCCGGCAGCTCCCCCGGTTTCGAAGCCTGCCATCGATTCACTGGATCGATGGCTTGGCGCGCTCCGCGCGCCAACCGGCTTCTCAATCCCCCATCTTAAGCGCCTGGATGAACGCCTCCTGGGGAATATCGACCTTACCAAACTGCCGCATCCGCTTCTTGCCCTCTTTCTGCTTGTCGAGCAGCTTGCGCTTGCGGGTCACGTCGCCGCCGTAGCATTTGGCGGTGACGTCCTTCCTGAGCGCCGAGACGGTCTCGCGGGCGATGATGCGGCCGCCTATTGCGGCCTGGATCGGGATCTTGAACAGGTGCTGCGGGATCAGCTCCTTCAGCTTCTCGCACATGGCGCGGCCGCGCTTTTCCGCCGCCGACCGGTGCACCAGCATGGACAAAGCGTCGACCGGCTCGTCATTGACCAGGATCGACATCTTCACCAGGTCGCCCTCGCGATAGTTGGTCAGGTGATAGTCGAAGGAGGCGTAGCCCTTGGAGATCGACTTCAGCCGGTCGTAGAAATCGAACACGACTTCGTTGAGCGGCAAATCGTAGGTGAGCATGGCGCGCTTGCCGACATAGGAGAGATCGGCCTGGATGCCGCGCCTATCCTGGCAGAGCTTCAGGATGCCGCCGAGATAATCGTCGGGCGTAAGAATCGTGGCGCGGATCCACGGCTCCTCGATCGAGGCGATCTTGACCACGTCGGGCATGTCGGCCGGATTGTGCAGTTCCTTGGTCGTGCCGTCGACGAGGTTCATGCGGTAGACGACGGACGGCGCAGTGGCGATGAGGTCGAGGTTGAACTCGCGCTCCAGCCGCTCCTGGATGATCTCCAGATGCAGCAGCCCCAGGAAGCCGCAGCGGAAGCCGAAGCCGAGCGCGGCCGACGTCTCCATTTCATAGGAGAAGGACGCGTCGTTGAGGCGCAGCTTGCCGACGGCGGCGCGCAGGTCCTCGAAATCGGCGGCGTCGACCGGGAACAGGCCGCAGAACACCACCGGCTGCGCCGGCTTGAAGCCGGGCAATGCCTTTTGCGTCGGGCGGCGATCCTCGGTGATGGTGTCGCCGACGCGGGTGTCGGCCACTTCCTTGATCGAGCCGGTGAAGAAGCCGAACTCGCCGGGGCCGAGCTCGTCGACATTGACGCGGGCCGGCTTGAAGACGCCGGTGCGCTCAACGAGATATTTTGCGCCGGTGCCCATCATGCGGATGGTCTGGCCCTTCTTCATCACGCCGTCGATGACGCGGACCAGCACGATGACGCCGAGATAGGCGTCGTACCAGCTGTCGACCAGCATGGCCTTCAAGGGTGCTGCGATGTCGCCCTCGCGCGGCGGCGGCAGCTGGTGGACGATCGCCTCCAGCACGTCCGGCACGCCCAGCCCGGTCTTGGCCGAGATCAGCACGGCGTTGGAAGCGTCGAGGCCGATCACCTCCTCGACCTGCTCGCGGATGCGCTCGGGCTCGGCCGCCGGCAGGTCGACCTTGTTCAGCACCACGACGATCTCGTGGTTGTTGTCGATCGCCTGATAGACATTGGCCAAGGTCTGCGCCTCGACCCCTTGCGAGGCGTCGACCACCAGCAGCGAGCCCTCGCAGGCGGCGAGCGAACGCGACACCTCATAGGCGAAGTCGACATGGCCGGGGGTGTCGATGAGGTTCAGCACATAATCCTCGCCGTTTTTGGCGCGGTAGTTCAGCCGAACGGTCTGGGCCTTGATGGTGATGCCGCGCTCGCGCTCGATGTCCATCGAGTCCAGCACCTGCTCCTTCATGTCGCGCTCCTCCAGCGCGCCGGTGAGCTGGATCAGCCGGTCGGCAAGCGTGGATTTGCCATGGTCGATATGGGCGACGATGGAGAAATTGCGGATGTGGTCGAGGGGCGTCGTCATGCGGCGCGCTTTAGCAGGGGCGGGTTTAAGGGGCAAGCGGTGGGCCCGGGGAGATCGGAGCAGAGCAGGCAAAGACGCTCGCCAATGTCTGAACACGGCCAATGATCGGAGGCCGGCGCTGCCCCTCATCGCCCTGCCGGGCACTTCTCCCCGTAAGTGACGGGGAGAAGGGGCTGGCCGCCGCCTCGGTACCTTTCTTGCAGCGTTCCAAATTGGCGAAATCGTCGATGGGGGCGCCCCTCTCCCCGTTACCATACGGGGAGAGGATGCCGGCAGGCAGGTGAGGGGCAGCGCAAGCGTTTGAAGGTTAGGGCGCCTCCGCGCAAAAATTCAAATCCACTTAAACTTTCATGCACTCATTTTAGGCATATCTCCACCTCTGGTGGCAGGCAGGTTGCATTGCCGGTGTGTATGGGGTTGGGGCATGTTCTCGTCGGCAAGAGATTTCGTTCGATCGCAAGGCGGCTCGATGCTGCCGATGATGGCGCTGTTGGCGATCCCGCTGCTGCTCGCGGTCGGCTTTTCCGTCGACTACACCTCGGCGGTGACGACCAGGAGCAACATGCAGCAGGCGCTCGACGCCGCGATCCTGTCGATCACCACGCTGCCGGCCACGACCTCGAAGGCCGATCGCCAGACGGCGCTGCAGCAGGCCTATGTCGCCAATAGCGGGCTGGGCGACGCGACGCTCACCGCCGTCAACGTCGCCGCCGACGGCACGGCGACGTTCAGCGCCACGGCGGCCTATCCGATGCCGACCAGTTTCATGCAGATCGCCAGGATCAATTCGGTCGATGTCGGCGTCGGCTCCTCGGTGCGCAAGATGCCGGCGCTGGTGCAGTCCACCTTCAAGGTGACGAAGGTGTCGGGCTACTGGAACAAGACGATGACGCTCTACGGCACCCAGTTCGGCCAGACCAAGGCCAAGCCGCTGATGACGATCAGCTATAACTACAACGGCTATGGCGACCCGAAGGGCTACGGCACAACCACGGTGAGCACCATCAACGGGTCGACCACGACCGTGGTGCAGAAACAGGTCTGCACGACCTCGACGGTCGACAATTTCAACAATCTGCCGAGCGGGGCGATCACCCAGACCAGCGGCAGCAACAAGTACGTCACGACCTGCGCCGATACCTTCTATCCGGCCAATGGCGCCGGCGCGGTGATCGATGTCAGCCAGATGGACCAGCTCTATCTGCAAATGGATGTTCCCTCGGGCAACCCGAAGGTGCTGAAGTCGAACGATCCCAACACCTCGAACCGACTCTATATCGGCACCAGCGCCACCGATATGCCCGAGGTCGCGACCGGCCAGAAGGTCGACATCTTCACCTCGGTGCCCTGCGGCCAGACCGGCTACCAGGCCTGGGAAGACGGCGGCAACCCGGTGCCGGCGCCGGTTTCCAATGCCGACTTCTTCTACAATGTGACCGGCAAATGCGCCTTCGACCAGCGGCCGTCCGAGACCGTGCTGACGCAGTAGGAACTGCCGATCTCCCCCCTTGTGGGGGAGATGGCCGGCAGGCCAGAGGGGGGCGCTGTCCGCCGGCTTAGCCGGCTAGCGGGGACTAGGCGGAAACGGCCGGCTGTCCCGGTACTGCGGTCTATCGATGGGCTTGCGCTCTACGTCGCCCCCCTCTGTCCTGCCGGACATCTCCCCCACAATGGGGGGAGATTGGACGTCGCCACGGCCTTCGCCACTCTCCGATATCACAAACCGGTGAAGCTGTAACGAAGTCCTCCGCGGCGGCGAAATGGGAGCATTGCCCCGCTACGGAGACTGCTTCCAATGACCGGATTGAAGACAAGGATCGGCCTGCTTGCCGGCGCGGCATTTGCTGCGCTTGCCGCCACGCTCGATGCCGCTTCCGCTGAGCCGCTTACCGTGGTCGAGCTGTTCACCAGCCAGGGCTGCTCGTCCTGCCCGCCGGCCAATGCCAATCTGATCAAGGTCAAGGACCGGCCGGGCGTGCTGGCGCTGTCCTTCAACGTCACCTACTGGGACTATCTCGGCTGGAAGGACAGTTTCGGCCGGCAGGAATTCACCCAGCGCCAGGTCGCCTACGAGCCGCCGCTCGGCCATGACGGGCCGTTCACGCCGCAGGTGGTGGTGAACGGCAGCGCCGACGCCGTCGGTGCGGCGCCCGGCGAGATCGAGCGGCTGATCTCGACAACCCCGTACGCCAAGGGTCCGGCGCTCTCGCTCGGCGACGGCAAGGTGAGCATCGGCGCCGGCACAGCGCCCGGCAGGGCGGCCGATGTCTGGCTGGTGCGCTACGCACGCGGCGTCGTCGAGGTGCCGGTGGCGCGCGGCGAGAACACCGGACGCACGCTGCCGCATGCCAATGTCGTGCATTCGCTGCAGAGGCTCGGCCGCTGGAACGGCGAGGCGACGACGCTGCCGCTGCCTGCGGCACCCAAGGGCTTGAGCACGGCAGTGCTGGTGCAGACGCCGGCCGGCGGGCCGATCCTGGCCGCCGCGGCAAACTGATTTTTCTTTTCGCGCGGGCCGCATCAGAGCGGCAACGCTTAACCAAGGGCCCGCATCCGCGCGCCGCAACCCAAGGAGAACTAGCATGACCAAATTCCTTACGCTGCCGGCGCTGGCTTTCGCGCTTGCCGCTGCCGCGTTCGTTGCCGGCGCCCGCGCCGACGACACGACCGACGCGATGAAGCCCGCCAATGCGATGGCGACCGAAGCCATGAAGCCGGCGACCGATGCTATGATGCCGACCGGCGCGATGAAGCCCGCGGATAAAATGAAGCCCGATGCGATGGCGACCCAGGCGATGAAACCCGCCACGGATGCCATGAAGCCCGCGGATGCGATGAAGCCCGTGACGGATGCGATGAAGCCTGCCGACGCGATGGCGCCGGCGCAATAAGTCAGCGGCCCGGTCTCTTGGCAACAATCGCCATCGGCCAGAAGCCGCCCGCACGGCAAAGTGAGAAACCAGCGGCGGCTTGCTTCGTATATAGTGGAACAACGAACAAGGAGATCCGACATGAACGGCATCGACAAAAAGGCGGCGCGGCGCTCGCTGGCCCCGCTTGCAGCGCTGGTGCTGACGGCGGCCGCGGCCGTCTTCTGGCAGACGCCGGCGCGTTCGGCCGAGGACGCGGTGGTGATCCCGCCGCCGGCTATGGATGAAAAGGCCGCCGGCGGCACGGAGAAAGCGATCTTCGCCGGCGGCTGCTTCTGGGGCGTGCAGGGCGTGTTCCAACACGTCAAGGGCGTCAGCAAGGCCGTCTCCGGCTACGCCGGCGGCAGCGCCGAGCACGCCGTCTACGAGGTCGTCGGCACCGGCCGCACCGGACACGCGGAATCGGTCGAGATCACTTACGATCCGTCGAAGGTCACCTATGGCCAGCTGCTGCAGGTCTATTTCTCGGTCGCGCACAATCCGACGCAGCTCAATTACCAGGGGCCGGACCAGGGCACCCAGTACCGCTCGACGATCTTCGCCGAGAATGACGAGCAGAAGAAGATCGCCGAGAGCTACATCGCCCAGCTCGACAAGGCCAAGGTATTTTCGAAGCCGATCGTGACGACGCTGGAAACCGGCAAGACCTTCTATCCGGCCGAGGATTACCATCAGGATTTCCTGACGCTGAACCCGAACTACCCCTATATCGTCTACAACGACCTGCCGAAGATCGAGAATTTGAAAGCGCTGTTTCCCGCGCTCTACAGCGAGAAGCCGGTGCTGGTGCTGGCAAGTAGCAAAAGCTGAGCCGCGCAGATCTCCCCCCTCGAGGGGGAGATGTCGCCGAAGGCGACAGAGGGGGTCGCCGCGCGTGGAGCGCCGACTGTCTGCAGCAAAGCAGGCTGAGCCCAGTCGGACCAACCCCTCTGCCTGCCGGCCATCTCCCCCTCGAGGAGGGAGATTATGCGCTCAATCGTAGGTCAGATCTGTCGCCTTGCCGCCGAACACGCGGTAGGCGTAGAACGAATAGAAAATAATGATCGGCAGCACGACGACGGTGCCGACCAGGATGAAGGCCAGGCTCTCCGGCGCCGAGGCGGCCTGCCAGATCGTCAGCTTGTCGGGCACGACATAGGGATAGAACGACCAGGCAAGCCCGGCGAAGCCGAGCGCGAAGATGGCGGCCAGAGTCAGGAACGGCCGCAGCGCATGCCGGTCGTCGGACTTGGGCAGATGAAACGTCTGCCGCCACAGCCACAGGAACAAGAGCGCCGATACGATCGGCAGCGGCGAGAGATAGAGGATCTCCGGCCAGAGGAACCATCTGTCGAAGATGCGCGGGCTGGCGAAGGGCGTGGCCAAAGAGACCGCGACCATGCCGAGCGCAGTCAACACCAGCGTGACGCGCAGCCAGCGCACCGCCTTTCCTTGCAGGTCGCCCTCGGTCTTGTAGATCAGCCAGGCCGAGCCCATCGCCGCGTAGGCCGCCGACAGGCAGAGCGCGACCAGCGCGCCGAAGGCCATGCCGCCAATGCCGACATCGAGGCCGAGCACATAGACGCCGAGCATATAGCCCTGCGCCAGCGAGGCCATGGTGGAGCCCAAAAAGAAGATCCGGTTCCAGCGGTGCTTCTTGCCGGCCGGCACCTTGGCGCGGAAATCGAAGGCAACGCCGCGCAGGATCAAGCCGACCAGCAGCAGGAACACCGGGATATAGAGCGCGGTGAGGATGGTGCCGTGCGCCATCGGAAAGGCGACCAGCAAGAGCCCGACCGCCAGCACCAGCCAGGTCTCGTTGGCGTCCCAGAACGGGCCGATCGCCGCGATCATCGTGTCCTGCTCGGCATCTTCGGCGCCTGCGAACAGGATGCCGATGCCGAGGTCGAAACCGTCGAGAATGACGTAGATCAGGATGGCGAGGCCCATCAGGCCGGCAAAGATCAGCGGAAGCGCGGTTGGCCAGTCGAAGGTCATCTTTCTTTCCTCCAACCGAGATTGGTCCGACATGCGGCGATACTGTTCGAAGCAACCGTTTCGGATCGATTGCGAGGGTTGGCGCCGCCCCTCATCGCCCTGCCGGCCGCAACGCGAGGGGCAGCGCCGACCTCAGAAGAAAGCCCCGCATCGAACCGACCGCACCGCTTGTCTTGCTCCTGCATGTTCACTCTCCGGCGGCCGGCTGCGACATCGCGGCGTTCATGACGCCGGGCAGCGGCGAGGTGTCGCCTTCCTTGGCCGCCTTCAGCGCGAGATGCACCAGCACGCCGAGATAGGCGATCAAGAGCAGCACATAGAGGATGAGATAGACGGCCAGGGTCAGCGCGACATGGCTGCCGGCGACCGGGCCGACGGCATCGGCCGTCTTCAACACGCCGGTGACCAGCCAGGGCTGGCGGCCGATCTCGGTCGTGTACCAGCCGGCCAGCGTCGCCAGCCAGCCGGAGAGCGCCATCGGCACCATGATCAGGGCCAGCGGCTTAGGCAGGCTGCGGCGACGCTTGAGGAAGAAGGCCGCCGACCAGGAGACGATGAGCATCAGGATGCCGGTGCCGACCATGACGCGGAAACCCCAGAACACCGGGAAGACCGGCGGGTGGTTGCCCGGATAGTCGTTGAGGCCGGGCACGACGCCGCTTGTGCTGTGGCGCAGGATGAGGCTGGCGCCATCGGGAATGGCGAGCTCGAACCTGTTTTCCTTGGCTGCTTCGTCGGGCAGCGCGAACAGCACCAGCGGCACGTGGGCGCCGGTGTTCCAGTTCGCCTCCATGGCGGCGATTTTCTGCGGCTGGTGCTCGAGCGTGTTCAAGCCGTGCTGGTCGCCGGCAAAGATCTGGATCGGGATCAGGATGGCGGCGGCGAAGACGCCGGTGCGCAGCGCCTTCCACATCGATTCCGAGCGGTCGCCATATAGGTAGCGCAGCGCCGAGCAGCCGGCGATCAGGAAGGAGACCGTGAGCCCGGAGGCGAGCAGCATGTGGACCAGCCGGTAGGGCATGGACGGATTGAAGATGACCGCCCACCAGTCGAGGGCATGCGCCTTGCCGTCGATCATCTCGAAGCCGGCCGGCGTCTGCATCCAGGAGTTCAGCGCGATGATCCAGAAGGCGGAAACCGTGGTGCCGCCCGCCACCAGCACGGTCGCCAGCGTGTGGATGCGGTTGGAGACGCGGCGGAAGCCGAACAGCATGATGCCGAGGAAGGCCGCCTCGAGAAAGAAGGCGGTCAGCACCTCATAGGCAAGCAGCGGGCCGGCGATGTTGCCGACCGTTTCCATATAGCCCGGCCAGTTGGTGCCGAACTGGAAGCTCATGGTGACGCCCGAAACCACGCCCATGGCGAAGGAGAGCGCGAACACCTTCACCCAGGTGAAATAAGCGCGCATCCAGGCCGAGTCGCCGGTGGCGTTGTAGCGGAGCTTGAAGAAGAGAAGCACCCAGCCAAGTGCAATGGTGATCGCCGGAAACAGGATATGGAACGAGATATTCGCGCCGAACTGGATGCGCGACAGGATGAGCGGGTCCATGCTGGGCTCCGGCTGCAATTCAGGCTTGAAGGATAGGCTTCGAACACGCATCGGTCAAAGCGGCGCGGCGTCACGCGAGGCGCGTTGTCGCAGCGTCGGGCGATCATGGACAGACGCACCGCGTGACAGCTTGCAGAGGCCGTTCGACGTCGCGAGCGGCGGCGACTGTCGAGAACTGTCAGCAGCACGGTCGATTGTCGGTTTGCATAAAACGACATCCGACCTATATCAGGTCACGTTTTCCAGCCGGCCATATTTCAGCATGTCATCCATCATCTCCATCTCCGGCGTCACGAAAACCTATGCCACCGGTTTCAAGGCGCTGAAGGAAATCAACCTCGACATCGAGCGCGGCGAGATCTTCGCCCTGCTCGGACCGAACGGCGCCGGCAAGACGACGCTGATCTCGATCGTCTGCGGCATCGTCAACCGCTCGTCGGGCAGCGTCACCGTCGATGGTCACGATATCGGCAGGGACTACCGCGCGGCGCGCAGCCTGATCGGGCTGGTGCCGCAGGAGCTCACCATCGACGCCTTCGAGACGGTCTGGGCGACGGTGAACTACAGCCGCGGCCTGTTCGGCAAGGCGCCCGACAAGGCTTTCGTCGAGAAGGTGCTGCGCGATCTCTCGCTGTGGGACAAGAAGGACGCCAAGGCGATCACGCTTTCGGGCGGCATGAAGCGCCGGCTGATGATTGCCAAGGCGCTGTCGCACGAGCCGCGCGTGCTGTTCCTCGACGAGCCGACGGCGGGCGTCGACGTCGAGCTGCGCCAGGACATGTGGGCGATGGTCAGGCGGCTGCGCGAGGACGGCGTCACCATCATTCTGACGACGCATTACATCGAGGAGGCCGAAGCGATGGCCGACCGGGTCGGCGTCATCAACCGCGGCGAGATCATCCTGGTCGAAGGCAAGGCCGAGTTGATGCGCAAGCTCGGCCGCAAGCAGATGACGCTGGAGCTGCGCGCGCCGCTCGCCGCCTTGCCCGTGGGCCTGTCGCGCTATGCGCTGGAGCTGTCGGCGGACGGCAACGAACTCACCTACACCTATGACAGCCAGAGCGACCGGCCGGGCGTCGCCTCGCTGATCCGCGATCTCGAGGCCGCAGGCATTCAGTTTCACGATCTCGACACCAAAAACAGCACGCTCGAAGAGATCTTCGTCAATCTGCTGAGGCAAGAGCCATGAACCGCCACGCGGCCATGAACCTTCGTGCAGTGTGGGCGATCTACCGGATGGAGATGGCGCGTGCGTTCCGCACGGTGCTGCAGAGCATCGTCTCGCCGGTGATCTCCACCTCGCTCTATTTCGTCGTCTTCGGCTCGGCGATCGGCTCGCGCATCACCGAGATCGACGGCATCAGCTACGGCGCTTTCATCGTGCCGGGGCTGATGATGCTTTCGCTTTTGACGCAGTCGATCTCGAACGCGTCGTTCGCGATCTATTTCCCGAAATTCGTCGGCTCGATCTACGAGCTCTTGTCGGCGCCGGTCTCCTATCTCGAGATCATCATCGCCTATGTCGGGGGCGCGGCAACCAAATCGATCATGCTCGGGCTGATCATCTTGGCGACCGCGGCGCTGTTCGTGCCGCTCAGGATCGAGCACCCGTTCTGGATGATCGCCTTCCTGGTGTTGACGGCGGTGACCTTCAGCCTGTTCGGCTTCATCATCGGCATCTGGGCCAAGACCTTCGAGCAGCTGCAGCTGGTGCCTCTGCTGATCGTCACGCCGCTCACCTTCCTTGGCGGCAGCTTCTATTCGATCCATATGCTGCCCGGCATCTGGAAGACGATCACGCTGTTCAACCCGGTCGTCTACCTGATCAGCGGGTTCCGCTGGAGTTTCTACGGCAAAGCGGACGTCTCGGTCGGCGTCAGCCTCGGCATGACGCTGGTGTTTTTGGCCGCCTGCATCGCGATCGTGGCGTGGATTTTCCGCACGGGGTACAGGCTGAGGAATTGAAGGGACGTCGTGTTGGTGCTGGAGTGATTGCAAGCCTGCATGATTGGTCGAAACGCCTGCCGCCTGCAACGCTGCGGCCGATCGCGGACGTTCGCGGTTCCGCTAAATCGCCTTGATCAGCCGCAGCAGTCCAAGCATCTCCATCAGCGTACCCTTGCGGAAGGCGATGTAGGTCGGCTCCTCCAGCCCGTGGAAGCGGCGCTTGAAGGCGGCCTGGCCCTGCAGGTTGAAGCGCGAGCGGTTGACCCAGGGCGACTCGTAGGCGCGCCGGAAGGTGCTGCGCCAGAAGCTCGATTCGGCAAAGCCGCTCGGTTCGACGTCGAGCAGCGGCGACAGGCCAAGCGTGACCACCGAAACGCCCTCCTCGCGAAAGCGATCGACGGCGAATTTGGTCAGGCCGATCTCGGCATGCGGCGTGGCGTCGACCTGCTTGCGCTTGAAGGCGGTGGTATAGCCGATGACCTCGCCATTGCTGAACAGCGGGTCGAAATCGAGAATGGCGACGAGTTCGCCCTGCGGGCCGTGGAGGACGAAGCGGCGCATGTCGGCGCCGAGATGGTCGGCGAAAGGGCGGTTCAGGAAGCCCATCTCCCAGCGTTTGACGATGCGCTCGCCGCGCCAATTCTCGGACAGCCGGGAAACCTCGTCGAGCAGCATGTTGGCCCTGTCCTCGGCGAAGGTGAAGCCCTTCTTCGCCAGCCAGCGCTCCGAATAGCGCACGGTCTCGTTGCGCTTGCCGGAGAAATCATGCGCCGGCAGCTGCAGCCTTGTGTCGACGCCCAGCCGATTGATCTGATAGCCGAGCCCGGCCAGCACCTTTGCCGTGGCGGCGCTTATCTGAACGAACCAGGGGCCGCCGGCGGCCTCGACGAAGCGCTTGATGTAGCCCGGCCGGTCCGGCGGATCGACGACCGGATCGCCCAGCGCGAAATGGTGCTTCATCTTGGTGCCGAATGCGATGTAGCCATCGCCTTCGCTGAAGTAGGACAGCTTCTGCTGCACGGCGGTGGAATAGGCGAGCGAGAAGTCGCCATGGCGCCGCACCAGCTCCAGGCGCTCGAGATGCGTCAGCTCGCGCCGCGGCACCTTGGGCGCCGCGCCGTCAAGAAACCTGTCGATATGGATGCGCAGGGATGGCATCAAGCGTCCGCATGCCGATGAAGAAAGACCCGAAGCCCACGGGCCTCGAATCAGTCGCCTTGGCGCGACGGATCGGTCATGTCGCGCCAGCGCCATATAGGATGCTATCGGCGGCGAATGAAGAGGGAATGTCTACCGGCCAAAGCCGGCGCTCCGGCTGCATCGTGAAACCATATTGCCAATTTCCATGCAATGTTATATATCATGTTATCTTTTTGTTCCGGCAGTTCGACGATGGAAGATGTTCTGAGGTCCCTCGGCTTTCTCTGCCTCGGCAGCAGGCTGAAGCGCATTGGCGAGCAGTTGCAGGCCGACACGCAGCGCGTGCTCGATCGCCTGGATGTGCGGATCCAGTCGAGTCAGTATCCGCTGCTCGCCGCGCTCGACAGGCTGGGGCCGCTGCCGGTCGGCGAACTGGCGCAGTCGCTCGGCATCGCGCAGCCAGGCGTGACGCGGGCCGTGTCGCTGCTCACCGAGCTCGGCCTGGTCGAAGTCACACCATCGGATGACGACCAGCGGCGCCGGATCGTTTCCCTCTCAGCGGACGGCCAGCGGCTGGTCGACGCCGCGAAGCACGACGTCTGGCCGCGCATCGAGGGCGCGGTCGCGGAATTGTGCGCGGACCTCTCCGGGCCGCTGCTTGGCCAGCTCGCCGCCATCGAGGATCGACTGGCGGCGACCCCGCTCGACCGCCGGGCGGACAAGGCCAAGACAGTCGCACCCAAGGCCGTCGCACAATGAAACATGTTCTCGACCGTCCGATCTGGAGCGCATTGGCGACGCGCCATCAGGCCTTTGCGGAAGGCGATACCCTTGCCAGGCGGTACCGGCCTTCGATCGTTCCCTTCGCCGCCACCGTTGCGGACGATGCGGAAAGCCTACAAGCCCTGGGCAAGCTGCTCCCGCCGCTTGAAAGCGCCATCCTGGTTCAGACGGACCCGATCGCCCTGCCTTCGGAACTTGCCGCGGTTTCGACCGCGTCCTTGGTGCAGATGGTTGCCGAGCAGCCGGTTGAAGCCGCCTCCGACGAGCGCGTGCAGCGACTGACGCCGGACGATGCGGCCGAGATGCTCGCTCTGGCATCGCTCACCAAGCCCGGCCCGTTCACGCTCGAGGCCTTGAGCCTCGGCGAGTTCTGGGGCGTGAAGATCGACGGCAGGCTCGCGGCGATGGCCGGCGAGCGCATGAAGCAGCCCGGCTACTCCGAGCTCAGCGGCGTGTGCACGCATCCGGATTTCCGCGGCGGCGGCCTTGCCAAGCTGCTGTCGCTGTTCGTGGCGAACCGGATCATGGCGCGGGGCGAGGTTCCATACCTGCACGCCTACGCCAGCAATGCTCCGGCCGTCGGCCTTTACGAGGCCATCGGCTTCCGGTTGAGAACCACCCTGAACATGGCCGTGGTCCGAGGCGTGGAGTAATCGCAAGGTGAGGAGGGTCGCGGATCATCGCAACCCTCCCCCTGCTTAAGCGAGTCGCCAATCAGACCGCGATCTTGCCGCCGCCCTGCTTGGTGATGGCAACGACCGCCGGACGCACCGGCATGTCCGGCTTGAAGTCCGGCCACCGGGTCGATGGATCCTCGTAATAGGAGGGGCGGCCGAAAGCTTCCCAGTCCTCGCCGCCGTCGCCCGGATGCTGGACGGCGACGAAGGCGGTCTGGTCGTCCGGCGCGAATAGCGGGCCGCACATCTCGGCGCCGATCGGCACGCGGAAGAACAGCTTTGAAGTCGCCCGCGCCGTGCCCTCGGTGTCGACCGCCCACAGGCCGTCGGTACGGCCGGTGGCCTTCGGGCCCTGGCCGTCGGTCGCGACCCAGAGGCGGCCGGCCGAGTCGACGGCACAGTTGTCCGGCATGCCGAACCAGCCATTGGCGGTGGTGGCGGTCGAGAAGGTGGCGCCGACGTCGGCCACCGAGGGATCGCCGCATTTCAGGAGCACTTCCCACTTGCCCTTCATGGCGGCGAAGTCGCCGCCATCCTCGACGATCTCGATGATGTGGCCGAAGGCGTTCGCCGCGCGCGGATTGGCGGCGTCGACCTGGTCGGCCTTGCGCTTCGAATTGTTGGTCAGCATGACATAGACCTTGCCGTTGCCGGCATTGGGCTGAATGTCTTCCGGCCGGTCCATCTTGGTGGCGCCGAGCAGGTCGGCGGCGCGACGCGTCTCGATCAGAACGTCGGCCTGGCTGGCGAAACCGTTTTCCGCCGTCAGCGGACCTTCGCCGAACACGATCGGCATCCATTCGACCGAGCCGTCCTCGGCGAATTTGGCGACATGCAGCGTGCCCTCGTCGAGCAGGTTCATGTTGGCGGCGCGGTCGTTCGGATTGAACGTGCCTTTGGTGACGAATTTGTAGACATAGTCGAAGCGCTCGTCGTCGCCGAGATAGAAGACGACGCGGCCATCCTTGGTGACGATCGATTCGGCGCCTTCATGCTTGAAGCGACCCATGGCGGTTCGCTTCCTCGGCACCGAATTCGGGTCGTTGACGTCGACCTCGACGACCCAGCCGAAGCGGTTGGGCTCGTTCGGTTCCTTGGCGAGGTTGAAGCGATCGTAATGCGCGCCCCATTCATAGGCGCCCTCCGGAATGCCGAGACGCTTGTAGTTGGCGGCCTCCTTGTGGCCTTCCGGCAGCTCGCCCGAGAAATAGCCGTGGATGTTCTCCTCGGCCATCACATAGGTGCCCCAAGGCGTGACGCCGCCGGCGCAGTTGTTGAGGGTGCCGAAGACTTTGGTGCCGGACGGGTCGGCATTGGTCTTGACGCGATCATGGCCGGCTACCGGACCGGACAGCGCCATTTCGGTGGTGGACATGATGCGGCGGTTGAGCTTGCCGTCACGCACCGCCTGCCATTTGCCGCCCTCCTTGCGGATCTCGACGATGCTGCCGCCGTGCGCCGCCATTTCGACATCGACCTGCTCCTTGCTGAGCGGCGCCACCTCGGCGGCCTTCTTGCCGTCCTTGTCGACGATCTTGACGATGCCGGGGAACATCAGATGCGGGTTGGTGTATTCGTGGTTGACGACCAGCAGGCCATGCTCGGCCGAGCCTTCGATCGGGATATAACCGATATAGTCGTTGTTGTAGCCGAACTGTCTTGCCTGGGCTTCGGCCGATTGTTTTGCCGGGTCGAATTCCGGCGAATCGGTAAAGAGCGGGTCGCCCCAGCGCAAGAGCACGTCGGCATCGTAGCCGGGCGCGACGTGGTGCTTGTCGTCGATGCCGGCCTCGAGTTCGTCGAATTTGAAGGCCGAGGCCTCGGCGGCGCGCGCCTCGTCTGCCGCGACGAGCGCCAGCGGGCTCACGGTAGCGGCGATGGCCGAGACAGCCAGCGAGCCCTTGAGGAAGTCGCGGCGCGAGAAACGCGCGGCGATGATCTCGCCCAGCGTGCGGTTGTCGGTAGGATTGACGGGCGGGCCGTCATTCTCCTCGAGCTGGCTGGTACGGAAGCGGATCTCAGGTTGGGTCATGGGCTGTCCTCTGGCTCTTGAGGTGGCTGGAACGTGTAACCGGTCGATCCCTATAGGCGGCCGATCACATTTTCGTGACATCAGCCCCATTAAGCAACGCCAATTTGCCGGCTGATGACTGTTCGCCCACGCATTGGCCCCACACGAGGCCCACAACACACGGCGGGCAGACTCCCGAGCGCGCTCGGCGCAAGGACGCCAACCATGGCTGCGGGGCTTGCCTTGCGAGATTCCGCCTTCGATCCCGTCGCAGCGTAGCTTGCCCGACTCCATCAGCTTGACGGCTTCGCGCGCTTCGGAAACAAAAGCGGCGAGCGGCGCGGCGAAGGCCGCTTCGGGAGGGATGAAGGTGAGTCTCTGGGGACTGGCGCAGCTTGGCGTTTCGACTGTGATTTTCCTGCTGGCCGCGATGGCGGCCAAACAATGGGGATTGGCGCCGAGTCTCGGCAAGATCGTGCTGACGCTGGTGCTCTATTCCGCCGGCAATCTGATCATGCTCAGGCTGATCCGCGAATTCGGCATGTCGGTGTCGTTCAGCCTGTCGGCAGTGATCCAGCTGGTCTCAGTCAATGTCGTGGCGCTGGTCTTCTTTGGAGAGCGCCTCAACACTTTCCAAGCGACAGGCGTCGTGCTGGCGATCGCCGCCGTCGCGCTGATCACGCTCGGACCCTATATGCAGCGGCTGTAGTTGGACAAGGCCCCCGCATGAAATCGACCGCCAAGGCGCTGCTCAACAGAATAGAGTTCCCGGTGCTTGCGGCCGGGCTGGCCATCGCCTGCGGGCTATGGGGCCTGGTGGAACTCATGGGCGTGGCGCGCGCCACGACTCCGCATGCGTTGGACACGGAAATCCTGCTCGCCTTCCGCCATGCCGGGCAGCCGGACAGCCCGATCGGTCCGCTTTGGCTGCAAGGCGCGGTGCGCGATATCACCGCGCTCGGCAGCACCAGCGTGCTGGTGCTGATCACGACTGCGGTGATCGTCTATTTTCTGCTGATGCATCGACCGGCGACCGCACTGTTCGTGTTCGTTTCGGTGGCGGGCGGCCAGGCAGCGTCCAGCCTGCTCAAGTTCGAGGTCGACCGGCCCCGCCCCGATCTCGTCTCGCACCTCGTCAACGAGACCTCGCTCTCCTTTCCGAGCGGCCATGCGATGCTGTCGGCGGTGACCTATCTCACGCTGGGCTCGCTCGCCGCGCGCTTCCTACCGAACCGCAGGACGAAGATCTTCGTGCTCGGCCTCGCCGTGCTCACCACGGTGCTGGTCGGAACCAGCCGCGTCTATCTCGGCGTGCATTGGCCGTCCGACGTGCTTGCCGGCTGGTGCGCCGGCTTTGCCTGGGCCATGTTGTGCTGGCTTGCAGCGCGCCTGCTGCAGCGGCGCAAAGTGGTGGCGGACAGCGAATGAGTGCTCATGTTCAAACTGTTTGTTATGATGCTTGAAACATCATGATATTTGGATTATCCATTGATACTGCAGGCTCAGACAGGGGTTCTGGCCGATGATCACTGCCGCGCAGATGCGCGCCGCGAGGGCGTTGGCCGGTATCGACCAGAAAACGCTCGCCGAGCGCGCCGGGGTTTCGCTTCCGACCATCCAACGCATGGAAGCGAGTGAAGGTGTCGTCAGAGGCGTGGTCGATACGCTGATGAAGGTCATCCAGGCACTCGACGAGGCCGGGGTGGAGCTGATCGGCGAGAACCAGGCCAGCGAGCGCGGCGGTAGGGGCGTGCGTCTCAAGCCTGCCACGCCGCAGAACTCCCAAGGCTGAGCCGCACAAGAAGTCGCGACGGCGACCGCCGACAGCCCTGCCGACGATCCCGCCGCCCTTACGGAGCGGAAGGCAGTCCATGGATCAGGTCCGGCGGTCAATCCACCCCCAGGCGCGGCCGGCCTTTGCCGAGCTGTTCACGCCCAAGCTGGTCACGGTGCTGCGCGAAGGCTACACGCTGGCGCATTTCAGGGCTGACGCCGTCGCGGGGTTGACGGTGGCCATCGTCGCGCTGCCGTTGTCCATGGCGATCGCCATCGCGTCCGGCGTGACGCCGGAGCGAGGCCTATACACCTCGATCGTTGGCGGCTTCATCATCTCGGCGCTTGGCGGCAGCCGCTTCCAGGTCGGCGGTCCTGCCGGCGCCTTCATCGTGCTGGTAGCGGCGACGGTGGCGCGCGTCGGCGTCGACGGGCTGCTGCTCGCAACGATGATGGCCGGCGTCTTCCTGCTCGCCATCGGCTATCTCAGGCTTGGCACCTACATCAAGTTCATTCCCTATCCGGTGACCGTCGGCTTCACCGCCGGGATCGCTGTCATCATCTTCTCCGGGCAGATCGTCGAGTTGCTCGGGCTGAAACTCGCCGGCAGGGAGCCCGGGCCGCTGGTGCCGAAGCTGACCGCGATCGGCGAGGCGATCGGCACGATCAGTCCGGCCGCGACCTTCGTGGCGATGCTGACGGTCCTCACCATTGTCTTTCTGCGGCGCTGGCGGCCGAGATGGCCAGCGATGCTGATCGCCATCGGCATCGCCTCGCTGGTCGTGGCGCTGTTCGCCCTGCCTGCGGAAACGATCGGCACGAGGTATGGCGGCATCCCGCGGAGCCTGCAATGGCCAGCCCTGCCGCCGGTCAGCCTTGAGAGGATGATCGACGTGCTGCCCGACGCGATCGCCTTCGCGCTGCTCGGAGCGATCGAGTCGCTGCTCTCGGCCGTGGTCGCCGACGGCATGAGCGGAAGGCGGCACCGCTCCAATTGCGAACTGGTGGCGCAAGGCTTCGCCAACATCGCGTCAGCCTTGTTCGGCGGCATATGTGCCACCGGCACGATCGCTCGCACGGCCACCAACGTGAGGGCCGGCGCGCATGGCCCCGTCTCCGGCATGCTGCATTCGGCGATCCTGCTTGTCCTGATGCTGGCGGCGGCGCCCCTGGCCAGCTACATCCCGCTCGCCGCATTGGCCGGCGTACTCGCCGTCGTGTGCTGGAACATGTTCGAGAAGCAGGCTTTCGTCACGCTCCTCAGAGCCTCGCGTGGCGACGCGCTGGTGCTGATGGCGACGTTCCTGATCGTCATCTTCCGCGATCTCACGGAAGGCATCGTCGTCGGCTTCGCGCTCGGGTCGATCCTGTTCATCGATCGCATGGCCATGTCCATCGCCGTCGAGGCCGATCTGCCGCTGGTGCCGGAGGACGTCGCCGATCGCGCCGCCACTTATGATTCAAGCCAGGCGGCCGACGCCGATACCGTCATCTATCGAATCTCCGGGGCATTCTTCTTCGGTGCCGCCTCGACCGTCGGCGCCGTGCTCGACCGCATCGCAGACCAGCGCAAGAATTTCATCCTCGATTGCTCGGCGGTGCCGTTCCTCGACTCGACGGCGGCAAACGTCCTCGAGGGCGCCGCGCACAAGGCCGGAAGCGCCGGCGTGCGCTTCATCATCGCGGGTGCCGCGCCGCAGACAAGGCGCATGCTGATCAACCACGGCCTCAAGCGGCCGCTGGTCACCTATGCCGCCTCGATTCGCGACGCGCGGGCGCAGCTGAAAGGACAATCGTAGTCCGCGTAGAGCGACATGTTCTCTCAAACTGCCGCTTCGATCGGCTCGGCGAGTTTCGGGTTGGCGCGCGCCGCGATCAGGCAGCCGGCGACGATCAGGCAAGCCCCGGTCAGCGTGGTCCAGGCCACCTCCTCGCCGAAGAAGAACCAGCCGAGCGCGATCGCCCAGATGAAGGCCGAGTATTCCGTCGGGATGAGATATTGCGCTTCGGCGCGGGCGTAGGCCCAACTCATCAGGAATTGCCCGGCAAGCGACAGCATAGCCACCCCGACGAGGTGAAGCCACAGGTCACTCGGCAGCGCGACGGCGAGCCACGGCGCGGCGAGACCAAGGATGACAGCGATGCAGAGGTTCTGGAACAGCATGATCTCGACCGGCTTGGCCAACAGCGCTTGCCGCCGCGCGAGGATCAGATTGTAGCCGTAGAACACCGTCGATACGAGCACCGCGGCCGTGCCCAGGAGCGCATCCTGCGAGTGGCCGGCCTGCCCGAACTGGCCGGCCAGAATGATCGCGACGCCGGCGATGCCGGCCAGCGACGCCCACACCGCCTGGCGCCGGATTCTCTCGCCCAGCAACAAGGCTGCGAGAAAAAGCGCAAACAGGGGCGCGACAAAGCTGAGCCCGATCGCCTCGGCGAGCGGCAATCTGGCGAGACCCCAAAAGAACGAAACCAGGACGATGCCGACGACCACGGCGCGCAGCGCATGCAGCCCCAGCACCGGAAGAGCGGGCTTCGAGCGCGGCCCCGCCGACCAGGCCGCGCCCGCGATCAAGGTCGAGACCAGGCTGCGCCACAGCACCGTGTTGTACACACCGACCGCGATGACCAGGGACTTCATTGCCGCGTCCATCCCGGACAAAAGGAAGATCGCCAGTGCGCATACGAGCACTGGGATCATTGGTGAAACGGCGGCGCCGGTCAGGCTGGATGTCTTCACGGCTTGGCCCATGTGACGGTTGCTGCCGGATATCCCGGAGCGAGCGGCTGAACCAGATGGCAGCCCCGTCGATATGGCGGTCCAGCCCCGATCGACCTCGTTCCCGCCGCAATCGTCCTCAGTCGAGCTTCAGCGCCGCGACCGCGCCTTCGTTCATCAGCGGAACATAGATGGTCGAGTTGCCGTCGGTGCCGATATCGGCGCTGCCCGGCTTGAAAGCGGCGATCGCTTCCGGCGCGGCGCCGCCCTTGTAGCGATAGAGCGTGCCGGTCATGTAGGCGGTGGCATAGATCGTGTCGCCGATGGCGACGACGCCGTCGAGGTCGGCAAAGTTTTGCGCGCCCGGCAGCGGCGTCACCTTCTTGCTGGCGAGGTCGACGGCCAGCAAGCCGCCCGGCGCCGCCGTGCTGAAATCGGGCTTGATGCCCTTGCCCCAGGACGCGACGATCAGCCGGTCGCCGTCGGCGAAGACGCCATTGGGCGAGGCGAGCAGCGCATCCTTGATGAACAGCTCCGGTTTGTCGCCGTCGATACGATAGATCGCGTCGGCGAGCATATCCGTGAAATAGACCTTGCCCGAAGCATCGGCGGTCATATCGTTGAGGAACACGGCGCCCGGCACATCGATGGTAGAGACCAGCTTGCCGCTGGCGAGGTCGACGACGCGCACCTTGGTGATGTCGGCGGCGTAGAGCTTGCCGCCGGCGATCGCCATGCCCTTGGGCGCGTCCATGCCGTCCACCCAATGGCGGCTGATGACCTTGCCGTCCAGCGACAGCAGCGACAAATAGCCGTTGCCGTCAGCTTCGCCCGGATTGCCGACGATGTTGGAGACGACGATGCGCTTGTTGGCGGCATCGACCAGCGCCGATTCCGCCTGCTCGAAGCCGCCGGCGCGCCAGATCTCGCCGGCCTCGGCGGTGGCAGCCGTTGCGATGCCGGCGATGGCGAGAAAGGTCGAAGCGATGAGGTTTTTCATAATGCTCTCCTGTGTACGGCCAAGAGCTAGGTTTTTCGATACTTTTCCGGAAGGCGGTTCGAGCGTAGTATCGAGGAGGGATACGAATTCGCGTAAATGAGGTGCATTTCATGAACGGGCCGATCTTCGAGGCGCTGAAACGGACATTGAAGGCCAAGGGCCTGACCTACCGGGCGCTAGCCGAGCGCATGGGCGTTTCCGAGCCGACAGTGAAGCGCATCTTCCATGAGCGCAACTGCAAGCTCGATCGGCTGATGCAAATCTGCGCCGCTGCGGACGTGGAACTGGAGAATGTGCTGGGCTCGATGAACCGGGGACCGGGACCGGCCAACCACGTCGCGCCGGAGATCGAGCGCAAGCTCGCCGCGCGGCCGGCGCTGCTCTTCGTCTTCATCATGCTGTCCGAAAAATTCACGCCCGAAGGCATCATGCGCTCACAGGGTCTCAGCGAAGCTTCGATGTTTCTTTATCTGCGCGACCTGGAAGAGCTTGGGCTGGTGGCGCTCGGGCGCGGCCTGTCGGCAAGATTGCTGGTCGAGACACCGATCCAGTGGGATTTCGAGGGGCCGCTGCGGCCGCATTTCGAGACCACCAACAAGAATTTTGTCGGCTGGGCGATAACCCATCTGGAACGGGAAGCGACCTTCGTCAGCTTCTCGCGGCGCATGCGGCCGGAAACGGCGGAGATGGTGCGGCGCGAGGCGGAGGAGCTGGCGGAGCGCGCCAGGCTGCTTGCCCATCACGACCAGCACACCACGCCGGAAGAGCAGCTCATCGGCTACAAATGGACCTTCGCCTTCGGCGCGACGCCGTTTCCGGCGATCATGCCGATCGGGCCGCATCCGCGCGATGCCGGCGCGCGGACGGATGCCGGGGCGGAAGCAAGGCGGCCGCTGCCGGCGTAGGCGTCAGGCCGCGGCCGAGCCGGCTTCCCCATGCGGCGGCGCGAGGTCGTCGCGCACCTTGCGCGCGAGCTTTCTGGCCGAGCGCTTGGGGCTGTCGCCGAACAATTCGGCGGCATCGGCAAGACAGGTCTTGCTGAGGCTTTTTTCCGCACGCTTCAAGAGCTTGCGCAGAAGCTTGGTGTCTTCGGGCGGACCGAGCGGCTCGCCAGCGGCGGCGAGCAGCGCGCGCATGACGAAGACGTCATGCAGCTCGCCCAGCCGTTCGCCAAGCTTGTCAACCGCTTTGCGGCGCGCCTTGATCGGCGCCGGCCACAGGCGGCCGAGCAGCGACAGATGCATCGAATGCGTCTTGCACGCCTTGCGCAGGTCGTGAAAGTCATCGGCCTCGCCGCGCGAGCTCGCCTTATCCAGCGCCTTTTTCGCCCGCCGCAAGGCGGCGCGGGCGCCTTCGGCCAGTATGTCGGCCGCCTGCTCGGGCTGATCGGGGAGCGACAGCCGGTCGACACGCTCCAGCCCTTCCCGGCAGGCAGCGACCGCGGCGTTTATGGCAGCGTCGAGACCGGGGCCGGCATGGAGCTCATGCTGGCGCAGCACCAGCCGCTCGCGGACGGGATCGAGCCCGCCGGCCGCGGTCTCATCCGGAAAAGCAGAGGCCAGACGGTCTATGGTCTCGATGAGAGCGGTCGCCTCGCGCGGGCCGGCAAGCAGCGCCGACACTTGTTTGTAGCATTCGTTCTCGGTCTGGCAGAACGGTTCGTCTCCGGAACGAACCAGGCGCAGCAAGGCACGCACGCACTTAAGCCGCTTACGGCACTTGTGCAGTCCCTGCTCCGGCTTGTCGCGCGCCGTCTCGAGTTGGCCAAGCGCCTTGCCGATCTCGTCAGCCAATATGCGCCTGACCTCGCCGGTCAGCGGCAAGCGCGGATCGATGCGAAAGCTCATGCGGCTATCTCCGGAATCCCGCCGAGGGCCAGCGACGCGTTGTAAAACCTCGACTCACCGGTGACCTCACGGCCGAGCCAGTCGGGCAGCATTTCGTCAGATACGTCCTCCGGCGTCTCCAGTTCCGCGACCACCAGCCCCGAGAGCACTCCGCCGAACACATCGACTTCATAGAGATAGCCGCGGTGCCTAACATGGTGACGTGTCTTCTCGATGACACGCCCGATCGCGAAGGCCATCAATTCCTCGGCCTCGGCGAGCGGGATCGGATATTCGAATTCGTCGCGCTCGCGCGCCTTGTTGCCGAACTTCAGCGTCAGCGCGGCGGAGCCTCCGTCGCTGATGCGTACGCGAACCGTGCGTCCGGGCTGCGCGGCGACGTAGAACTGGCGAATGCGGATATGCGCCTCGACCAGGCTGCGCCAGGCGGGATCAGCGACCAGGAACTTGCGCTCGACTTCCTTGCCCATGGCCGCGCACTAAAGCCCGCCCGCAGGAAGATGGCAAGCTGCGATGGAATTCAATTTGACTTTAATCAATCGATTGATTAAATGAATGGAATGAGCAAACAAACGAACGCCAAGACGCGGCAACGCGAAGCCTCTCCCGCCGATCAAACGCGCGCGGCGCTGGTGCAGGCCGCGCTGAAGCTGTTCGGCCGGCAGGGCTTCGACGGCACCTCGACGCGCGAGATCGCGGCCGAGGCCAAGGCCAATATCGGCTCGATCGCCTATCATTTCGGCGGCAAGGAGGGGCTGCGCGCCGCCGCCGCCGACTTCATCGTCGAGACCATCCAGGGGATCGCCGGCCAGGCGCTCGGCGCACCCCAGCCGGCGGCCCCTTCGAGCGCGGAAGCCGCCCGGGCGCAGCTCTTTGCCGCGCTGGCGCGGATGGTCGGCTTTGTCGTGGCAAGCCCCCAGGCCGGCGAGATCGTACAATTCGTACTGCGCGAGCTCTCGCACCCGACGGCGGCGCTCGACCGCATTTATGCCGGCGTGTTCGAACCGACGCATCGCCGGCTGTGCCAGATCTGGGAGCAGGCGACCGGCGAACCGGCCGAGAGCGAGGCCACCAGGCTCACCGTGTTCACCATCATCGGGCAGGTCATCTATTTCCGCATCGGGCGCGAGGCGGTGATGCGCAGGATGGGCTGGCGCGAGATCGGCGACCAGGAGGCCGCCAAGGTCGTGGCGGTCGCGACCGACAACCTCAGGGCAATGCTGGCGGCGCGCGACGCAGCCGCCGGCAGGAAGGTCAAATCATGAGCTTACTCTGTTCGCTGCCGCTCGCGGCCCAGCTGTTCGGCGCCTGCGCGCCGGCCGCCCCGCTTGCCGTCGGCTATGTCGAAGGCGAATATGTGCTGCTGGCGCCGATCGAAGTCGCGCAGGTCGAGACCGTGACGGTCAAGCGCGGCGACCGTGTCGAGCCGGGCGCGCCGGTGGTGACGCTGGAAAGCGCCGATGCCAAGATCGCCGTGGCGCAAGCCCAGGCCGCGCTCGCCCAAGCGCAGGCGCAGCTTGCCGACCTCAAGGTGGGCAAGCGGCCGGAAGAGATCGCCGTGCTCAAGGCGCAGGTGGACATGGCGAAGGCGCAGGCTGCCGACGCCAAACGCAAATATGACCGCGCCAGCGATCTCTACAAGCGCGGCACCGGCACCCAGGCCGATTACGACACGGCCTCGGCTTCGCTGGAGACCGCCAACGCGCAGGTCGGCCAGGCGGAGGCGAACCTTGCCGTCGGCGGCCTGCCGGCGCGGGCCGAAACGATCAGAGCTGCCGAGAACCAGGTCAAGCAGGCGCAATCGGAATTGGGGCAAGCCGAGTGGCGCCTGTCCAAGCGCGTGCTGGCGGCGCCTTCGCCCGGCCGCATCGACGACGTGATCCGCAATCCGGGCGATACGGCCGGACCGACCGCACCGGTGATCTCGATGCTGCCCGACGGCGCGGTAAAACTCAGCGTCTATGTGCCGGAGACGGCCTTCTCCTCGGTCAAGGTCGGCACGCTGCTCAGCGTCCGTTGCGACGGTTGCGGGCCGGATTTGAAGGCACGCGTCAGCTATGTGTCGCCCGATCCCGAGTTCACCCCGCCGGTGATCTATTCGCTCGAGAACCGGCAGAAGCTGGTCTATCTCGTCGAGGCGCGGCCGGAGGGCGATGCTCATCCCTTGCAGCCCGGCCAGATCGTCGATGTCGACCTGGCGGATATAGGCAGATGAACGTCATCGACGTCCGCGGGCTGGTCAAGCGCTTCGGCGACAAGACCGTCGTCGACCATGTCACGATGACGGTCGCCGAGGGCGAGATCGTCGGTTTCCTCGGGCCGAACGGCTCGGGCAAGACGACGACCATCCGCATCATGTGCGGGCTTTTGACGCCGGATGCGGGCGAAGGCACGGTGCTCGGCTTCGACATCCTTACCGACGCGCTCAAGATCAAGCGCGAAGTCGGCTACATGACGCAGAAATTCTCGTTCTACGAGGATCTGACGATCGGCGAGAATCTCGAATTCGTGGCGCGGCTCTACCAGCTGAAGCCGGTCGAGGAGTATGTCTCGCACACCCTGCAGGAACTCGGCCTGACGACGCGCCGCAACCAGCTCGCCGGCACGCTTTCCGGCGGCTGGAAGCAGCGGCTGGCACTCGCTGCCTGCATCATGCACAAGCCGAAGCTGCTGCTGCTCGACGAGCCGACGGCTGGCGTCGACCCGAAGGCGCGGCGCGAGTTCTGGGACGAGATCCACCGCCTGGCCAGCGGCGGGCTCACCGTGCTGGTCTCCACCCATTACATGGACGAGGCCGAGCGCTGCCACCGCATCAGCTAC
This sequence comes from Mesorhizobium sp. WSM3868, assembly GCF_002294785.1. Lineage (NCBI taxonomy): Bacteria > Pseudomonadati > Pseudomonadota > Alphaproteobacteria > Hyphomicrobiales > Phyllobacteriaceae > Mesorhizobium > Mesorhizobium sp. WSM3868. The sequence continues at coordinate 141,407 of NZ_NSGB01000002.1, read as the reverse complement.
ATCTCCTACGGCAAGATGCTGGCCACCGGCACAGTGGACGAGGTGGTGAGGAATGCCGGCCTGACCACCTTCGTGCTGCAGGGACCGCGCCTCGACCGCGTGGCCGAGGCGCTGCAGGGGCGTCCGGGCGTCGACCAGGTGGCGCCGTTCGGCGCCACCCTGCATGTCGTCGGCTCCGACAAGGCAGCCCTCGAAAAGGCGCTCGCCGATGTCGAGAAGAAGCACAAGGGCGTGACGGTGGCGCCGGGCGAGACCAGCCTGGAAGATGTCTTCATCCAGTTCATGTCCGGCTCGAAGGACAACATGGCATGAGAGATGGCGTGAGAGCGATCTTTTCATTCGCGAGACTCGGCGCGCTGCTGATCAAGGAATTCATCCAGATGCGGCGCGACCGCATCACCTTCGCCATGATGCTGGGCGTGCCGCTGATACAGCTGGTGCTGTTCGGCTATGCCATCAACAACGACCCGAAGAGCCTGCCGGCAGCACTCGTCGCGACCAGCAGCGATCCCTACACGCGGGCGATGGTCTCGGCGCTGCAGACCACCGGCTACTATCGCTTCGACCATGTGGCGCAAAGTGCGTCGCAAGCCGAGTTCCTGATGTCGCGCGGCGACGTCGCCTTTGTCGTCACCATCCCGGCCGATTTCGCGCGGCGGGTGGAGCGCGGCGACAATCCGCAGATCCTGATCGAGGCCGACGCCACCGATCCGGCGGTGGCGAGCGGTGCCATCTCGACGCTGAGCACCGTCGCCGGCCAGGCGCTGCTGAGAGCGCAAGGCATGCAGGAAGCGGCGAAGGAGGCGGCGCGCGGCCAGCTCGATGTCGTCGTGCACCGGCGCTACAATCCGGAAGGCATCTCGCAATACAACATCGTTCCCGGCCTGCTCGGCGTCATCCTGCAGATGACCATGGTGATGATGACCTCGATCGCGCTGACGCGCGAGACCGAGCGCGGCACGATGGAAAACCTTTTGGCCATGCCGTCCAGCCCGCTCGAGATCATGCTGGGCAAGGTGCTGCCTTACCTGGTGGTCGGCGCGGTGCAGGTGGTGGTGGTGCTGGCAGCGGCGAAGCTCCTGTTTTCCATTCCCTTCATGGGATCGCTGTCGCTCCTGCTCTCGGCGGTGCTGGTTTTCGTGCTGGCGCTGGTGCTGCTTGGCTACACGATTTCGACGATCGCGCGCACGCAGATGCAGGCGCTGCAGCTCACCTTCTTCTTCTTCCTGCCCTCGATCATGCTGTCGGGCTTCATGTTCCCCTATCGCGGCATGCCGGGCTGGGCCCAGATCCTTGGCGAGATCTTTCCGCTGACGCATTTTTTGCGCATCACCCGCGCCGTCATGCTGAAGAGCGCGGAACTGCCGGCTGTGGCGACCGAGATCGGCTGGCTGGTGGTGTTCGTGGCGTTGTTCGCCGGCGTTGCGCTGGTGCGGTTCCGGCGGACGCTGGATTGAGCGGCGACTGGTCGATCAGGCCGCCGCCATGATCTCCGCGTAGGTGCCGAAATCGACATTGCCGCCGGAAAGCACCACCGCCACGCATTTGCCGGCGAGATCGATCTCGCCGGACGCGAGCGCCGCGAGCGCGACGCAGCCGCCGGGCTCGACCACCAGCTTCAAGCACGCCATGGCGTCGCGCATGGCTTGCGCCGTGGCCTTGTCCGAGACGGCGATGGCGCCGGCGAGGTTTTTGCGGTTGATCTCGAAGGTGATGGCACCGGGCTCGGCGGTCAGGATCGCATCGCAAATAGAGGCGTGGCCGGGTCGATTCGAGACCCGCTCACCCTTGGCGAGCGAGCGGCGCGTGTCGTCGAAATGCTCCGGCTCGACCGCCCAGATTTGCGTCTGTGCCGAGGCGTCCTTCACAGCGACGGAAATGCCGCTCGACAGACCCCCGCCGCCGCAGGGCACGACAACTGCGTCGAGGCTGACGCCCAGCGCCTTCACCTGGCGCACCAGCTCCAGCCCGATCGTGCCCTGGCCGGCAATGATGGCTGGATCGTCGAAGGGCGGCACCAGCGCCATGCCGTTCTCGATATAGGGGCGAACGATCGTCATGCGGTCGTCCTTGAAGCGGTCGAACGGCACCACCTCGGCGCCCATCTTGCGCACATTGCCGACCTTGAGCGCCGGCGCGTCCGCGGGCATGGCAATGACCGCCCTGACGCCGAACATGGCGGCCGAAGCGGCGACACCCTGCGCGTGATTGCCGGACGAAAAGGCGACGACGCCGCGGCTGCGCTCTTCTTCGCTTAAGCACGACAATTTGTTGTAGGCGCCGCGGATCTTGAAGGAACCGGTGCGCTGCAGCGTCTCCGGCTTGAACAGGATGCGACCGCCATAGCGCTTGTTGAGCTCCGGCGATTCGATCAGCGGCGTTTCGACGATCAGCCCGGAAAGCCTGGCGGCAGCGGCGTGGATGTCGGAGATGCCGGGGTGGGCGGTCATGGTGGGCCTCGTGAGAATGATGCACATATGCTGCACGGAAAACGCCGCGGCGCGCCAACGAAAAAATGTGATGGAGACAATATTGGCGATGATAGCGTCGACGGCCGTCACCTTCGTCAGTCTCAGGCGGAGCAAGGAGCGAAGCGACGCGGGAATCCATGTCGGCACCTTCGCGATGCGGGCAGCCGAAGCAGAACGGACACTCTTCGCAGGGTCTTCCAGAGCGCGCTCTCGCTTCTGCATTCCGTGATAGGGCTCGCGGCATGATCCTCGGGTCAAGCCCGAGGATGACGAAGCGAAGGGCGGCTGCTGCTCACCCCAGCAGCGCGCGCGTCCGCTTCTTGCCGCCGAGCTTGCGCCAGCTGTTGAAACGATGCGTGGCGGCAGCAAAAGAGATCTTCATCTGCTGGGCGACCGTGTAGCGCGACTTGCCGTCGTCGAACATGCGGTAGCAGCATTCGACGCCTTCCTCGGTCAGCTTGCCGTCCAGCGTCTTGTTGTGCGGATTGGCGGGGTCGAATTTTTCGGCCTGCTGCTCGACCAGGCCTTTGAGCCGCTGCAGGTCGGCCTCGATGCTGGCGATGAGATCGAGAACCGGCTTTGGATCGAATGCGTGCGGGGGCTTCTTGTCCGTCATCCCGTGTTTCCTTCGTTTTTGGCTAATGCGTTCCATATAGGTGAACATTCGGCAATAATGAAGGGTGCGAGCGGAAAGCTGGATCGACGAATTCTGCCTGTCCCGCGGCGTTCGCGATTGACCATCGGCGCACGATTCCCTAGTTTAGAATTGTTCTAAACTAGGGTGATTTTCTCATGCTTTCCCGTGTTTTCGGCTTTGGCCGCCGCTCCTTCGATTCGCTGTCGGAGCAGGAAATCCTGGCGCTGGCGATTTCGTCGGAGGAGGACGACGGACGCATCTACCGGGCCTATGCCGACGGGCTGGCACAAGAGTTTAAACAATCGGCCAAGGTGTTCGAGGCCATGGCGGAGGAGGAAGACGGCCACCGCGATTCCCTCATCGAGCTTCATCGCAAGCGCTTCGGCGAGCGCATCCCGCTGATCCGGCGCGAGCATGTGCGAGGCTACTACGAACGCAAGCCCGACTGGCTGGTGCGGCCGCTCGGCATCGAGCATGTGCGCCGTCAGGCCGAGGACATGGAGCGGCAGGCTTATCGCTTCTATGTCGAGGCGGCCAAGCGCACCACCGATGCGTCGACCCGGAAGCTGCTCGACGAGCTGGCGGCGGCGGAACTCGGCCACGAGAACTCCGCGCATGAGCTCGAACAGGAGCACGTCCCGGGCGAGGTGAAGGAGGAGGAAGCGACAACCGAGCAGCGCCAGTTCATCCTCACCTATGTGCAGCCGGGGCTGGCCGGGCTGATGGACGGGTCGGTGTCGACCCTGGCGCCGATCTTCGCCGCCGCCTTCGCCACCCATGCAACCTTCCAGACCTTCCTCGTCGGCCTCGCCGCCTCGATCGGCGCCGGCATCTCGATGGGCTTCACCGAGGTGGCTTCCGACGACGGCAAACTTTCGGGGCGCGGCTCGCCGGTGAAGCGGGGGCTCACCGTCGGCATCATGACGACGCTGGGGGGACTCGGCCACGCGCTGCCCTATCTCATTCCCTATTTCTGGACGGCAACGATCGTTGCCGCGATCGTCGTGTTCTTCGAACTGTGGGCGATCGCCTTCATCCAGAACCGCTATATGCAGACGCCGTTCTGGCGCGCCGCCTTCCAGGTGGTGCTGGGCGGCGCGCTGGTGTTCGGAGCGGGTGTGCTGATCGGCAATGCGTGAGGGCCGACCCTCCTTCTCCCCTTGCGGGCCAATTACGCATCAGGCCCACAGGGGAAGGGAGAGCCTCGTTTCACCCATTCACTATGCGGCTGTCTTCGGGCGCTTCAGCCCTTTCATTTAGCCCGTAATCGCGCACCACATGGGCGATGCGCAGACGATAGCCGGCAAAGATGCCGCCACGGCCGGCCTTCTGCGCCTGCCGGTGCTCCTCGGTGTTGCGCCAGGCCTTGACGGCTTCCTCGTCGCGCCAGAAGGACAGCGAGAGCACGCGCCTCGGATCGGTCAGGCTCTGGAAGCGCTCGACCGAGATGAAGCCATCGATGCCGTCGAGCAGGGGCTTGAGCTCGGCGGCGATGCCAAGATAGGCGTCACGTTTTCCCTCCGCCGGCTCGACTTCGAAGATGACGGCGATCATGCCTCTATCCCTTCTTTGACCGTTACGTCGGTGCGAAAGACCTGCCTCGGGCCATGCGGTGCCGAGACCAGTTTCAGGAAGATCCGGTCTTCCTTGAGAATGAATTTCTCGCGCCGCGCGAACTCATAGTTTGCCTTGCCGGCCGGGTCGGCGGCAAGCCGCGCGCGATAGGCTTCGTAGGCCGCGAGGTTCTCGATGTTGTAGGCCGCGTAAGCCGTGGTGGCCGAACCCTCATGCGGCGCGAAATAGCCGATCAGCTCGGCGCCGCAGCGCGGAATGGCCTGACCCCAGGCGCGCGCATATTGCTCGAACGCGGCCTTGCCGAAAGGGTCGATCTCGTAGCGGATGAAGCAGGTGACGGTCATTTCGGTCTCCTCGTCGATTGGCTTACTGGGTCGGTGGGCTTGCTGGCGGCGACGGTTCGACCACGGTCGAAACATCGCTTCACCGGCTGTGCTAGACGTTCTGGTGTCAGCAGCGTTTGCCGCGCTCCTTGAGCTCGCCCGAGAATAGTGCTTCCCTCACGGGGATGCTTCGATGAGGATCGAACTATGCGTGAAGGACCCGATATCGCCCGCATCGCCAGCCTGGTCGGCGACCCGGCCCGCGCCAACATGCTCAACGCGCTGATGGGCGGCACGGCGCTGACCGCGTCGGAGCTGGCGCTTGAAGCCGGCGTGTCGCTGCCCACCGCGTCCTCGCATCTGTCCAAGCTGATGGACGGCGGGTTGCTGACGCTGGCGAGCCAGGGCCGGCATCGCTACTACGGCCTTGCCGGCCCGCAGGTGGCGGGCATGCTCGAGGCGATCATCGGCGTCGCCGAGGCGGTCGGCCCGAAGCGGGTGCGGCCCGGCCCGCGCGACGCGGCCATGCGCGTGGCGCGGGTGTGCTACGACCATCTTGCCGGCGAGCAGGCGGTGGCGATGCTCGACCGTCTGGTCGACCGGAAGCTGCTGCTGCGCCAGGAGAACGAGATCAGGCTGTCGCCGTCAGCCATTTCGCATTTCGCCGCGCTCGGCATCGAGATCGACAGCAAAGCGAAGCGGCCGATCTGCCGCGCCTGCCTCGACTGGAGCGTGCGGCGCTCGCATCTGGCCGGCGCGCTGGGCGCCGCCATCCTCGACAAGGTCATCGTCGAAAAATGGGCGCGGCGCGACAAGGACAGCCGCGCCGTGGTGTTCTCGCCGAAGGGCAAGCAGGAGTTCGAGAGGGTATTTCTGGCGTGACGGACTGGCCGGCTCGGCTGCTGGCTAAGCCCGCTTGAGCGGTTTGCCCAACTTGAAGAAATCCGCCCACGGATCGGCCTTCTTCAGCTGCTTTAGCGTCGTGGCGTTGCCGAGCGGAAACGCATTGGGCGGCAGGCCCTTTTCGATCTCCGGCCAGGTCACCGGCATCGACACCGTCGCGCCCTTCTTGGCGCGCGAGGAATAGGGCGCGACCGTGGTCGCGCCGCGGCCGTTGCGCAGGTAGTCGACGAAGATCTTGCCGGTGCGCGCCTTCTTCGACAGCGTCGCCGTGTAGCGGTCGGGCGCGGCCTGCTCCAGGGCGCGGGCGAAATCATGGGCGAAGTCCTTCACCTCGTCCCATTCGGCGGAGGGCTTGAGCGGCACCAGCACGTGATAGCCCTTGCCGCCAGACGTCTTGACCAGGGTCGGCAGCGACAGGTCGTTCAGCTTGGCTCGGATGTCGAGGGCGGCGGCACGCACCGCCTCGACCCCGATGCCCTCGTCCGGATCGAGATCGAAGATGATCTGGTCCGGCTTTTCCAGTTCGTCGACAGTCGAGCCCCAGATATGAACCTCGACGACGCCGTATTGGACAAGGGCTGCAAGCCCGTCGAAATCCCTGATGAACAAGATCTCCTCGCCGTCGGTCGGATCGTTCATCCTGGCGATCTTGTCGCTCATGCCCGGTGAGGCATGCTTTTGGAAGAAGCGCTGGCCATGGATGCCATCCGGCGCCCGCACAAGGCTGAGCGGCCGGTTGACGACGAATGGCTCAATTCGCGGCCAGACCAAGGCGTAGTGATCGAGGAGATCCTGCTTGGAGACCTTTTCGTCGGGCCACAGCAGCTTGTCGGGATGCGACAGCTTCACCGAGGTCTTCGCCGTTCCGGCCGAGGTTTTTGTCTCGGTCCTGCCGCTGCTCGCCTTTGCTCCGCTTTTTGTCTTGCCGTCGGCTTGCTTCGGCTTTTCCTGCACCACGTCCTCCGCCGGCTTGTCCTCGCGCAGCCCCTGGAACGAGGCGTGGCGGATTATATGGTCGGATGTCCAGCTGCGGAACTCCACTTCGCCGACAAGCTCGGGCTTGACCCAGACGAGGCCCTTGCCCTTCGGCACGGCGGCAGAAAAAGGCGACTTCGTCGTCTTGAGGCTGTCGAGTTTTTTCTTAAGGTCCGCAGCCACCTTGCCGGAAAAGCCGGTGCCGACGCGGCCGGCATAGTTGAGCCTGCCGCTTTCATGATAGCCGACCAGCAGCGAGCGCAGGCCGCGCCCGGTCTTGTCCGACGGCAAGTAACCGCCGATGACGAATTCCTGGCGCAGCGTGCATTTCGATTTGATCCAGGCGAGGCCGCGGCCGCTGCGATAGGGCGCGTCGGCGCGTTTCGACACCACGCCTTCGAGACCCATGCGGCAGACATGCTGCAGCATGACGCTGCCGGGTTCCGCAAAATGATCGCTGAAGCGGACGGCGGATTGCTCCGACCGCTCGCCGAGCAGTTCGGCCAGCGCCTGCTTGCGCTCGACCAGCGGCTCGCGGCGAAGGTCCTCGCCATTGAGCCGCATCAGGTCGAAGACGTAGTAGATGAAGCGGTCGGTGCGGCCGGCCGAGAGATCCGCCTGCAGCATGGCGAAGGAGGACACGCCGCTGTCGGCCAACACGACGATCTCGCCGTCGATGATGGCGTCGCGGCATTTCAGTCCGGCAAGCTCGGCCACGACCGGACCTTCGAACTTCTTCGTCCAGTCAAGGCCGGTGCGGGTCAGCAGCCGGACATCGCTGCCGGCGATCTGCGCCTGCATGCGGTAGCCGTCGAACTTCACCTCATGCACCCATTCCTCGCCGGAAGGCGCATTCTTTTCGAGCGTCGCCAGTTGCGGCTCGACGAATTCGAGGCGTGGGGATTTTGCCTTGCCTGCAGCCGGCTTGTTGGAATGCCAGACCCTTGGTTTGGCGCCCTTGGCCGTCTTGCCTTCGCCGATCTCCTCGATGGTCAAGCCCGACTTTACCGATTGCGGCGCCTCTACAAGTATGTCTTCACCAGGGCGGGCGGCGGCGTCATTGGATTTGATCAGCAGCCAGTTGTCGCGCTTTTCGCGCGGGCGCGGCTTCAGCCTGACCAGATGCCAGCGACCGTTGAGCTTCTGGCCTTCGAGCTCGAAGTCGATATGGCCCTTCTTCATGCCCTTGGCCGGGTCGCCGTCGGGGATCCACCGGCCTTCGTCCCAGACGAGGACGGAACCGCCGCCATATTCGCCCTTCGGAATGGTGCCCTCGAAAGACGCATAGTCGATCGGGTGGTCCTCGACATGCACCGCCAGCCGCCTCTCGTGCGGGTCGAGACTCGGTCCGCGCGTGACCGCCCAGCTCCACAACACGCCATCATGCTCGAGCCGAAAGTCATAGTGGAGCCGCGTCGCGGCATGCTTCTGGACAACGAAGATGCCGCCGGCGTCGGTCTTCTTGCTGGGCGCGAGCTGGCCGGCCGGCTCCGAGGTTTTCCGGAAATCGCGCTTGGCGTGGTATTGCTCGAGGCCGGCCATGACATCGTGCTCCTATGCGGATCTGCGCCTGGACGTAGACGCCACGGCAACCTCCCTGGCAGGCGGGTGCCATCGCAACGGCCAAGGCTCCGCTTCGGTTCCGGGCAGGCGAAAGGCCGGCGGCTGTCCGCCGGCCTTTCGGGCTCACAACTAGCTATTCGGCAGCCTGGAGGTTGACCTTGCTTTCCGCGATCTCGGTCAGCTTGCGATCTGTCGCCTCTTCTTCCTTGAGGTTCTTGGCCAGCACATTGGCGCAGTCGCTGCGGCCGAGCTGCTTGGCCCAGGCGATCAGCGTGCCGTAGCGCGTTATCTCGTAATGCTCGACGGCCTGAGCCGAGGCGATCAGCGCGGCATCGAGGACCTCCTTGTCCTCCACGTCGCCGCTCACGTCGTCAGCCTCCTCGAGGATGCCGTCGATGGCGGGGCAGTTGACGGTCTTGGCCTTGACGCCATGCAGCTCGAATACCTGCTCGACCCGTTCGATGTGGCCCTTGGTCTGCGCGAGATGCTTCTCGAAACCGGCTTTCAATTGCGAATCCGTCGCCTTGTCGATCATCTTCGGCAGCGATTTCTCGATCTGTTTTTCGGCATAATAGATGTCGCGCAGCGTGTGGACGAAGAGGTCGTCCAGCGTCTTGATGTCTTTCGAAAAGAAACCCATGGCGGTTGCCTTCCATGTCTGGTGTTGTCCGGAAGTTGCGCGGCCGGTCCGCCGCCAACGCGGCCGGGTTTCGGCCCCGGCCTTGATCGATCAACGTCACCGCGCAGGGCAGGTTCCTGCCGGCGGACGACGCCGCACGGAAATTTCAAGCCACCTTCGATGCGTGAAACAGAAGCGCGCCCAAGCGACATAGAGACGAAACATATGTGATGCAAAAGTCACACGAGCCGGAAACGCGACAAAAGGCTTCGAAAGACCGCGAATCAGCCGCATTCCAGCCACGATGCAACGCGTTTCGGACCAGAAATTAACATCGCGTTCACCGACTATTCACGCCTCGAGGCTATGATCCTCGCAATTCGGAAGGGACATCCGAAAACGGGACAGGGACAGGAAAAATGAACTTCTGGAATCACATCGCCGGCTATGCCGCCGCCATCCGCGAATTCGTCGCGCCGACCTATCGGCCCGAGCGCTATTACATGCGCGGCCCGGGCCCGGCCTGCGCGCGCCGCGGCAACTCGCTCGGCATCGGCACGCACTGACCACGATGCTCGACAGCCGCCACAACAGCCGGATCTGCAAGCCGGCCGACAACACCCGCGCCACGACCTATCGTGACGAGCGCCCCGCCGTCGTCGACGGCAGGCGTGCGACAACGCCGCGACTTTGACGCCGCCGCCGGCTGGCTTAGTGTCCCCCTAGCTTAGTGCCTAGGGGCACAAGCAGCCGGGGCCGACATGACCGACCTGTCCGAACAGAAACGTCCCCTTCTCCCAGGCCAAGCTTGCGATGCCCGCCAGCCGCTGCTCGTGTTCGACGGCGTCTGTGTGTTCTGCTCGGGCTTCGTCCAGATCGTCCTCAAGATCGACCGGAACAAACGCTTCCGCTTCGCCACCGCGCAATCGCCGCTCGGCGAGGCGCTGTTTCGTGAGCACGGCCTGCCGACCGAGGATTACGACAGCAACCTCGCCATCATCGACGGCGCCGCCTTCACGAAGCTCGACAGTTTCGTCGCCGTCATGGCGGCGCTCGGCTGGCCGTGGCGCGCCGCGAGATTGCTGCTCGTCCTGCCGCGGCCGCTGCGCGACTGGCTGTACGACCGCATCGCCAAGAACCGCTATGCGCTGTTCGGCCGCAAACACAGCTGCGAGATCCCCTCCGCCGAGCTGCGGCAGCGGCTGATCAGTTGAGATCGGAGGGTCGGATGAAGCTTCTGATTGTCCGCGGTTACGGCACCTTCGGCGGACGCATCGTGCAGTTGCTGGAGAGCGAGCCGCGTCTGACCTTGCTCGTCGCCGGCCGCTCGCTCGCCGAGGCGGAGGCCTATTGCAAAGGACGAGGCGGTACCAAGGCCAGGCTCGCGCCGGTGATTTTCGATCGCGACGCGGATTTTATCGCGGCTGGCTCGAACCGGCGCAGGCTTCGAGCGCGACCGTATCCCCGGCCGTCCCGCCAAGCTCGCGACAGCCCTTGGCCGTGCACAAGGTCCAGCCTCCCCCGGTTGCGCCGGAGGCCGCGAGCACCAGCCGCGGCTGTGGCCCGATCCGTGGCGCATAGACCCACCATCCGTCCCGCAGCACCGAGCCTTCCGGCGGCTCCATGCCGGCGCCGGAGCCCTTGACGCGCGCTTCGACGACGCGCAGACCTGCCGGCGTCACCTTCCAGTGCTCCTGCCAGCGCGTCCGTTCCACCGAATGTGTCCAGGACAAGGTAAAGGCGGCAACGGCAAGCGTCACCGACTTGCCGGCTGCGAGGATGCACAGGCTCATGCAGGGCCGGCCGCGGATGCCTGGCGCGCGCGCCAGCGGTGCCAGCCGATCCAGAGCAGCGCCAGCGCCCAGCCGCTTTCGTCGGTGAGCGGCAGCGCCGCCACCAGCAGCACGCCGGCGGCGAAGGCGACCAGGCGCTCCCACCAGGCCATGCGGCGGGCGAGGAAGCCGACGGCGGCGGCGCCCCAGAGCACGATGCCCATGCAGGCTTTGGCGACGATGTAGGCGACCTCGACCGGATAGCCGAACGAAGCCGCGATCGGGCCTGCATCCTGCAGCATCAGCGCCGGCGTGTAGACGGCCATGAACGGCACGACGAAACCGGCGATGGCGAGCTTGGTCGCCTGGATGCCGATCTTCAGCCCGCTTTCCTTGGCCATGGGCGCCGCGGCGAAAGCGGCGAGCGCCACCGGTGGGGTGAGATCAGCCATGATGCCGAAATAGAAGACGAACATGTGGCTGACGATGAGCGGCACGCCGAGCGACAGCAGCGCCGGGCCGGCGAGCGAGGAGGTGATGATGTAGTTGGGGATGGTGGGGATGCCCATGCCGAGCACCAGGCAGGTGAGCATGGTGAGCAGCAGCGACAGGAACAGATTGTTCTCGCCGATGGAGATGATCCAACCGATGAAGGTCGAAGCGATGCCGGTCAGCGTCAGCGTGCCGATGACGATGCCGACGATGGCGCAGGCGATGCCGACAGGCAGCGCGTTCTTCGCCCCTTCGGCAAGCGAGTCGACGCAGATGCGCAGCGTCTCGCGACCGCCCTTGAAAGTGACGCAGGCGACAATGAGCGCCGCGATGACGAGGCCGAGGATGTTGACGCCGAAGCGCATGAAGGAGGCGGCGGCAAGGCCGAGCGCCAGCCAGAAGACGACGCGGAAGGCGAACGGTCCGATCAGCGCCGCCAGCGGCGTGCCGAGGATCAGCACGATGGTCAGCGCCAGGCCCATGGTGCCGGCGAAGATCGGCGTATAGCCGGCGAAGAGCAGGTAAACCAGCACGGCAAGCGGCAGCACCAGCGGCCAGTGCTGCCGCACCGCATCCCAGGGATTGGGCAGCTCAGCCTTGGCCATTCCGTGCAGGCCGGCCTTGCCCGCCTCCAGATGCACCTGCCAGAAACAGGCGCCGAAATAGAGCAGCGCCGGAATGATCGCCGCCTTCACCACCTCGGCGTAGGGGACGTTCAGCGTCTCGGCCATGATGAAGGCGACCGCGCCCATCACCGGCGGCATGATCTGGCCGCCCATCGAGGACGTTGCCTCGACGGCGCCGGCGAAGGCCGAGCGGAAGCCGAAGCGCTTCATCAGCGGAATGGTGAACTGGCCGCTCGCCACGACATTGGCGACGCCCGAACCGGAGATGGTGCCCATCAGCGCCGAGGAGAGCACGCAGACCTGGGCCGGACCGCCACGCCAGGAGCCGACCAGGCCAAGCGCGAAATCGTTGAACAGCGCGATCATGCCGGCGCGTTCGAGGAAGGCGGCGAAGACGACGAAGATGAAGATGTAGGCCGCCGAGACATAGACCGGCGTGCCGTATATGCCTTCGGTGCCGAAGGCGAAGGTGTCGACGAGCTGGGCGAAATCGTAACCGCGATGGATGAAGGGCGGCGGCAGGTGATTGCCGACGAAGCAATAGGCGAGGAAGATGAAGGCGATCACCGCGAGCGGCAGCCCCATCAGCCGCCTTGCCGCTTCGAAGACGAGCACCACCAGCAGCGTGCCGACGATCAGGTCCGGCGTGGTGAGGAAGCCGGAGCGGCGGATGAGGTCGGCGTAGAAGACCCAGTTGTAGAGGCCGGTGCCGAAGCCGAGCGCGCCGAGCGACCAGAACGCGGCCTTCGCCGCTACGCCGGTGGCGCGCAGGTTGGCGATCAGGCCGAAGCCGAGCAGCAGCAGGAAGCCGACATGCATGGCGCGTACCACCTGGCTGGGCAGGCTGCCATAGGCGGCGATGTAGATCTGGAAAACGGAGAAGGCGACGGCAATCAGGAAGGCCGCCTTGCCGGCGATGCCGCCGCCGAAGCCCGGCGGCAGGCCTTCGACCTGTTCTTCGGCGACAGGGAGATGAAAAGTGGTCGAATTGCCGTCGGTCGTTGTTCCAGACGTTGCTTTGCTCATCCGAGGCGCTCCATAGCAGACTGCCGCGCCATCCTCGCTTACTTGATCAGCCCTTTTTCCTTGTAATATTTCTCCGCGCCGGGATGCAGCGGCACCGGCATGCCGTCCAGCGCCTTGGCCGGATCGATCGCCTTGGCGGCGGCATGGGCGGCGGCGAGCTGGTCGAGATGCTCGAACATCAGCTTGGTCATCTGATAGGCGGTCTCGTCGGAAACATCGGCCCGGGTGACAAGGAAATTGCCGACCGCGGCGGTGGCGACATCCTCGGTCTGGCCCTCATAGGTGCCCTTGGGAATGATCACCGAAAGATAGGGCGAGCCGATCTTGGCGACGTCCTCGGCCGGCACGGCGACGACGTTGATCGGCACCGAAGTTGCGAGATCGCGGATCGAGGCGACGCCCAGGCCCGCCGATTGCAGCGTGGCGTCGAGCTGCCGGTTCTTGATCAACTCGACCGACTCGGCGAATGGCAGGTACTCGACCCGTCCAAGATCCTCATATTTCAGCCCGGCGGCGGCGAAGATGGCGCGGGCGTTGAGCTCGGTGCCGGAGGCGGGCGCGCCGACCGACAGGCTCTTGCCCTTGAGGTCGGCGAGGGTCTTGATGCCGGACTCCTTGCTGGCGACGATCTGAATATAGTTCGGATAGATGGCGGCTATGCCGCGCAGCTTGTCGAGCTTGCCGGGGAAGCCGGCTTCGGTGTTGCCTTCGGCGGCGAGCTTGACGGAATCGCCGAGCGCGAAGGCGATCTCGCCCTTGCCCTGCTGCAGCAGGTTGAGGTTCTCGACCGATGCCTTGGTTGCCTGCACCTGGGTGCGGGCGCCTTCGATGCCCTTGCCGTAGATTTCCGACAGCGCGACGCCGAGGGGATAGTAGACGCCCGACGTGCCGCCGGTCAGCACGGTGATGAATTCCTGTGCCCCGGCCGACATGGCGCCGAGGCCGAGCGACAATGCCAAAGCGCCGGCGGCAACAAATTTCGTCCTGAAATCGAGCATTTGGTTTCCTCCTCCTGATGGTCGCGCCGCGCCGCCTCTGCCGGCGCGAAGCTGGGAGTTTAGACAGGAGACGCCAAATGCCAACCCGCAATTGCAGCCATTAGACGAACGATCGAGGGGTGGCGAAAGCGCCGGCTTGCGCTCAATTGCTTTGGAGGCGAAAGATTTTCGCGGCGCCTGTCGAAATCGGCCGTGGCCGCACGACATAGGTCGGCCCGCGACGACGCGGCCTTCGAGAAAACGGAGAAGACCATGCGATACATGCTTTTGATCTACAATGACGAAGCGGCAATGGCGAATGCGCCGCGCGACAAGACCGAACAGACGCTTGCCGCCTACGGTGCCTATACCGAAGCCTTGAAGAAATCCGGCGCGTACCTTGCCGGCGAAAGGCTGCGCCCGACCCAGGCGGCCACTTCGATACGGCTCGCCGACGGCAAGACCAATGTGCTCGACGGTCCCTATGCCGACACAAAGGAACAGCTTGCCGGCTTTTACATGATCGAAGCGACCGACATCGACACCGCGATGGAATGGGGCGCGCGCTGCCCGGCAGCCAGCACCGGCACGGTCGAGGTGCGGCCGATCTGGGAAATGACCGACTACCGGTCCTAGCAATATGGACAAGCGCCCGGAAACGGCGCGGGCGGCGGCCGAGGCGGCCGCCCGGCAGAGCTACGGCAAGCTGGTTGCCTATCTCGCTGCTCGCATGCGCGACGTTGCCGGCGCCGAAGACGCGCTGGCCGACGCGTTCGCCGCCGCACTGGAGCGCTGGCCGAAGAGCGGCGTGCCCGAAAAGCCCGAGGCCTGGCTGCTGGCGGTGGCGCGCCGCCGCGACGTCGACGCCGTGCGGCGGCGGCTGACCGGCGAGGCGGCCCGCGGCCACCTGCAACTGATTGCCGAAGAGGCGGAGGCGCGCATGACGCACGAGGATTTGCCCGACGAGCGGCTGAGGCTGATGTTTGCCTGCGCGCATCCGGCGATCGAGGCCAGCGTACGCGCGCCGCTGATCCTGCAGACCGTGCTTGGCTTCGACGCCGCAACCATCGCCTCGGCCTTTCTGGTCTCGCCGACGACGATGGGCCAGCGCCTGGTGCGCGCCAAGAGCCGCATCCGCGAGGCCGCCATCCCCTTCCGGGTACCGGAGCGGGCCGAGCTCGGCGAGCGGCTCGAGGCGGTGCTGGAAGCGATTTACGCCACATTCGCCGAGGGCTGGTCGGATCCGGCCGGCACCGAGACGCGCCGACGCAACCTGGCCACGGAAGGCATCTGGCTCGGCCGGCTGGTCGCGTCGCTGATCCCGGACGAGCCGGAAACGCTCGGGCTCCTGGCGCTGATGCTTTTCGCCGAAGCGCGGCGCACGGCGCGGCGCAGCCCCGACGGCGACTTCGTGCCGCTGGCGGAGCAGGATATCGCGCTTTGGGACGACAAGCTGATCGACGAGGCGGAAGCGCTGCTCAGGCGCGCCGCGATCAGGGGAACCATCGGCCGCTACCAATTGGAGGCTGCGGTCCAGTCGGCGCACACGGCAAGGCGGCGGAGCGGCCGCACCGACTGGACCGCGATCCGCCAGCTTTACGACGCGCTGATGGCAATTGCCGGCTCGCCGGTGGTGGCGATCAACCGCGCTGTCGCGATCGCCGAAGCCGAGGGCGCAGCCGAGGGTCTTGCCGCGCTCGACGAGATCGGCGGCGATAAGCGGCTTGCCGAATACCAGCCCTATTGGGCGGCGCAGGCCGAGCTCTTAGCCAGGCTCGGCAGGACGGCCGAGGCCGCCGAGGCTTACGACCGGGCGATCGGCCTCGAGCGCGATCCGGCCTTGCGCCATTTCCTGCAGGCCGAGCGGGGGAAGCTGGTCCGCAACTGAGGCGAGACACTAGTTCCAGCAACTAGTCCTGCGGCCACATCTCATGAGAAAGGTTCAGTTTCCGCATGATCGCATGCTGGCGCAACTTGCCCCACAGCCGTTCGATGTTCGGCCAGGCCACGCGAGCGCTCGTGGTGTCGGGATGCCAGGCCACCAGCATCACGAGATAGATGTCGACAAGCGAAAGTTCCTCACCGGCCAGCCACTCACGGCCGGCGAGCGCGCTGTCGAAAATGGCAAAGCCGCGATCCATTTCCGCGATAGCCGCCTCCTTGACCACCTGCACGCTATCGGCGTCGGCCGTGTACCGGTGGGGGTAATAGAGCCTCAGGATCGCGGGATAGAGCGCCGACGACATGAAGGCCATCCAGCGCAGGAAATCGGCGCGCGCCGGCGAGCCCGCTTGCGGCGCCAGATGCGCTTCTGGATGACGCTCGGCGAGCAGGATGCAGATCGCGGCCGATTCGGTCATCGACCGACCGTCGGGCAATGTCAGCGCCGGCACCTGGTTCAACGGGCTGATGGCGAGGAAAGCCGGATCGGGCGGATCCTTTTTCGGCACGTCGATCTGCCGGAAAGGCGCGCCGGCCATGGCCAGGGCCGCCTCGACGACGAAGCCGCCGCTGCCGGGACGCGTGTAAAGCTTGTACATAAAATCCTCCCGCCGGCCGATTCGAGGCCGGCGGCGATTTGAACCGGAAGCGGCGCCTTCCTCAAGCCGGGCTCCGCTTGCCACAGACGCTTTTTGAGCGATCCAGCTTGCATCATCCCGGGAGTGCCGCTTGTCCGCAAGCTCTTGAGATTGGCTGTGGCGTTCCCGACTTGGTCATCCACGGGCGGAGCAAGGAGCAAAGCGACGCGCGCAGACCCGAGGATCCATGCCGTGACGTCTCCACGTCACAAGCTTTGCGGGTCTTTCTGCGGAGGAGGAACAGCGGCTCCGTTAATCTCGGATAAGACAGGTGGTATCCATTCTGGACCGTGGCATTTCCTGGCCGCGGTCACGGCGTGGATGCCAGGGTCGACCGCGACGGAGTTTCGCCCCTGCTTCGCCCTGGGACTACGACCCAGGGGCTGAAGCCATTCCTCGAGGGATGAGCGCCTAGGCCCCCAGCCCGTCGAACAGGATCGTCGAGAGATAGCGCTCGGCGAAGGACGGAATGACGACGACGAGGTTCTTGTCCTTGTTTTCCGGCCGCGAGCCGACGACGATCGCCGCCTGCAGCGCGGCACCCGACGATATGCCGACCGGCACGCCTTCGAGGCGGGCGACGAGGCGCGCATTGGCGACCGAATCCTCGTTCGAGACCCTGACGATCTCATCATAGATCGTGGTGTCGAGGATCTTGGGCGCGAAGCCGGCGCCGATGCCTTGAATCTTGTGCGGGCCGGGCTGGCCGCCGGAGAGCACCGGCGAGGCTTCCGGCTCGACTGCCACCACATGCAGCGAAGGCTTGCGCTTCTTCAGCACCTGGCCGACGCCGGTGATGGTGCCGCCGGTGCCGATGCCGGCCACGAAGATGTCAACCTCGCCATTGGTGTCGTTCCAGACCTCCTCCGCCGTGGTGCGGCGGTGGATTTCCGGATTGGCCGGGTTCTCGAACTGCTGCGGGATGATGGCGTTGGGCAGCGTCGCGGCAAGCTCGTCGGCCTTGGCGATGGCGCCCTTCATGCCTTTCGGGCCTTCGGTGAGCACCAATTCGGCACCGAGCAGCGCCAGCATCTTGCGACGTTCGACCGACATTGTCTCCGGCATGGTGAGGATCAGCTTGTAACCCTTGGCGGCGGCGGCGAAGGCCAGCGCGATGCCGGTGTTGCCGGAGGTCGGCTCGATCAGCGTGGTCTTGCCCGGCGCAATCTTGCCGGCCTCCTCCAGAGCCTCGATCATCGAGACCCCGATGCGGTCCTTGACCGAGGCGATCGGGTTGAAGAATTCGAGCTTGGCCAGCAGGTTGGCGACGATGCCCTTCTCCTTGGCGAATTTATCCAGCCGCACCAGCGGCGTGTCTCCAATCGTCTCGGTGATCGAGTTGAAGATGCGGCCGCGGCCGGGGACACGCGCGGAGGTGACGGGCTTGTTCATTGGTTTCGCTCCCAAGGCAAAGGCATAGGCAAACAGAATAAGGCTTTCAGCCGCGCAAGATAGGCTGCTCGCCCAAAATTTCCGAGTGGGGCGATTGCTGAAAACCTCCCCGCGCCGGAAATGCATTTTTTGGATCGGCCCGTTTTGGGGACGCTTTCCCCGAAATGGGGGCCGGTTGAGAATGGGCCTTATTGACGGGCCGCGATGGCGGCTGCCGCTCCCATCATGAAGCCGGCGGCGGTGCGGTTCAGCACCTTCAGCGCGCGCGGCGACTTCAGGAACCAGCGCGCTTTGGCAGCCAGCGCCAGATAGGGGACCAGCACCACGAACAGCACGACGACGGTCAGCGCGACGAGGATGCCGTAGTCGGCCGGCGTGATCGTCTTCAGATTGACGATGGTCGGCGTGATGGCGAGATAGAAGATCATCGTCTTCGGGTTGCCGAGCGTCACCGTCAGCCCGGCGATGAAGCTCGACGCCAGGCCGCTCTTGCTCTTCCGCGCCTCGACCGTTTCGGGCGAGATGCCGCTCGTCCAGAAGCGCCAGGCAAGGAAGGCGAGATAAGCGACGCCCGCCCATTTGATGGCGAGAAACACCATGCCGAAGGTCTGGGCGACGAAGGCGAGGCCAAGCACGACGGCGGTGAGGTAGGTAATGTCGCCCAGCATGAGACCGAACGACATAGCCAGCGACGAACGGAAGCCGGAGCCGAGCGCGCGGGCAACAAGCGCCGTCACGCCGGGGCCCGGAATGGCGGCGGCGACGCCGAGGGCGGCGCTGTAGGCGAGAAATCCTGTCAGTGTCATGGTTTGAACCCAACGCTATCCCGAGATCGGGATCCAGAGCGGCGGCCTCCTACCACGGCGTCGGGGCGGCGTTAATTGCCTTGCGGCCGGATTCGGTTGCACCAGCGCCGCTTCAGGACCGGCCGTCGCCGTAGGTGACGCGCCATATCGTGCCGTTGCCGTCCTCGGTCAGGATCAGCGATCCATCCTTCGCCACCGCGACACCGACCGGCCGGCCCCAGACCGCATCGTCCGCGATGACGAAGCCGGTGGCGAAATCCTCATACTCGCCGGTCGGCTTGCCGTCCTTGAACTTCAGCCGCACCACCTTGTAGCCGGTGCGGACATTGCGGTTCCACGAGCCGTGCAGGGTGACGAAGGCGTCGCCCTTATAGTCGGCCGGGAAGTTGCCGCCCTCGTAAAAGGCGATGTTGAGCGGCGCCGAATGTGCCTGGATCAGCACGTCCGGAACCGTGACCTTGCCGGCGAGATCGGGCCGCGCGCCTTTGTGGCGCGGATCCTCGTTGTCGCCGATGTAGTACCAGGGCCAGCCATAGAAGGCTCCCTCCTTGACGGCGGTCGCATATTCGAAAGGCACGTTGTCGCCGAGCTCGTCGCGTTCGTTGACGACGCACCAGAGCGCGCCCGTGGCCGGCTGCACCGTCATGCCCGAGCAGTTGCGCAGGCCGGTGGCGACCATCCTGCGGTTCTTGCCGTCAGGATCGAAAGCGAGCACATCCGCTCGGCCTTCCTCCGCGCCCCAGGTAGCGCCGAGCGGTGCCGATCTCGCCCATTCTTCGACGCCGCCCTTCGGCCTCGCTCCCATGCCCTCCGCGGTATTCGAGCCCGAGCCGACCGAGAGATAGAGCGTTTTGCCGTCGGGCGAAAAGGCGATGTCGCGCGTCCAGTGATGGCTCGACGGGATGTCCGAGACGATCGTTTCGGGCTCGCCGGAAGCTTTGAGGTCGCCGTCGCGATAGGCAAAGCGGACGACGCTGTTGCTGTTGGCGACATAGACCCATTGCGGCTTGTCGCCCAGCGGATAGAAGGCGATGCCGTAGGGCCGGGTCAGGCCTTTGGCAAAGACCGACTTCTCGGCGGGCTTGGCGCTGCCTTCGGCCAGTCGATAGACGCGGACCTGGTTCGCCCTGCTGTCGGCGACGAAGAGATCGCCGTTCGGCGCCGTGCGCACGACACGCGGGCTGCTGATGCCCGAAGCCACCAGCTCGGCCGAAAAGCCGGGTGGAAGGGCTGGCTTGGCATCCTCGGGGCGATCGGTGACACCGCCGCCGTTCGAGGCGGATTCGGCGACATTCGGCTTCGGGAGATCGTCGGGCCTGATGAGGCGCCGCACGCCGGGCCGGTCGGCCTTCCAGTCACCGAAGGCCTTTTTGCCGGTGAGCAAGGGCTGATCGGCCTGTTGCGCGACGGCGCCGGAGGCCAGGAGCAAGGCGAGGGCGGCAAGGCCGGCAATCCGTATCATGCTGTTCTCCGTTATTCGCCAACGTGCATCAGCAACCAGACAGCGAATATCCAGGCTCTCCAAAAGAGAAGCCGGGCATGCAAATTTTGACGGGAAGCGCCGGCAGTTCAGCTCTCTTCGATATCCAGATCGTCGTCGAGCTGCTTTTCCAGCGCGACCAGATCGGCCGGCAGCGGCAGGCCCATGGCGCGCATTTCCCTGAGCTTCTCGCGCAGTAGCTCCTGGATCTCGTGATCGTCTTCCGGCTGGTTCACCATCTCCTCGAGCAGCAGGCTGATCTGGGCCTTGAACGATTCCAGCGCCATTTCCACCCTCCTTGCGACGTTTCCCGCTCGCCTACCTCAGCATGCGCGAAATCAACTGGGCCGTATAGTCGACCATCGGGACGATGCGGGCATAGTTCAATCGCGTCGGGCCGATGACGCCGAGCGCGCCGACGACGCGCGCATCCTTGTCGCGATAGGGCGCGACCACGAGCGACGAACCGGACAGCGAAAACAACTTGTTCTCCGAGCCGATGAAGATGCGCACGCCCGGACCTTCCTCGGCGAGGTCGAGGAGCTGCAGCAGTCCGTCCTGCGTTTCCAGATCCTCGAACAGATGGCGCAGCAATTCGAGATCGGCCTGGGCGGTGACGTTTTCCAGAAGATTGGCGCGGCCGCGCACGATGAGGCGCGCCGGCAGGCCGCTTTCGGCGCCGGCCCAGACCGCGAGGCCCTTCTCGACCAGTTCCTGCGACAGCGTGTCGAGAGCCGCCCTGGTCTCGTCCTTGATGCGCGCGATCTCGACCCGGGCCTCGGCCAGCGTGCGGCCGCGGATATGGGCGTTGAGGAAGTTCGAGGCCTCGTGCAGCTGCGAGACGGTGATACCGGCCGGCAGGTCGACAACGCGGTTCTCGACATCGCCGCTCTGCGACACGAGGACGGCGAGCGCCTTGGTGGGTTCCAACTGGATGAACTCGATGTGCTTCAGAGCCA
This sequence comes from Mesorhizobium sp. WSM3868, assembly GCF_002294785.1. Classification (NCBI taxonomy): domain Bacteria; kingdom Pseudomonadati; phylum Pseudomonadota; class Alphaproteobacteria; order Hyphomicrobiales; family Phyllobacteriaceae; genus Mesorhizobium; species Mesorhizobium sp. WSM3868. The sequence continues at coordinate 120,232 of NZ_NSGB01000002.1, read as the reverse complement.
CCTCGTTCTTGGCGGCGAGCACCAGGCCGGCGCCGCGCGACATGCCGGAGAGCATCTGGCTGGCCTCTGTCAGCATATGCTCCAGCGTCGCGCCCGAGCCCGAGGCACGCACCTGCGCCTCGATGACGCGGCGCTCGTCGTCCGACAGATCGCCGAGCTCCATGAAGGCATCGACGAAGAAGCGCAGGCCGGTCTGGGTCGGCAGGCGCCCGGCCGAGATATGCGGCGCGTAGATCAGCCCCAGATGCTCGAGGTCGCTCATCACGTTGCGGATGGTGGCCGGTGACAGCGACGACGGCAGGATGCGCGACAGGCTGCGCGAGCCGACCGGCTCGCCGTCGCGCAGATAGGAATCGACAATCCGCCGGAAGATGTCGCGCGAGCGCATGTCGAGCGACTGAAGCACGGGCGGCTGCGATGCGGGATCGACTGCCTTGTTCATTCCAGCGAAAAACCTCCTATCGAAAGATATAGACTTAAGCCTCCCTGGCGCAACCCGGGCCATTTTCGCGTGCGCGGAGTTTCCTTGGCGCCCTTTTCCTTTGCGCCATCCATCGCATGCGTCTACAAGCCGCCGACGAATCCAAAACCATAGGAAAGAAGGCCGAATGCGCCCCTCCAAACGCCAGCCCGACGAAATGCGCGCCATCTCCTTCGAGCGCGGCGTCTCCAAGCATGCCGAAGGCTCGTGCCTGGTGAAGTTCGGCGACACGCATGTGCTGTGCACGGCGAGCCTGGAGGAAAAGGTGCCGGCCTGGATGCGCAATTCCGGCAAGGGCTGGGTTACGGCCGAATACGGCATGCTGCCGCGCTCGACGGGCGAGCGGATGCGCCGCGAGGCTTCCGCCGGCAAGCAGGGCGGCCGCACGCTGGAGATCCAGCGGCTGATCGGTCGTTCGTTGCGCGCCGTTGTCGACCTGCAGGCCCTGGGCGAACAGCAGATCACCGTCGACTGCGACGTCATCCAGGCCGACGGCGGCACCCGCACCGCCTCGATCACCGGCGGCTGGGTGGCGCTATACGATTGCCTGCGCTGGATGGAAGCGCGCCAGATGGCCAGCGTTTCCAAGGTGCTCAAGGACCATGTCGCGGCGATCTCCTGCGGCATCCATGACGGACAGCCGGTCATCGATCTCGATTATCTCGAGGATTCCTCGGCCGGCACCGACGCCAATTTCGTCATGACCGGCAAGGGCGGCATCGTCGAGATCCAGGGCACGGCGGAAGGCGAGCCCTTCTCCGAAGAGCAGTTTTCGGCACTGATGGGACTGGCCAAGAAGGGTATTTCTCGGCTGGTCAGCCTGCAGCAGATGGCGGTGGCGTAGGTTTTCGAATGCCGAGCCTAGGCACCCCCCTCTGGCCTGCCGGCCATCTGCCCGACAGGGCAGAGGGGGGTGCTTCGTGACTCCCTCCGCGATTCTGGAATCAGCGCTCTACGTCACAGACCTAACCGCTGCCGAAGCCTTCTACCGCGACATCCTCGGCCTGGATCCGCTGGGCAAGGTCGAAGGCCGCCACGTCTTCTTCCGCTGCGGCAACGGCGTGCTGCTCATCTTCAATGCCGAGGCGACGAAAATTCCGCCGGCGCCCGACGCCAAGCTGAAGGTGCCGCCGCACGGCACGGTCGGCGAAGGGCATCTTTGCTTCACCGCGACTGCGGCCGAGATCGCCGAATGGTGCAAGCATCTGGCGGCCAAGAACATCGCCATCGAAAGCGATTTCGAATGGCCGCAAGGCGGACATTCGATCTATATCCGCGACCCTTCGGGCAATTCGATCGAGTTCGCCGAACCAAGGATCTGGGGTCTCTGATGCATTCTTTGAACGGACAAAAGATCGTCGTCGCCAGCCACAATGAAGGCAAGCTGCGCGAATTCGCCGACTTGATGGCCCCGTTCGGCTTCGAGGCGAAGTCGGCCAAGGATTACGGCCTGCCGGAACCGGACGAGACCGGCACGACCTTCGAGGAGAATGCCTATATCAAGGCCTATGCAGCGGCCAAGGCCACCGGCCTGCCGGCGCTGTCGGACGATTCGGGGCTCTGCGTCGACGCGCTCGACGGGGCGCCCGGCGTCTACACAGCCAACTGGGCCGAGACGGCGGACGGCACACGCGATTTCGGCATGGCCATGCAGCGCACCGAAGTGGCGTTGCAGGAGGTCGGCGCGACCGAGCCGGCGCAGCGCACCGGGCGTTTCGTCGCCGTCATCTGCCTCGCCTTTCCCGATGGCGAGGCCGAATATTACCGCGGCGAGGCCGAAGGCACGCTGGTCTGGCCGCCGCGCGGCACGCTCGGCTTCGGCTACGATCCGGTGTTCCTGCCCAACGGCTTCGCCAAGACTTTTGGCGAGATGAGCGCCGAGCAAAAGCATGGCTGGAAGCCCGGCCAGGCAACAGCCCTGTCGCACCGCGCCCGCGCCTTCCAGAAGTTTGCCCAGGCCCGCTTGGATTTGGCGCGGCTGGATGTGGCGCGGCTCAGGTCAAAATGATTGGGACAGGCCAGACCATGCCGCTCGACCGCAGCCCCGGCTTCGGCGTCTATATCCATTGGCCGTTCTGCGCGGCCAAATGCCCTTACTGCGACTTCAACAGCCACGTTCGCCACCAGCCGGTCGACCAGGAGCGTTTTGCGCGTGCCTTCGAGACGGAGCTGAAGACCATGCGCGCCCGCACCGGGCCGCGCGAGGTGACCAGCATCTTCCTCGGCGGCGGCACGCCGTCGCTGATGAAGCCGGAAACGGTGTCAGCGGTTCTGGAAGCCGTAGCGAGGAACTGGACGGTGCCTGCCGGGATCGAGGTGACGCTGGAGGCGAACCCGTCCTCGGTCGAGGCGGAGCGCTTCCGCGGTTATCGGGCGGCAGGCGTCAACCGCGTCTCGCTCGGCGTGCAGGCGCTGAACGACAAGGACCTGCGCTTCCTCGGTCGGCTGCACAATGTCGAGGAGGCGCTGCACGCCATCGGGCTGGCGCGGGAAATCTTTCCGCGGCTCTCCTTCGACCTGATCTATGCGCGGCCCGGCCAGACGCCGGAGGCTTGGGCTTTAGAGCTTGAGGAAGCGATCGGGCACGCCGCCGACCACCTGTCGCTCTATCAGCTCACGATCGAGGAGGGCACGCCGTTCCATGCACTCCACTCAGCGCGAAAATTCGTCCTGCCCGACAACGACCATGCCGCCGACCTCTACGCGCTGACGCAGGAGGTGACCGCGGCGCACGGCCTTCCGGCCTACGAAATCTCCAACCACGCGCGGCCGGGCGCGGAAAGCCGGCACAACCTGACTTATTGGCGCTACGGCGAATATGTCGGCGTCGGACCCGGCGCGCATGGCCGCTTCGTCGAGAACGGCCGCCGTACCGTGACGGTCGCGGAAAAGATGCCTGAGACCTGGGCCAACCTGGTCGAAGCCAGGGGCCATGGCGTCACCGGCGGCGAGGTGCTGACGCGCGCCGAAGAAGCCGACGAGTTCCTATTGATGGGGCTGCGGCTGGCCGAAGGCATCGACCTCCAGCGCTACGAGACGCTTGCCGGGCGTAGTCTGGCGAGCGACCGATTGTCGGTGCTGCAGGAAGAGGGGCTGGTGGCGCCGGTCGGCAACGCCCGCCTCCGCGCCACGACCGCCGGCATGATCGTGCTCGATGCGGTGGTGGCAGACCTCGCGCGGTGAAAAAGGTTCTCTTCGTCTGCAGCCAGAACCGCCTGCGCAGTCCCACCGCCGAGCAGGTGTTTTCCAGGCGCCGCGACCTCGAGGTCGAATCGGCCGGCACCAATCACGACGCGGACAACCCGCTGACGCATGAGCTGGTCGCGTGGGCCGACATCATCTTCGTCATGGAGAAGGCGCATCGCGTCAAGCTGCAGACGAAGTTCCGGTCAAGCCTGATGCGGGCACGGTGATCTGCCTCGACATCCCGGACAACTATGCGTTCATGGATCCGGAACTGGTGCGACTTCTGGAGGCGAAGGTCACTAAATATCTGGGCTGAATGGCCTGGTTGAACGGCCAAGCATGGCGCTTCGCTCCTCGCTCCGCCTGGGATGAGGCGAGAGATCGCGAAGCGTCGCAGCTGCTCTAGGCGTCGTGCTTCTGACGCTGCTTCCCGCGATCCTTTTCCGCATGCGCGTCGCCGGAGCGGCCTTGCTTCAGGTCGGTCTTGTCGCGGCGGTTCCCGTGCTGGGCGGCGATCGGATGGGAAGGAATGCCCTCGCGGGCGGTCTTGCTTTCGAGTCGTGTGATGAAAATGTCGAAGCGATTGGGCATCGTCCGGTCAGTGCTCCGTCGTGCTTTCGGTTTCGGTCGAGGCGTCTTGAACCGCGGGGCTTGGAAGCGGCTTCATCGCTTCCTTGTCCTTTGTCCTGGCGGAGGGTTCCCGATTCTCCGAACCGGCAACCTTCTCCGATCCGGCAAAGCGCTTGCAGCCCGAATAATAGGGCGTGAAAGCGTCTTGAATGATCAGGCTGTCCATCCTGTCCTCCTCCTCGGGAATCAGGGGTAAAATCCGCCTTATGCGGTTTGGTTCCGCATCGTGGCAAAGGCATGGCGATTCCCTTGCATCGCCATCACGTTTTGCAACCGCAGATCAGCCGTGGCAAACAGTGGCGCGTGGGGAGGGCCTCAATTGACCGGCGACAAACGCAGCTATGTAATCGGGCAGACCGAAATTGCGGCGCGGCCGCTGGAGCCGGCGCTCTATCTGGTGGCGACGCCGATTGGCAATCTCGCCGATGTCACGCTGCGAGCGCTGGAGACGCTGGCCGGCGCCGACATCGTTGCCTGCGAGGACACCCGCGTCTCGCGCGTGCTGCTCGAACGCTACGGCATTCGCCGGCGCACCACGGCCTATCACGAGCACAATGCCGCCGAGGCCGGGCCGAGGCTGATCGAATCGCTCGCTGCCGGACAGAGCGTGGCGCTCATTTCGGATGCCGGCACGCCGCTGGTTTCCGATCCCGGCTACCGGCTGGTCGGCGAGGCGCTGGAGCGCGGCATACGCGTTATTCCGGTGCCCGGACCGTCGGCGGCGCTTGCCGCGCTGACCGCTTCCGGCCTGCCTTCCGACGCCTTTCTGTTCGCCGGCTTCTTGCCGGCCAAGGCGGGCCAGAGGCTCACCAAGCTCGAAAGCTTCAGGCAGGTGCCGGCGACGCTCATCTTCTATGAATCGCCGCGCCGGCTGGCCGAGACGCTTGGCGCGATGGTCCAAGTGCTTGGCGGAGCGCGCAAAGCGGCGATCGGCCGCGAGCTGACCAAGGCGTTTGAGGAGATGCGAACGGGGACGCTCGGAGAGCTTGCCGATCACTACGCGGCGGCCGAGACGCCCAAAGGCGAAATCGTGGTCTGCGTCGGCCCGCCGGAGGCGGCCGAGGACCAGCCGGCCGACATCGACCGGCTGCTGTTGTCTTTAGCCGCCGAAATGCCGGCCTCCAAGGCGGCGGCGGAAGCGGCGAAGATGACCGGCGGCCAGAAACAGGCGCTCTATCGCCGGCTGATCGAGCTGAAGGCGGACGGCGGTGGCTGAGCGCACCGTCGGTCATCGGCGAAAAGCCTATCGGCGCGGCCATCGCGGCGAATGGCTGGCGGCGTTGGCGCTGATGCTGAAGGGGTATCGCATCCTTGCGCGCCGCCATCGCACAAAGCTCGGCGAGATCGACCTGATCGCCAGGCGCGGCGACCTGGTGCTGTTCGTCGAAGTCAAGGCGCGGCGCACGCTGATGGAGGCGATGGAAGCGATCGCCCACGCCTCGGAACGGCGCATCGAGGGTGCCGCCGACCTCTGGCTGTCGCGCCAGCCGGACTATGGCCGGCTGTCGGTGCGCTTCGACATGGTGGCGGTGCTGCCCTGGCGCTGGCCAGTGCATGTCGAGAATGCATTTTACGGGCGGAATTGAGGGGCTTACCCTCCCAACTCGTGGGAGGATAAGCTCACCCCCAGATCATCAGCGCCGCCAGTCCGAGCCCGCCAACCACCAGCCGCCACCAGCCGAACAGCGAATAGCCCTTGCGCGAGACGTAATCGAGCAGGAAGCGCACCACGAAGAGCGCGGTGACGAAGGCGGCGATGAAGCCGACGGCGATGATCGGCAGGTCGGCCGAGGTCAGCACGTTGCGGTTCTTGAACAGATCGAAGGCGAAGGCGCCGACCATGGTCGGCATGGCGAGGAAGAAGGAAAACTCCGCCGCCGCGCGCTTGTCGACGCCCAAGAGCAGCGCGCCGACGATGGTCGAGCCGGAGCGCGAGGTGCCGGGTATCAGCGACAGACACTGGAACAGGCCGATCTGCAGATAAAGCCTGGTCGGGAAGCGCTCGACATCGCGGTAGACGGGCTTCAGGTTCATGCGGTCGACGGCGAGCAGCACCACGCCGCCGATGACCAGCATGATGCAGATCAGGCGCGGCGATTCGAACAGGAAGGTCTTGATGAAGTCATGCGCCAGCGCGCCGATGAGCGCGGCCGGCAGGAAGGCGATGAGGATGCCGATGGCGAAATGCCTTGTCAGACGGTCATGCGGCAGTTCGAGCAGCATCTTCCAGAGGCGGCGGAAGTAGACGCTCAAGATCGCGAGGATCGCGCCAAGCTGGATCAGAATCTCGAAGGCCTTGCCGGTCGAATGGAAGCCGAGGAAATGGCCGGCGAGCAGGATGTGACCGGTCGACGAGACCGGGATGAATTCGGTCAGGCCCTCGATCAGCCCAAGCAGCAGTGCTTCGACGATGGTCTGGCTTTCCATGGCAACCTCTGCTTCGAGTGACGGCTAAGGGGAAGGGCTTGCTTGTCATGGCGCGGAAGTGCCCCTATAGGTCGCAACACATGACAGTCCCTGGAATCGGGCCGCCAAGACTTACCGGCGCTCACACCAATTTGCCAGTGCGCCCTATCATCGCGGAACCATGCTGACGCTTTTTCACCACCCGATGTTCGCCACCTGCCGGTTCGTCCGCCTCGCCTTCGGCGAGTATGGCGAGGAGCTGGCCTTGATCGAGGAGAAACCCTGGACCCGGCGCAAGGAGTTTCTGGCGCTCAATCCGGCCGGCACGCTGCCGATCCTGCTGGCCGAAGGCGATGTGCCAATCGTCGGCGCCATGGTCATTGCCGAATATCTTGACGAGACACGCGGGGTGCTGAAGCGCGACAGGCGGCTGTTTGCCGAGGACCCGATGCAGCGCGCCGAAATCCGGCGACTGACCGACTGGTATCTCAGCAAGGCCGAAAGCGAGGTCACCCGCCATCTGGTGCGCGAGCGGGTGCTGAAGCCGGTGATGCCGGAGACGGCGGGCGGCGGCTCACCCGATTCGGGCGCGATCCGCGCCGCGCGCGCCAACATCCGCCAGCACATGAAATACACCAACTGGCTGGCGGGCACGCGTCATTGGCTGGCCGGCAACAAGGTGACCTATGCCGACCTCGCCGCGGCCGCGACGCTTTCCGTGCTCGACTATCTCGGCGAGATCGACTGGCGCGAGCACGCGGCGGCGCGCGAATGGTATACTCGCGTGAAATCACGGCCGTCGTTCCGGCCGCTGCTCACCGATCGCGTGCGCGGCCTGTCGCCGGTATCGCATTATGCGGATCTCGATTTCTGACACGACGAAGCTGCGCGCGCTGATCGACGCGGAGGCGCGCCGCGCCGGCTTCGACGCCGTTGCCGTCACCCGGCCGGACGCGATCCCGCTGGCTCCCGCGCGCCTGGCCGAGTTTGTCGCCGAGGGATTTCACGGCTCGATGGACTGGATCGCCGAGACGATCGGGCGGCGCGCCGAGCCTTCGACGCTGTGGCCGGAAGTGCGTTCGATCATAGTGCTCGCCATGAACTATGGTCCGGACCGGGATCCGCGCGATGTCCTCGACAAACACGATCGCGGTGCGATCTCGGTCTACGCGCAAAATCGCGACTATCACGATGTGATGAAAGGTCGGCTGAAGGAAATCGCGGGCAAGATCGTCGCGCGGGCCGGCGGCGACGTGAAGGTCTTCGTCGACACGGCGCCGGTGATGGAAAAGCCGCTTGCCGAAGCCGCGGGGTTGGGCTGGCAGGGCAAGCACACCAACCTGGTGAGCCGCGAGCATGGCTCATGGCTGTTCCTCGGCACTATCTTCACCACGGCCGAGCTTGAGCCGGACAAAGCCGAGATCGACCATTGCGGCTCCTGCCGCGCCTGCCTCGACATCTGCCCGACCGATGCCTTCCCGACGCCCTACCGGCTCGATGCGCGGCGTTGCATCTCCTACCTCACCATCGAGAACAAGGGGCCGATCCCGCGCGAATTTCGCGAGGCGATCGGCAACCGCGTCTATGGTTGCGACGACTGCCTCGCCGTGTGTCCGTGGAACAAATTCGCCAGCGTCGCCGCCGAGGCCAAGCTTGCCGCTCGCGAAGATCTGCGCGAGCCGCGGCTGTCGAAGCTGCTGTTGCTCGACGATGCGACGTTCCGCTCCTTTTTCTCGGGCTCGCCAATCAAGCGCATCGGCCGCGACCGTTTCATCCGCAACGCGCTGATCGCCGCCGGCAATTCGGGCGATGCTTCGCTGACGCCGGTCGCGCGCGGCCTAATCGACGACGGCTCGCCCCTGGTGCGGGGTGCGGCAGTATGGGCGCTATCGCGACTGATGCCGCGGCGCGATTTTGCGGAGTTCGCCGCATCGGCCTTGCAGGCCGAAGGCGATGCAACGGTGCGCGAGGAATGGCTGTCAGCGCTGCCGGTTCCCGCAAAGGACCATTGAGGAACGGATTTAATTGATGGGCGAGAGACGCTTCTTCATTTTCGGCGCCGGTTATTCCGGCAAGGGTTTTGCGAGAGCCAATGAAGATGGCGCGCCGATCCTTGGGACGACGCGATCGCCGGAAAAGTTCGAGGTGTTGCGGCAGGCAGGCATCAATCCGTTAAGCTTCGACGGTTCGTTGACGGCGGAAATCAGCGATGCGCTTCGGCACACAACACATCTCATCGTCTCGGTCGCTCCGGACGAAGCGGGCGATCCGGTGCTCAACGCGGCAGGCGAGGCGATCCGGGCCAAGATGCCGGCGCTCAAATGGATCGGCTATCTTTCCACTGTCGGCGTCTACGGCGACCATGGCGGCGCCTGGGTGGACGAGAGCGCCGAGTGCAGGCCGGTTTCGAAGCGCTCGGTAATGCGGGTGGCGGCCGAACAGGAATGGCTGGCTCTTGGGCGGGAAATCGGAAAGCCGGTAGCGATCCTGCGGCTTTCCGGCATTTACGGCCCGGGCCGCAACGCGCTGGCCAATCTCGAGGACGGCACCGCGAGGCGGCTGGTCAAGCCCGGCCAGGTCTTCAACCGCATCCATTGCGACGACATCGCCGGCGCCCTGTGGCACCTGGCCGATAGGAACCGCGGCGGCATCTTCAATGTCACCGACGACGAGCCGGCGCCGCCGCAGGATGTCGTCGCCTACGCCGCCCGGCTGATGGGCGTGGAGGCGCCGCCGGAAATCCCCTTCGAAACCGCGCAACTTTCGCCCATGGCGCGGTCCTTCTACGGCGAGAACAAGCGCGTCGCCAACGCGGCGATCAAAGCGGCCGGCTACAGCTTTCGTTTGCCGAATTATCGGGTGGCGCTGGAGCGGATGTGGGCCGACGGCAACTGGCGGGACGGAGAGCCGCGCAGCCCGATGAAACGCTCGTGAGCGAAGCGACGTGCATTGGCGTGATATGATTCGCGCCTGAACTGCGTCGCCAAGGTTTGATTTATGCATGTCTTTGTCCCGAAACCGGGTCCCACTTTCGGGAGACATGTTTTAGCATGCCGCCTGAGATTGCGTCGTGCCACTGGAGAGGGGACCCGACCTGATGACGTTGCGACCGCTGCCCGACAGGAAGCCGTTCCTGACCGCCGCGCTTGCCCTGGTGACCTTAGCCGGGCTGGCGGCGGCCGCGATCTCGGCCGAACCGCGCGCAAAAGACCTGTTCGGCGCCAAGAAGCTGCCGGCGGTGGCGCAAGCGCAATCGTTCGGCTTTTATTCAAGAGGCTGCTTCACCGGCGCCGTCGCCTTGCCGGTGGACGGGCCGAGTTGGGAGGTGATGCGCCCCTCGCGAAACCGCCGCTGGGGCCATCCGGCGATGATTGCGCTGATCGAGAAGCTCGCGCGAGACGCCCAGGGGGATGGCTGGCCGGGGCTGCTGGTCGGCGATGTCTCGCAGCCGCGCGGCGGTCCGATGACGACCGGCCACGCCTCGCATCAGATCGGCCTCGATGCCGATATCTGGCTGACGCCGATGCCGCGGCGGCCGCTGACCATGGCGCAGCGCGAGAGCATGAGCGCGACGCTGATGGTCGACGAGAAGACGCATCTGGTGAAGGACGCGCTGTGGACGCCGGCGCATACGCGGCTTTTGAAGCGTGCGGCGAGCTACCCGGAGGTCGAGCGCATTCTGGTCAATCCGGGCATCAAGAAGAAGCTTTGCGACACGGTCACCGGCGATCGCTTCTGGCTGCGCAAGATCCGGCCGTTCTGGGGCCATGACTATCATTTCCACATGCGCATCGGCTGCCAGGCGGGCTCGCCCGGCTGCAAGGCGCAGGAGGCGACGCCGGCCGATGACGGCTGCGGCAAACCGCTTGCCTGGTGGTTCACCGAGGAGCCGTGGCGGCCCAACAAGAACCCGGATGCGCCGAAAGCGCGCGATCTGATGACGATGGCCAATTTGCCGAAGGAGTGCCAGGCGGTGCTTGCAGCGCCGGACGCGCCTTCTCTGGAAGCCGTTACCTATCAGGGCGGCGGCGCGGCAGCGGTGGCGGCGGCCAAATCGAAAGCGACCGAGACGGCGGAGACGATCTCCAGCGATGCGGCGACGCTGCCGGCGGCGGCGAGTTCCTTTGCGCCGACGCCCAAAATCGGCATTCCAGTGCCACGGCCAAGGCCGGGGAACTGAGGGCCGCGCCACGGCGTCCAGATTGTCGAGGCCGGCGGCGTCCCTCATCCGCCTGGCTGCCGCAATGCGGGCTTTCTTCTTGCGAAGCTGGCGATTGGCGAAACCATTGGCGACAGTGCCCCTCTCCCCGTCACTGACGGGGAGAGGATGCCGACAGGCAGGTGAGGAGCGGCGCCGACGCTCGAGATAGGGACCGAAGCCGCTTTCCCTTTGCAGGACCATGCGCTAGTCAGCGACGGAGCGGGAACGAACGGGACAAAAAAGCATGGTTGGCGAAGACGATACAGCGCTGCGGTTTCCGGTCCTGATCGGTGATATCGGCGGCACCAATGCGCGTTTCTCGATCGTGCTCGACGCCAATTCGGAAGCGACCGAGCCGCAAATCGTCCAGACGGCCAATTTCAAGACCATCGACGAGGCGATCCAGGCGGCGGTGCTCGACCGCTCGTCGATCCAGCCGCATTCGGCGGTGCTGGCGGTGGCCGGGCCGGTCGACGGCGACGAGATCCGACTGACCAACTGCCCCTGGGTGGTTAAGCCGCACCAGATGTTTGCCAATCTGGGCTTGAGCGAGATCGTCGTGCTCAACGATTTCGAGGCGCAGGCGCTGGCGGTGGTGGCGCTGGGCGAAGAGCATATGGAAAAGATCGGCGGCGGGACGCCGGAGCCGAATGCCGGCCGGGTCGTGCTCGGCCCGGGGACGGGGCTCGGCGTCGCGGGGCTGATCTACGCGCTTCGCCGCTGGATACCGGTGCCGGGCGAGGGCGGGCATATGGATATCGGCCCGCGCACGCCGCGCGACTTCGAAGTGTTTCCGCATATCGAAAAGCTCGAGGGTCGCATCTCCGGCGAGCAGATCCTGTGCGGCCGCGGACTGGTCAATGTCTATCGCGCGGTGGCCAGGGCCGACGCAAAGCCGACGTCTTTCACGACGCCGGCGGAGGTTACGGCGGCCGCGCTCGCCAAATCCGATCCGGTGGCACAGGAAGCGCTGGAACTGTTCGTCACCTGCCTGGGCCGCACCGCGGGCGATCTCGCGCTGGTGTTCATGAGCCGCGGCGGCGTGTTCCTGACCGGCGGCATCGCGCAAAAAATCGTGCCGGCATTGAAAGCCGGCAATTTCCGCGCCGCGTTCGAGGACAAGGCGCCGCACAGCGCGCTGATGCGCACGATGCCGGTCTATGTCATCACCCACCCGCTGGCGGCGCTTCTCGGGCTGGCCGCCTATGCCAGAACTCCGTCGCTGTTCGGCGTTCAGACCGCCGGACGGCACTGGCGGGCATGAGCGCGCCCGGGTGCGGGATGGCAATCGGCCGCGACGAAGTTTCGCCATAGGCAAGCCGTAGCCGGAGCGATAAGAGGGTGCCGAAATGCTCCCTGACCTTTGACGAGAACCCACGAAGCGCTGCCGATTTGACATTTCAAAATCCAAACAAGCTAAAGGCCCGGCCCGGCGAGGTCACGGCGGTACTGCGCCGTATCATCGCCGAGAACGGCTATGACCATCGCTGGTCCTACGCGATCGTCATCGTCTGCTCGTTATTGGTTTCCGGCGCGACCGCCTTCTCGGCCTGGGTCATGGCGCCGATGGTCAATCAGATATTCTACGAGCGGAGCAGCGACGCCGTCTGGTGGATTTGCGCCGGCTTCATGGGCGCCTTCCTCGTGCGCGGCTTCGCCGGCTACGGCCAGGCGGTGATGCTGGCCACGATCGGCAACAATCTGGTCGCCCGCTACCAGAAGCGCAGCTTCGACCAACTGATGAAGCTCGGCGTCAATTTCTTCAACGACACGCGCTCGGGTCGACTGGCGGCGCAGCTGGACGAGAATATCGGCGGCATCCGCGACCTGCTGTCGCTGACATTGATTTCGATCACTCGCGACGCAGTGACGCTCGTCGGCCTGGTCGGCCTCATGGTCTACCAGGATCCGGTGTTGTCGCTGAGCTCGCTGCTGATCGGGCCGCCGCTGATCTGGGCCGTCGTCTACATCACGCGCCGGGTGCGCAAGATCAATCGGGAATCCGTGCTGATCAATTCTCGGCTGAGCGGGTCGGTGCAGGAGGCCACCCAAGGCATCGCCATCGTCAAGGCCTTCACCCTGGAGGACGAGCTGGCGCGCCGCATCGGCATCATGGCCGACACGGCCGAACAGCGCAGCAACAAGATCGCCCGCGTCTCGGAACGGCTGTCGCCGATTTCGGACATGCTGGCCGGCCTCGCCGTGACCGCCGTCATCGCTTATTCCGGCTATCGGGCATTGTATCTCGGTCAGCCGCCGGGCGCGGTCTTTTCCTTCATCACCGCGCTGATCTTGGCCTATGATCCGGCGCGGCGGCTGGCGCGCATGCAGGTGGCGATGGAACGCGCGCTGGTCAACGCGCGCATGATCTATGAATTGCTCGACCTCGAGCCGAAACAAAGCGACGCGCCCGACGCCGCCGAAGCGAAGATCATTTCCGGCGAAGTGACCTTCAACAATGTGACGTTCGGCTATAGCGCCGACATGCCGGTGCTGAGGGATCTGAGCTTTACCGCCGCCGCCGGCAAGGTGACGGCGATCGTCGGCGCTTCGGGCGCCGGCAAGTCGACGCTGGTGGCGCTCTTGCAGCGCTTCTATGACGTCGACGAGGGCAGCATCGAGGTGGACGGCCAGGACATCTCGAAGGTGACGAAGCGGTCGCTGCGCCAATCGATCGCCTATGTCTCGCAGGCGCCGTATCTCTTCGAAGGCACGATCCGCGACAACATTCGCTACGGCCGGCTCTCGGCCACCGATGCGGAGATCGAGCAGGCGGCGAAACAGGCCGCCGCCGACGAGTTCATCCGCCAGCAGCCGCAAGGCTACGACACGCCGGTCGGCGAAGGCGGCTCAACGCTTTCCGGCGGCCAGCGCCAGCGCGTCTCGATCGCCCGCGCAATCGTGCGCCAAGCGCCGATCCTGCTGCTCGACGAGGCGACCTCGGCGCTCGACAACGAGGCCGAAGCGCGCGTCCAGGAAGCGCTCACCCATGTCATGGAAGGCCGCACCACCATCGTCATCGCGCATCGGCTGTCGACCGTGGTCAATGCCGACCGCATCATCGTGCTGGAAGAGGGGCGGCTGGTCGAGGAAGGCACACACGCCTCGTTGATGGCCGACCCCCACAGCGTCTATGCCCGCTTCCACCGGGTGCAGGGCAAGAAGGGGCTGGGGCTTGTCGATGACGCCAAGCCGACCCAAACTCCTCTGCCGCGCACGCGCGCGAAGAAGACCGTCGGGAGAAGCGCATGAGCGAAACGGGCGATATGGGCCTGGTGGTGGTGGGCGCCGCCGGCCGGATGGGTCAGACGCTGATCCGTGCCATCCACTCCATTCCCGGCGCGCGGGTTGCCGGTGCCGTCGAGCGGCCGGACTCGCCGCATCTCGGCAAGGATGCCGGCGAGCTCGCCGGCATCGGCACCATCAATGTACCGATCGCCGACGACCCGCTGCCGGCCTTCGCCAAGGCCGACGGCGTGCTCGATTTCACGGCCCCCGGCGCAACCGTCGAATTCGCCGGCTATGCCGCGCAGGCGCGCATCGTCCATGTCATCGGCACGACCGGCTGTTCGGCCGATGACGATGCGAAGATCGCCGCGGCGGCGCGCCACGCGACCATCATCAAATCCGGCAATATGAGCCTCGGCGTCAATCTTTTGGCGGTGCTGGTGGAGCAGGCGGCGCGCGCGCTCGATGCGCAGGATTTCGACATCGAGATCCTGGAGATGCACCACAGGCACAAGGTCGACGCGCCGTCCGGCACGGCGCTGCTGCTCGGCGAAGCGGCGGCCAAGGGCCGAGAGATCGCGCTCAATGTCAACAGCGTGCGTGTGCGCGACGGCCATACCGGCGTCCGCAAGGCCGGCACGATCGGCTTCGCCAGCTTGCGCGGCGGGTCGGTGGTCGGCGAGCACAGCGTGATCCTGGCCGGCACCGGCGAGCGCATCACGCTCGCCCACCAGGCCGAGGACCGGGCGATCTTTGCCCGCGGCGCGGTCAAGGCGGCGCTCTGGGGCCGAGGCAAGAAGCCGGGCCTCTATTCCATGCGAGACGTGCTCGGCCTGGGCTGAGGCGGTTCTTTCTGCTTTTCTTCCACAATTCCGGGCTGAAAACCGCTACACACTTTTCCTGGAATTGCTCAAATCCAACCACGTATCAGGAGCAAACATGTCGGGAACTCTCGTGCTCGTGCGCCACGGCCAGAGCGAATGGAACCTGAAGAACCTGTTCACCGGCTGGCGCGATGTCGACCTCACCGACCAGGGCAATGCGGAGGCGCTTGCCGCCGGCGAGAAGCTCAACGCGCGCGGGCTGAAATTCGACATCGCTTACACCTCGGCGCTGAAGCGGGCGCAGAAGACCTGCCAGCACATTCTCGACGTGGTCGGCCAAAGCAAGCTCGAGACCGTCCGCGACCAGGCGCTCAACGAACGCGACTATGGCGATCTCTCCGGCCTCAACAAGGATGACGCGCGCAAGAAGTGGGGCGAGGAGCAGGTGCACATCTGGCGCCGCTCCTACGACGTATCGCCGCCCGGTGGCGAAAGCCTGAAGGACACCGGCGCGCGTGTCTGGCCCTATTACCTGCACGACGTGCAGCCGCATGTGCTGCGCGGCGAGACGGTGCTGGTCGCCGCGCACGGCAATTCGCTGCGGGCGCTGATCATGGCGCTGGACGGCAAGTCGGGCGAAGAGATCGTCAAGCTGGAGCTCGGCACCGGCGTGCCGGTGATCTACAAGCTCAACGCCGATTCCACCGTGGCAAAGAAGGAAGTGCTGGAGGGGTGAGGGATTCCATTGTTCCGGCCCCGCTCGGAACGGGTGGCCGTCTCGGGACAACCGCTTCAGGCTGGAATTCCGTCTCGCCGTTAAAGACCAGCGTCGGCGCCGCCCCTCACCTGCCTGCCGGCATCCTCTCCCCGTATAGTGACGGGGAGAGGGAAACTCCGGCCGCCGATTTCGCCAATCGCCAGCGTCTCAAGAGGACGCCAACGCCGCGGCCAGCCCCTTCTCCCCGTCCTATACGGGGAGAAGTGCCCGGCAGGGCGATGAGGGGCGGGGGCGACGCCGACAATTGCCGTCCGTGCCTGAAATGAACCCCAGCTGCCCTCTGGTCAGTCTTGAGCTCCTCGAAAAAACCGCGTTGACACGCTTCGTTTGCCCGCTTACATGAGCGCCCACCAGCCCAGATGGCGGAATTGGTAGACGCGCACGGTTCAGGTCCGTGTTCCGCAAGGAGTGGAGGTTCGAGTCCTCTTCTGGGCACCAAATTCCCGTTTCAGACGATCTGACGCGATGAGCAAAAAAGCCCGGATTTTCCGGGCTTTTTTGTGCTCTGCAACTCGTCTCGAGTTGAACCGTTTCTATCTTGTCGGTTAAGCCGAGGTTCCGTGATGCCCGCGCCGTTCAAGGAGTGGAAGGTTCTGCCGCATGGCAGGCTCTCTCCTGTCGACGACGATATTCTGACGGTGACGGGCGACATACCGATGCCGGTCGGCAACCTGAAACGGCGCATGACCGTGGTGCGATTGCGCGACGGACGGCTCGTCATCTTCAGCGCCATCGCGCTCGATGACGAACAGATGCGCGCGATCGAGGCCTTCGGCCAGCCGGCCTTCCTGATCGTCCCTAACGACCATCACCGGCTCGATGCAAAGCCATGGAAAGATCGCTATCCCACGCTTCAGGTGATTGCACCGGCGGGCGCGCGCAACAGCGTCGAGAAGGCGGTGCATGTCGATGCGGCACGCGGCGACTTTGGCGATCCCGACGTCAAGCTCGTCACCGTCCCCGGAACCCGTGATCGCGAGGCGGCGTTGCAAATCGACGGACCGAACGGCACGACGCTGGTTCTCAATGATATCGTCGGCAACATCCGCGACGCGTCCGGCTTTGCAGGCTGGGCATTGCGCATGATGGGATTTGCCGGTGATGAGCCGCGTATACCCTGGCCGGTCAAGCTGACGATGGTCGGCGACAAGGCGGCACTCGCAGCGCAATTGAGACGATGGGCTGACCTGCCGGCGCTCAAGCGCATCCTTGTCTCGCATGGCTCCGTCATCACCGATGATCCGCAGGGGGCGCTGCGCAAGCTGGCGAGGTCGCTCGGATAGCTGACAGCGTAGCGGCCGCCTGCCCTTCCGGCCAGTCGCTGAACAAACCGCTTCAAACCCGCTGCCGCGGACGCTACGGTCCGGTCATGGCCCCCTCCGTCAGCCCGACGATCGCCGCCCGCCGCGACCAGATGTTCCCGGTGCTCGCCGATGCGGACATCGAGCGCATGCGCCGCTTCGGCGTGCCAAGAGCCTACGGCGCCGGCGAGCATATCGTGACGGCCGGCATGGTCTCGCCCGGATTGGTCGTCATCCTGTCGGGCAAGGTCGACATCACGCAGGCCGGCGGTCTTGGCCCGCGCGAGGCGATCATCACCTATGGTCCGGGCAATTTCATCGGCGAGCTGGCGCAGCTTTCGAGCCGGCCGTCGCTCATCAATGCCGAGGCGACCGAGCCGGTCGAAGCCATCGTCATCCCCTCGCAGCGGCTGCGCGATCTGATGGTGCAGGAGGCGAACCTTGGCGAGCGCGTCATGCGCGCGCTGATCCTGCGCCGTGTCGGCCTGCTCGAGAGCGGCACCAGCGGGCCGATCGTCATCGGCCGTCCCGGCAATGGGGATGTGCTGCGGCTGCAGGGTTTCCTCACCCGCAGCGGCCTGCCGCACCGCGCGCTCGATTCCGACACCGATCCATGCGCCAAGACGCTGATCGAGCGTTTTCATGTCGATCCGCACCATCTGCCGATCGTGCTCTGTCCCAACGGCAAGCTGCTGCACAATCCCGGCGAAAGCGATCTCGCCCGCTGCATCGGGCTGCTGCGGCCGCTCGACACCGGCAAGATCTACGACGTTGCCATAGTCGGCGCAGGGCCGGCAGGATTGGCGGCCGCGGTCTATGCGGCCTCCGAGGGGCTGTCGACCGTCGTGCTCGACTGCCGCGCCTTCGGCGGGCAGGCGGGGGCATCCTCGCGCATCGAGAACTATCTCGGCTTTCCGACCGGCATTACGGGCATGGCGCTGATGGCGCGCGCCTACAACCAGGCGCAGAAGTTCGGGGTCGAGATGGTGATCCCCGATGAAGCCAAATTGCTCGGCGCCTCCGACAACATCGCCGGCTACCGGCTGGACGTTGGCGACGGCGAGATCCTGCGCGCGCGCACGGTGGTGATCGCCAGCGGCGCGCGCTACCGCCGCCTCGACATCGCCAATATCGCGCAGTTCGAGGGCGCGTCCGTGCATTACTGGGCCTCGCCGATCGAAGCACGGCTCTGCCGGGACCAGGAAGTGGCGCTGGTCGGCGCCGGCAACTCGGCCGGCCAGGCGGCCGTCTATCTCGCCAGCCAGGTGCGCAAGGTGACGCTGTTGGCGCGGCGCGACAGCCTCGACGCCACCATGTCGCGCTATCTGGTCGAGCGGATCGTGGCGCAGCCGAACATCGAGGTGCTGACGGAAACCGAGGTTGAGGCGCTCGACGGCCATGACGGCAACCTCGACCAGCTGTGCTGGCGCAACCGGGTCACCGGCGTGGCGACGACGCGCGCCATCCGCCACCTCTTCCTGTTCATCGGCGCCGACCCGAACACCGACTGGCTGGCGCGCTGCGACGTGGCGCTCGACGCCAGGGGTTTCGTGCGCACCGGACCGGATGTGGCGCCGGGACACGGCCCGATGGAGACGAGCCGCAGCGGCGTGTTCGCCATCGGCGATGTGCGCTGCGGCTCGACCAAGCGTGTCGCAGCCGCCGTCGGTGAAGGCGCTCAGGTGGTGGCGGCGCTGCATGCCCATCTTGCGCGGAACGGCGGGCGTGCTGCTCAGCCCGAAAGGAGACCGTGATGGACGAATGCAGGCATACGGACGACATCAAGGATGTGGTGCCGAGCGCCCTCGGCTGCGAGGAATGCCTGAAGAGCGGCTCCTGCTGGGTGCATCTCAGACTCTGCCGCACCTGCGGCCATGTCGGCTGCTGCGACGACTCGCCCAACCGCCACGCCACCAAGCATTTCCACGCCACTCAGCATCCGGTCATCGAAGGCTACGATCCGCCCGAAGGCTGGGGCTGGTGCTATGTCGACGAGGTGTTCATCGACCTCGGCGACCGCACGACGGCGCAGAACGGCCCGATCCCGCGCTTTGTCTAGCGTGCACGGAATACCGTGAGCCTCTTGCCGGGTCGCTTACTTCACCGAGCTGGTGACGGTCCTGTCGATGGCGTCGTGATCGCGGTCGTTGCCGGCAAGCGCGCCGATGATCAGCAGGCTGACGATGATCGGGACGAACAGGATCGCCACACGCGCCTGCACGTAGAAGATGGCGCGCCATTCATTGCGCTTTTCGGGGCTGTCGTTCATCGCGCTCACTCTGTCCTGCCTCCCGAGGGCAGGACATAGTAGCGAAGCGTTAAGCAACCTTTTCCGCAAACGTTAACCGGCGATTTCGAACCGGCCAATCTGCCAATCGGATCAGGCAATCGGCAGCGCGAACAGCCGGCCGCCGGCCGGCACGACGTCATCGATGCCGGCGAGCCGCAGGCAGTGCCAGGCCATGGCGTGGTTGGACGAGGTGACGGGAATGCCGATGCGTTGCTCCAGTTCCGCCACCGCCTCGGCGACGCGCAGGCTGGTGCAGGAGATGAAGATCGCTTCCACGCCGGGCGCCGCCGCCATGCGCTCGGCCGCGGCCTCGATCGAGGCGAGCGAGATGCGGGCCGCCTCGCGGTCGTCGCGCCGGTCGAAAGTGGCGACGGCGGCGATATCGAGGCTGCGTCCGGTGAAATAGATGACGAGACCCTGGTTGATCTCGGGGGCATAAGGCGTCAGCAGGCCGATGCCCTTGGCGCCGAGCGCCTTGAAGGCGGCAAGCGCGCCCGTCACCGGCGTGGTGCAGGCGACGCCCGGCCGCGCCTTCCTGATCTCGGCGAAGACGGCTTCCTCGCCGAGCGTCATGGTGGCCGAGGTGCAGCCGAAGCCGACGACGTCGAGCGGAATGCTGGGCAGGATGAGGTCGACGGTCGGCGCGATGCGCGGGCCGATGGCGCGCAGCGTGTCGGGGGTGATGTCGTTGTCGTTGAAGAGGCGGGCCTCGTAGAAGGCGACGCCCGGAATGCGCACCAACGCGCGGAACTCATGCTCCAGCGTCTGGTCGGTGGCGAGGATCGCAAGCCCGATCGCCGCGCGCGAGGCAAGGCCGCCGTCGAGTTCGGACGGAAGCACGCCCAGATCGACCGGCTTGGGATCGACGGGCTTGGGATCGACCGGTCCCGAAGATTGAGGGCGGGTAGCAGCCGCGCTGATGGACATGGCATTCCCTTTCTTGGGCGATCGCTCCGGGATCATGCTCTCAATTCAAAAGACCGTCCATCGAGATGGCCGGCTTGCGGCCGGCGATCAGGTCGGCGGTGATGCGCGCCGAGCCATGCGACATGGTCCAGCCGATATGGCCGTGCCCGGTGTTGAGATAGAGATTGCCGAGGCGGCGGCGCCCGAATTCGGGCAGATTGTTCGGCGTCATCGGCCTCAAGCCCGCCCACATCTCGGCGCGGTCATAGTCGGCGCCCTCGGGATAAAGCTCCTGCGTCACGCCCTTCATGAAGGCGAAATCGGCCGGCCTGTGGCTGATGTCGTAGCCGGCGAATTCGGCCGTGGCGGTGACGCGCAGCCGGTCGCCGAAGCGCGACACGGCGACCAGATTGTGCTCGTCGATCGCCGCGATGGCCGGCGGCCGAGGCCGGTTGCCGATCGGAATGGTCAGCGAATAACCCTTGATCGGGTAGATCGGCAGGTTGATCCCGACGGTCTTCGCGATCAGCGGGCTGTAGGAGCCGAGCGCCAGCACATAGGCGTCGCCCTTGACGCTGCCCTTGTCGGTCAGCACCTGGGTGACGCCATCGCCCGAGGTCTCGATGCCGATGATGGTCGTGCCGGTGCGGATTTCGCCGCCGCGCTCGACGATCTTCGCGGCAAGCGCCCGGGTGAACTTCGCCGGGTCGCCGGTCTCGTCGGTCGGGCAATGGATGCCGCCGGCGATCTTTTCCCGCGCGGAAGCCAGCGACGGGTCGAGCGCGACGATGGCGTGGCGGTCGAGCACCTTGATCAGCTGGCCGTCTGATTCCAGCAGCCGCATGTGCTCGACGCCTTTATCGAGCGCCTGCTGGCTGCGATAGAAATAGAGGATGCCGCGATCGTTGCGGTCGTAGTCGATCTGCTCGTGGGCAATCACCTCGTGCAGCACGCTCTGCGAATATACGGCAAGCCGATGCTTGAGCAGCGTGTTGCGCCTGGCCTTCTCGGCCGTGCATTCCATGAGGAACAGCCACGACCAGCTGTAAAGCCTCGGATCGGCCGACAGCTTGAAGCGCAGCGCCTGATCCTTCAGCACCAGCGATTTCAACAGGATTAATGGCGCCCTGGGCGACGACCAGACGAAGGAATGTCCCGGCGCAATCATGCCGGCATTGCCCCAGCTGGTCTCGGCGGCGACTTGGCTCTGGCGCTCGAGGACGACCACCTCGTGCCCGTCCTTCTGCAGCTGATAGGCGGTGGTGACGCCGACAACGCCGCCACCCAACACGATCACGCGCATCACGCCTCCGGAGATCGCATGTTGTTAGGCAGTTTAGTCGGTGGATTGCGGTCTGCAATGGCACAGGCACCGAGATGTCGGCGGGACAGCGCCCCTCTCTGGCCTGCCGGCCATCTCCCCCACGAGGGGGGAGATCAGATGTCACGGCGGCTTTCGCAAATTACCGGCGTTGCAGGAAGGGTGAGGCGATGAAACAGCCAATCTCCCCCCTCGTGGGGGAGATGTCCGGCAGGACAGAGGGAGGCGCGAAGGATCACAACGATTGATCCTCGAAGGCACTCACCCCCGCAACGCCTGCTCCAGATCCGCGATCAGATCATCGCCATCCTCGATACCGGCCGACAGGCGCACCAGCGAGTCGGTGATGCCGATCGCGCCGCGCTTCTCCGCCGGGATCGAGCCGTGCGTCATCAGCGCCGGATGCTCGATCAGGCTTTCGACGCCGCCGAGGCTTTCGGCGAGCGTGAAAAGCTGCGTGCGTTCGAGGAAGCGTTTTGTGCCGGCAAGGTCGCGGTCGAGATCGACGGAGATCATGCCGCCGAAGGCGTGCATCTGGCGCTTGGCGATCTCGTATTGCGGGTGGCTGGCGAGGCCGGGATAGACGACGCGGCGCACGTCCTTGCGGGCTTCCAGCCACTGCGCGATCTTCAGGCCGTTGGCGGAATGGCGCTCCATCCGAAGCGCCAGCGTCTTGATGCCGCGCAGCGCCAGAAAACTGTCGAACGGGCCGGAAATGGCGCCGATGGCGTTCTGCAGGAATTTCAGCCGATCGGCCAAATCCTTGTTGTCGCCGACGACCGCCACGCCGCCGACCATGTCGGAATGGCCGTTCAAGTATTTCGTCGTCGAGTGGACGACGATGTCGATGCCGAGCTCCAGCGGCCGCTGGATGTAGGGGCTGGCAAAGGTGTTGTCGGCGACAGTCAGCAGGCCTTTGCGCCTGGCCAGCGCCGCCAGGCCTTCGAGGTCGACGACGCGCAGCAACGGATTGGTCGGCGTCTCAACCCAGAGCAGCTTTGTCTCCGGGCGGATCGCTCTCTCGACGGCGGCGGGATCGGTGAAATCGGCGAAGCTGACCTGCAGACCGGCGGAACGCTTGCGCACCCGCTCCATGAGCCGGAACGAGCCGCCATAGATGTCGTCGGTGGCCACCACATGGGCGCCGGCGTCGAAAAGCTCCAGCACAGTGGCTATCGCGGCCAGGCCTGAGGCGAAGGCGAAGGCCGCGGTGCCGCTTTCGAGATCGGCGACGGCGCGTTCGAAGGCGAAGCGCGTCGGGTTCTGGCTGCGGGCATACTCAAAACCCTTGTGCACGCCGGGCGACTGCTGGCCATAGGTGGAGGTGGCGTAGATCGGCACCATCACCGCGCCGGTCAGCGGATCGTGGCTCTGGCCGCCATGGATGGTGCGGGTGGAAAAGGCCAAGCGGTTCTTGCCGTTCGAAGTCATTTTGCGCGGCGCCTCAGATGGTTGATCAGGTCGATACGGGTTATCAGGCCGATGAATTCGTCGCCGTCGAAGACGATGGCGACCTCGTTGCGGTCGAAAACGGGCAGCAGTGCATCGAGCGCCTGGCTGGCCTGCAGCGTGTGCAGGTTCGAGGTCATGGCCGTGCGCACCGGCGCGTTGAAGCGATCCCAGCGGCCGTCATAGGGGCCGTCGACCTTGGCCAGGATATCGCTCTCGTCGACGATGCCGACGAGCTTGCCGTCCTCCAGCACCGGGAGCTGCGAGACATCGGAGCGGCGCATGCGGCCATAGGCGTTGAGCAAGGTTTCCTCGGGGCCAACGGTCACGATGTCACCAGTGCGCGGCGAGCGCATGACGAGGTCGCGCAGGTCGCCGTGCTGCTCCTGGTCGGCCAAGCCCTGCTCGGCGAGCCAGATGTCGTCGAAGACCTTCGACAGATATTTGTTGCCGCTGTCGCAGACCAGGGTGACCACGCGTTTGGCCGTCGTCTGATCGCGGCAGTAGCGCAGTGCCGCCGACAGAAGCGTGCCGGACGACGAGCCGGCCAGGATGCCTTCCTTGGACAGCAGGTCGCGCACCGCCAGCATGCTCTGCTTGTCCGGAATGGAATAGGCTTTCTTGACCAGCGACAGATCGGCATTGGGCGGCACGAAATCCTCGCCGATGCCTTCGACGGTCCAGCTGCCGGCTTCTGTCATCTTGCCGGTCTTGATCAACGGCGCCAGCACCGAGCCGACCGGATCGGCAAGCACCATTTCGGTCTTCGGCGAATGCTTCGCGAAAAAGCGGCCGACACCGGTGAGCGTGCCGCCGGAACCGACGCCGACCACCACCGCGTCGACATCGCCTTCGAGTTGCGAAAAGATTTCCGGGCCGGTGGTGCTTTCGTGCGCCAGCGGATTGGCGGGATTGGCGAACTGGTTGGCATAGAAAGCGCCGGGAATTTCGGCGGCGATCTTCTCGGCCATGTCCTGGTAATATTCGGGGTGGCCCTTGCCGACATCGGAGCGGGTCATGCGCACCTCGGCGCCTAAAGCGCGCAGATGCTGAATCTTCTCGCGCGACATCTTGTCGGGCACGACGAGGATGATGCGGTAGCCCTTGGGAATGCCGACCTGGGCGAGGCCGAGGCCGGTGTTGCCGGCGGTGGCCTCGACGATGGTGCCGCCGCGCTTCAGCCTGCCATCCTTCTCGGCGGCCGCGATCATCGACAGCGCGATGCGGTCCTTGATCGAGCCGCCGGGGTTCTGGCTCTCGAGCTTGATGAACAGCCGGCATTTGCCGGTGTCGAATTTGGTGAGCTCGACCACCGGCGTCTGGCCGATCAGGTCGAGGACCGAGGCGTAAGGCGGACGCAACCGCGACAGGGCGCTTTCCGCGCCGTCCGGCGCCGCTTTCCTGTGCACGCTCATCTCGGACCCTCCATGGGAAGCAGTTCCGACGGGATCGGCCGTCACCAGTCTGCGCATGATGGCTGCCGAACTCCATGCCGGGTTCGCAGATCACACGCCTTTGTCTTTTCCAGCCCTTTTCATCCGGAAAGAAGATAGATCGTGCCATTCCGGCGACGAGTGGCGGAATGGAATTTCACGGACCGGCGCAGCACCGCCTCTCAATGTTGAAAGCCGGCGGGACAGCGCCCCCCTCTGTCCTGCCGGACATCTCCCCCGCAAGGGGGGAGATTGGAGCTCGACCCTTGGCGCCCTTGCTTGCAAATGTTGGCGATTGGCGAAAGCCGACGCGACATCTCCCCACCTGTGGGGGAGATGGCCGGCAGGCCAGAGGGGGGCGCCGTAGAGCGCCGACCTCAGCAGAAATTTCACCCCAGCAACTGCTTGCTGAGCTTCGCGCGTTGCGCGCGGATGTCGGGATGGCGTCGATCTCGAAGAGGTGCCCGGCGTCAGCGGTCCGACGGCGGGAGTCTGCGCGCGTCGCTTCGACCGTCCAACCGGACGCGCGGCGCCATCTTGCCGGTCGGATCAAACGCGCGGGCGGTTTGCCCAACGGAGGCCGATCAGCGCCAGTAAATTCCTGATCAGTCGCATCGGCGAAATCCCCGCGCAAAGTCGATCCTTCACCGGAACGCGCGCGCAGTAAAGGAGTAGAAGGAAGCGAAGCAATCGCTCCCGCTTTTACTTGCGCCCCGAGGGCCGCTCCTACTCGGGACTTCCTGCAAAACCGGGTCGGTCTGCATGTAGAATACGGCGGCGCTCGCGGGAGATGTCATGACAAACTGTTTCGCGGCGACTCCAATCGTGTGCCTTTGCCATGGAACCGCCAGACGCTTGCCGCATTTCATGCCTCATTCGGCACTTACGGCGGGTTGTCTATAACGGAGCCCACCCCTAAAAGATGAATAGAACCAACCGCACCGCGCTTGTCGCGGCAACGATCGCGGCTGGCCTGATGGCTGGCGCCTCTTCCGCCTCTTCAGCCGCCGCACAATGCGGCCGCGCTTCCTGGTACGCGCTGCATTCCAGAACCGCCTCCGGCGAGCGCATGAACCCCGCCGCGCTGACTGCGGCGCACCGCAGCTTGCCGTTCGGCACCAAGCTCAGGGTCACCAACAAGAACAACGGCCGCAGCGTCGTCGTGCGCATCAACGATCGCGGCCCGTTCGTCCGGGGCCGCGTGCTCGACCTCTCCCGCGGCGCCGCCACCCAGCTCGGCTTCATCGGCTCGGGCCACACCGCAGTCTGCATGGCGCGCGTTTAAGATGTCGGTGTCCGGCAAGAGGGAGCCGGACATATTTCCTACACATTGCGGCAGCGCACAGTGAGCCGGCTCCGCCATACGTGGCGAGTTTTCAACAGTTTGGACCAAAGCAGCATTCGTCACTCCAATTGACGTATTGCATCGCAACAATATCTTGTTAACCTCACTGCGAGACATTCAAGGCTCGGCGCTGCTCGTCGGCCCTTTGGTCGTCAGGCAGCAGCGGGGTTCTTGATGTTCTACCAGCTCTACGAACTGAACCATGCGGCGCTGCAGCCCGCCCGCCTTTACGCAGATGCGGTGCGGTTTTTCTATTCCAACCCGCTCAATCCGGTTTCGCATACGGCGCTCGGCCGTTCCGTCGCGGCAGCCGCGGAACTCTTCGAGCGCACGACGCGCCGCTACGGCAAGCCTGAATTCGGCCTGACCAAGGCGGTGGTCGACTGGAAGAGCGTCGACGTCGCCGAACGAACCGTGTGGTCGAAGCCGTTCTGCAACCTCGTCCGCTTCGAGCGCCAGCTTCCCGCGGGCCGCAAGCCAGATCCGAAGCTCCTGATCGTGGCGCCGATGTCCGGCCATTATGCAACGCTGCTGCGCGGCACGGTCGAGGCGATGCTTCCGCACGCCGACGTGCACATCACCGACTGGGTCGACGCCCGCATGGTGCCGCTGTCGCAGGGCAGCTTCGATCTCGACGACTATATCGACTATGTCATCGAGATGTTCCACGCGCTTGGTCCCGATACCCATGTGATGGCAGTCTGCCAGCCCTCGGTGCCGGTGCTGGCGGCGGTGGCGCTGATGGAAAAGCGCGGCGACCCCTTCGTGCCGTCAACCATGACGCTGATGGGCGGGCCGATCGACACCCGCCGCAATCCGACCGCGGTCAATCTGCTCGCCGGGGAAAAGGGCACCGACTGGTTTCGCGAGAACGTCATCATGCAGGCGCCCTGGCCGGTGCCTGGATTCGGCCGCGATGTCTATCCCGGCTTCCTGCAGCTTTCGGGCTTCATGAGCATGAATCTCGATCGCCACATCATCGCCCACAAGGACTTCTTCATGCACCTTGTGAAAAACGACGGCGACAGCGCCGAGAAGCACCGTGACTTCTACGACGAATATCTGGCGGTGATGGACCTGACGGCGGAGTTCTACCTGCAGACGGTCGACACGGTGTTCGTGCGCCACGCCTTGCCGAAGGGCGAGATGACGCATCGCGGCGAGGCCGTCGATCCCCAGGCGATCCGCAATGTCGCGCTGTTCACCGTCGAGGGCGAGAACGACGACATTTCCGGGCTCGGCCAGACCCAGGCCGCGCATGAGCTTTGCGTGAACATCCCGGCCGACCGTCAAGCCCACTACATGCAGCCGGCCGTTGGCCATTACGGCGTCTTCAACGGCTCGCGGTTCCGGTCGGAGATCGTGCCGCGCATTCTGGACTTCATCTCCAGCTACGGCCGCCAGACCCGCCTGGCGGCGAAGCCGAAGCTGGTCCGTTCCGCCAAGAGCTGAGCGGGAAGCGGACGCAACTCGGCGCCGCTCAAAGCGCGTGACCTTTCCGTGCAACCAATGTTCAGGGCTGACCGGCGACGGGCGAGTTCTTGAGTCGTCCCAGGCCGCTGTTGCCAAACTGCCGCTATGCGGGCCTGGCGGGTAACCATGCCACCAAACTAGCCGTTGTCTTCAATTGACACGGACTGTAAATCCCCCTTAACGTTTCGTTAATAAACAAGGGCGGACCCCGGGGGACAATGACTTCCTCACCGATGGCGCGGATGCTGCGTTTGTGTGCAGTCGCAGGGCTGGCGATCTCGGCCCACTGGGCGGTTCCGGCATGGGCTGCCGGCGCCATGGCCACCGGCGGCCTGACCTCGCAGCCGATCGGACATTATGATTTCTGCAAGACGCATCCGAGCGAATGCAACATTCGCCCGGCCAATCTCGCGCCGGCCAAGCTGACCGATGCTCTGTGGCGCAAGCTGATCAACGTGACCGCCAAGGTCAACGCCGCCGTCAAGCCGATGAGCGATCTCGACAATTACGGCAAGGACGAGGTCTGGACCTATCCGGACAACGGCTTTGGCGACTGCGAGGACTATGTGCTGGAGAAGCGGCGCCAGCTCTACCGCATGGGCATCTCGCTTGCGGATCTCTTGATCACCGTAGTGCGCAAGCCCGACGGCGAAGGCCATTCCGTGCTGACGGTGCGCACCGACAAGGGTGACTACATCCTCGACAATTTGACCGACAAGGTCCAAGCCTGGGACGAGACCGGCTACCGTTATCTCAAGCGCCAGGCGATCGACAACACCGGCCGCTGGGTGTCGATCCGCGATGGCCAACAGCTGCTGGTCGGCTCGGTGCAGTAGATCTCCGGAACTACCTTCTCAGCGCCGCACGAATCGACGCGCTGAGGCGGCGCAGCTCCGCCTCGTCCAGCTTCTCGATGCTCTCGGCCAGAAGATTAGCCAGCTCGGTCGCGGCCGGCGACAGGCCCGACGTATCGATCCTGACCCGTGGATGCGAGGTTTCGGCGAGGCGGGCAAGATCCTCGGCATCGTCCCAGATGATGTTGAAATAGCCGATGATCTTCTGGATCAGCGTCCAGGTCGGCGCGCCGCGGCGGCCATGCTCGAGCGCCGACAGATAGGCGGCGCTGACGCCGATGGCCTGCGCCATCGCCTTCTGGCTGACGCCGCGCTCGGCGCGCAGCGCCCTCAGCCTCTCGCCGAACGGGGTCACTGTTGCGTCCTCATGGCCGGCGTCCTCATGCGCGCGTCCGCCTGAGCCGCACATAGAGCGCGCCCGAGCCGCCATGGTTGCGGGCGGCGTGATCGTGGCTCGAAACCAGATGCCGGAAAGCCGGGGTCGACAGCCAGTGCGGCACCGAGCGGCGCAGGATGCCGTCGCCGCCGGACGATGAGCCCTTGCCGGTGATGACCAGCACATAGCGGATGCCGCCGGCATGGGCGCGGTGCAGGAAGGTGAGGAGCAGCGAATAGGCCTCGTCCTGCGTCATGCCGTGCAGATCGACGCGGCCCTCGATCGGCAGCCGGCCTTTTTTCAGTTTCTCGTGGGTCTGGTCGTCAAGCGAATGCGCGACGTGCTGCGGCTTCGGCTTCGCGGCAGCGGTGGGAACGCCATTGGCCGCCGTGGGCGCCGGCGCCGGCGTCGGCTCGACAATATCGGGAATCTCGACCGCGGCCTTGCCTTTGAGGGGCCGCGTCGTGCGCGCCACCAGGTTCCAGAGGATGCGATCGTCGTCGCTCAGCGTGTCGTGGCGGCGGTTCACGCGTGCCCCCTGTCGACCAGCCCGCGCGGGACCAGCGCATAAAAGTCGGCCGCGTTGCGCACGACGCCGGCGATCTCGCCCGCGGCATCGCCCGAGCCGGCGAAGAGATCGCCTCGCGCCGCTCCGGTGATGGCCGAGCCGGTGTCCTGCGCGATCATCAGCCGCCGGAACGGTTTTCCGCCGAAAGCGGTGAGCGTTGGCGCAACGATATGGAAGGGCGTGCCGAAGGTGTGCAGCAGCCGGTCGACGGCGACCGAGCGGCCGGGCGTCAATGGCACCTTGGCGGCGGCAATGGGACCGAGCTCCGGGTCGTCGACCGGCGCCTCACGAAAAAAGATGTAGGAGCGGTTCTGCCAGAGGATCTCGTCGACCCGCTCAGGATGCGCCTTGAACCAGGCGCGGATCGACTGCATCGTCACTTTTTCCAGCGGGATTTCGCCGGTCTCGCTCAAGATCCTGCCCGGCCCAGTGAAGCGCTGGCCGGATTTTGCGGCATAGGTGACGCGGCAGAGCCGACCATCGGCCATCTTCAGCCGCGCCGCTCCCTGCACATGGATGAAGAAGGCATCGACCTTGTCGGCGAGCCAGGCAATCTCGAGGCTCCGCCCGGACAGCGCGCCGCGCTCGATGGCGCCGCGATCGAAATATTCGACCGGACCTGTCGTCGTCGCGCGCGCGAAGGCGAGATAGGGATCCATTCCGAGGGGCCGATTTTTATCGTCGATGTCGACCAGATCGGCGGGACGGGAGAGCAGCGGCACCGTGAACCGCTCCGTCCTCACCGGCGAGGCCTCGACCTCCGGCTCGTAGAAGCCGGTGACGAGGCCGGCGCCGCCGCTTTCGGCCGCCACCAAAGCGGGAGCGAAATGGCGCTCGAAGTAGGACCGCGCCTCCGACCGATTCGCCGGCGAAACGGAGCGCGCCTCAGTGTAGGCCCCGGCGAAAGCGGCGAACGCGACGCCGAGCGAACCGGTTCGGTAAGGCTTGGTCAGGACGTGGAAAGCCGAACGTTTGAACGCCGCGAAGGCGGCGAGGTGATCATCCTCGTCCCAGCCGGGCAGGTCGCCGAAGGACTTTTCTTTGAATGCCGAAGACAGCGACATGACAGCCGCCACCTAGAGCCGGATGATTTCAGGCCGGATCGACCTGAAATCTGAATCCGGCTCCATATTAAAGAGATGGAGCATGATGTCGTCCGAAAACCGCTCCACACTTTTCGGCATCATGCTCTAGGTCAATCTTCTTCTTCCGTGGCGACCAGCTTCCAGTTCGGATCGCGCGATCGGGTATCGCGGAAGAAGGTCCAGACGTCCTTGACTTCGGCGACTTTTTCCGGATCGCCGTCGATGACGGCGCCGACCTTGTCGCGGGTCGCCGAGATCAGCTCGCTGACGATGCGCAGCGTGATATGCGCCTCGGTGCCCTTCATCTCGGCGGCGACGACATCGACCTTGTCGATGCCGACGAAGGAAGACTGGATCTTTTCCGCTTTCGCCTCGCGCTCGCCGATCGCGGCGACGAAGCTGTCATAGACCTCGCGTGACAACAGGTTCTTCAGCGTTTTGCGGTCGCCGTCGGCAAAGGCCATGACGATCATCTCGTAGGCCATCTTGGCGCCGTCGATAAAGGTCTTCGGATCGAAGGACGGATCGTTGTCCTTGATCGCGCGCAGGCCCTTGTTGAGATCGCTGTCCGGCTTGGCGAAAGCGTCGATCGCGGCATAGGTCTCCGCCGCCGGTTCCCCCGGTATGCGCTTGCGCGGCAGCGACACCACATTCTCGGACTTCTGCGCCGCGTCCTGCTCGCGCGTGCGGCTTGCCGAATAAGGATCGAAGGGCGGGCGTTCGTTTCCGGTGCGACGGCCCAGCACGTTGCGAAGCTGGAAGAAGATCACAACCGCCGCAATCAAAAAGAAAATCGTGCCGAAGTCGAAGAAACCCATATCTTCCGCCAATTCGATCCCTGTCCAGGCCGGACCACCAGAGCCCCTAGAATGGCGGCGGTCGCATAGCGTTCATTACCCAAAGCATATAGAACGGCGGGCGCAATCATTCAAATCAAAGCCAGCCATACCTATCTAAAGGTCCTAGTGCCAGCGGCGATTTCCCGCGAGGCCCGCAAAAGAAGAAAGCGACCGGTCTCAATTTGCGCATTTCGTTCATTCCCCTGTTCCTGCTCCTGCTGCCGCTTCTGGAGATCGCCGGCTTCGTCATCGTCGGCCGCGAAGTCGGCGCTTTGGCGACGATCGGGCTCGTCATCCTCTCCACCATTGCCGGCAGCCTCCTGCTTCGGCACCAGGGATTCGGCGTGATGGCGCGGGTGCGGACGGAAATGGATGCCGGGCGCGATCCAAGCCGCCAACTCGCGCATGGCGCGATGATCGTGCTGGCGGCACTCCTGCTCATCATTCCGGGCTTCATCACCGACATTATTGCCATCCTGCTGCTCCTGCCGCCGGTGCGCGATCTTGCCTGGCGCCTGCTCAAGAACCGCATCGTGATGGCGACCAGCTTCAGCAGCGGCTTTTCGGCCCGCCGCCGCGACAGGGTCATCGATCTCGATGACAGCGACTTTTCGCGCCAGGACGACTACAAGCGCGGGCCGGATCACAATTCCCCTTGGCGGCGGCTGAAAGACGACTAGCTCTCTTCAGGGTCCGCTCGAATAGCTGTCTCATGCGCGCCGTCGCCCCGAAACGGCTGCGCAGTTTCAGGCGGCGCGCAAAACTTGTCTTGTCCTGCCGAGCATGATAGCGAACCCCCGATTTCAATCCGGTCAGCAATGCTGCCCAGGCAAAAGGACAAAGGCTAATGGCCAGCAATGATGATGCCGCGGCAGCCGCCGCCAACGGCAACGGCAAACAGGAACAGCCCTCGCTCAACGTGCTTGCGCAATATGTGAAGGACCTGTCGTTCGAAAGCCCCGGCGCGCCGAATTCGCTGCGCGGCCGCGACAAGGCCCCTGGCATCGCCATCAATGTCAACGTCAACGCCAACCCGCTTTCGGACAAGCAGTTCGACGTCAATCTCACATTGAATGCCAAGGCCTCCTTCGACCAGGAAGTGCTGTTCAACGTCGAATTGGTCTATGGCGGCGTCTTCGCCATCAGCGGCTTCCCGCAGGAGCACATGCTGCCGATCCTGTTCATCGAATGCCCGCGGCTGCTCTTCCCCTTCGCCCGCCAGATCATCGCGGACGCCACCCGCAACGGCGGCTTCCCGCCGCTGATGCTCGACCCGATCGATTTCGCGCAGATGTTCCAGCAGCGCATCGCCGAGGACCAGGCCGCAAGCAAGGTCCAGGTGAGCTGAGGAGACTCACCACCCCTCGTATCGAGAGCCCGGCTTCGCGCCGGGCTTTTTCGCTAAGGGTTGCTCGGGTCAAGCTCGGACATGACGAAGGGATGGGCGGCTCGGCTAATCGCGTCGGTTCAGGGAGCGCCCCCCGCTCAACCCGCAGACGCCACCTTCAGCCACAACGCCTTTTCGCCGAGCGTGCCGACAAGCCCGGCATGTGCCGCCCGATCCGCCTCGGTGAGGCGCGGCGGCAGCGCGATCGGCCTTGCGCCGATCGAGATATCGATATCGGCGACTTCGCCGCTGCCGTTCATCTGCACGGCCACGGTTTCCAGAACCAGCGCCGCCTGTTTGCCGCCGATGAGCTCGATATAGACTTCGGCCAGCAATTCGGAGTCGAGAAGCGCCCCGTGCTTGGTGCGGCGGGTATTGTCGATGCCGTAGCGGCGGCAGAGCGCGTCCAGCGAGTTCGGACCCATCGGATGCTTGCGGCGCGCGATCGCCAGCGTGTCGACGATGCGGCCGGGATCGATGGCCGGATGACCGAGCCGGCTGTATTCGAGGTTGAGGAAGCCAAGGTCGAAAGTGGCGTTGTGGGCGATCAGCTTGGCACCGTCGGTGAAGGCCAGCCATTCCTCGGCGATTTCGGCGAAGGTCGGCTTGCCGGCCAGATCCGCCGCGCTGATGCCGTGCACGGCCTGCGCCTCGGCGTGAATGGCGCGGCCTTGCGGATTGATGAACTTGTGGAAGGTGCGGCCGGTCGGGAAACGGTTGACCAGCTCGACGCCGCCGAGCTCGATGATGCGGTCGTCGCGCAAATCGAGGCCGGTGGTTTCGGTGTCGAAGATGATCTCACGCATTCGAATCAGTCCGCTCTAAAGAGCAGAATCACAAACCGGAACAAAATGGCAATGGGGACTGCTGACGGCGGCCGTCAGGAAGCGTTTTTGCCGGACTTATCCCCGGTCAATTCGCTGACGATGGCTGCCACCGCCGCACGTGCGGCATCATAACCCTGGCCGGTGTCGACGATGAAATCCGCCTGACGGCGTTTCTCGGCGTCAGGCACCTGCTTGGCGAGGATGGAAGCGAATTTTTCTTCGCTCATGCCGGGTCTGGCGAGCACGCGGGCGCGCTGGATCTCGGCCGGCGCGGTGACGACCACGACCTTGTCGACCCGGTTGCGGCCGCCGGTCTCGAACAGCAACGGGATGTCGAGCACCGCAATCGGCGCCCCGGCCGCACGATGGCGGGCCAAAAAGGCGTCGGCGTCGGCCCGCACCAGCGGGTGGATGATCGCCTCCAGCTTTTTCAGCGCGGCGGAATCGCCCAGCACTGTCTCGGCGAGCCTTACACGATCCACCACGCCCGCTTTTGTCGTGCCGGGAAAGGCTCGTTCGACCAGGGGTGCTGCCTTGCCGGCATAGAGGCGATGCAC
Source organism: Mesorhizobium sp. WSM3868 (assembly GCF_002294785.1). NCBI lineage: Bacteria > Pseudomonadati > Pseudomonadota > Alphaproteobacteria > Hyphomicrobiales > Phyllobacteriaceae > Mesorhizobium > Mesorhizobium sp. WSM3868. Next base: position 86,487 of record NZ_NSGB01000002.1, on the reverse strand, counting down.
GGTCTCGTCGGAATCATGCACCGGAACGCCGGCCTCGGCGAACATCTTTGCCGTGGTCGACTTGCCCATGCCGATCGATCCGGTGAGGCCGAGCACGATCATGTCAATGCGCTTCGATGTCGGCGACGATCATGCGCCGCAATTGCGGCGTCACCTGCGGCCGCTTGCCGAACCAGCGCTCGAAGCCGGGCACGGCCTGGTGCAGCAGCATGCCGAGGCCATCGACGGTCTTCAGGCCGCGCGCCCTGGCGGCAGCTAGCAGCGGTGTCTCCAGCGGCACATAGACGATGTCGGTGACGATGGCGTGGCCAGGCAGACCGGCCGGATCGGCGGCGAGGATCTCGTTGCCATGCATGCCGAGCGCGGTGGTGTTGATGAGCAGGCCAGCGTCGGAAAGCAATTCGCCGACCGCGCCGGCGCCATGCGCCGAAACCCCGGCGCCAAACCGGTCGGCGAGTTCCTCAGCCCTTGCCAGCGTACGGTTGACGATGCGGATGTCGTTGATACCCCGGTCCTTCAGCGCGTGGACGACGGCGCGGGAGGCGCCGCCCGCGCCCAGCACCACGGCCGGACCATTCGCCGCCCAGCCGGGGGCATGTTCATCGAGATTGCCGGCAAAGCCGAGAGCGTCGGTATTGCCGCCCCACAGCACGCCGTCTTCCAGCCACAGCGTGTTGACCGCGCCGATGGCTTCGGCGGCCTCGTCGCGGCGCGCGACCAAGGCGAAGGCTGCTTCCTTGTGCGGGATGGTGACATTGCCGCCGCGATAGCCATTCTCGTCCAGCGATTTCAGGAATGCTGCGAAATCCTCCGGCCGAACGTCAATAGCCTGGTAGCTGCCGTCGATGCCGTATTCCTCCAGCCAGTGGCGGTGGATCTTCGGCGAGCGCGAATGCGCGATCGGGTGGCCGGTGACGAAGGCCCGCTTCTCAACCATCGATCGCTCCCAATGCGCGCAGCTCCTTCAGCACCGGCAACAGCGGCAGGCCGACGATGGTGAAATAGTCGCCCTCGATCTTCTCGAAGAGTTGGATGCCCTCGCCCTCGATCTGGTAGGCGCCGACACTCGCCAGCGCCTTGGCGCCGACGCGCGCCAGGTGGCGGCCGATGAAGGCGGGATCGAGCTTGCGCATGGTGAGGCTGGCGATGCCGACATGCCGCCACAGCACTTCGCCATCTCGGCAGAGGACGACGGCGCTGTTCAGCTGATGGGTCTTGCCTGACAAGGCCAGGAGATGCCTCCGCGCGCCTTCCATATCGGCCGGCTTGTGGAAAATTTCGTCGCCAAGCGACAGCGTCTGGTCGCAACCGAGCACCAGCGCGCCCGGCCGGCGCTCGCTGACCTCGGTCGCCTTGGCTTCGGCAAGGATCGAAGCGACATCTTCGGGAGAGACACCGCTGTCCTGCAAGGGCGCCTCGAGCGCGCGCTCGTCGACATCTGCCGGCACCGCCTCGATGTCGAGCCCGGCATTGATAAGCATTGCCTTGCGGAACGGGCTGCCCGAAGCGAGGACGATTTTGCCGGCCATACTGGTTCACCAACGGTTGCGATCCGTCCAGCGCCCCTCATCCGTCTCGGCGCTATGCGCCGAGCCACCTTCTCTCAGGACGGAATGCTCACTGATATCGCCTGCCCTAGCGCGTCTTGCCCCGCAGGGCAACGATCGCCGCCGCGGTTTCCTCGATCGAGCGCCGGCTGACGTCGATCATCGGCCAGCCATGCCTGGTGCAGAGCTGACGCGCGTAGGCGAGCTCCTCGGCGATGGCGGCGCGGTCGACATAGTCGGTCGGCACGTAGTTGTTGCTGTTGCCGAGGATGCGGTTCTGGCGAACATGCGAGATGCGCTCGGCCGTGGCAACGAGGCCGACGATCAGCGGCGTCCTGGCGTTAATCAGGCTTTCCGGCAGCGGCACGCCGAGCACGATCGGAATGTTGGCGGTCTTGATGCCGCGATTGGCGAGATAGATGCTCGTCGGCGTCTTGGAGGTGCGCGAGATGCCGATCAGCACGACATCGGCATCGTCCATGTTGGCCGGCAACTGGCCGTCGTCATGCTCCATGGTGAAGTTCAGCGCATCGATGCGGCGGAAATATTCGGCGTCGAGCACATGCTGGGCGCCGACGCGCCGGCCGGCCGGCGTGCCGAGATAGGACTGGAAGACGCTGAGCACGGGCTCCAGCACCGAAACGCAAGGCAGGCCCATGGCGGCGCAGCGCTCGTCGATGCTGCGCGCGAGCTTCTGGTCGACCACGGTGTAGAGAATGATGCCGGGCTCCTCCTCGATATCCTCGAACACCTTGGCGACCTGCTTTTCCGTGCGGATCAGCGGATAGATGTGCTCGATGGCGCGTGCGTCCTTGTATTGGGCGGAGGCGGCGCGGCCTGCCGCCAGCAGCGTCTCGCCGGTAGCGTCGGAAATCAGATGCAGATGGAAGAAGCTCTGGGGTTTGTTCACAAGAGTTGGTTCCAGACTGTGGGCAGATGTGGACAAGGTTGGACAGAAAGGTCGTGACGTCGAAGGCGACTGTATCAGATGCCACCTTGTCCACAATTCGCCCCGCTGTAGGCTTTGTCGGGGCGCTGGGGACAAAACCGGGGATCAACTTTTCTTGGCCGATATCATCCACAGCTCGAGGTCCGCAGCAGAAAAGCCAAGCCGCTGACTCGAAAGCCTGAATCCGGTTCGTCCCCAGATCCCTCCAAATTGAGAAAGCGGCTGCGCGACAATATGCTGACTGGCCTTTTCGAGCGGCAGGCGGGACAGGTCGCAACCACCACAACCAACAGACTCTTAGAATCAGAAGACTCTTTTAAAATAGATATTTGATTTAAGAGACCTGGAGAGGGCGAGCACTGGATGGCTGGGAAACGGATCATGCTGGACGTCCTCAAGGGCGAGACGGTTTCACCGCCGCCGCTCTGGATGATGCGTCAGGCAGGGCGTTATCTGCCGGAGTATCGCGAGACCCGGAAGCGGGCCGGTTCTTTCCTCGATCTCTGCTACGATCCGGATCTTGCCGTCGAGGTGACGCTGCAGCCGATCGAGCGCTTCGGCTTCGATGCTTCGATCCTGTTTTCCGATATCCTGGTTGTGCCCGATGCGCTGGGACGAGATGTCCGCTTCGAAGAGGGACACGGGCCGATCCTCAAGCCGATTGCGGCGGCCGAAATCGAGGCCCTGGACGGCCAAACGTTTCACGTGAATCTCGAACCGGTCTACGAAACGGTCCGCCGTCTGCGTGAGAAGCTTCCGGTGGAAACGACCTTGATCGGCTTCTGCGGCGCGCCGTGGACGGTGGCGACCTATATGATTGCCGGCCACGGCACGCCGGATCAGGGACCGGCCAGGCTTTTTGCCTATCGCGAGCCGGAGGCCCTTGCGCGGCTCCTGAAGATACTGGCCGATCATTCGGCCGCCTATCTCATCCGCCAGATCGAGGCCGGCGCCGATGTGGTGCAGATTTTCGACTCCTGGTCGGGTGTTCTCGATGAAGCGTCCTTTGAGGCGTTTTGCATCGAGCCCGTTGCGGAGATTGTCCGGCAAGTGAAGGCCGCGCGTCCGGATGTTCCGGTGATCGGGTTCCCCAAGGGCGCCGGCGAGCGCTATCGCGATTACAGGAAGAAGACCGGGATCACCGGGCTCGGTCTCGACTGGACCGTGCCGCTGTCGATGGCAAAGGAATTGCAAAGCGAAGGCGCGGTGCAGGGCAATCTCGATCCGCTTCGCCTGGTTGCCGGCGGCAGGGCGCTGGCCGACGGCGTCGACGCCATCCTTCGCACGCTGGGCAACGGGCCGCTGATCTTCAATCTCGGCCACGGCATCACGCCGGAAACGCCTGTGGCACATGTCGAGGCCATGGTGAAAATGGTGCGGAGCCATCGATGACAGAGACGACCAACGAGAACAGCGCCGGCCAGGCGATGAAGCGCATGTTGATCGGCATCGTTCTGCTGGTCGTCCTGACCGCCCTGCTCTTCCTTGTGGCGCCGGACAGCTTCTATCCCTGGGCGAAGGCAATCCATGTGATTGCCGTCATCGCCTGGATGGCCGGGATGCTCTATCTGCCTCGGCTTTTCGTCTATCATGTCGACGCCGAGAAAGGCTCCGTGCAGTCCGAGACCTTCAAGGTGATGGAGGGCCGGCTGCTGCGCGCCATCATCAACCCGGCGATGACCGTGACCTGGGTGTTCGGGCTTTGGCTCGCCTGGAAGGGCTTCGGTTTCCAGGGCGGCTGGCTGCACGCCAAGATCCTCGCCGCGCTGCTGCTTTCGGGTCTGCACGGCTATCTCGCCGGCGCGGTGAGAAAATTTGCCGAGGACAAGAACGAAAAGCCGGCGAGGCACTGGCGGATCGTCAATGAACTCCCCACATTGCTGATGATCGTCATCGTCATCCTGGTCATCGTGAAGCCGTTCTGAGGCTTCCCCACACCCGGCAAAAGGCGGCTTGCTCTTTCAGGCGACCGACGATAAAAGACGGGTCTTCCTTCCCGTCATGCGCCGCCCCTTTCTCGCTTTCGGCCGCGCCCGGCATTTGTCGCATCCAGCCGATTTTTTCTCCCCAAAGCCTACCCAGAGTCCATCTAATGCAAGAAATGAAACTCGCAGAGTTCAAGAATAAGAAGCCGCCGGAGCTGATCGCTTACGCCGAATCGCTCGAGGTGGAGAACGCCAGCGTCATGCGTAAGCAGGAGCTGATGTTCGCGATCCTGAAAAAGCTCGCCATCCAGGACGTCGAGATCATCGGCGAAGGCGTGGTCGAGGTACTGCAGGACGGTTTCGGCTTCCTGCGCTCGGCCAACGCCAATTACCTGCCGGGTCCCGACGATATCTATATTTCACCGTCGCAGATCAGGCGCTTTTCGCTGAAGACCGGCGATACGGTCGAAGGGCCGATCCGCAGCCCGAAAGAGGGCGAGCGTTATTTCGCGCTGCTCAAGGTCAACACCATCAATTTCGATGATCCGGAGAAGATCCGGCACAAGATCCACTTCGACAACCTGACGCCGCTCTACCCGACCTCGCGGCTGAAGATGGAGGTCGACAATCCCCCGACCAAAGACATCTCGCCGCGTGTGATCGACCTGGTGGCGCCGATCGGCAAGGGCCAGCGAGCGCTGATCAACGCTCAGCCGCGCACCGGTAAGACGGTGCTGTTGCAGAACATCGCGCACTCGATCACCGCCAACCATCCGGAATGCTACCTGATCGTTCTTCTGATCGACGAGCGTCCGGAGGAAGTCACCGACATGCAGCGCTCGGTCAAGGGCGAAGTCATTTCCTCGACCTTCGACGAACCGGCGGCGCGCCATGTGCAGGTCGCCGAAATGGTGATCGAGAAGGCCAAGCGCCTGGTCGAGCATGGGCGCGATGTCGTCATCCTGCTCGATTCCATCACCCGCCTGGGCCGCGCCTACAACACCGTGGTGCCGTCATCCGGCAAGGTGTTGACCGGCGGTGTCGACGCCAACGCGCTGCAGCGTCCGAAGCGCTTCTTCGGCGCCGCCCGCAACATTGAGGAAGGCGGGTCGCTGACCATCATCGCCACCGCGCTGATCGACACCGGCAGCCGCATGGACGAAGTCATCTTCGAAGAGTTCAAGGGAACCGGTAACTGTGAAATTCAGCTCGACCGCAAGGTGGCCGACAAGCGCATCTACCCGGCGATCGACATCCTCAAGTCCGGGACCCGCAAGGAGGACCTTCTGGTGCCGCGTTCGGATCTGCAGAAGATCTTCGTGCTGCGCCGGATCCTTGCGCCGATGGGAACGACCGATGCGATCGAATTCCTCATCGACAAGCTCAAGCAGACCAAGACCAACGCGGATTTCTTCGATTCGATGAATACCTGATCGGGCGCCGAGGGACCGGTCCTTTCTTCGGCATACAAGGCGGAGCAAGGAGCGAGGCGACGCTGCGCAGAACCCTAAGTCCATGCCGTTGTTTTTTGAGCTTTGCGGCGGTGCAGAATTCCGCACCGCCGCATTCGTCGGAAGCGCCGCGACATAGATCCTGGGTCAAGCCGAGGAGAAGAAGCTGTTTATTCCCGCCGCAACAGCTTCTCCAACTCGCCCGCATCCGTAACCGCCGGCAGGCATGTCTGTCCGCTGCAGAACCAGGCTCCCGGCTTGTCCGTCGGCGGCAGCACGCCGCCCGGCAAAAGCGGTTGATTCGCTTCCGTACCGATGGGCAGTACGAAATCGACCCGGCGTGGATCGGAACTTCGATTCGCCACCGGAACAAGGCTTGAGGAATCAAGCTTGTCTATGATGACGAGCTTCAGCGGTTCGAGTGCCAGGGCGCAGGCGTTGATGATGCCGGCCTGGCCGTAGGCTTGCTGCGCGGCGCGACCCATGGCGTGTTCGGCTGTCGTCCATGCCTTTGCCCAAAGATCGGGATCGCCGGTAAGGGAGGAGAGCCGGACCAGCGCCTCGACGATCTGGCCGGTGGCGGAGGGGATTGCCTCATCGACATCGCCGCGGATACGGATCGGCACATCGACGCTGTCGGACGCCGTCAGATAATAGCCGGTCTTTTCAGGATCCTGATGCCAGCGGTCGAGCCGATCGATGAACTGCCGGGCATGGTCCATATAGGCAGAACTGCCGGTTGCCTCGAACAGCGCGATCGCCGCGCTGGTCATGGCGGCATAGTCGCTCGACAGCGCCGGGAAAAGCTTCTTGTCGCCGAGCATCGAATGCGGCAGGCGGCCGTCCTTGCTGGCTCCGACGATGTGAGCGAAGGCCTTGACGGCGGCGTCCACCCAGTCGGCTCGTCCGAAGGAGCGGCCCGCTTCCGCGAGGGCCGCAATCATCAATCCGTTCCAATCGGTAAGCGCCTTGCCGTCGCGGCCGGGCCTGACGCGATTTTCTCTGGCAGCTAGCAATTTCGCCTTCAGTGATGCGAGCTGAGCGTCATCGCTGATCCCCTGGCGCTGCTGCGCGTCGCTCTGGCGGATGATGGGCTTGCCTTCCCAGCCATGCGGAGCGGCGAGCTCGAAATATTGGAAGAAGCGAGCGGAATCAGCACCGAGTGCGGCTTCAACCTCTTCACCGCTCCAGGTGTAGAACAACCCCTCCTCGCCTTCGCTGTCGGCATCGAGACTGGCGGCAAAGGCGCCCGCCTCGACGCGCATTTCCCGCAGCAGCCAGGCCACAGTTTCCTCGATTCGCTTCCGAAACAACTCATTGCCTGTTGCTGCAAAGGCCCAATTGCACATGCGGATGAGCTGGGCGTTGTCGTAAAGCATCTTCTCGAAATGCGGGACCAGCCATTCGGCATCGGTCGAGTAACGGCTGAGACCGCCGCCGACATGGTCGTAGATGCCGCCGGCGAGCATTTTTTCCAGGCTGATGAGCACGGCGTCGCGATGGGCGGTCTGGCCCTCGCGCAGCCAGGACAGCCACAGACTGTGCATGAAGGGCGCGTTGGGGAATTTCGGCGCGCCGCGCAAGCCGCCGAGATCGCGGTCGATCATGCCCTCGATGCGGCCGGCAAAATCGGCAAGCGTGCCGCGGTCGAGCACCGCCTTTCCCTTCGCGCCGGCCAGCCGCTGCTCGACATGGGTGGTCAGCGCGTCGGCGCTTTGGCCAAGGCTCTCCTGCTTCTCGCGCCAGGCCTTGTCGACCGCCTCCAGCACCTGGACAAAGCCCGGCCGTCCATAGCGCGCGTCGCGCGGAAAATAGGTGCCGCCCCAGAAAGGCTTGCCATCGGGCGTGAGGAACATGGTCAGCGGCCAGCCGCCCTGCTCGCCCATGGCATGGAGTGCCGCCATGTAGATCTGGTCGATATCCGGGCGCTCCTCGCGATCGACCTTGATATTGACGAAGAGGCGGTTCATGACGGCGGCGACGGCATCGTTCTCGAAGCTTTCATGGGCCATGACATGGCACCAGTGGCAGGCGGCATAGCCGATGGACAGCAGGATCGGCCGTCCGAGTTCCTTCGCCTCGGCAAGGGCGTCCGGCGACCAGCCCCGCCAATGCACGGGATTTTCGCTGTGCTGCTGCAGATAGGGGCTGGCCTCTTCGGCAAGCAGGTTTCGCGCGGGCAAGGTCACAATGAGCGGCTCGGCTTCGTTGATGAGCAGGCAATTCCGGGAAAGCTACGGCTGACGTCCGGAACGGCGCCTGAAAGAAGATACCTAGGGTGGTTCGGCAGGTCGGGCAAATGGCAACCTGGAAGGATTCTATCGTAGCGCTTTCGAGCGGTCGCCTGCCCGCCGGCATCGCCGTAATTCGCATCTCCGGCCCCAAGACTCGATTCGTACTCGAAACGATTGCCGGCGGCGGTATTAAGGATCGCTTTACCACGTCGCGCAAGCTGATGGCACCGGACGGTTCGGTCATCGATCACGGGCTTGTCGTGTTCTTTCCCGGACCTAGCAGCTTCACCGGCGAGGACGTTGGCGAGTTCCATGTACACGGCAGCCGCGCCGTTGCGGCAAAAATGCTGGAAACGCTCACCGGCTTTGCCGGCGTCAGACATGCCGAGCCTGGCGAATTCACGCGGCGCGCCTTTCTCAACGGCAAGCTCGATCTGGTCGAGACCGAGGCGCTGGCGGACCTTGTCAATGCCGAGACGGAGGCGCAGCGGCGCTTTGCCGTGCGTAACGCCGAGGGCGCGCAGAGCGGGCTCTATTCGGGGTGGCGCCGGCGGTTGATCCATGCTCGAGCAATGATCGAGGCGGAAATCGACTTCGCTGACGAGGAGGATGTGCCGGGTTCGGTCTCGAAGGCGGTCTGGACCGATGTGGCGACGATGGCCGACGAGATCGAACGCCACATTCAGGGGTTCAAGGCGGCCGAGATCATTCGCGATGGCTTCGAGGTGGTCATCCTCGGCGCGCCGAATGCCGGCAAGTCGAGTCTGTTCAACGCCCTGGCCCAACGCGAGGCGGCAATCGTCACCGACGAGCCGGGCACCACGCGCGACCTGCTGGAGGTGGTGCTGGACCTCCACGGGATGAGAGTTCGGGTCGTCGATACGGCAGGCCTGCGCGAGGCCGCCGGCAAGGTGGAGACGATCGGCATCGAACGAGCGCGCGCGAAAGCGGGTGGCGCCGACCTGGTTTTGCTGCTGGAGGACATGGTCGATCCACAGCCCGTCGGCGCGGTTCCGACAGGTGTTCCGCTCCTGAGGATCGGGACCAAAGCCGATCTCATGGGAGCGCGTAGAGGGCCCTATGATTTGGCCATCTCTTCCAAGGAAGGTACCGGAATTTCGGAACTGCTGGGCGAGATTGCGGGTCGTGCCGCTGCCGCAGTCGGAGGGGCCGGTGACATCTTGCCGTCGAGGCTCCGCCATGTCGAGTTGCTGAAGGAGGCGAAGGATTTTCTCTCGGCGGCGCTGTCGGGGCAAAGCCTAGAGCTGCGTGCGGAAGAGTTGCGGGTGGCCACGGACCGGCTTGGGCGTATTATCGGCGCCGTCGATGTCGAGGATATGCTCGACGTCATCTTTTCGCAGTTCTGCATCGGCAAGTGATTCACGTGAAACGCGGGGCGGTTGCGGGCGCGGGATGATTCACGTGAAACAGCGACAGGATGTGGGCGGATGGGTGTTTCACGTGAAACGAGTCCGACTCCAGACGCGTGGCGTGCTAATAAATCAAGGGCCAAACGGCGCTGCCCCTCATTGCCTGCCTCGTAGAAGGCGAGGACGGCTGGCCACTAAACCAACAGCGCTGATTCGCAGCGCTTGAGAAGTGAAAAATTGTCCGTGGGATAAGCGCCTCCCTTCTACGCGGGACGAGGTCGGACAGGCAGACCACCGGCACGCAGCCCCATCCCCGGCGATCACCTCCGCAACGGACTGCATCCTTGACAGCGGAGGCTGGCGGGGACATGTGTCAAAGCATCTCTGAAACGGATTCTTGCAATGACCAATCACTATGATGTGGTGGTGGTGGGCGGCGGCCATGCCGGATGCGAAGCGGCGGGCGCGGCTGCGCGCGCCGGCGCCACGACGGCGCTGGTGACGCTGCGCGTCGAGACGATCGGCGTCATGTCCTGCAATCCGGCCATCGGCGGCCTCGGCAAGGGTCATCTCGTGCGCGAGATCGACGCCATGGACGGGTTGATGGGCCGCATTGCGGACGCTGCCGGCATCCAATTCCGCCTGCTGAACCGCCGCAAGGGCCCGGCGGTGCGCGGGCCGCGGACCCAGGCCGACCGCAAGCTCTATCGTCTTGCCATGCGGGCGGCGATCGGCGAGCAGGCCAATCTCGACGTGGTAGAAGGCGAAGTCCTGGACTTCGAGATCGAGGACGGTCGGGTTGCGGCCGTGCTGGTCTCCGGTGACAGGCGGCTCGCCTGCGGCGCCGTGGTACAGACGACCGGTACATTCCTGCGCGGGCTGATCCATATCGGCGAGAAGAAGATAGTGGCCGGCCGGATGAATGAGCAGGCGAGCCATGGGCTCTCTGCGACGATGACGCGTGCCGGTTTCAAGCTCGGGCGGCTGAAGACCGGGACGCCCCCTCGCCTCGACGGCGGCACCATCGATTGGGCGTCGCTGGAAAGCCAGGCCGCGGACGATCACCCGGTGCCGTTCTCGCTGATGACAGACCGCATCGCGAACCCGCAGATCAAATGCGGTATCACTCGCACAACGCAAGCGACACATGAGTTGATTCGCCTCAATTTGAAGCGTTCGGCGATGTATTCCGGCTCGATCGAAGGCGTGGGGCCGCGCTACTGTCCCTCGATCGAGGACAAGATCGTCAAGTTCGGCGACCGCGAGGGTCACCAGATCTTCCTCGAGCCGGAGGGCCTCGACGACGACACCGTCTATCCGAACGGCATCTCGACCTCGCTGCCGGAAGAGGTGCAGCTCGACATGTTGAAGACGATCCCCGGGCTGAAACGGGCGACGATGCTGCAGCCGGGATACGCCATCGAGTATGACCACGTCGACCCGCGCGAGCTCAAGCCGACGCTGGAGACGAAGCGCGTCGCCGGGCTTTTTCTGGCGGGGCAGATTAACGGCACCACGGGCTACGAAGAAGCCGGCGCGCAAGGCCTGCTTGCCGGCATCAACGCCGCGCGCAGGGCATCGTCAAGCGAGCCGGTCGTGCTCAGCCGCACCGAAGCCTATATCGGCGTGATGATCGACGACCTCACCAGCCGCGGCATTGCCGAGCCCTATCGCATGTTCACTTCGCGGGCGGAGTTCCGGCTTTCGCTGCGCGCCGACAATGCAGACGAGCGGCTGACGCCGCTGGCCGACCGCTTGGGGATCGTCTCCTCCGAGCGGATGCAACGTTTCGGCGCGATCAGTGTGAAGCTCGACGCTGCCCGCGCGCTGGCAAAGTCGATCGCCTTCACGCCGAATGAAGCCGCGCGGCATGGACTGGAGATCAACCGGGACGGCGTTCGGCGTTCCGCCTACGACCTTCTCGCCTATCCCGGCGTCGATATGGTCTGGTTGACGCGGATCGAGCCACGGTTTGGCGAACTCGACCCCAACACGGCAGAGCGGCTTGAGACCGAGGCGAAATATTCCGTCTATCTCGAGCGCCAACAGGCTGACGTGGCGCAGATCAGGCACGAGGAATCGCGGCTCATTCCGGAGACCATCGACTTCGCGGACGTGCCAGGCCTTTCCAATGAGCTGAAGCAGAAGATGAAGGCACGCCGGCCGCGCTCGATTGCCGACGCGCAGCGCATGGAAGGGATGACGCCAGCGGCACTGGCGATCATTGTCGCGCATGTTCGCAATGCCGAGCTGGCTGCACGAAGGTCGGTCGCGTGAGTGGCGATGCCTGGGCGGACCTGCAGAAGGCAGCGGGTCCGGTTTCACGTGAAACATTCGAGCGGCTGCAGGCCTTCGAGCGGCATTTTCAAAAATGGAACCGCAGCATCAATCTGGCGGCGCCATCGACGTTAGACGACGTCTGGCGCCGCCACATCCTCGACAGCGCCCAGCTTGCGCGCATCGCGCCGACCGCACTGCGCTGGGTCGACCTCGGCTCGGGCGGTGGCTTTCCCGGATTGGTACTCGGTTTTCTGCTTGCAGAGCGGCCGGGCGCCACGATCGATCTGGTTGAAAGCAACCGCAAGAAGGCGTCGTTCCTGCAATCGGTCGTCGGCCAATTCGGCCTGCCGGCGCGCGTGCTGGCGCGACGCATCGATGATAGCTATCCACTTGTTTCTGCACCGGAAGTCGTTACCGCGCGGGCATTGACGGCGCTTCCGGACCTGCTCGATCTTGCCGCGCCCTGGCTGACCAAGGGCGCGCGTTCGCTTTTTCACAAAGGCCGGGATTACCGGGCCGAAGTGGAAGAAAGCGCTCACCGCTGGACCTTCGATCTGGTAGAACATCCAAGCATGACCGACGCTCATGGCGTCATTCTGGAAATCACCGATCTGCACCCGGCGACCCCGCAATGAATCACTGGCATCGACCCATGAAAACTGGACCGCGTATCATCACCGTTGCCAACCAGAAGGGTGGCGTCGGCAAGACGACCACGGCGATCAATCTGGCGACGGCGCTGGCCGCAATCGGCGAGCGCGTGCTGATCGTCGACCTCGATCCGCAGGGCAATGCCAGCACCGGGCTCGGCATCGAACGCAAGGATCGCACCGTCTCGTCCTATGACGTGCTGACCGGCGAACTCGAGCTTGAGGCGGCTGCGGTGCCGACGGCGGTGCCGGGCTTGTCCATCGTGCCCTCAACCCTCGATCTGCTCGGCATCGAAATGGAGATCGCCTCGGCGCCAGACCGGGTGCTGCGCCTGCGCAATGCGCTGCGTGCGGCAGCCGCGCGCGCGGCGCCGTTCGGTTATGTGCTGATCGACTGCCCGCCTTCGCTCAATCTTTTGACTTTGAATTCAATGGCGGCGGCCGATTCCGTTCTGGTGCCGCTGCAATGCGAGTTCTTCGCACTGGAAGGCCTTAGCCAATTGCTCGAAACGGTCGAGCAGGTCCGCGGCACGATCAATCCGGACCTCACCATCCAGGGCATCGTGCTCACCATGTTCGATGGCCGCAACAACCTCGCCAACCAGGTGGTGCAGGATGTGCGCGCGCATATGGGCGACAAAGTCTACGAGACGATCATCCCGCGCAACGTGCGCGTTTCCGAAGCACCGTCCTACGGCAAGCCGGCAATCCTTTACGATCTCAAATGTTCCGGCAGCCAGGCTTATCTGCAGCTTGCCTCGGAAGTGATCCGCCGCGAGCGCAAGCTGCGCGCCGCCTGAATAGCCCAGGCAATTTCCAATAGCCGATTCGATTCCGAAACGATCTGGACAGAAGAATGAGTGAAGACCAATCGAGAAAAAGACTGGGCCGCGGCCTGGCCGCGCTGATCGGCGAGATCGATCGTCCCGTCGCGCCCGAAAAGCCGAGCGCGGTCGCGGCGGATGGCAAGGTGCCGATCGAGTTCGTCAGCCCGAACCCGAAGAACCCGCGCCGGCATTTCGGCGACGCCGAACTCACCGACCTCGCCCAGTCGATCCGCGAGCATGGCGTGGTGCAGCCGGTGGTGGCGCGGCCTTCGCCGTCGCAGCCCGGCCGCTATGAGATCATCGCCGGCGAGCGGCGCTGGCGCGCCGCGCAGCGCGCGGGGCTGACCGAGATCCCGCTCATCGTGCGCGATGTCAACGACCGTACCGCGCTGGAGCTGGCGATCATCGAGAACGTGCAGCGCGCCGATCTCAACCCGGTCGAAGAAGCGCAAGGCTATCAGCAGCTGATCGACGAGCATGGCTACACGCAGGCCGATCTCGGCCAGGTGATCGGCAAGAGCCGCAGCCATGTCGCCAACACGCTGAGGCTCCTTAAGCTGCCTGACGTCATCCGCGACATGCTGGTCGACGGCGCGTTGTCGGCCGGCCATGCCCGCACGCTGGTCACGGCCGGCGATCCGGCGGGGCTCGCCAAGCGGATCGTCGAGGAAGGGCTTTCGGTGCGCCAGGCCGAGGCGTTGGCGCAAATGCCCGCCGGACCGACACCGGCCAAAGTAAGGTCTGCGCCGAGCCCGCCGGAAAAGGATCCCGACACGCTGGCCTTGGAAAAGTTGATGACAGACACAATCGGCATGATCGTCTCGATCGAGCATAAAGCCAAGGGCGGGACGCTCCGGGTCGACTACCGCTCGCTGGATCAGCTCGACGAGTTGTGCCGGCGGCTGAAGGATGAGCGATAAGTTGCTGATTAGGTGGAATTAGCCGACTAATAAAGTTCTCGCTTAAGATTAGATCTAGGCTGATATATTGGTGATAGGCACACCAGGGCCGGCCGCTGCGCCGGCCTCTTCTTTTTTGCGGCGCCCGCGATAGGCGAAAGCCGAAGGCGCCGGCCAATCGCCTCACAAGGGGAGGTTGGCTGATCGCCTACCTCTGCGCCAATCTCGCGCTTTCCACCGCGATGCCGAGCAGCGCCTGACGAGCCAGCGCCTCCGACAGATCGGGCCGCTTGCGCGTCTGCAGCACAGCCGTCTGCAGCCGGTTCAGCGCGCGGCCGAGGGCTTCGCTGTTCCAGCGCTCGAGCGTCTTCTCCACCAGCTTGCGGCGCGAGAAGAAGACCGGTGGACGCGCTCCCGCCACGACCGAGGCGGCATTGCGGCCGCCCGATTCCATCTGGCCGCGCATGACCTGAATCGCCTGCAATTGCCGCATCGCCGAGGACAGCACCAGGAAAGGATGGCCGCCGGACGCACAATGCCGGGTGAAGGCAATGTCGAAATCTCCGACCTTGCCGTCGAGCATCGCGTCGACCGCGCCGTCGAAGGAGGCGCCGGAGACATCGCCGGACAAGGCGTTGACGTCGTCGAGGTCGATCTCCTTCTTGCCATGGGCGTAGAGCACCAGCTTGTCGATCTCGCCGCGCGAGGCCAGACGGTCGCCGCCGAGATTGCGGCGCAGCGCCTGGCGGGCGTCGAGCGTCATCGACATGCCGGCCTTGCGCAGCTCGTCGTCGATCACCGTGTCGAGATCGCGGGCCTCGTCGGCATAGCAGGGCAAGGCGATGGCGTTGCCGGCTGCCTCGACGATGGCCCGCAGGCCAGTGCCCTTCTTCAGGTCGCCCGCCTCGATGAGGATGAGAGCATCCGGCGCCGGCTCCGCCGTCAGCGCCTTGATGTCGTCGGCCAGCGCCTTCTGGCCACTGGCGTTGCGGACCCAAAGCAGCCGCCGCTCGGAAAACATCGGCACGGTGCGCGCCTCGTCGAGCAGACGGCCTTCGTCGCGGTCGACTTCCGCGCCATCCAGCTTGACCACTGAGAAAGGATCGTCGAGCGGCAGCCCGGTCTTCGACGCGAAGGTCTTGGCCCGCTCGGCGACAAGGCCGCGATCGGGGCCGTAAAGGAGGACAATTGCCATGGCCGGGTCCGGCCGCGCCAGCCACGAATCGACCTCGTATCCCTTCTTCTGTGCCATGCGGGGTGAGTTAGCATGAGGCGGAGACGGAGTGAACGGAGAAGCGGCCGGCCTCTCTTCGTCATCCGCGGGCTTGACCCGAGGATCCATGCCGTGACTTTTGCCGGGGAGCGCCGGGGTGCAGAATATTCTCCAACCGCCGCAACGCGTCAACGTCGCGGCATGGATTCCAGGGTCTGCGTGCGTCGCTCCGCTCCTTGCTCCGCCCTGGAATGACGACCCTGAAGCAGAGTCTGTCACGCCCCTCTGCCCTGCTGAGCAACTCCCCACGAGGGTGGAGATTAGCTGCGTCGGCCGGCGCGCATGCCTTGATTGTCTTTTGTGGCGGCAAACGCTCCGCAAACTTCCGCCAAATTGCGCGACGCTTGCAAACATCGACAAGAAATTTCGGCGCCATATCTGCATCTTGTCGGCCATGTGCCGCATCGGCTCGACGAGACTGATGACCGGGAGGTCGGCCGCCATCTCGCCCGATGAAATGGCGGCGCGGATGTGCAAGTATCGCACCGGCAACATTGGAGGACGAAGGTCATGGCCGATGCTGGAATGTTGCGCTTTCATGTCCCCGAGCCCGAGGTTCGACCCGGCGGCACGCCCGACTTCTCGAATGTGACCATTCCCAAGGCCGGTTCGGTGCCGCGGCCGGAGGTGGATGTCGATCCGCGCACCATCCGCGACATGGCCTTCTCCATCATCCGCGTGCTTAACCGCGCCGGCGAAGCGGTCGGGCCATGGGCCGGGCTGCTCACCGACGAGGAACTGCTCGAAGGCCTGCGCCATATGATGACGCTCAGGTCCTTCGATGCGCGCATGCAGATGGCGCAGCGCCAGGGCAAGACCTCTTTCTACATGCAGCATCTGGGCGAAGAGGCGGTGAGCTGCGCCTTCCGCAAGGCACTGCAGCCAGGCGACATGAATTTCCCGACCTATCGGCAGGCCGGCCTGCTCATCGCCGACGGCTATCCGATGGTTGCGATGATGAACCAGATCTATTCCAACGAGGCCGATCCGCTGAAGGGCCGGCAGCTGCCGATCATGTACTCCTCGAAGGAGCACGGCTTCTTCTCGATCTCCGGCAATCTCGCGACGCAGTACATCCAGGCGGTCGGCTGGGCGATGGCCTCGGCGATCTCCAACGATTCCCGCATCGCCGCGGCCTGGATCGGCGACGGCTCGACCGCGGAGTCCGATTTCCATGCGGCGCTGGTCTTCGCCTCGACCTACAAGGCGCCGGTCGTGCTCAATGTCGTCAACAACCAGTGGGCCATCTCCACCTTCCAGGGCATTGCCCGCGGCGGCTCCGGCACTTTCGCCGCGCGCGGTCTCGGCTTCGGCATCCCGTCGCTGCGCGTCGACGGCAACGACTATCTCGCCGTCCATGCGGTAGCCAAATGGGCGATCGAGCGGGCGCGTCGCAATCTCGGGCCGACGCTGGTCGAATATGTCACCTACCGCGTCGGCGCGCATTCGAGCTCGGACGATCCGTCGGCCTACCGGCCGAAGGCGGAATCCGACGCCTGGCCGCTCGGCGACCCGATCATCCGGCTGAAGAACCATCTCATCCACAAGCAAGTCTGGACGGAACAGCGCCACATCCAGGCGGAAGCCGAGATCCTCGAAACCGTGATCGCGGCGCAGAAGGAAGCCGAAAGCCACGGCACGCTGCATGCCGGCGGCAAGCCGTCGACGCGCGACATGTTCGAAGGCGTCTATGCCGAGACGCCGCCGCATCTCAGGCGCCAACGCCAGCAGGCGGGGGTCTGATCGATGCCCAGACGCACCATGATCGAGGCGATCCGCGACGCCATGGATGTCTCGATGGCGCGCGACGAGCGCGTCATCGTCTATGGCGAGGATGTCGGCTTCTTCGGCGGCGTGTTCCGCTGCACGCAGGGTCTGCAGGCCAAATACGGCAAGAACCGCTGCTTCGATGCGCCGATCAGCGAATCCGGCATTGTCGGCTCGGCCATCGGCATGGCCGCCTATGGGCTGAGGCCCTGCGTCGAGGTGCAGTTCGCCGACTATGTCTATCCGGCCTACGACCAGATCGTCTCGGAGGCAGCGCGGCTGCGCTACCGCTCCAACAACGATTTCACCTGCCCGATCGTCGTCAGGATGCCGACCGGCGGTGGCATCTTCGGCGGCCAGACGCACAGCCAGAGCCCGGAAGCGCTGTTCACGCATGTCTCGGGCCTCAAGACGGTGGTGCCGTCCAACCCGCATGACGCCAAGGGGCTATTGATCGCCGCGATCGAGGATCCGGACCCGGTCATCTTCCTGGAACCGAAGCGGCTCTACAACGGCCCCTTCGACGGCCATCACGACAACCCGGTGACGCCATGGTCGAAGCACGAGCTCGGCGAGGTGGCGGATGGCCATTACACCATACCGCTCGGCAAGGCGGCGATCCGCCGGCAAGGCTCGGCGGTCACCGTGCTCGCCTACGGCACCATGGTCTATGTCGCGCAGGCCGCGGCCGCGGAAACCGGCATCGATGCCGAAATCATCGACCTCAGGACGCTCCTGCCGCTCGATCTCGATGCGATCGTCGCCTCGGTGAAGAAGACCGGGCGCTGCGTCGTCGTGCATGAGGCGACTTTGACCTCCGGCTTCGGCGCCGAGCTCGCGGCGCTGGTGCAGGAGAACTGCTTCTACCATCTGGAGGCGCCGGTGGCGCGGGTCGCCGGCTGGGACACGCCCTATCCGCATGCGCAGGAGTGGGAATATTTCCCCGGTCCCGCGCGGGTCGGGCGCGCGCTCGTCGAGACCATGGAAGCCTGAGGGGGAGGCGGACGATGGGCGAATATGTCATCAAGCTTCCCGATGTCGGCGAAGGCGTCGCCGAGGCCGAGCTTGTCGAATGGCATGTCAAGATCGGCGACCTGGTGCGCGAGGATGCGGTGCTGGCGGCCGTCATGACCGACAAGGCGACGGTCGAGATTCCCTCGCCCGTCGATGGCGAGATCCTCTGGCTCGGCGCCGAGATCGGCGACACGGTGGCGATCGGCTCGCCGATCGTGCGGCTCAAAATCGCCGGCGAAGGCAACGTGAAAGCAGGCAGCGGTGCCAAGGCCGCGCCGAAGGCAGAAGCGCCCGCCGACCCCGTGGAGGCAAAGTCCCAACCGGTGTCGGACGCCCCGAAAGCGGCGCCGAAACCGGCACAGGTCCCGGCTCAGCCTTCCGTAGCGGCACCGAAGGCTGGGCGCCTAGCGTCCGTCATCGGCGCGCCGCGCGCGGAAGGCGAAAAGCCGCTGGCTTCCCCTGCCGTCCGACTGCGCGCCAAGGAAGCCGGCATCGATCTGCGCCAGGTTGCGGGCAGCGGTCCGGCCGGGCGCATCAGCCATGAGGACTTCGAGGCCTTCCTGGCGCGCGGCCCGCAGCTTGCGCGCGCGACCGGCCTTGCCCGCAAGGAGGGCGTCGAGGACATCAAGGTCGTCGGGCTGCGGCGCAAGATCGCCGAGAAGATGGCGCTGGCAAAGTCGCACATTCCCCATATCACCTATGTCGAGGAGGTCGACGTCACGGCGCTGGAAGAACTGCGCGCCGCGCTCAACAAAGAGAAGCGGCAAGACCGGCCGAAGCTGACGCTGCTGCCGTTCCTGATGCGGGCAATGGTCAAGGCGATCGCCGACCAGCCGAACCTCAACGCGCTGTTCGACGACGAGGCCGGCGTTATCCACCAGCACGCGGGCATCCATGTCGGCATCGCCGCCCAGACACCGACCGGGCTCGTCGTCCCGGTGGTCAAGCACGCCGAGGCCCGCGACCTCTGGGAAAGCGCGGCCGAGATCAACCGGCTTGCCGACGCGGCCAAGTCCGGCACGGCGACGCGCGATGAGCTTTCCGGCTCGACCATCACCATCACCTCGCTCGGGGCGATGGGCGGCGTGGCGACCACGCCGGTCATCAATTATCCGGAAGTGGCAATCGTCGGCGTCAACAAGATCATGGTGCGGCCGGTGTGGGACGGCACGCAGTTCATCCCGCGCAAGATGATGAACCTGTCGTCCAGCTTCGACCATCGCGTCATCGACGGCTGGGATGCCGCGGTGTTTGTGCAGCGGATCAAGACGTTGCTTGAGACGCCGGCGCTGATCTTCGTGGATTAGTCGTATGGATACGGACGACGTTGTCCCCTCGTCATCCTCGGGCTTGACCCGAGGATCCATGCCGCGACCTCGCCCGAAGGGCGCGGCGGACCAGAATTCTGGACCGTTGCAACGCCTTCACGTCACGGCATGGATCCTGGGGTCTACGCGCGTCGCTACGCTCCTTGCTCCGCCCCAGGATGACGAGATTCCAAGGATATCGGCCAATCGCCACGGTCTGCGTTCGCCAGGCCCTAACCCTCTGCCAAAATCCCCGTGCTCAGCAACGAGAAGCCCATGAAAGAGATCTCCTGCAAGCTGCTCGTCATCGGCGCCGGTCCGGGCGGCTATGTCTGCGCCATCCGCGCCGGGCAACTCGGCGTCGACACGGTGATCGTCGAGTTCGGCAAGCCGGGCGGCACCTGCCTCAATGTCGGCTGCATCCCGTCCAAGGCGCTCATTCACGCGGCGGAAGAGTTCGAAAAGATCGCGAACATGGCCGGCGGCAAGGGGCCGCTCGGCATCGCGGTCGCCCGGCCGACGCTCGACCTGAGCAAAACGGTCGCATGGAAGGACGGTATCGTTAGCCGGCTGAACAGCGGGGTCGTTGGGCTGCTGAAGAAAGCCAAGGTCAAGACAGTGCAGGGCTGGGCGACGTTCCGTGACGGCAAGACCGTCGAGGTCGAGACCGAGACGGGAAGCCAGGTGATCCGCGCCGAGGCGGTGGTGATCGCCAGCGGCTCGGTGCCGGTCGAACTGCCGTTCCTGCCGTTCGGCGGCCCGGTGATCTCGTCGACGGACGCGCTGGCGTTGAGCGAGGTGCCGAATAAGCTCGCCGTGGTCGGCGGCGGCTATATCGGGCTGGAGCTTGGCATGGCCTTCGCAAAAATGGGCGCCAAGGTCACCGTGGTCGAAGCCTTGCCGCGCGTGCTGGCGCAATATGACGCCGAACTGACCCGGCCGGTGGTGAAGCGGCTCGGCGAGCTCGGCATCGAGGTGATGCTGGGCGCCAAGGCCAAGGGGGTGTCGACCAAGGGCGACGCGCTGCTGGTCGAAACGGCCGACGGCAAGAACGCCAAGGTCGCCGCCGACAAGAGCCTTGTCACCGTCGGGCGCAAGCCGCTCACCGAGGGCTGGGGGCTGGAGCAGATCGACCTCGACATGGCCGGCAAATTCATCCGCATCGACGAGCAGTGCCGCACCTCGATGCGCGGCATCTTCGCCATCGGCGACGTCACCGGCGAGCCGATGCTGGCGCACCGGGCGATGGCGCAGGGCGAGATGGTGGCCGAGATCGTCGCCGGCCACAAAAGAAGCTGGGACAAGCGCGCGATCCCGGCGATCTGCTTCACCGATCCCGAGCTGGTCACCGCCGGCCTGTCGCCGGACGAGGCGAAGGCGCTCGCCGGCGAGATCAAGATCGGACATTTTCCGTTCGCAGCCAACGGCCGCGCCATGACCAAGCAAGGCGAGGATGGGTTCGTGCGCATCGTCGCCCGCGCGGACAATCATCTGGTGCTGGGCATCCAGGCGGTCGGGCAGGGCGTTTCGGAACTGGCCGCGGCCTTTGGCTTGGCGCTCGAAATGGGCGCGCGGCTTGAAGACATCGCCGGCACCATTCATGCGCATCCGACCCAGGGCGAGGGCTTCCAGGAAGCGGCGCTGAAGGCGCTCGGGCACGCGCTGCATGTTTAGAGGGAGCGTGATCTCCCCTCTTGAGGGGGAGATGGCCGACAGGCCAGAGGGGGTCGCCGCGCGTGAAGCGCCGACTTCCCTCTTTGGCTTCTACATGCGCTGCACTGGCTAAGAGGACCCCTCTGTCGCCTTCGGCGACATCTCCCCCTCAAGGGGGGAGATCACACAGCTCAGCCCGCCAGGCGGCTCGCCGTCTCGTGCTGGGCGTAGGCTCGGCCGAAGCGATTGGCCAGAAATGCGTCGAGCGCGATGTCTTCCTGCCGGACGAAACCTTTCGCCGGCAGCGTGCCGTCGGCTAGCATGTCGAGCACGGCGCAGATGCCGGAGGCGGTGGTGATCTGGATGGCGCTGCGCACGACGGAACCGACGCGGTGCGAATAGATCTTGTTGGCGTAGGTCTCCTGCAGCAGGCGGCCGTTCCTGCGGCCCGAGACGGTGACGAAGACGATGACGACATCCTGCAGCGTCGCCGGCAGGGCGCTCTCGAAAATGTCCTTCAGCACGTCGCGGCGGTGGCGCAGCCCGAGGTCGTTGAGCAGCGCCTTCATGATGGCGGCATGACCGGGATAGCGGATGGTGCGGTAGTTCAGCGTCCGCACCTTGCCTTTCAGCGTCTCGGCCAGAGTGCCGAGACCGCCGGAGGTGTTGAACGCCTCATAGGTGACGCCGTCGAGCGAGAATTCCTCGCGCTCCTCCAGCGGCGGCACCTCGACCAGCTCGCCCTCGACGATCGCCTCGCAAGGCTCGCAATATTCGTTGATGACGCCGTCGGTGCTCCAGGTGAGATTGTAGTTCAACGCATTCGACGGATATTGCGGCAGCGCGCCGACGCGCATGCGCACGCTTTCGAGCGTGTCGAAGCGGCTGGCCAGATCGTTGGCGACGATCGAGATGAAGCCCGGCGCCAGGCCGCATTGCGGGATGAAGGCGCTCTTGCCCTCACGCGCCAGCTCCTTGACCCGACGGGTGCTGGCGACGTCCTCGGTGAGGTCGAGATAATGCACGCCCGCCTTCGCCGCAGCCTCGGCGATGCGGGTGGTGAGGTGGAAGGGCGCGGCGCTCAGCACGGCGAATTTGCCGGCAAGCGCTGCCTCAAGCGCGCCGGGCAGGGCGATGTCGAGTTCCTTGCTCTCGACGCCGGCCGGCAATTCGGCTGCGGCGAGCTGGGCCGCCGAGCGGTCGACCACCGTGACGCGGTAGTCGCCCGTGGTGGTAAGCATTTCAGCGATGGTCGAGCCGATCTTGCCGGCGCCGACGACAACAATGTTTTTCATGACGATACCCCTGCCAGTTCGAGTTGGCAGGAATCATCGCAGCTTGCCTGTCGAAAGGAAGCTCGGAATCTGGCAAAGTGAAGCTGAATATAGTGCAATTTGCCGAAGGGTTTCGTCGAAATGATCAGTGAAGCTGAACAGGCCCTGCTGACGCTGCTGCGCGCCAACGCGCGCGCCTCCACCGCCGAGCTGGCGAGAAAGCTCGGCGTGTCGCGCACCACGGTGCAGAGCCGGATCGAGCGGCTGGAGCAGCGCGGCATCATCGCAGGCTACGGCGTCAGGCTGTCGCCCGACTATGAGCAGGGTCTGGTCAAGGCGCATGTGCTGCTCACCGTCACGCCGAAACTCGCCGACAAGGTGGTGCGTAGCCTGGAGGCAATGCCGCCGGTCCGGACGGTGCATTCGGTGAGCGGCAATTTCGACATGATCGTCATCGTCGACGCGCCGTCGATCCGCGATCTCGACGCGCTGCTCGACCAGATCGGGGCAATGGAGGGAGTGGAGCGGACGTCGTCGTCGATCATCTTGTCGACGCGGGTTGATCGGTGAGGGCAGCGAAACTGGTGATCTCCCCCTTGCGGGGCAGGCCAGAGGGGGTCGCCTCGCGTGGAGCGCCAACCTCCATCTGCCGCAGCAGGCCGAGCCCAGTCGGACCGACCCCCTCTGGCGCTACGCCCTCCGTCTCTCCGGCCCGTTGTCCAGCCACTCCAGATCGTCCGGCGACAGCGCAATATCCAGCGCCTTGAGGCTGTCCTCCAGCTCATCCAGCGTGCGCGGGCCGATCAGGGGAACGGACGGGAAGGGCTGCGCCAGGACATAGGCGAGCGCGACATGGATCGGGCTTTTGCCGAGCCTGCTTGCAAGTTCGATGGCGCGGTCGCGGCGGCCGAAGTTCTTTTCTGAGTACCAGACCCGCACCAGCTCTTCATTGTCGGTGCGGTCGCGGCCAGCGCGGTCGGTGAAGAAGCCGCGGCCCTGGCTCGACCAGGCGAAGTTGGGCATCTGCCGCGCCGTCAGCCAAGCTTTCCAATCGTCGGTGGAAGAGGTGATGCAGCCGGCCCAGATCGGCTCCAGCATCTCGGCCAGCGAAAAATTGTTGGAAAGCGCGCCGGGCTTCTGCTTGCCGGTGCGTTCGGCATAGGCGATCGCCGCGTCCATACGCTCCATCGTCCAGTTGGAGCCGCCGAACAGGCCGCGGATGCGGCCGGCCTTGACCTCGCGGTCCATGGCATCGACGAACTCGCCGACCGGCACGTCCGGATTGTCGCGATGCATGAAATAGATGTCGACATGGTCGGTCTGCAGCCGGTCGAGCGACTGGGCAAGCTGCTTGCCGATCACGTCGGGGTAGCAGAGCGGCGTGTGCGCGCCCTTGGCGATGATGACCGACTGCTGGCGCACGCCGCGATTGCTCAGCCATTGCCCAAGCAGCGTCTCGGTGTAGCCGGCGCCATAGACGAAGCCGGTGTCGAACAGGTTGCCGCCGGCCTCGAAATAGGCGTCGAGCAGGATCGAGCCCGAGGAGAAGGTGCGGAAATCCTCGAAGCCGAGCGCCAGGCGTGAGACGGGCTTCGATAGGCCCGGGATCGCGCGTTTGCCGATGGCTGTGCCGTTGGCGCCGAGCGGCCGGCCGGAGACGGTGTTGACGCGCTTAGCCGGCTTTTCGATCTCGTATTCCAGCCCAACGGCGGCGCGCCATTTGTCGAGAACGCGCAACGTGCCCAGGCTGTCGGCCCAGCCCATGCCCGGCCAGGCGAATTCCTGGCGGCCGGCCAGGATCGCCTCGCCGGCGGCGTCAACCTCGAAGGAATAGAGGTGGCGGGTCTCGTTGACACTGATCACCTCGCGCGTGCCGCCGGACCGGATCAGTTCGATCCGGCCCGGTCCGACATCGCGGTTGCCACCGGCGAACCAGAAGTCGGGCACCTCGATTTGGCCGTTGGTGCCGAAAATGCGCAGGACATTGTCCTGGTTGAGCGAGATGCTGCAGGAAACCTCGGCGACGATGCCGCCGGGGAAATGGAGCACCGCCGAGGCCCATTCATCGACGCCGGACTGGCCGAGATGGCCCGCACCTACGACCTTGTCCGGCTCGAGGAAAGGTTTTCCCGCCGCGGCGCCGGCAATCAGCCGCGCCATCGAGACCGGATAGCCGCCGACGTCGAGGATGCCGCCGCCGGCCAGCTCGTTGGCGTAGAGCCGGTGCTCCGGCATGAAGCCCGGCATGGCGAAGCCGAAGCTCGACTTGATCATGCGGACCTCGCCGATAGCGCCCGATTTGATCAGCTCGACCAGCTGCAGCGTCTGCGGATGCAGCCGGTACATGAACGCTTCGCCCAGGAAGGTGCCCGCTTTTCGCGCCGCATGCATCATGGCGTCGGCCTCGAAGGCGGTGAGCGCCAGCGGCTTTTCGCACAGCACATGCTTGCCGGCTTCTGCCGCCTTGATCGCCCATTCGGCATGGCCTGGATGCGGGATCGAAATATAGACCGCATCGACGTCCTCGTCGGCAAGCAGCGCGTCATAGCCGTCGAGCATGCGCGCGCCCGGAAAAGCCTCGGCAAGACCCGGCTTGCCGGGGTCGCGGGCGCCGAGCGCGACCAGTTCGCCGGTGCGCGACTGCGCCAGGCCGCCGGCAAAGGATTTGGCGATGCTGCCGGGTCCTAGAATGCCCCAGCGAATTTTTCCGAATGTCATGTCGAATTCTCCATGCGGTCGCCGCCACGCCTTCGCGATCGGGCAGAAAGGAAAGTCAGCGAATCCTGGCGCCTGTCTTGCCGAAGAGCAGCGAGCGCTCGGCCTTGATCGAGACGGTGAAGTGGTCGCTGCCGGCGCGCTGGCGCCTGGCCTCGCGCTCGATGATCAGCTCCTCCGGCCCGGCATCGGCGTAGACATAGCTGACCGAGCCCAGATGCTCGGCGACGTCGGCCTTCACCGGAATGTCGCAGTCGCCCTCGCCGGCCTCGAAGAAATGCTCCGGCCTGACGCCGAGCACGACTTCCGCGCCGGGCGCCGGCAAGGGGCCGCAGAGCGGCTTGCGCAGCCTGGCGCCGCCATGATTGACGAGCTCGATGGTCGCGGCGCTGTTGGACAAATCGACGACCTTCGCCGCGATGAAATTCATTTTCGGGGAACCGATGAAGCCGGCGACGAAACGGTTGGCCGGATCGTCGTAAAGGTCGAGCGGGGCGCCGATCTGCTCGACATTGCCGGCCTTGAGCACGACGATGCGGTCGGCGAGCGTCATCGCCTCGGTCTGGTCGTGCGTCACATAGATCATGGTGACACCGAGCTCCTTGTGCAGGCGCGAGATCTCGACACGCATCTGCACCCGCAGCTCGGCGTCGAGATTCGAAAGCGGCTCGTCGAACAGGAACACCTGCGGCTCGCGCACGATGGCGCGGCCGATGGCGACGCGCTGGCGCTGGCCGCCGGACAATTGCTTCGGCCGGCGCTGCATCAGCTCGTCTATGCAAAGGATTTCGGCGGCGCGCTTGACCCGCCGTTCGGTGTCGGCCTTCGGATTGCCGTTCATGCGCAGGCCGAAGCTTAGATTCTGCTCCACCGTCATGTGCGGATAGAGCGCGTAAGACTGGAACACCATGGCGATGCCGCGGTCGGCCGGCTCGACATCGTTCACCACCTTGCCGCCGATGGCGATCTCGCCGCCGCTGATGTCCTCCAGTCCGGCGACCATGCGAAGAAGCGTGGACTTGCCGCATCCCGACGGGCCGACGAAGACGACGAACTCGCCATCGGCAATGTCGATATTGGCGCCATGGACGACCTCGAAGGTGCCGAAACGCTTGACGACATTGGTGAGGGTGACGGCGGCCATCTCGTTCCTATCCTATTTGACCGCGCCGGCGGCGATGCCGGCGATGAAATGGCGCTGCAGCAGCACGAAGACGATCAGCATCGGCACGGTCAGCATGACGGCGCCGGCCATGATGCCGCCCCAGGACACCTTGGTCAGGCCGATCAGGGTGCCGAGCGCCACCGGCGCCGTCATCGCGCCGGGCTGGCTGTTGATCAAAAGCGGCCAGAGATAGTTATTCCACGAGGCGAGGAAGAGAATGATGGCGAGGGCCGCCAGCATCGGCCGCGCCAAAGGCAGCGCCACGAACAGAAAGATGCGCCATTCCTTCACGCCTTCGACCCTCGCCGCGTCGAACAGCTCGGCCGGCATCATCGAAAAGGCCTGGCGCATGAAGAGCACGCCGAGCGAATTGAACAGCGGCGGCACGATCAGCGCGATCCAGGTGTTGGCGAGCTGGAAGTCGCGCGCCACCATGATGAATTGCGGGATCAGCACCACGGCGTAGGGAAGCGTGATGGTGCCGAAGATGATCGCCACCACCACGCCCTTGCCGAGGAAGTCGTAGCGCGCCAGCGCCCAGCCGGCCATCGAGGTCAGCAGTACCGAGAGAAAGGTGTAGGTCACCGCCACCGAGACCGAGATGCCGATCGCGCCGACGAAATTGGTGTCGCGCTGCAGATTGTTGAAATTGTCGAGGAAGCTGTCATGCGGCAGAAGCTCGATGCCGGGGCTGAAGATGCCGTTGTCGGGCATGGTGGAGAACACCACCATCATCCACAGCGGGAACAGCCAGATCAGCGCCAGCGGCGTCAGGACGAGATGCAGCAGGATGCTGCGCCCAAGCCGCCTTTGCGAGCGCGAGGTCATTTCGGCTCCCTCGTCAGCCAGAGCTGCACCAAAGTGATGGCGATGGCGAGGCCCGCCATGGTGTAGGCGATCGCCGAGGCATAGCCGAAATTGAGCGAGCGGAAGCCCTGGCGGTATAGCAAGAGGCCAAGGGTTTCGGTGCCGCCGCCCGGCCCGCCGCGTTCGGTGATCAGGAATGGTTCGGTGAACAGCTGCATGGTGCCGATGATCGACAGCACGGCGCAAAAGACGATGACCGGCTTCAACAGCGGCAGGGTGATGTAAAAGAACTGCTTCAGCTTGCTGACGCGGTCGAGTGTCGCCGCCTCGTAGACGTCATCGGGAATGGATTGCAGGCCGGCAAGAATGATGATGGCGTTGTAGCCGGCCCAGCGCCAGGTCACCGCGATCATGATCAGCGCCATGGCCGGCGTGACGTTGGAGAACCAGTCGATCTTCTCCAGGCCGACGCTGTTCAAGAGCTTGTTGACGATGCCGAAATCGAGGCTGAACATCAGCCGGAACACCGCCGAATAGGCGACCTCGCCGACCACGACCGGGGCGAAGAACGCAAAGCGATAGAGGCCGCGCGCCTTGAGCAGCGGCGAATTCAGAAGCACCGCCATCACGACCGCCAGCGAGATCATCACCGGCACCTGGATGACGAGAATCAGCAGCGTGTTCTTCAGCGCGTTGAAGAAGGCGGGGTCGCCGATCAGGCGGCCCCAGTTGAAGGCCGGCGCGAAGCGCCACGGCACGGTGCGGGTCGCCTGGAAGGAGATCAGGAAGGAGCTGATGATCGGCCAGATCCAGAAGATGGCGAAGATCAGGAGATAAGGCGTGAGGAAGCGATACGCGGTGGCGTTGCGGTAGCGCATCGTGTTCCTCCTCCTTCCAGTTTCGGGTCGCGCCTTCCTAGCGGGCGCGGTGTTGATCATGTGTTGAATTGCTGGAGCAGTGCCAATGGTCGATGCAGGCGCTGCCCTGTCTTGCCTTCTCCCCTTGTGGGAGAAGGTGGCCGCGAAGCGGCCGGATGAGGGGTGTTCCAGCTTGGCGACGACGGCAATCCGTCCAACACCCCTCATCCGTCTTGGCGCTACGCGCCAATCCACCTTCTCCCACAAGGGGAGAAGGAAAAGCGACGCTCACTTGACCGGCAGGCCCGTCGCAGAGGCGATCTGGCTGGCGGCGTCGTCGAGCGCGGCCTTGGCATCGGGATAGCCGCCGGCAAGATACTTGGTCTGCACGGCCCGCACGATGATCTCAGCATCGCTCTGGAACTGCGTGCCGCGGCTCGGCACGACCTTCGGCAGCGTGGCGAGGATATCCTTCCAGACCGCCTGGCCGCCCCAATAGGGCTGGCCCTGCGCGACGTAAGGATCGTCGAGCGCGGAAATCAGCGACGGCACCAGGCCGAAATCCTTCAGCATGGTGATCTGGCCTTCATTGGTCTCCAGCGTGTATTTCAGGTAGGCATAGGCCGCTTCCTTGTTCTTGCTGGCCGAGGTGATGGCCAAAGAGGAGCCGCCGAGATTGGCGGCGCGCGGGCCGTCGGCGGTCAGGCTCGGCATCAGGTAGACGCCCCATTTGCCGCTTTCCTTCGGCGATTCGGTGCGTATCGTGCCCTCATACCAGCCGCCATAGACCTGGGTGGCGACCGTGCCGGCGGTGTTGTTGGTGATCTTGGTCGACCAGTCGGCCGACGAAACGATGCCGGCGTCCTTCATTTCCTTGACCTTGGTCATGGCGTCGACGCATTTCGGCTGGTTGACCGTGATCGACTGGCCGTCCTCGGCGAAATAGGCGCATCCCTGCTCGTTGGAGATCATGCGGAAGAATTCGGTATCGCCGTTGAAGTCGGCGTTGGTCATTATGACGCCGGGGTTGGCGGCCTGGATCTTCTTGCCGGCGGCGATGAAATCATCCCAGGTCTTGATCGATGCGGGGTCGACACCGGCCTTCTCGTAAAAGTCGCGGCGGTAGAAGACGGCGACCGGGCCGGAATCCCAGGGCATGGCATAGGCCTTGTCGCCGACTTCGAGCTCAGTGCGCTTGAAATCGGGGAATTTCTTCTGGTCTTCCGCGCTGTAGCCCAGCGTGTGCAGGTCGACGAAGCAGTCCGGGAACTGGCTCCAATAGTTCTCGGCCTCGCCGTTCTCGATCGAGACGATGTCGGGCAGGCCGACGCCACCGGCGGCGCAGCCGGCGATCGACTTGTCATAGGTCGGTTGGTTGCCGAGGTCCTGAACGGTGACCTTGATGTCGGGGTACTTCTTGTTGAAGCCCGCGACGGTGGCCTTCAGCGACGAAGCGGCGATGTTCCAGCTCCAGATCGTGAGTTCGCCGGATTGCGCCAAAGCGGGGCCGGAGCCCAGGGCAAGCAAAAGCGCGGCGCAGGTCAGTGTGGTGCGCATTGAAATCCTCCCATTTCGTTTGCTCTCTCACCGTGAGCCTGGCTAGATTATGCGGCGCGGAAGGCTTGTCCCCGACAAAGGGAATAAGAAATTGGCGGAAAGTAAGATGCCGGAGCGTCCGTTCTACCAGCCAGGCGCGAGCAGCGTCGAAGGCCTGCCGCTGGCCTTGCAGATGTTCCACAACCAGCCGTTGGTGATGCTGAAGCCGCATTGGCACGCCCAGGTCGAGGTCAACTTCATCGTGCGCGGCAGTGTGCATTACCGCATGGCCGAGCATGAGATCGCGCTGTCGACCGGCGACATGTGCCTGTTCTGGGGCGGGCTGCCGCACCAGATGGATGATCTCACGGACGACGCGATCTATGCCGGCGCGCATCTGCCGCTGGTGCATTTCTTCAGGCTGCATCTGCCGGCCGATGTCCGGCATCGGCTGATGACGGGCGCGACGCTGGTGACGAATGCCACCGACCAGTCCGACAACGACAATTTCAAGCGCTGGAACGAGTATGCGCGCTCGGGCGATGCGGCCAAGGCCGAACACGCCGTCAACGAGCTGCTCTTGCGGTTGGAGCGGGTGCGCTTCGAGCCGTACCGGCTGGTGCCGGCAACCGCGTCCGGCCACGGGGCCGGCAGCGCCTTCGACCAGCAGTCCTCGCGCAATGTCGGGCGCATGTGCGATTTCATCGCCGAGAATTTCCTCTACGACATCGACTGCGTGAACATCGCGGCGGCGGCCGACATCCATCCGAAATACGCCATGAGCCTGTTCAAGAAATCGACCGGCATGACGCTCAACGAATATGTCAATCTGCTGCGACTGAGCTACGCGCAGGCGCTTTTGATGCATGAGGGCGCCAATGTGCTGAAGGTCGCCATGGACTCGGGCTTCGGCTCGCTCAGCGCCTTCAACAAGTCGTTCCGCAAGCTTGCCGGCATGTCGCCCTCCGACTTCCGCAGGGCGGGCGTGCGCTGAACCCACCCGTCAGGCGGCGGGCTCCGTCACCGCAGGGAAGTCGACGATGACGGCGAGCCCTGGATCATTGTCCTCCAGCGTGATCGACGCGCCATGCAGGTCGGCGACCGCCTTGACGAGGCTCAAGCCGAGGCCGCTGCCCGGCGTCGTGCGGCTGGAATCCAGCCGGTAGAGCCGCTGGAAGACCTTTTCGCGCTCGCCGGCCGGAATGCCGGGCCCATCGTCACGGACATGGACGAGGACACGGTCGCCCTGCTTTGTCACCGACAGCTCGATCGCTGTGCCCGGCGGACAATGCCTGAGCGCGTTCTCGACCACGTTGGCGAGCATCTGCATCAGCAGGTCGCGGTCCCCGTGGACGTACCATTTCGCCTCCGGAACGAGCGTCGTCGACAAAGATTTTTCGTCGTCCTCGGCGACGTCGGCATAGACCTCGCCGATGGTGTCGACGACGCTGCCGACGTCGAGATCGACGAAGCGCGCCTTGCGCGCGCCGGCCTCGATCTGGGCGATGCGCAGCAGCGCATCGAAGGTGTCGTTGATCTGCCGGCTTTCGCTGCGCGCGTCGGCCAGCTCGGCCGAAACGGTCTCGCCGGAGGCGGTCTTGTCGGCAGCCTGCTCCAGGATCATCTGCAGGCGGTTGAGCGGCGTCTTCAGGTCGTGCGCGATGTTGGCGCTCACCTCCCGCATGCCGTCGACCAGGGCCGACAAGCGGTCGAGCGCTGCGTTCACCTGGATGGAAACGGCGTCGATGTCGTCGCCATTGCCGGTCAACGGGATGCGCGCGTCGAGCCGTCCGTGCGAGACGTCGACCATGGTGGCGGCAATGCCGTCGAGCCGCCGCTGGACGCGCGAGGCGAGCAGGGCGCCGCCGGCAATGGCGAGCCCGGTGATGACCAGCGTGCCCCAGCCAAAGCTCATCAGCACGATGGTCTTCAACTCGTCCGTCTCGGCGAGCGAGAAGGCGACCGTCAGATTGTTGCCGCCGACCTCGCCGGTATAGGCGCGGTACATCGTGTCGGGCGGCACGCCCGGCAATCTGGCGGCGAACATCGAAAAACCGTCGGGCAGGCCGGAAGCGGTGAAATTGCCTGCCAGACGGTTGCCGGCGGGGTCGGTCAGCGAGAAAAGCTGGTCCTTGTCGGGGCTGAGGTCGGCGTTGTTGTTGACCGAGGCGACAAGATCTTCCTTGTCGTTGGCGGCATAGGTCAGGGCAACGACCGAATAGGTCTCCTTGATGGATTTATCGAGACGTCTCGCCAGATCGGCGCTCATCAGCTGGTAGACGACCGCCCCGGACAGGATGAAGGCGAGCACGAAAAGGAAGGCAAAGGTCAGTGCCAGGCGGAACGGCGTGCTGCGCAGCAGGCTTGGGCGTGCGTCCTTCATCGTTTCAGGCGGGGTTCGGCCAGAACAGCCATAGCAAGGCCAGGGCCGCCACGATCCAGACGGCAATCATGAAGATCAGACCGGCCAGGCTGACCGGCTTGGTGCTGCGCGTGGCGGTGTCGCGGAATTCCCGCATGAGCCCGGCCGGAACCAGCTTTACCGCAAGCAGGATGCCGAGCGGAACGATCACAAGATCGTCCAGATAGCCGATGATCGGAATGAAATCCGGAATGAGGTCGACGGGGCTCAGCGCATAGGCCGCGACCGCGCCGGCCACGACCTTCGCGTACCACGGGACGCGTGGATCGCGGGCGGCAAGCCAGAGCGCCACGACATCGCGCTTCATGCGAAGCGCCCATTGCCTTGCGGAGTCCAGCATCGCCATGTCGCCTATATACGGAGAGCCGGCTGGAGGCGCGAGATGCGATCAGGCATGGATCGTCAACCCTGCGCGTGCAGGCTGTAGCCGGTGTTGCGCACGGTATGGATGAGCGGCACGTCGAACGGCCTGTCGACCTTGGCCCTGAGCCGGCTGATATGGGTCTCGACGACGCTGGTCTTGGGGTCGAAATGGAAGTCCCAGACGCGCTCCAGAAGCATGGTGCGGGTAATCACCCGGCCCTCGCCGCGCATCAGCACTTCGAGCAGGCTGAACTCCCGGGGCTGCAGGTCTATGGTCCTGCCCTGCCTGGTCACGCGCCGCATGATCAGGTCCATTTCGAGGTCGGCGACGCGAAGGCTGGTCTTCTGCTCCTGCGCCGCCGGCCTCCGGCCGAGCGCGTTGATGCGGGCAAGCAGTTCGGAAAAGGCGAAGGGCTTGACCAGATAGTCGTCGCCGCCGGCCTCCAGCCCTTCCACCCGGTCGTCGACGCCGCCGATCGAGGTCAGGAATATGGCCGGCGTCTTGATGCCCGCCGCTCGCACCGCCTTGATCATCGACAGGCCGTCGAGACCGGGAACCATACGGTCGGCCACGATGACGTCATAGGCATTGCGGGTTGCCGCGGCGAGCGCTTCATGGCCATTGCGCAGGAGATCGCAGGCGTGCCCGGCCTCGCTCAGTCCCCTGACGATGTAGTCGGCAGTCCTTGGGTCATCCTCAACCAGCAGCAGTCGCATCTTGGCCTATCGTCCGGTGTCGAGTTCAAGCGGCACGGTAGCATCGGCGAGGCCCCATTCCCACAAGCCGGACTTACGCAGGCCTGTCCGGGTCCTTACAAATTCGTAAGAATGATCGAAAATAATGGGAAGACCTCGCCGCCGGGCGCGAGAAAGGTTAGGGGAGCGCTGGCCCGGCCGGAGTGACTCAAATCGAATGGCTTACACATCGCTCAAGTCAGCGCCAAAGGCCTTCGACCAGCACAAGCGCCTGATCGTCGTCCAGGTCGCCGCCGTGACGGCCATCGCCCTGCTGCTGTTTGCCAAGCCGTTCCTCAGCGAGGGCTCGAGCGGACACGAGCTGATGGAGACGGCCGGCTTCGGCTTCGTGCTCGTCTGCTTTCGCGGCCGGCTGTGGAGCATTCTTTATGTCGGCGGCAGGAAGAACGACGAGCTGGTCGTCTCCGGTCCGTTCTCGATGAGCCGCAATCCGCTCTATTTCTTCTCGATCATCGGAGCGATCGGTATCGGGTTGATGTTCGGATCGGTGCTGGCCGCCGCGATGCTTGGTCTTGCAAGCTTCCTCGTCTTCCGGTTCACCGCCGGCCGGGAGGCCGAGTTCCTGTCCGGCAAGTTCGGCGCCGCCTACACCGCCTATGCCGAGCGGACGCCGCGTTTCTGGCCGAATCCGATGCTCTACCGCGACGAGGAGGAATGGATCTTTTCCACCAGCGCGCTGAAAAGCACGTTCCGGGACGGTTTATATTTTCTGGCGTTCTTTCCGCTTATCGAGGCGGTCGAGCATTTTCGTATGATCGGCATGCTGCCGACCTTGTTCACAATCTACTGATTCCAATTGGGCGTTTGCCGATTGCACCCAAAAGAAGTCAGCGGCAACGCCTTGAGTCCGAGCTGGCCAAGCATATACCTCTTTATGAGTTGGGGGCTGCGTGATGGACGTTCGCAGATCGAAACACGATACGCTCGGACGGTTGTCGGTGTTTGAACTCGATGCGTTGCGAGAAGCTTTCAAGCGATCGGTTCGCGAGAACAACGTCACGGAAATCCGGTGGGCCGAGCACGCCGAGCTTTTCGTCAAACGCGCGATCGGCAAGAAAAGTCGCGTCCTCCGAGCCTAAAGCGCGTCGCGTCGAATTTGGCCCGCGCCACCCATCAGGCCGGCTTAGCCTTTGCCTCCGCCGCGCGCGCCGCGCCTCGTGCTTTCCAAAAGGATCGCCAGGCAGCCGATCAGGATCAGGACAGCGCCGAGGAGCGGCGGCAGCGCCAGAAGCTTCACGGCGCCGGCGACCAAAGCGATCAGAAGCAGTGCCAGAAGCGCAAGGCTGCCGTCGTCGACGAACATGCCGACGAGCTCCTTCAGGACGAGGCGGACGATTTTCATCGGGCAATTCCCTTCGAGCGGTTCACCATTTCACGGAAACGGCAAACCGCTCTGTTTCTTCTTTGACCGCAATTCCGCACGGGAAACCACTTCACGCTTTTCCCGGAATTGCTTTGGCAGCCGCGGCGTGGGCGTTGCGCAGCCAGCGCACCATGGCGAAGGATGCCGCGGCGATGACGACGAAGATGGCAAGCAGCGCAAAATCCTCGCCCGGCCATTCGGCGCCGAGGCCTTCGCCTGTCCAGAACACGCCGAAACTGGTCAGCATCAGGCCGACGACGAATTTGAGCGCGTTTTCCGGCACGCGCGCCAGCGGCCGGTGCACGGCGAGGCCGATCAGCATCACAAGCACGAATGCGGCCAGCGCTCCGAGACCGGCATAGAGCGTCTGGCCATGCGCGGTCCCGACCGCAATGACGATGAACACCACCTCGACCCCTTCGAGCAGCACCGCCTTGAAGGCCGCCACGCCGGCAAGATAGCCGGCGCGACGGTCGTTGGCATGGCGGGTCAGCGCGTCGGTTTCCCTGGAAAAGGCTGCCTCTTCGTCGCGGAGCGCGATGATCCCGGCGCTGCGCAGGATCGCCTTGCGCAGCCAGCGCATGCCGAACAGGATAAGAAGCACGCCGACTGCGAATTGCAGGAGCGTGATCGGGATCAGCTGCAGCAGCGGTCCGAAAGCCAGCACCAGCGCCGCCAGCACGGCGAGCGCCGAGACGGCGCCTGTCAGCGCCGGCCGCCAGCCGCGCGTCACGCCGACGGCCAGCACGATGGTGAAGGCTTCGACCACCTCGACAAAGGACGCCAGGAAGGAAGCGGCCACGGTGGAGAGAACGGGCGTCAGTTCGTGCATCAATGGGCACCGAGGTCCGTGTTTCGCCGCCCTTTTGGGAAGGCGGGGCCGGTCCAGCCTTGTTCAACAGGCGATGACGCACAAAGTATGGCGGATGGACAAATCAGCCGTCGCCGGCTGCACATTCTCCACCGCCGCGGCGAACTTGCGCCCGTGCGCAGGCCGGTGGCATAAGGCCATGCTCATCAGAGAAAGCGGCTTCAGATGACGTTATCGGTGAGAGACCTTCCCCTGCGCACGCCGATCGACGGCCGGCACCGGCAGATGATGATCGACGGTGAGTGGCGCGATGCGGTGAGCGGCCGGACTTTCGAGACGCGCAACCCCGCCACCGGCGCGGTGCTGGGCACCGTGCCGCTTGCGGATTCCAAGGACGTCGACCTGGCGGTGGCCGCCGCGCGGCGCGCCTTCGAGGGACCGTGGAGCCGCTTCAAGCCCTATGAGCGCCAGCTGCTGCTGTTGAAGATCGCCGATCTCATGGAACGGCATTGGGAAGAGTTGGCGCTTTCCGACACCACCGACATGGGCATGCCGATCACCCGCACTTTGGCCAACCGCAACCGCGTGCTCGGCATGCTGCGCTTCTATGCCGGCATGGCGACGTCGATCCACGGCCAGACGATCGGCAATTCGCTGCCCGGCGAGATCGTCTCCTACACGCGCAAGGAGCCGGTCGGCGTGGTCGGCGCGATCATTCCGTGGAATGCGCCCACCGCCGCCTCGATCTGGAAGATCGGCCCGGCCTTGGCCACCGGCTGCACCATCGTGCTGAAACCGTCGGAAGAGGCACCGCTGACGCCGCTCCTGATCGCCGACCTGATGCAGGAGGCCGGCGTGCCGCCGGGCGTCGTCAACGTCGTGACCGGCACGGGCGCGGAAGCCGGTGCGCCGCTCGCGGCGCATATGGATGTCGACAAGGTGGTCTTCACCGGCTCGACCGCCACCGGCCAGGCGATTCTGCGCGCCTCGGCCGCCAACATGAAGCGCGTGTCGCTGGAGCTGGGCGGCAAATCGCCGGTGATCGTGCTCGCCGATGCCGACATCGAGCGCGCCGTGCCGGTGGCGGCCATGTCGGTCTTCGCCAATTCCGGCCAGGTCTGCATCGCCGGCTCCCGGCTCTTCGTCGAACGGCCGATCTATGACGAATTCGTCGAACGCGTCGCGGCCTTCGCGGCAAAGCTGCGGATCGGCGACGGCGCCGACCCCGAGACCGAGATCGGACCGCTGATCTCGCCAAGACAGCTCGAGCGCGTTACGGGCTTCATCGCGGACGGCGCGCGCGAGGGCGCGCGGCTGGTGACAGGTGGTGAGCGCATCACCAAGGGCGCGCTGGCCGCAGGCAATTTCATGACGCCCGGCGTGTTTTCCGGCGTCACCGACGGCATGCGCATCGCGCGCGAGGAAATCTTCGGGCCGATCATCTCGGCGCTGCCCTTCGACACGCTGGAGGAAGCGGTGCGGCGCGGCAACGACACGCCCTACGGTCTCGGCGCCGGCGTGTTCACCAAGGATGTCGGCAAGGCGCACCAGCTCGCCAACCGGCTGCGCGCCGGCTCGGTCTGGGTCAACACCTATCACGCGATCGACCCGGCCGTGCCCTTCGGCGGCTACAAGATGAGCGGTTACGGCCGCGAGGGCGGCGCCGAGCATCTCGACGAATATCTCAACACCAAGGGCGTCTGGATCCGGATCGATTGACGGTCTGTATCCGGTCGCGTTTCGTTGAATAGCCGCACGGCTTCAACTATTTGCGTTGCGCAATTCCGAAGCGGAAAGCCGTCGCATGTTTTTTGCTGGTATTGCGCTGGAGCAACACAAGAACACGAGCGGTTCAGCGGGCCGCCCTGATGCGGAACGGAGCGCATGAAGAAGATCGGGTTTCTGTCGTTCGGGCACTGGTCGCCCGCCCCGCAATCGGGCACGCGCTCGGGCGCCGACGCGTTGCTGCAGTCGATCGACCTTGCCGTCGCGGCTGAGGAGCTCGGCGCCGACGGCGCCTATTTCCGCGTCCACCATTTCGCCCGCCAGCTCGCCTCGCCGTTTCCGCTGCTTGCCGCGGCCGGCGCGAAGACCAAGCGTATCGAGCTCGGCACCGCCGTCATCGACATGCGCTACGAAAACCCGCTCTACATGGCCGAAGATGCGGGTGCGGCCGACCTCATCGCCGGCGGCCGGCTTCAGCTCGGCATCAGCCGCGGCTCGCCCGAGCAGGTGATCGATGGCTGGCGCTATTTCGGCTACGTGCCGGAAGAGGGCAAGGCCGATGCCGAGATGGCGCGCCGCCACGCCGAGATCTTCCTCGATCTGCTGCGCGGCGAAGGCTTTGCCCAGCCCAATCCGCGGCCTATGTTTCCCAATCCGCCTGGATTGCTCAGGCTCGAGCCGTTCTCGGCGGGCCTGCGCGAACGGATCTGGTGGGGCGCGGCCACCAACGGCACCGCCGAATGGGCGGCCAAGCTCGGCATGAACCTGCAGAGCTCGACGCTGAAATTCGATGAGGGCGGACAGCCGCTGCACATCCAGCAGGCCGAGCAGATCCGCGCCTACCGCGCCGCCTGGAAGGAAGCCGGCCACGCAAGGGAGCCGCGCGTGTCGGTCAGCCGCAGCATCTTCGCCTTGGTCAACGACATGGACCGCGCCTATTTCGGCGGCAGCGAGGGCGAGGACCATTTCGGCTATATCGAGCCGGAAAAGCGCGCCGTGTTCGGCCGTACCTACGCCGCCGAGCCGGATGTGCTGGTTGAGCAGCTCAGGCAAGACCAGGCGATCGCCGAGGCCGACACGCTGCTGCTCACCGTGCCCAACCAGCTCGGCGTCGACTACAATGCCCATGTCATCGAGGCGATCCTGAAGCACGTCGCGCCGGCACTCGGCTGGCGGTGATCAATCGAGCGATTCGACGGCCGCGAGGCGAGACCAAACTCGATTTCGGGGCCATGATCGAATCGGTGCACCCGATGCTTTGAGGCACTGCCACCGGCAATCAGGTCGCTGCGCCAGTGTACCGCGCGCGCACGATCCGGGTGATGTGGACCACGTTCAGGCCGATGAAGAAGACGTTCCATGCCACGACGTTCAACATCGGGACGGGCTGGCCGTAGAAGTATACTGCCAGGCAGGTTGCCGCCGTCAGGGTGAGTATTCGCAGGCGCAGCATGTCCATCGTGAAGTAGGCAATCACGTAAAGAATGTTCGCCGCGTTGATGAGCAGTTCCATGAGAGTTCCCATGTGGTGGGGCGTGCAGGAAGGGGCGGTGCCCGGTTGAAACGCCGGGCACCGCCTGCCGTCAGTCGCCGCCAAATTCGGTCTTGAAGGTTTCGAAGTCGATCTGCAGGCCATTCAGCACGGCGCTCCAGTGCCGGACGTAGCCGGCATGGGCCACGGCTTCGGCGACCTCCTCGTCGGTGGCGCCGCGGTCCTTGGCCATCTTGGTTTCCAGCCAGATGCAGTAACGGCACGGAATCTGCGCCGCCACCGCGACGTTGATGAGCGACTTTACCTTCGGTTCGAGAGCGTTGTTCTTGGGTTGAAGCTCGAGACCCTTGAACATCGCCCAAGCGCCGGCGACTGCCGACTTTGGATAGGCCTTGATATGGCTCGGCACGATGCCGAGCGTCGCCTCGATTTCCTTGTAGGTCTGCTCGGCCGCCGGCAGTTCCTGCGCAACGGCGAGCGGTGCGGCAAGTACGGTAGCGATGGCGAAGCCTATGCCTGTGAGAATGTTTTTCATGATCAGTCTCCTGTTTGTTGGGATCGAAGGGATTGCCGCCCGCCCCGCGCCCCCTTTGCGCCGCGAGGCCGGAAGTCGTCCGCTGCGACCGACCGGTGTTAGCTTTCGAAGGTCAGAGCCGGGCCTCGAGGACTAAGTTGAACGGCGTCTCGAAGGCACGACGGAAACGGGTGAACCCGGCCTTGCGGAACACTTCCGCCAGCCGTGCCTCGCCGGCCTGGGCGCCCAGCACGAGGCGGCCGCCGTCCGAAATAGCGTGGGCGCAGCAGATGGTGGTGGAGGCCGCGTAATACATTCTCGCCACCGGCGAGATGTTGTCTTCGACCCGGTCATTGGCGAAAGGCTCGATCAGCATCACCGTCCCGTCCGGCGCCAGCGCCTTTGATGCATGCACTGCCGCGGCGACAGGATCGCCCATGTCATGCAGGGCATCAAAGAAGCAGATCAGATCGTAGCCGCTGCCCGGGTAGTCGTCGGCCCGCGCCTTTTCGAACGCCACGCGCCCTTCCAAGCTCTGCTTGGCGGCGCCGCGACGGGCCTCCACCAGCGAGTCGTCGTGATTGTCGAAGCCATGGAAGCGGGAAGCCGGAAAGGCCTTTGCCATGAGCGCCGTCGAATGGCCGTGGCCGCACCCGATATCGGCGACAAGCGCACCAGTCCTGAGCTTCTCGACGACGCCCTCCAGGGATGGCAGCCATTCGCTGACGAGACTGGCCTTGTAGCCGTTCCGGTAAAAGGCGGCCACGCCGCAGGCCAGGCGTCCGTCATGATCTCCCCAGGCGATGCCCTTGCCGGTGCGGAAAGCCTCTACGGCCTTCTCTTCGTCGGCCCACATCGAAGCGGGCACTGCCCAAGCGTTGGGAATGAAGACGGCGCTGTCCTCGTCGGCGAGCACGACTTCCTGTTCGGCTGTCAACTCGTAGGTGTCGCTGACCGGGTGGTAGACGATATAGCCGCCCGCCACTTGGGAATTGAGCCATTCGCGTACATAGCGTTCGGCACAGCCGGCCCGCCCCGCGAGCGCGCGGGCACTGAGGGGTCCGAGGCCCGCCATGGCCTTGTAAAGACCGAGACGGTGGCCGAGGCTGATCATGACTCCGCCGTAGCCGGCCGAAATATCACCGATCGCTCGCGCGACGAGCGCATCGAGTTTTGCCGGATCGATCTTATGGTTGTGGGTATGCTCCATGTCCAAGTCTCCTGTCCAAGCGCTCGGGCAACCCCCGAGGCAGCGGCTGAATCGCAGGAACAGGGAAGAAACGGGAGAGCGCGACTCTCCAGAATCGGGCCATTTGTGCCACTGGCCCGTCGTCAGGAGAGAAACTGGCGGCCGCGCGCGCCGGGCGCTATGGTTGCGGCGCCTGCGACATGGATTAGCCGACATGCATCGTCACTTCACCACTGCCGCATCCGAGCCGCTTCACGTGAGTCTGGTGGCCATTCCAGAGGCCGTGGTGTCCACGTTGTCGGGCATCTTCGACGTGATGAATGCTTTCAAAATAATGCCGCTGCCGGGCAGCGAGCCGCGCCAGGCTCCGCCCTTCGAGATTGAGATCGTCGGCCTCGAAACGGGCGCTCTGGAACTGGCCAGCCGCGTGCCGGTCATGGTTCAGCGAAGCGTGGCGGAGGTGGATATGACCGACATCGTCATTGTTCCTTCGATCCTGCTTGGGCCGAACGGCTGGCGAAAGGACCTGCATCCGGAACTGGTCGAGTGGTTCCGCGCCATGCATGGCCGCGGCGCGCTCTTGTGCTCGGCGTGCTCAGGCATCTTCCTGCTTGCCGAAACCGGTCTGTTCGATGGCGTGGACGCGACCGTGCATTATGGCTACGCCGGCGACTTCGGCCGGACGTTTCCACAAGTGCCTATCCACCCGGATCGTGTGCTGGTGGTGTCGGGCAAGCGGGAGGAGCTCATCTCCTCGGGTGCTTCCATGACCTGGCATGATCTGGTGTTGTACCTGATCGCCCGACACGCCGGCGCGACCGCAGCCCAGGCCGTGGCGCGCTCATTCGCGCTGCAGTGGCATCAGGACGGTCTTGCGCCCTACATCATCTTTGAGGGCCGCAAGGATCATGGCGATCTTGCCGTTCAGGCGGCGCAGGACTTGATCGCCACCCGATTTTCGGTCGCCAATCCCATAGAAGAGATGATCCGCTGCGCCCAGCTCACGGAGCGCACCTTCAAACGCCGTTTCACGAGCGCGACCGGCCTGAGCCCGATCGCCTATGTACAGCGCTTGAGGATCGAGGACGCCAAGCGCCGACTGGAGCGCACCGACGCGTCAATCGACGACGTGAGCTGGCAGGTCGGGTACGAAGAGCCTGCGTTCTTCCGTCGCTTGTTCAAACGTGTGACGGGGCTGGCGCCCGGCGCATACCGCAAGCGGTTCAAGATCCCCGCCTATGCGCAAAGGCATTTGCCCGACGAGAGCGTCGAACTCCGGCTGGGAAATAGCCAGCGGCAGACGTAAGCCGGGCCGACGCTGCGATATCCGCCCGGCAGGCTACTCGGGTACGCTTCCTCCGCGAGCGTGTTGACATCCGACGAAGACAAGCAGTAGTTTTTGGCGTAATCGGTTACGTAACCGATTACGCCCATTCAGGAGGAGGAAAGCATGAGCAAGGTTTCAAATACCCGCGGGCTCGACCTGGGATCGTTCTCGCGTCGTCGGTTCCTCAAGACAAGCGCGCTGGCGGCCGGCGCGCTTGCGCTGCCGTTCGGTCCGGCGTTTGCGGCCGACAAGCCGAAGGTCGGCCTGGTCATGAAGTCTTTGGCCAACGAGTTCTTCAAGCAGATGCAGGCCGGCGCGGAGGACTATGCGGCCAAGAACAAGGACAAGTTCGATTTCGCCGCCGTCGGCATGAAGGACGAGCGCGATTTCGCCGCGCAGGTCGATGCGATCGAGAACTTCATCACCCAGAACTACAACATCATCGTCGTGGCGCCGGCCGATTCGAAGGCGATGGTCACGCCAATCGCCAAGGCGCTGAAGGCCGGCATCAAGGTCATCAACATCGACGTCGCGCTCGACGATGAGGCCAAGAAGAAGGCCGGCATCGACCTTGCCTTCTTCGGGCCGGACAACCGCGCCGGCGCCAAACTCGCCGGCGACGCGCTCGGCAAGGCGCTGGGCAAGGGCGGCAAGGTCGTCATCCTCGAAGGCAATCCGGAAGCCGACAACGCCAAGCAGCGCAAGCTCGGCTTCGACGATTCGGTGAAGGAGCACGGCCTCGACCTGCTCGATTCGAAGACCGCGCATTGGGAGACCGAGGAAGCCAACACGCTGATGACCAACTTCCTGACCCAGCACCCCGACATCCAGGGCGTGATGGCGGCGAACGACTCGATGGCGCTCGGCGTCGTCAAGGCGATCGACGCGGCCGGCAAGTCGGGTCAGATCAAGGTGGTCGGCTTCGACAACATTCCGGCGGTCGGCCCGCTGCTCAAGGAAGGCAAGATGCTCGCCACGGTCGAGCAGTATGGCGCGCAGATGGCGGCCATGGGCATCGACTACGGCCTGCGCGAGCTTGCCGGCGAGAAGTTCTCCGGCTGGGTCAAGACCGACGTCAAGCTGATCACCGCCTGAGGCGAGCAGAGGCGCCGGGACTCCCTCTGGCGCCATCCATTCGCTTGTCTCATCATCGCCGCCGGCAAGCAGCCGGCGGCGATGAGCGCCGTTCAGGATTGCTGCATGGACGATGTGGTTCTTTCCCTTGAAGGGGTAGGAAAGATCTTTCCCGGCGTGGTCGCGCTGAGCGACGTCTCGCTGTCGTTCGCGCGCGGTGAGACGCATATCGTCCTCGGCGAGAACGGCGCCGGCAAATCGACGCTGATCAAGCTCTTGGCCGGCATTTACCAGCCGGACAGCGGCACGATCGCCTTCAACGGCCAGCCCTATCAGCCGAAGACGCCGCATGATGCGCAGCTAAGCGGCATCCGCATCGTGCACCAGGAGCTGAACCTTCTGCCCTATCTCAGCATCGCCGAGAACCTGATGCTGGAAAACCTGCCGCGCCGCGCCTTCGGCATCGTCGACCGCAAGGCGCTCAACCGGCGCGCCGTCGCGCTGCTCAAGGAGGTCGGGCTCGACGTCGATCCGAGGACGCGGGTCGAAGCGCTCGGCCTCGCGCAGATGCAGCTGGTCGAGATCGCCAAGGCGCTGAGCTACGACAGCAAGCTGCTGGTGCTCGACGAGCCGACTGCGACGCTGACGCCGCCGGAGATCGGGCGGCTGTTCGCCATCATCAAGCGGCTGAAGGCCAGGGGCGTCACCATCATCTACATCTCGCACCGGCTGCACGAAGTGTTCGAGATCGGCGACCGGGTGACCATCCTGCGCAACGGCAGGCTGGTCGCGACCCGCGACCTCCACGGCCTCAGCGTGCCGGATGTCGTGCGCATGATGATCGGCCGCGACATCGCCGACGAATTCGGCTTCGACGCCTCGATCGTGCCGGGCAAGGTCGCGCTCAGCGTCACCAATCTGAAGCGCAGCGCCGTGACGCCCGAAATTTCCTTCAACGTCCGCCACGGCGAGATCTTGGGCGTCGCCGGTCTGGTCGGCAGCGGCCGGACCGAAGCCATGCGGGCCCTGTTCGGCGCCGATCCGAGGCTCGACGGCGTCGTCGAGATCGACGGCAAGCCGGTGGCGATCACGGCGCCCAAGGATGCCGTGCGGCATGGGCTCAGCCTGCTTACCGAGGATCGCAAGGGCCAGGGCCTGCTGCTCGATCTGGCCGTGGACAAGAACATCACCATCACCGATCTCGGCAAGGTGTCGCGCCACGGGCTGGTCAACCGCCGGGCCGAAGCCGCGGCAGCGAACGATCTCATCGGCCAGCTGCGCGTCAAGGCAAGCTCGATCGAGCAGGCGGTGCGCAATCTCTCGGGCGGCAACCAGCAGAAGGTGGTGTTGGCCAAATGGCTGTTCCGCGGCACCTCGACGCTGATCCTCGACGAGCCGACGCGCGGCGTCGACATCGGCGCGCGGCGCGAGATCTACCAGCTTCTGTGGATGCTGGCGGCGGCTCAAAAAGGCATCATCATGGTGTCTTCCGACCTGCCGGAGCTGATGGGCATGTGCCATCGCATCATCGTCTTTTCCAAGAACAAGATCGTCGGCGAGGTGCCGCGAGCCGAATTCGACCAGGAGCGCATCC
Source organism: Mesorhizobium sp. WSM3868 (assembly GCF_002294785.1). NCBI lineage: Bacteria > Pseudomonadati > Pseudomonadota > Alphaproteobacteria > Hyphomicrobiales > Phyllobacteriaceae > Mesorhizobium > Mesorhizobium sp. WSM3868. The sequence continues at coordinate 42,357 of NZ_NSGB01000002.1, read as the reverse complement.
TGTCGCTCGCCTACCAGGAGTATGTGCGACCATGAGCGAGACGTCCGAAACCCTCGTGTCGGCGCCTGTTTCTCCCGGCAGGGCGAAGTTCCTGCGCTTCCTGATCCGCGACGCCGGCGTGCTTCTGGCGCTGGTGCTGATCACGCTGTTCTTCTCGCTCACAGCGCCTTACTTCGCCACGCCCGGCAACGCGCTGAAGATCTTCGTGCAGATCGCCATCAACACGGTGCTCGCCGCCGGCATGACCTTCGTCATTCTCACCGGCGGCATCGACCTTTCGGTCGGCTCGGTGCTGGCGCTCTGCACCGTGGTCGGCGCCACCGTCATGATCGACGAAAGCCTGTCGCCGGCCGTCGCGATCACTTTGGCGCTGCTCGCCTGCATGGCGACCGGTGCTGCCTGCGGCTTCCTCAACGGCTGGATCTCGACGCGCTGGAAGATCCCGTCCTTCATCGTCACGCTCGGCATGCTCAACATGGCGGCGGGCGCCGCGCGCGTGGTCAGCGACAATTCGACCATCACCGGGCTGCCGCAGAGTTTCGTCGATTTCGGCAATCTGATCATCGGCGGCTTCCTGCCGTCGATCTTCCTGGTCGCGGTGCTGGTGATCGCGGCGGGCTGGTTCGTGCTGCGCTTCACCGTGTTCGGCCGCATGATCTTCGCCGTCGGCACCAATGACGAGGCGGTGCGCCTCTCCGGCCACAATCCGGATTTCTACAAGGTCGCGGCCTTCACCATCAGCGGGCTGACGGCCGGCATCGCGGCCATGGTCTATCTGCTGCGCTTGAACATCGGCAGCCCGATCGCCGGCGTCGGCTACGAGCTCAATGCAATCGCCGCCGTCATCATCGGCGGCACCAGCCTCAGCGGCGGCAAGGGCTCGATCATCGGCACGCTGGTCGGCGCCTGCATCCTGCAGGTGCTCAGCACCGGGCTGCAGCTGCTCGGCGTCGGCGACAATTTCAAACCGATCGTGATTGGCCTTGTCATCGTGCTCGCCGTCATCCTAGACGCTTATCGGGAGAGGCTGTTGCGGAGGATCCGCTAAACGGTCAGAGGGAACCATGACCACAATTGCCGATGTCGCGCGCTATGCGGGGGTGTCCGTCGCAACGGTCTCGCATGTGATGAACCGCACGCGCCATGTCGAGCCGGAGACGGCCGAGCGCGTGCGCGCGGCGATCACCGCCCTGCGCTACAGCCCGAACTCGCTGGCGCGGAGTCTGAGGCGCGGGGAGACCAAGACCATCGGCCTGCTGCTCCCGGACAATTCCAACCCGTTCTTCGCCAGCGTGGCGCGCCAGATCGAGGATGCCGGCTTCGTGGCCGGCTATACGGTGATCCTGTGCAACTCGGATGGCAGCGCCGAGAAGGAAGAGCGCTATCTGTCGGTGTTGATGGCAAAGCAGATCGACGGACTGATCTTCGCCGGTTCGTCAGACCATGCGCGGGTGTTCTCGCACCTGTCCGCCGCCCTGCCGGCGGTGCTGCTCGACCGCGAGATCCATTCTGTCCATGTCGATTCCGTGCTGGTCGACCACGATCACGGCGGCTATCTCGCCGGGCGCCATGTGGTCGGGCTCGGCCACAGCAAAATCGGCGTCATCGGCGGTCCGCGCGATTCGAGCTCCAGCCCGGCCCGCCTGCGCGGTTTTACCCGGGCACTCGCGGAGGCAGGTATCGACCTGCCTGCTTCGTCGGTGGTCGATTCCGACTATCATTTCGCCGGCGGACGCCTGGCGATGGAGCGGCTGATGACGCAGGCGCCGGAGATCACGGCGGTGTTCGCCTGCAACGATTTGATGGCCATGGGCGCCATCACCGCGCTGCGCACGCGCGGCTTGCGGGTGCCCGACGACATGTCGCTGATCGGTTTCGACGACATCCCCTATGCGGTCACCACATGGCCGCCGCTGACGACGATCGCTCAGCCGGTCGAAAAGATCGGAACGCGGGCGGTCAGCCTGCTGCTCGAGCGCGTCGGCGAGCCCGAGGCGCCGTCGCGCCGCGAGGTGCTGGCGCCAGTGCTGGTGGAGAGGGAAAGCTGCGCGGCGGTGCAGAAGTAGCGTGTAATCTCCCCCCTTGAGGGGAAGATGTCGCCGAAGGCGACGGAGGGGGTCGGTCCGACTGGGCTCGGCCTGCTGCGGCAGATGGAGGTTGGCGCTCCACGCGAGGCGACCCCCTCTGGCCTGCCGGCCATCTCCCCCGCAAGGGGGGAGATCACGCGCTCATTCCCTCACGCGGCAGGTTGCATGGCGGCCCTCAGCAGCATGCCGAACAGGTCGCGCGGCTCGTCGGGGTCGGCAAGCAGGTCGAGCTCCTCGTAGAGGCCGGTCGCCTGAAGCTGGTCGCGAACATAGCGCAGCGCGGAAAAATCCTCCGTGGCGAAGCCGACGGAATCGAACAGCGTGATCTGCTCCGGCGCCTTGCGGCCCTCGGCCTGGCCGGTCATGACCTGCCACAGCTCGGTCACCGGATGATCGGCATCGAGCTGCTGGATCTCGCCCTCGATGCGCGTCTGCGGCGGAAACTCGACGAAGATGTCGGAGCGCAAAAGGATATCGCGGTGCAGCTCGGTCTTGCCGGGACAGTCGCCGCCGACGGCGTTGATGTGGACGCCGGAACCGACCATGTTGTCGGTGAGGATGGTGGCGTACTGCTTGTCGGCGGTCACCGTGGTGATGATGTCGACGCCTTCCACCGCGTCCTGCCCGGTCGAACAGATGGTGATGTCGAAGCCCTTGCCGGCGAGGTTGCGGGCGCATTTTTCGGAAGCAGAGCGGTCGATGTCGTAGAGCCGCAGCCGGTCGATGCCGAGCAGCGCCTTGAACGCGACGGCCTGGAACTCGGACTGGGCGCCGTTGCCGATGATGGCCATGGCGCGCGACCCTTTCGGTGCCAGATATTTGGCGGCAACCGCCGAGGTCGCGGCGGTGCGCAGCGCCGTCAGGATCGTCATCTCGGTCAAGAGCATCGGATAGCCGGAGCCGACATCGGCGAGCACGCCGAAGGCGGTGACGGTCTGGCGGCCTTCGCGCATGTTCTTCGGGTGGCCGTTGACATATTTGAAGCCGTAGAGGCGGCCGTCGCTGGTCGGCATCAGCTCGATGACGCCGTCATGGCTGTGCGAGGCGACGCGCGGCGTCTTGTCGAACAGCTCCCAGCGGCGGAAATCCTCCTCGATATAGCCGGCAAGCTCGGTGAGGAAGCGCTCGAGGCCGATGGCGAGCACAAGCTTCATCATGCGGTCGACGCTGACGAAGGGGACGATGGCAAGGCGGGACGGCTGGGTCATGATCAGAGGCTTCCGGAATGGCTGCGGGTCGGGCGGTCCATGATGCGGCGGCCCATCAGGCTGGCGGTAAGGTCGACCATCAGGGTCGCGGTACGGCCGCGTTCGTCGAGGAACGGGTTCAGTTCGACCAGGTCGAGGCTGGAGACCAGGCCGCTGTCGGAGAGCATCTCCATCACCAGATGCGCCTCGCGGAAGGTGGCGCCGCCGGGAACCGTGGTGCCGACGGCCGGCGCGATCGAGGGGTCGAGGAAGTCGACGTCGAGGCTGACATGCAGCAGCCCGTTTGCCTCTTCGATCCTGGCCAGGAAAGCCCGCAGCAGCGGGGCGATGCCGTGCTCGTCGATGGCGCGCATGTCATGCACGGTCACACCCGCGTCCTTCAGCGCGCGGCGCTCGGCCGGATCGACGCTGCGCAGGCCCATGGTGCAGACGCGGGCCGGGTCGACTGCGGCGGGCAGGTCGGGGAAATAGCCGTTGAAGCCGGGGCGGCCGCTGGCATAGGCGAGCGGCACGCCGTGCAGATTGCCGCTGGTGGTGGTGTCGAGCGTGTGGAAGTCCGGGTGGGCGTCGAGCCACAGCACGAAGAGCGGCCGGCCGCGTTCGGCGGCGCGGCGCGCCACGCCGGAGACGGTGCCGGCGGAGATCGAGTGGTCGCCGCCGAGGAAGATCGGCATGGCATCCCTCGAAGCCGCGTAGGCGGTCTCGGAAATCGCCGCCGTCCAGGCGGAGATTTCGGGCAGCGACTTCAGGGCGAGATTGCCATGAGCGACAGCGCGCGCCGCCGCCTTCTCAACCGCGCCCCAGTCCTCGACCTCATGGCCGAGCTCCGACAGCACCGCGACAAGCCCCGCGGTGCGCAGCGCGCTCGGCCCCATCTCGCATCCCATCCTGCCTGCGCCGTCCTGCACCGGCGCGCCGACGATCCTGCAGCGCATCGCTTCTTTCCGCTTTTGCGTTTGATTTGCCGAAGTGAACCACCGCTGCCTGGCGGTTTGAACAGGGTAAATTGGCATTTCGAAAAGGCTGATCTATCATAGTGGGCATATCGGCTGCTCGAAATGGTCAACATGGACGCACTCGACGAGAGACTGGTGACGCTTCTGAGGCACGATGCGCGGCGCAGCGTCTCCGATCTCGCGCTCGATCTCGGCGTCTCGCGCGCGACGGTCCGGGCGCGCATGGAGCGGCTGGAGAAATCCGGCGAGATCATCGGCTACACGGTGGTGCTGCGCGCCGATGCGGTCGACCAGCGCATCCGCGGCGTGATGATGATCGAGATCGAGGGCCATGCCGCGGATCGCGTTATCAGGGCGCTTGGCGGTTTTCCCGAGGTGTCGACCATCCACACCACCAACGGCCGCTGGGACCTGGTGGTCGAGCTCGGCACCGCCTCACTCACGGACTTCGACGCCGTGCTGCGTCGCATCCGGCTGATCCCCGGGATCACCGGCAGCGAGACGAGCCTGCTGTTGGCGACGCCGAGGACGACGAGGGCGAGGCTTGGGTAGAGCGGTTCGTTTTATGGAAACGCCGAACCGCTCGACTTCCTTTTTTGCGCAATTCCGGACTGAAGGCTTCGGCGAGAGCAGGCGAGCCGTTAGGGACTTTACTGGAATTGTTCGAGCAAAGGCTTCAACCTGTCAGGAGCGGGCGGCAGGGCGCGCGTCCTTTCCGTCGCGACGTTCCTCTATTTTGCCCGGCCAGCATGAGCCGAGCCACAGATCGCGGAGAGCAGCGCAATGCTGAAGACGATCGCGGTCGGGGGAGGCCTGGGCCTTGTCGGGTTCCTCATCGCGATTTTCACGATGGGCGCAGGGCACGGAACGAACGTTCCCGGTTTCATCGTGGTCCCCTGGATGATGCTGCTGATGATGGCAGGCGTTGGCGCTTTGCCCGGGTTGCTCGCGGCATGCGCCCAATTCACGATCTATATCCTTCTGATCCGCTGCAAGCCGTTGCTGGCGCTGCCGATCGGGATCGTTCACTGCGTCGCCACGGTATTGGGGATGGCGGGGAACGGAATCTTGTTCTGAAGGCTACAAACGCGAAAAAGCCGCGGAAAACCGCGGCTTTTCGTTTGCTTGATCCCCTGAAGGAAACTGGAGCGGGTGAGGCGATTCGAACGCCCGACCCCAACCTTGGCAAGGTTGTGCTCTACCCCTGAGCTACACCCGCTCGCGCGGCCTTGGGCCGCAAGCCGCGCCTATATGGCCGAAGAGCGCGGCGATTGCAACAGGGAAATGACGGTCTTTTTCGAGCTAGCTCTTCGTATGGCGAGGGGTGCGTTTCGACCCGGCGAATTCGGTTGGCTCAACCGGGCGATCTTGCCCCAAGGGCATCGTTGGCCGTAAACGGCACAAGCTTTCCAGATGATGCGAGGACCGATGCCGAAGACCGAAGCCGAGCTTTATGCCTTTCTTGCCGATCTCGGCATTTCCGTCTCGACGGTGCGCCACCCGCCCTTGTTCACGGTCGCCGATTCGCAGGCGCTGCGCGGAGAGATCCCGGGCGGCCACACCAAGAACCTCTTTCTCAAGGACAAGAAGGACAATTACTTTCTCGTCACCGTCGGCGAGGAGGCCGTGGTGGATCTCAAGCAGATCCACCATCTGATCGGCGCCGCCAGCCGCGTCTCCTTCGGCAAGCCGGAAATGCTGATGGAGCTGCTCGGCGTCATTCCCGGCGCGGTTACCATCTTCGGCCTGATCAACGACACGGCCGGGCGGATCAAGGTGGTTCTGGACCAGGAATTGATGAGCCACGAGGTCATCAACGGCCATCCGCTGACCAATGAGGCGACGACGGCCATCGCCGCTGCCGATCTCGTCAAATTCGTCGAGGCAACCGGCCACGATCCTGTTATCTTGAAAGTCTCGGGCTGATCGCCACATGGATGGCGAAACCGAAATCCGACAATAACGCGCCGCACCCCCGAAGCCGGCGACGACGCGACCGAAAGGGCGACGACATGAGTGACAACAATCCGTTCAGCGGCTCATTTGGCGGCAATGCCGGCCAGTACGCCCAATCCGTGCAATATGGCGGGGGCGACCGCGGCAAGGTATCGCTCGGCGAGGCGCCTGCGGCCGCGGATCTCGTCAAGGATACGACGACCGCGACGTTCGCGGCCGACGTCATCCAGGAATCGCGCCGCCAGCCGGTGCTGGTCGACTTCTGGGCGCCCTGGTGCGGGCCGTGCAAGCAGCTGACGCCGCAGCTCGAAAAGGCGGTCAAGGCTGCCGGCGGCAAGGTCAAGCTGGTCAAGATGAACATCGACGACCATCCCTCAGTCGCCGGCCAGCTCGGCATCCAGTCGATTCCCGCGGTCATCGCCTTCAAGGACGGCCAGCCGGTCGACGGCTTCATGGGCGCCATTCCGGAAAGCCAGATCACGCAGTTCATCCAGAAGGTCGGCGGCAAGGGCGGCGGCGGCGCGCCGCAGATCACCGAAGCGCTGGCCGCGGCCGCCGAGGCGCGCGAGGCAGGCGACACCCAGACCGCGGCCGACATCTATGATGCGATCCTCGAGCAGTCGCCCGAAACCATCGAGGCCATCGCCGGGCTCGGCGAAATCCTGTTCGAGGCCGGCGACAGCCAAGGCGCCGAGACGGTGCTTGCCAAGGCGCCGGAGGACAAGAAGGATGCGCCGGCGCTTGCCGCTCTGCGCGCCAAGATGACGCTCGCGGCGGAAGCCGCCGCGCTCGGCAATCCGGCCGAGTTCGAACGCCGGCTCGCCGCCAACCCGAACGATCACCAGGCGCGGTTCGACCTGGCGATGGTGCAGAATGCGCGCGGCGAGCGGATGCAGGCCGCCGACAACCTGCTGGCGATCGTCAGGGCCGACCGGACGTGGAACGACGATGGCGCGCGTGCGCAGCTCTTGAAGTTCTTCGAGGCATGGGGGATGACCGACGAGGCGACGCTGTCGGCGCGGCGTAAGCTGTCGTCGCTGTTGTTCTCCTGAGCTTTTTGCCGGCTTTGCTGCCGGCCCCTTTTGCCAGGAGGGTCTTGCGCAAGGCGGCAACTGCGCCAGATAGGCGGCAGCGGCTTGCCCCTGCCGGTTAAGAGTTTAAACAGGCTGGGTTGCGTAAGAGGAGATCGCAGATTGATACGCTGCCCGGCGACGCTTTCGAGAGTTGAAGCGCAGGCGGAGGGTTGAGGTGCAGGTCGGAAACGCCCGCTACCGGCTCGCGAGGGATCTGCCGTCGAGGATCCCGGTGTTTCCGCTCGCCGGGGCGCTGCTGCTGCCCGGCGGCCGCATGCCGCTCAACATTTTCGAGCCGCGCTACCTGGAGATGATCGATGAGGCGATGGCCGGGCCGCGGTTGATCGGCATGATCCAGCCCAGCCTCGACGGCGCGCTGCGCGACGACGGCGAGCCCGAGCTTTGCAGCGTCGGCTGCGCCGGGCGCATCATCTCGCTTGCCGAGACCGGCGACGGGCGCTACCTGATCTCGCTGCAAGGCGTCTGCCGCTTCCGTGTCACAGATGAGCTGGCGGTCAAGACGCCGTTCCGGCAATGCCGGATGGCGCCCTTCCTCGCCGATCTCGAGGAGGATCCGGCCGGTGCCGAGGTCGACCGCCCTGCCCTGCTCAAGGCGTTCCGCGCCTATCTGCAGGCCAACGACCTCGAGGCCGACTGGGAAAGCGTGAGCCGCGCCGAGAACGCCATGCTGGTCAACGCGCTGTCGATGATGGCGCCCTATGGGCCGGCCGAGAAGCAGGCCCTGCTCGAGGCGGCGGATCTGAAGACGCGCGCCGAGACGCTGATCGCCATCACCGAAATTACGCTGGCGCGCGAAGATGAGGATTTTGGCTCGAGCCTGCAGTAAACGTAATGATTCGGGTGAAATCGGCCTGACCTGAATCTCAACACTTAGGCCGGCGGCAGTTGGACAATGGAAAAGTGCGATGGCGGACGGACGTGACGGGCGCAAAGCCACGGTCGACCCGAAATTGCTGGAACTGCTCGCCTGCCCGCTGACCAAAGGACCGCTGACCTGGGACGCCGAGCGCAGCGAACTGATCTCGCGCGTGGCGAAGCTTGCCTATCCGGTGCGTGACGGCATCCCGATCATGCTGCCTTCGGAAGCGCGCACGATCTCGGCCGAAGACGCGCTCAAGCCACCGCCGCGGCTCGGAGGGCCGTCGTGAATCGCGCCGGCGGGCCGGTTGCCGCTACTGGAAATTGCGCCCCTTGGGCATGACCTGTTGCGCCGCGCCCGACAGGGCGTCGACATGCTGCCGCCCCGGCAGGCTGCGGTTCGCGGAGCGCTCCGGTCCATTCGGTGACCCGGCGGGCTGATGCTCGATGGTGGGCGGCTCCTGCAGGAGGACGCTCAGCCAGGGCGTCAAATCCTCGATCCTGTCGGCGACGATGTGGATGACATCCGATTCCTGCTGCAGCTTGCCGGTGACGCGGATGAAGCGTGCGCCCATCACGATAGAGCGGAAGCGGTCGAAGACGCGCGGCCAGATGATGACATTGGCGATCGCCTTTTCGTCCTCCAGCGTTAGGAAGATCGCATTGCCCTTGCCGGGGCGCTGGCGCACCAGCACCAGGCCGGCGACGGTGACGCGGCGGCCGTCGCGCACCGACGGCAGGCGGACATTAGGGGTGATGCCGGCGCGGTCAAGCCGCTCGCGCAGGAAGGCGACGGGATGTTCCTTCAGCGACAGGCCGAGCGAGCGATAGTCGTGGACGACATGCTCGCCGAGCGGCATTTTCGGCAGCTTCGTCTCGGGCTCCAGCTCGCGCAGTCGGAGCGTGGGCTGGTCGAACAGCGGCAGTTTCTCGGCAGCGCTCCTGCCGTCCAGCGCGCGCACCTCCCAGAGCGCCGCGCGTCGGTCGAGGCCGAGCGAGCGGAAGGCGTCTGCCTGGGCCAGCCTTTCGATCTCGCCGACATCGAGGCCCGAACGCAGCCAGACATCCCTGACCGATCGATAGCCGTCGTCGCGCCGGGCGACGGCGGCCTCCATCCGTTCCTCCGAAAGCCCCTTGATCTGACGGAAGCCAAGCCGCACCGCATGAGCCGTCTCGATGACGCCGCGCATCGAGGCATGGCGTTCGAGGATGCGCGAAGGATCGAAACCGGCCCCCTCCAGCGTGCAATCCCAGACGGAATGGTTGATATCGACCTCACGCACCTCCACGCCATGGTCGCGCGCGTCGCGAACCAGCTGGGCGGGCTGATAGAACCCCATCGGCTGCGAGTTCAAAATCGCGGCGCAGAAGACGTCGGGATAGAAGGTCTTGAACCAGCAGGAGGCATAGACCAGCAGCGCGAAGGAGGCGGCATGGCTTTCCGGAAAGCCATATTCGCCAAAGCCTTCGATCTGCTTGAAGCAACGTTCGGCGAATTCCTTTTGGTAGCCCTTGTCGACCATGCCGTCGATCATGCGCTGGCGGTAGTTGCCGATCGTGCCGGTGCGCTTGAAGGTGGCCATGGCGCGCCGCAGCTCATCGGCCTCGCCCGGCTGGAAGCCGCCGGCAACGATGGCGATCTTCATCGCCTGCTCCTGGAACAGCGGCACGCCCAGCGTCTTGCCGAGAATCTCCTTCAGTTCCGGCTTCGGGTATTCGGCGTTCTCCTTGCCCTGCCGTCTACGCAGATAGGGGTGCACCATGTCGCCCTGGATCGGGCCGGGCCGCACGATAGCCACCTCGATGACGAGATCGTAGAATTCACGCGGTTTAAGCCGCGGCAGCATCGACATCTGGGCGCGCGACTCGATCTGGAAGACGCCCAGCGTGTCGGCTCGGCAGATCATGTCGTAGACGCGAGGGTCCTCCGGCGGCAGCGAGCTCAACTGATGCGGCCGGCCGTATTTGTCACGCGCCTGCGGATAATGATGCGTGAGCAAGGTCAGGGCTCGCTTCAGGCAGGTCAGCATGCCGAGCGCCAGCACATCCACCTTGAGGATCTTCACCGCGTCGAGATCGTCCTTGTCCCACTCGACCATCTTGCGCTCTTCCATCGCCGTCTTGACGATGGGCACGACCTCGTCGAGCCGGTCGCGGGTGATGACGAAGCCGCCGACATGCTGGGAGAGATGGCGGGGGAAGCCGATGATCTCGTTGGCGCGTTCCAGCACCTGCCGCGACAGCGGATCGGCGCGGTCGAGGCCACCGGCATTGGCTTCCCTTTCGCCGAGCTCCGAGGTCGACCAGCCCCAGATGGTGCTCGACAGGGCGCTCCTGACGTCTTCGGACAAGCCCATGGCCTTCGCCACCTCGCGCAGGGCGGAGCGGCCGCGATAGCTGATGACGGCGGCGGCCAGCGCCGTGCGCTTGGCGTTGTATTTCTCGTAAATATAAGCGATGACCTCGTCGCGCCGTTCATGCTCGAAGTCGACGTCGATGTCGGGAGGCTCGTTACGTTTCTCGGAGATGAAGCGCTCGAAGAGGGCATCGATCCGGTCAGGGCCGACCTCGGTGATGCCGATGCAGAAGCAAATGACCGAATTGGCGGCCGAGCCGCGCCCCTGGCAAAGGATACCCTTGCTGCGGGCGAATTTCACGATGTCATAGACGGTCAGGAAATAGCGCGCATAGTTCAGCCGCTCGATCAGAGCGAGCTCGCTGCCGATGCGCCGCAGCACTTCTTCCGGGATTCCGGCCGGATAGCGCACGGCCGCTCCTTCCCGCGCCAGGCGTTCGAGCTCGGCCTGCGGTCCGAGGCCGGATTCCGTCGGCTCGTCCGGATAATTGTATTCGAGGTCGCTGAGCGAGAAGGTGAGCTCGTCGGCGAAGCGCAGCGTCTCCGCCAGCGCTTCAGGGTGTCGGCGGAAAAGCCGCGCCATCTCCAGCGGCGTCTTCAGATGACGCTCGGCATTTGCCGTCAGCTCCAACCCGACCTCGGAAACCGGCGTGTTGAGGCGGATCGCGGTCAGCACGTCCTGCAGCGGGCGGCGGTCGGCGGCATGATAGAGCACGTCGTTGGTCGCCATCAGCGGGATGTGCAGATGGTGGGCCATCGCCGCCGCCTGCTCGATACGGAAGCGGTCGTTGCCGCCGTAATCAGGCGCCACGGCAAGCCGAAGCGCGGCGCCGAAACGATCCTTAAGCCGGCTAATGAGCGTCAGATTGTCTTCCGCGCCTCCCGACAGGTTGGGCAGGATGGCCAACGACATCAGATCGCCCCATTCGAGAAGGTCGCTGAGTTCGAGCAGCGTCGCGCCCTTCTCGTTCTCGTCGCGCAGATTGGCCTGCGTCAGCATGCGGCAGAGATGCCCCCAGCCCTTGCGGTCGCGGGGGTAAGCCACAATGTCCGGCGTGCCGTCGCAGAAAACCAGGCGGCAACCGGGATGATAGGCCAGCTTCTCGACCCTGGCCTGCTGCCAGGCCCGCACGACGCCGGCGACCGTGTTGCGGTCGGCAAGGCCGATCGAGGAAAAGCCGTAGAATTTCGCCGTGACCACCAGCTCCTCGGGCTTGGAGGCGCCGCGCAGGAAGGAAAAGTTCGACTGGATGCCGAACTCGGCATAGGGGATGGCGGTCAGCGCGTTCATGCGAAGACCCCGTGCATGAACCAGCGCGGCGCGGCCTGCGAGGCGCTGCTGTAGAGGCCCTGGCGGTAGAGCCAGTAGCGGCGCCCCTCGCTGTCCTCGATGCGGTAATAGTCGCGCGTCGGCGCCTCTTCCTCGCCGGGCATCTGCCGCCACCATTCGGCGGCGATGCGCTCCGGCCCTTCGGCGCGGGCGACGCGGTAAAGCGCGCGCCGCCAGCGGAAATTCATCGGCGGGCCCTCGGGGATCTCGGTCGCCGGCACCTCGATCGGCTCGGGCGAGCGGAACAGCCGTACCGGCCGCTCCGGCGGGAAGATGGTCATCGGAGGTGCTGTCCGGTCGGGCTTCGGCGGCATGCGCCTTTGCGGCGCCTCCGCGAAAGGAACCGTGGTAACGGCGCGCTCCGGCAGGTGGCTATCGACGATGACCGGCTTCAGCACGGCGGCTTCGCCGAGACGGGCACGCACGCGGTCGGCGAATAAAGCGATGTCGGCGTCATCGTCGCTTGTCTCGCCGGCAAGGTCGCCCTGCAGCATGTCGAAGGTGGCGACCGAAAGCACCGACAGCCGCACGAGGTCGAAGCCGAAGCCGGCATCGATGGTCTGTTCCAGCGCGGTCAGCCGTTCGTGAAACAGCTTTCGGATCAGCTGCGGCTCGCGCATGGGGCGCGAGGTGCCAACCGCGATGCGGCTGACGAGGCCGTCGACGCGAAAGAGGAGAAGGGCGAGCGCCCGCGCCCCTTCGCCGCGGCGCTCGAGGTCGGCCTTCAAGGCAACGGCAAGCCGACTCACCAGCCGCTCGATGTCGTCGGTGAGCATGATCGGCTCGGCAAGATGGCGCTCGACCGAGAGCGGCGCCACGGGAAGGCGCGGCGACACCGCCTCGTCGAGCCGGCCGAGCGCCTGGTCGAGGCGCAGAAGCAAGGTGGCGCCGAAGCGGCGGGCGAGCGGCGCGCGGGGTGCGGCCATCACCGCCCCCGCCGTGCGCAGGCCGACGCTTTCCAGGCTGGCGCGGGTTTCGGGCGCGATGCGCAGCGCCGAAAGCGGCAGGGGCGAAAGCAGCGCCGCCTCCTCGCCGCCGGCAACGATGCGGTCGCCGTGGAAGCGCGCCGCCGCCCAGGCGGCGCCCGGCGTCGAGGCGAGGCCGGCGCGAACATCGAAACCCTGCTGGAAGAAACGGGTGAGGATCTCGTCCTGCATGGCCCGCTCGCCACCAAACAGGTGCGTGCAGCCGGTGACGTCGAGAAACAGCCCGTCCTCGCCGTCGATCGCCACCAGCGGCGTGTAGCGGTCGCACCAGTCGGCGAGGCCTTCGAGCAGGCGGCGGTCGGCCTCCGGGTCGGCCTCCACCACATCGATCGACGGATGCATGGCGCGCGCGTCGGCAATGCCCATGCCGCGCTTCAGCTTCAGCGCCTCAGCCCGCTCGTCGAGGGCTGCGATGCGCTGGGCGTTGCTGTCCCGATGGCTGATCACAAGCGGTGGGCAAGATGGGGGCAGGTGATGCGAGGGCCGGGAACGCCAGGACCGCCCCAGACGCTGGCGCAGGATCCGCTCCGCGCAAAGATAGGGGAACCACAGCGACAGAATTCGTTGCCCGCTCTTCCTCGGGCCTTCTTTCGGCAAAAGCGTGCTCATCAGGGTTCCACTCCAGTGTGAATTGTCCGGGCAGGGCCGTGCGGCTCTTGCCGATATCGACGGTGAAGCCGGGGCGGCCGATCGAGCCGGCCAGCGCGCCGGCGAGCGTTTCGCGGCTCGCCGCGGGCGCTGCCGAAACAATGAGGCGCACGGGCGCCGCGGTGGGCTCGGCCTGGCCGGCCTGACGCAGCAAAAACACCGGCCGGCCGGCGCTCTGGGCGCGGGCGTGCAGCCGCCGCGTCGCGGTAAGGTCGAGAAGCCGCGGGCTGCCGCGGATCTCGAGGAGGACGGCGGCGAAGGCCGTCATGCGGGCGGCCTCCTCGGCGATCCACAGCGCGTCGACCAGTTTCGGCGCTTCGGAAAACAGCAATTGTTCGGGCTCGATGCCGAAGAAGGCGTGGAGGCCCCTGGCATAGGGAAAGCCGGCCTCGCGGAAAATCTCCGCCGTGCCGATCCAGAGGACCGGCAAGCCCTGCTTCTGTTTGAGGATCAGGCTGGCGAGCGACAGCGCAAAGCCGGCCACGGCGCCGGCATCGCGGGTCTCCAGCCCATGGATTTCACTGAGCGCCGCCTTGGGCACGCCGCCGCCGAGGGCGGTGTCGAGGCGTTCTATGCCGGTATGCAGGAAGGCATCCGGCGAGGCCACAGCTAGGCCGCGCCGGACGATAGTGATTTCGGGGGTGACGTCCGATCCCGCGGCATCGCCAGCTATTTGTTTTTTTGCAAGTCCGGACGGAAAACCGCTTCGCACTGTTCCTGGAATGGCTTTTGGCGCGCCGGAAGCCGGCGCTTCCAGGCGCTCGGGCAGCGTTCCCTCGATCTTCGCGATCTGTCGGCGCAGGGCAAAAACAGTTTCCCGCGCCACGGCGCTTATCGCCATGACGTTCACTTCCGGCAGTAGTTGTTCCTGTTATGTTCTTATAGATTCCAGAGGGGCCTGGAAGAGTCAAGCGGAGTCGCAAGGAATTTATTCCGCATATTGTACTTCGCGTACCCAAGAGGTATGACCATGTGGAATAGACCTCATGGGAGCGCAAGGGCCTACGGGCTGGTGCGATTAACTGACTTGTTAAATTGCAGCCTCATTGGCCTTGCAGGCCTAGTCTCTGAGCTAACCCTGCAGGACATCGTCGGCAGTCAAATTGAGCGCGGGCTTGTCCGCCTTGTGGATGATTCCGACGACGTAATAGCCGAAGAAACAAGGTCACGCCTCAAGGGCTGGATCGAGAAAATAGGCTATGCCGTAGCCCAGGAATACGAAATGTCGGCGGCTCGCGACCGCATTGAGCGATTTAGCCAACTCATTGCTAAGCCAGACGCTACAAATCGCGAGGTCCATTATCAAATCAAGGCGCTGCGCGAAGCCGTAGATGACGGCCTAAGAGGACAGTTCCTGTACCGGTATCCCAAAGACAAGGCTGAGGTCTTGGCGTCATGGAAACGAGATTGGAAAACGGTATTAGAGTCGTTCTCAGACACTGAAGCCGACATCAAAGCTGGTGTCGATATATGGGCGCTTGGCCACCACACAGCGTCAGTGTTTCATATGATGCGCGTTCTGGAATACGGTTTGGGGGCCTTGGCGCGCAATGTCGGCCGAGTGTTCGATATTCAGAACTGGTACAACATCATCAACGAGATTGAGGCAGCGATTAAGCAGGAAGATAAAACCCTTGCGCGAGGCCCCGAGAAAAACGAGCGCCTACGTTTTCTCTCCGAAGCGGCCAAGGAGTTTTCGTACTTCAAGGACGGATGGCGGAATTACGTATCGCATAACAAGTGCACCTACGACGAGCACCAAGCTCGAAGCGTCATGGAACATACGCGTCACTTCATGACGATCCTTGCTTCGAACCTGTCTGCCGAGGTTTTGGCAAAATCCGATCAAGAGCCCGATCAAAATCCTGAGAGTCCTCATCAATCTGAAGCTCCCGAGCGGCTTCAATGAATCGCTCGGATTGCTCTTTCTGACTAAGGGCCTTTGCCTTTTTGCCCGGCGGCTTTCGGGCGATATTAGTCCTGGAATTCATAAGCGCACTTGTCCCTATCTTTGTGATGCGGATCAAAGAAAACGATGCGCAGGCAGTTTCGCTCCCGAACCCCATATAGGCGCGTTCCCGCGTCGAGCCTTAGGGAGAAAAGTGTGTCAGCCAAAATGCCCCTTTCTTTGAGGCGGTCTTGGACGTCCTTCTTGAATTTGTCTCGTGAAATAGGGTGGCTATTAGTGCCGCTGGAACGGCCACCAGACGCCTTTTGAATGTCCGCCCACGTCATTGTTTCCAAGGACGCCAAATGCTTTTCGATGTGCCCGCGAACATTTGCGATATGCGACTCAACGGTTTGAGATCCCCTTGGGCCATCCCAATCAAAGTCGCAAAAGCGCCAAACTGGTGTCTCTTTTAGGTAGGAATCAGGATCGACTGAAAGCCGTACAGGCTCGTCGGCTGGTCGTTTCCCGCCTATTTTCGGCTTTAGCTTGCCCTTTTTCCCCATAGCCCACACTACAGCGATGAATAGTACCGATGCATAGATGCGTGTGAAATGACGGCGTTACTTCGTTCTCCGGGAGCGGAATCGCGTCTGGCTTTGACCCATGGGTCTTCCATGTGAGTTAGATCGCTCAACCACTGAGCGGTTTTCTTGCCGTAAAACTTAACGACCTTGCTGATCGTGCGCTTTTCACGCGACGTGAGACGATTAGAATTCCCGCCTTGGATGTCACTGACCAAAAAGGAGTTTGCATGCATCCTCCAGAGGTCAGGGCAGACAGGTCCATCCCTCCATGCCTCAATGCGATTGCTAAATAAAGGATGTTCAGCCCACACCAAGTGCCACGCCTGCGCGTAATACACTAGCTTTTGCAGCTTCATCGCGGTCATTTCACCGCGAAGTTCTATGATTTCCTGCGCAACGTCCAACACGTCTGCCATGGCTTGCCTCATTTATTGAGGTTTCGGACGGATTATGGAGCTATTCCCTTACCTGTGGCTTGCGGCGATATTTGGAAGGCCGCCAGACGCCATACGGGGCCTCACCTTGCACTAGTCGTTTCATATGTGAGGCGCTTGCCGACGACACCCTCAAGGATGCGGCCAGCGCGCGCCTCGTCGTTCACGCCAAGGGCTACGCGCTGATTGTGGCGGAAGTCAAATTCCGCAAGGTAGCGGTGAAGGTGCTTCTCAGCGCAATGCTGATAAGTGCCCTTCATGCCGCGCTTGAACACGCTGAAATAGCTTTCGATGGTGTTGGTGTGAGCGCCGCCGCGCACATATTCGCCAGCCGAATGCTTAACGGTCCAATGGCTGCTGAAGGTCGCGCCAATGGTCGGGTAAAGATTGCTCTCGTCGGTCATGAGGACGCTTTCGTGAGCGATGTTGGCCGCGACCAGCTCGGACACGTTGACCTTGGTCGCCTGCGCAACGTGGAAGGTGCGCACGTTGCCGCCGCGCCCGATAAGGCCAAGAATGGCGCGCTTCTCAGCCGCCTTGCCCTTCTTGATGTAGGGTCGGCCATGACGATGTTTAGACGGCTCCGGATTGGCCTTCTTGCCCCAATAGGTCTCGTCGGCCTCGACAATCAGACCGTTGCCACCAAGCGGGCCAAGGTTGCCGTCGCGCATAGCTTCACGAATGCGGTGCGACATGAACCAAGCGGTTTTCAGGGTCACGCCAAGGGTGCGGTGAAGCTGGTTGCTCGAAATGCCCTTCTTGGACGAGGCGATAAGGAAAATCGCCTGTAGCCAGTGGTGCATTTTGATGTGGCTGGCCTCGAAGATGGTGCCGATCTTCACGGTGAAGGGCTTGCGGCACTGGTAGCACTTGTAGGTGCCAATCCGGGTGCTCTTTCCTTCCATCTTCGAAATGCGTTCGAAGCCGCCACAATGCGGGCAAACGGGACCGTTCGGCCAAATCCTGGCTTCAACGAACTTGTAGGCTTCGGCCTCATCGTGGAAGTGGCGGTCAGAAAGAACCGACATCGGACTAACTCCTTGTGACTCCTTTCTAATCCCGAAAAGTGGGTACGTCAAGTATAATATGAGGAATTTATTCCTTCGGCTTTCAGCTTCCAAGGCCCAGCCAGCCGGGCCCATTTGCCTCGACCGGCGTGAAAGCCTATATGCCGAGGTCAAAGGAAACCTCATGGCCCGCATCTACAAGACCCGCATCTGGCACGACCAACTCTCGCCATCGATGGATGAGATGGAACTTCTGGCGCTGGAGGCCTACGCCCATCTGCCGGAGGAGTTCCGCAAGCTCACCGGCGAGATCATCATCCAGATCGCCGATTTTCCGACCGACGAGATCATGGACGACCTGTCGCTGGAGACGCCCTTCGATCTGCTTGGCCTGTTCGAGGGGCGCGGCATCGCCGAGCGCTGGAACCCGCAGACCGGCGAGGGGCCGAACCGCATCACGCTCTACCGCCGCGCCATCCTCGACTATTGGGCCGAGAACGAGGAGACGCTGGGCGACATCGTCACCCACGTGCTGATCCACGAAATCGGCCACCATTTCGGCCTGTCGGACGACGACATGGAGCGGATCGAGGAAGCGGCCGAGCAGGCAGCGGCGGGGTGACGAATGAGAGGGCTGCCGCCCTTTCCTACCAATCGCTGAGCTTGGTGTCCGAGGTGTATTCCTGGCCCTCGATATCCTTCACCACGGCCTGGCCGCAGCGCATCGACTTGGTCGTCTTGTCATAGGCATAGGTCGGCGAGCCGAACAGGTGCCAGCCCTTGTTCAGGGCCGCCGTCACCTTATGGCAGAAAGTGGAATCGTCCGGACCGGACAGAAAGCGGTAGAGTTTCATTTTCGACCCTGTCGTGACCAATGCTTGTCTATCTTTCCTGGAATCGCTCGAGCGCATCATGCGCCGATGATTGCGGCCTTCGCCAGAAGTTTCTCGGCTTCCGCCAGATGCAGCCGCTCGACCATGCGGCCGTCCAGCGCAATGACGCTTTTGCCGCCATTTTCGGGCCGTGAGAACGCCTCCCTGATCGCGCGCGCCTTGGCCAGCGCCTCCGGCGCCGGCGCAAAGGCGCGGTTCGCCGGCTCGATCTGGGCGGGGTGGATCAGCGATTTGCCGTCGAAACCCATGGCGGCCGCCTCGGCGCATTCCCGCGCCAGGGCGTCCAGGTCGCGAAAGTCGTTGGCGACGCCGTCGATCACGTCGAGGCCGCCGGCGCGGGCGGCGAGCACAAGCTGCAGCAGCCAGGGCGTGAGATAGCGCCGGTCGGGCGTTGCCAAAATGCCGGTCGCTTTCACCAGATCGTTCGTTCCGGCAACGAAACAAGCAAGGCGAGAAGCAGGATCGCGGCCAAGCTCGGCGATGGCGCCGACGTTGAGCAGCGCCTTGGGCGTCTCGATCATTGCCCACAGTTTAACGATATCCGGCGCGAAATTGTCGTCGAGCAGGTCGCCGGCCTCGAGGATGTCGCGCGGCGTGCCGATCTTGGGCAAAAGAATGCCATCGGGCTCTGCCTTGGCGACGGTCAACAGGTCGTCGATGCCCCATTCACTGCCGAGCGGATTGATGCGCACCACCATCTCGCAGCGGCGCGCCGGCCGCGCGGCGAGGATGCCGGTCAGCTTGTCGCGCGCGGAAACCTTGTCGGCGGGCGCGACGCCGTCCTCGAGATCGATAATGACCGCGTCGCAGGCCAAGGACGGGATCTTGGCCAGCGCCTTGTCGTTCGAAGCGGGCATATAGAGCACGGAGCGGCGCGGGCGGTAGGTGTCAGAGGTCATGGCCGATCTATGCAGGCTGGAGACGAGTGAGGCAAGGCGGCACCATAGAACTCATTTGCGTTCTGGCTAATTGTCGAAGCGAAGCCGGCGATGGCAGCGCCCCTCTCCCCGTCACTATACGGGGAGAGGATGCCGGCAGGCAGGTGAGGGGCGGCGCCAGCCTGAAACGACTTTGCTCCTGCACGAAATCTGCAAATCCTTGCGGAAAACCTCCTCCAATCCGCCGCGCGCTTTCCGCAGCCGCCGGCGAAACAGGCGGCATGCGAACACATCACAGATCCCGCTGGTCCCTGCCCCGGCGCCTCCGCAACGAAGGCTGGTGGTTGGTCGAGCCGCAGAGGCCGCGCATAACGGCGGTCATGCTTCCTTTCATCCCAAGATCACGGCTGCGGCATGCCATGCGAGCGGCGGCGCTCGGGACGGTTCGGTCTTGACGCCAGCTTTCACGACTGGCGGCCTTTGCGCGCTCTCGACAAGCACGGCCCGCTTGCTAATCCTGTCATGACAAAACCGTATTCAGCGAGCTGCCGATTCCATGCCGCACAACATCCTCGTCGCCGACGACGATCCGCATATCCGCGAGATCATCTGCTTCGCGCTGGAAAAGGCCGGCATGAAGACGGCCGCCGTCGCTGACGGCGCCGCCGCGCTGCAAGCGGTCGAGCGCCGCGCGCCCGACCTCATCGTGCTGGACATCGGCATGCCGGAAATGGACGGGCTGGAGGTCTGCCGCAGGCTGCGGCAGCGCTCCGACGTGCCGGTGCTGTTCCTGTCGGCCCGCGATGAAGAAATCGACCGCATCCTCGGCCTTGAAATGGGCGGCGACGACTATGTGACGAAACCGTTCAGCCCACGCGAGCTGGTTGCCCGCGTCAACGTCATCCTGCGGCGGGCGCGCCCGGCGGTGGTGGAGGAAGGCGCAGACGACCGTCGGTTCGCGCATGGCAAGCTGGTGCTGGTTCCGGCAAGCCATGCGGCGAGCTTTGAAGGCAGGCCGCTCACCCTAACAGCGATCGAGTTCGCGATTCTGAAAGGGTTTCTTGGCCGCCCGCAGCATGTGCTTGGCCGCGATGCGGTGATGGCCAATGCTTACCAATCCAACATCCATGTCTCGGAACGCACCGTCGACAGCCATATCCGCAACATCCGCGCCAAGCTGGCGGCGGTCGGCTGTTCGGATGCGATCGCGACCGTGCATGGCGTCGGCTTCCGGCTCGGCCGATGCGGTGGCTGAGCAAGGAGAAATGGCGGCCCAGGCTCGCCACCGTGGTCGTCGCGATCCTGATCGTGGTGATGGCGCTGCCGCTGGTCGGGCTGTTCTTCTTCCGTCTCTATGAAAACCAGCTGATCCGCCAGACCGAGGGCGAGCTCATCGCACAGGGCGCGGTGATTGCCGCCGTCTATGCCGATGCGGTGCGCGCGGCCGGCATTGCACCGGAACGGTTGGGAACGCCGATCTCGGCGGATCCGGCAAGGGACAATAATTACCCCTATCAGCCGATCGAGCCGCAGCTCGACCTTGCCTCCGACAATGTCATGCCGTCGCGACCCGCGGCCGTTCCCGCCACCGCCGATCCGGACTTCGCGGCCATAGGCGCAAAGCTCGACGGCATTCTGGACGAGGCGCAGAAGACAACGCTTGCCGGCTTCCGGCTGCTCGATCCGCATGGCGTGGTGATTGCCGGCGGCGGTGAGGTCGGACAGTCTTTCGTTGAGGTCGAGGAGGTGCGGCAGGCGCTCGCAGGCGCCTATGCAAGCGAGCTTCGCCTGCGGATTCCCGACCAGCCGCCGCCGCCGCTCTATTCGGTGAGTCGCGGCACCAAGGTGCGCGTCTTCGTCGCCTTGCCGGTCGAGCTCGACGGCAGGGTCGCCGGCGTGGTCTATATGTCGCGGACGCCGAACAACATCGTGAAACATCTCTATGGCGAGCGCGGCAAGGTCACGCTCGCGGCGATCGCGATTCTCGGCGGCACGCTGCTGATCGCGCTGGTGTTCATCCGCACCGTCAGCCGGCCGATCTACGCGCTGATCGAGCGCACCAAACGCATCGCCGCCGGCGACCGCGAGGCAATGCGGCCGCTCGCCCATCACGGCACGCGCGAGATGGCGGCGCTGTCGGCCGCCTTCCTCGACATGGCGCAAAAACTCCAGGCGCGCTCCGACAGCATCCAGACCTTCGCCACCCATGTCTCGCATGAGCTGAAATCGCCGCTGACGGCGATCCAGGGCGCGGCCGAGCTGCTCAGGGATTCCGGCGGGACGATGGACGAGGCCGAGCGACGGCGTTTTTCCAACAACATCGTCACCGATGCCGGACGGCTCAATCTGTTGGTGCGCCGGCTGCTCGAACTGGCGCGCGCGGAAAACCTGGCGCCGAGCGGCGAAAGCACGACAATCGGCGCGGCGCTGGCGCTGCTGCCGGTCGACGCCAGGCTGGAGGTACGAGTCGAATCGGGCAGCGATATCGGCCTCGGCATCTCGGGCGAGAATCTCGCGATCGTGCTTGCCAACCTCGTCGACAATTCCGCACGGCACGGCGCGAAGCAGGTGACGGTCGGCGCCGAAAAGGCGGGCGAAAGGGTGGCTCTCCATGTCGGCGACGACGGCGGCGGCATTTCGGCGGCCAATCGCGCAAAAATCTTCGAGCCGTTCTTCACCACAAGGCGCGAGGCCGGCGGCACCGGCATGGGCCTCGGCATCGTGCTGGCCCTCCTGAAAGCGCATGATGGCACGATAACGCTGGTTGACTCCGAACGCGGCGCGCGCTTCGAGATCAATTTGCCGGTCGCGTGAGGACCGGCGAATCGGAGAACAAAGTGCGTTACGACATCGTCATCATCGGCGGCGCCATCGTCGGGTCCTCGGTCGCCTACTATCTGCGCGAAGAAGGTTTTACCGGCTCCATCGCGCTGATCGAGCGCGATCCGCAATTCTCGCAAGCGGCGACGACGCTGTCCCTGGCCTCGATCCGCCAGCAATTTTCCATTCCTGAAAACATCCGCCTGTCGCAATTCACGCTGAAGCTGTTCCGGCGGCTGAAAGAGACTTTCGGCGCCGATGCCGACATCGGCTTTCGCGAGGGCGGTTATCTGATCCTCGCCGGCGAGGCGGGGCTGCCGATCCTCAAGGCCAATCACGAGGCGCAGATCGCCGAGGGCGCCGATATCGTGCTGGAGGATGCAGGCCAGCTCGCCCGCCGCTTCTCCTGGCTTTCGACCGAAGGCATTTCCGCCGGCGCCTATGGCCGCGGCGGCGAGGGCTGGTTCGACGCGCATGCGCTGCTGATGCTGTTCCGCAAAGCGCTGCGCGAGAGGAGGATCGACTTCATCACCGCGTCGGCCACCGGTATCACGCGCCAGGGCAGTCGGGTCACCGGCGTCGCCCTCGACAATGGCGAGACGCTGGAAGCGGGCATCATCGTCAACGCCGCCGGCCCGAACGCCGGCAAGGTCGCGGCCTTTGCCGGGCTCGCACTGCCGGTCGAGCCG
Organism: Mesorhizobium sp. WSM3868; assembly: GCF_002294785.1. Lineage (NCBI taxonomy): Bacteria > Pseudomonadati > Pseudomonadota > Alphaproteobacteria > Hyphomicrobiales > Phyllobacteriaceae > Mesorhizobium > Mesorhizobium sp. WSM3868. The sequence continues at coordinate 19,682 of NZ_NSGB01000002.1, read as the reverse complement.
CGCAAGCGCAACGTCTTCGTCTTCGAGGCACGGGAAAAATATGCCGACATGCCGCTGCTGGTCGATCCCTCCGGCATCTATGTGCGGCCGGAAGGCTCGGTCTATCTCACCGGCGGCGCCGAGCCGGAGGAAGGCGACCATGCACCCGATCCCAAGGATTTCGAGGTCGAGTGGCCGCTGTTCGAGGACGTGATCTGGCCGACTTTAGCCACCCGCGTCCCGGCCTTCGAGGCAATCAAGCCGACACGCGCCTGGGTCGGGCACTATGATTACAACACCCTCGACCAGAACGCGGTGATCGGGCCGCATCCGGAGGTGGAAAACTTCCTCTTCGCCAACGGCTTCTCCGGCCATGGCCTGCAGCAGGCGCCGGCGGTGGGCAAGGCGCTCTCGGAACTCATCGTGCATGGCGGCTATCGGACGATCGATTGCACGGCGTTCGGATATGAGCGCGTCGCGGCGGGGCGGGCGTTCAGGGAATTGAACGTCATCTGACGCATAATCGCATCGACCGCCAGCGCGTTGCCGAGCGCATGCCCGCGCGCCGTATTGTCGAAAATGCACCATACCTCGGTGGCTGACGCGCCCGCGCTGGCGAGCTGGGCGCTGATCTCCAACAGCCGGCCGGCGTCGTAGTCCGAAAAATAGACTTGCGGCGCGCCATGAAAGCGGAAATAGGCGAGCTCATGCCAGCCACCGGGCGCGGAAGCGGCGGGAACTGAGGCAGGGTCGGCCGCCACGCGCCCGACATGGAGGCGGCTCAGCAAAGCATCCGCCCCCGGCTCGAACCAACTGGCGTGACGCGGTTCGCAGACCAAGCGGCAGTCGATCTTGTCGTGCAACAAGGCGAAGAACTTTTTGGCTATCTGCCTGTCGAACTGCAGACTGGGCGGCAGCTGGACCAAGAGCGCGGCCAGCCTTTCACCGAGACCTCCGACCTCACCCATGAAAGCATCCAGAAGATCATGGCAATCTACCAGGCGGCGCTCATGGGTCGCGGCTTTGGGGATTTTGACAGAGAACCGAAAACGATCCGGGACCGAGCACGCCCAGCGCTCATAGGTTTCGCGCTGATGCGGTTTGTAGAACGAGGAGTTGATCTCCACGACAGGAAGACGCGAAGCGTAACGCTCCAATTGCGAGCCCGTCGCCGGAACAGAGGACCTGTGCGCTGCCGGTATGGTCCATCCGGCTGTTCCGACAAAAGATTTGTTTTGTGCCATGTCCACAATCTGGACAGGCGCGCGTGCAGGTCAAGGCGGGGCTCAGGCGGCGAGGCGGCAGCCCAGATGTGCCTGTAGCCAGCCGAGCACGCGCGCCCAGCCTTCGGCGTGCTCCGCCGCGGCGTCCGGGAAGCCGGCGAAGCCGCCATGGCACACGGTGAGCCGCGTGCCGGCAGAGGTCGGCTCCAGCAGATAGGCAACCGTCGTTTCGTGACGGCCGAGCGTCGGGTGATCCCAATCGTAGCGCCTCGTCTGCACTACCCTGAGCCCCGTCTCGATCTCGAGGAAGCTGCCGCTGGCGGGCAGGGTCCTGCCGTCGGCCGTCCTCACGATGACGCGCCACGATCCGCCGACGCGCAGATCGGCGGCCCAGCCGATCATCCGGTAGGTCTCGGCCGACCCCCACCAGCGCTCGACGTCGCTGGTGAGAAGCGCGGTGACGACTTGTTGCGGCGAAGCGGGAAGTTCCGCCGAAGCCATGACCGTCTCGGTGTTCGCCATGGCGCGCGGCCAGCTATGCGGCAGTATCATTGCCAACCTCCTCCGCGGCCGTTCAATGCGTCGTTCAGCCCTTCGATGGCGGGCGCTCGAAACCCTTGCCGGTCTCCAGCAGGCTCTTGAGGCTCGCCAGCACCAGCGGCCAGCCCTTGGACACGTTCGGAATCAGCCGGTGCGGGCCGTCGGCCTCGTGGGTGACGGCAAGCTTCATCAGCTCGCCGTCCTTTTCGATGGTGAAGGTACAGCGCGTGTAGCCGTCTTCCTTCACTTCGGGCAGCCATTCGTTGCGCCATTTGATGACCAGACGTCGGGGCGGATCGATCTCGAGGATCTCGCCCGAGTCGGCCACGCGGCCGTCCGGGAAGATCAGCTTCCAGCTCGAACCCACCTTCCAGTCGCTCTCCTGGTAGGAGCAGAGGAAGAACTGCCGGTTGAACTCCGGATCGGTCAGCGCCGTCCAAAGCTTTTCGGGCGTGGTGCGGATGTAGGTGACGTAGACGAAAGTGTTGTCGCTCACGGCTCTTCCCTTTCAAGTCGTTTCTTCAGGTCGCTCAAGGCATCCAGCCGATGGCGCTCGAATTTGCCGATCCAGCGCTCGGCGATCTCGTTGATCGGAACGGGGTTGAGGTAATGCTCCTTCTCGCGGCCACGGCGAACGGTGGCGACGAGGTTCGCCTCCTCGAGAATTGCCAGGTGCTTGGTCACCGCCTGGCGCGTCATGTCCATCCGCTCGCAGAGCGCGTTCAGCGTCTGTCCGTTCCTGGCATAGAGGCTGTCCAGCAATTGGCGGCGGGTCGGGTCGGCCAAAGCGCGAAAGACGGCATCCATGGTCATGGCCTTAATATGCAACCATTTGGTTGCATGTCAAGCGTCGCGACAGATCGACCGATCACTTGCCAGTGAATGGCATCAGCGCTTGCGGGAGAACCAGAAGGCGTCGGGCATGCGTTTCATGCCGATGCGCTCGTAGAAGCCGACCGCGTCAGGCATCGAGATCAGGCTGATGGCGACGGACGTGCCGAGCTGGCGGCGTGCCTCGTCCATCAGGCCTTTGCCGATGCCGAGCCCCTGCGCCGAAGCCGATACGGCGAGCTCGGAGATGTAGCACACCCAGGAGAAGTCCGTGACGCCGCGCGCGACGCCGAGAAGCGGACTGCCGTCGATATCGAGCCGAGCCGTCAGCACCAGATTGGCATTGCCGAGCATCGCCTTCAGCCGAGTTTCGTCGTCGACCGGCCGTGTTTCGCCGAGGCCGGATTCCACCAGCACGCGGCGGAATTCGCCGACATCGAGCGTGGGCTCGCTTGCGTAGAGGACCTTCGAAGTCGGCGCCATGCGGCCAAGGTGCCCGATCGGCCGGGATTTTGAAAGCAGCCGATCCCGATCTTGTGTTCGATCGTCCAAGCCACGCGACAACAGTTGCCTTTCATTTGCCCCCGGCTTTGTGTAAAGCGTGCGCAAAATTCCCCGCGGAGAGAAGACGGGTAAGGACCATGGACAAATTCACCAAGCTCACCGGCGTCGCGGCGCCCATGCCGATCGTCAACGTCGATACGGACATGATCATCCCGAAGGATTATCTGAAGACGATCAAGCGCACCGGGCTTGGCACCGGCCTGTTCGCCGAGATGCGCTACAAGGACGACGGCTCGGAGAACCCGGATTTCGTGCTCAACAAGCCGGCCTATCGCAAGGCGCAGATCCTGGTCGCCGGCGACAATTTCGGCTGTGGCTCGAGCCGCGAGCACGCGCCTTGGGCGCTGCTCGATTTCGGCATTCGCTGCGTCATCTCGACGTCGTTCGCCGATATTTTCTACAACAACTGCTTCAAGAACGGCATCCTGCCGATCACGGTCAGCCCGGAAGACCTGGACAAGCTGATGGACGACGCCTCGCGCGGTTCCAACGCCACGCTGTCGATCGACCTCGAAGCCAAGGAGATCCGCGGCCCGGATGGCGGCGTGGTCAAGTTCGATCTCGACGACTTCAAGCGTCACTGCCTCTTGAACGGCCTCGACGATATCGGGCTGACCATGGAGAAGGCCGGCGCCATCGCGTCCTTCGAGAAGAAGAACGCCGAGCTGCGCCCCTGGGCCTGAACGGCTGAGGCACGGTGATAGATAGCCCGGCTGCAAGCGGCCGGGTTCGTGGTGGCTGAACGGAGGGACAGTCATGACACGCCCGCTTCTGGCCGGCGCCTGCGCCTTGGCGGCGATCCTTCTGGCGGTGTCCGGGGCGACGGCGCAGAGCCAGACGGCGCCGCAGGCGCCCGCGCCTTCCGACCAGCCCGCCGCCGATCAAGGGGCGGCCGATCAAGGCGCATCGAGCACTTCCGACGCCGCTCCCGCCGACGCTGACAAACAGGCGCCGATCCCGTTCGAGGACGGCCAGCTCACCATCACGCAGCCGGAGCAGGACGGCGAGAAGGTGCTGGCCTATGACGGCAAGCAGCTGGCCAGCAACTACGACGTCTCCTTCGACAGGATCGTCAAGATCGGCGACATCAACGTGGCGCTGGTCGATGTCGGCGACGGCGGCAACCAGTGCGGCCCGGCCAAGGTCATCGTCTGGAAACCGAAGGACGGCGAGATCCGGACCACGACGGTCGAGCAGGACGAATGCGGCGCGCCGCCGGCCGCGGTTTCCGACGACGCCATCTATTTTGTGCCTTTCTTGCTGCCCGGAGCAACCAAGCCGGCCTTGCAATGGTCGCCGACCGAAGGGCTGACGACCTCCGGAAACCTGACCTACACGCCGGAACCCGGCACCGACTGGAAGGACGTCGATTCGTCGAAATACGACAACATCATCGACGCGTTCCACAACGAAGCGGTTTACAAGGCGGCCCAGGCGCTGCTGGGCGACGATATGCCCGACATGGCGACCAGCCTGCTGGTCGGCGGCGGCACCGAAAAGACCGCTTCCGGCGCCTTCTATGCCACCGGCTGCGTGCCGCATGACTGCGGCGGCAATGACGGCTTCATGGCGGTCGACCCGGTCGAGCACAAGGTCTATTTCGCCCGCCGCGGCCAAAATGGCGAGCCGGATGCCTGGCCGCCGGTAAACGACTGGCCGGTGGATATCAAGAAGGCCTATGACGACACGCAGGGGAATTAGCCCGAGCGTCAATTGCCAGGTTGCGTCCTTCGCGCCTCCCCTCTGTCCCGCCAGCATCGCGTTGTCTGGCTCACGACTGGGCTGTGGATGCGTTTCAGAATTACCGAACAAATCCTGCGAGGCCCCCATGCGCAAGCTGATCTCCACCGGTTCCCCCTTCGAGAAAACCGCCGGCTATTCGCGCGCGGTGGTGCAGGGCGACTGGTGTTTCGTCTCCGGAACGACCGGCTACGACTATGCCACGATGACGATGCCCGACACGGTCGAGGCGCAGACGCACAATTGTCTTGCCACCATCGCCAAGGCCCTTGCCGACGGCGGCTTCGACATGGCCGATGTGGTGCGGGCGCATTACTATATTACCGACCAGGCCTATGTTGACGTGGTCTTCCCGATCCTCGGCGAGGCGTTCGGGGACATCCGCCCGGCGGCGACGATGATCGTCTGCCAGCTCAACAAGCCGGAGATGAAGATCGAGATCGAGGTGACGGCGCTCAGGCGCACTGTCTGATGCCTGTCGCCCAGGCTGCGAAGCGGCTGGGCACAACGACGGCGTGGAGCGAGGAGCGGCCCATGGTCAAGGTCAGACGCATCGTCGCGAATATCGAAACGCCCGACATTGCGGCGGCAAAGCGCTTCTATCAGGGCGTGCTTGGCCTCGATCAGCTCATGGATATGGGCTGGATCGCCACGTACGGCTCCCAGCAGACCATGGCCGTCCAGATCAGCTTCATGTCGCAAGGCGGCTCGGGCACGCCGGTGCCGGACCTCTCGATCGAGGTCGACGATGTCGATGATGCGCTGGACCGCATGCGCAAGGCTGGCTTTGCCGTCGAATACGGCCCGGCCGACGAGCCCTGGGGCGTGCGGCGCTTCTATGTGCGCGATCCGTTCGGGCGGCTGGTGAATATCCTGTCGCATCGGTGATGGCGCGCCTACCGGCCTCTTGCGAGATGCTGGCAGGGCAGAGGGGGTGTGAAGGATCTCGAGGCTCGTCCCCTTGCGCACAGCACGCCCGGCGTTTAGCAAGGCCGCGGTTCAATTCTCTCCCCAGGACGGTTCTCCATGGCTTCGAAAAATCTCTTCCTGCTCGCCGGCGACGGCATCGGCCCCGAGGCCATGGCCGAAGTGAAGAAGTTGATCGCGGCTATGAACGCGAAGCTCGGCAGCGGCTTTGCCACCGACGAGGGGCTGGTCGGCGGATGCGCTTACGACGCGCATGGCGCGGCGATCTCCGATGCCGACATGGAAAAGGCGATGGTGGCGGATGCCGTGCTGTTCGGCGCCGTCGGCGGGCCGAAATGGGACAAGGTGCCCTACGAGGTGCGCCCCGAGGCCGGCCTGCTGCGCCTGCGCAAGGACATGGAGCTGTTCGCCAACCTGCGTCCGGCGATCTGCTATCCGGCTTTGGCCGCCTCCTCCTCGCTCAAGCAGGAGGTGGTCGAGGGCCTCGACATCTTGATCGTGCGCGAGCTGACCGGCGGCGTCTATTTCGGCGAGCCGAAGCAGATCATCGACCTCGGCAACGGCCAGAAGCGCGGCATCGACACCCAGGTCTACGACACGTTCGAGATCGAGCGTATCTCCGGCGTCGCTTTCGAGCTGGCACGCACGCGCAAGAACCATGTCACCTCGATGGAAAAGCGCAACGTCATGAAGTCGGGCGTGCTGTGGAACGAGGTGGTCACCCAGACGCATCAGGCGAAATATGCCGACGTCAAGCTCGACCACATGCTGGCCGATGCCGGCGGCATGCAGCTGGTGCGCTGGCCAAAACAGTTCGACGTCATCGTCACCGACAATCTGTTCGGCGACATGCTCTCGGACATCGCCGCCATGCTCACCGGCTCGATCGGCATGCTGCCGTCGGCCTCGCTCGGCGCGCCGGACGTCAAGACCAAGCAGCGCAAGGCGCTCTACGAGCCGGTGCACGGCTCGGCGCCCGACATCGCCGGCAAGGGCGTCGCCAATCCGATCGCCATGATCGCCTCCTTCGCCATGTGCCTGCGCTATTCCTTCGGCATGACGGTGGAAGCCGACAAGCTCGAAGCGGCGATCGCCGCCGTGCTCGACGACGGCCTGCGCACCAAGGACATCATGTCCGAGGGCATGACCGAGGTCGGCACCACCGAAATGGGCGATGCCATCATCGCCAAGTTCCTGGGCTGATCCCCATGGCAGAGGCGGCGGTTGACGTCCGCTGGGCGACGACCGAAGACGCCGAGGCGCTCGCCACCGTGCTTTGCGCAATGGCGGCGCATTACCGGCAGTCACCGCTCGACCATGCCCGGGCGACGGCCACGGCAAAGCAGTGGCTCGGCGAGGAAAGCCCGGCCTATCCGCATTTCGCGCTGGCCTTCGCCGGTGGCGAGGTGGCCGGCCTGGCCTCGGTCGCGATCGCGCATCCGGGCATTGATCTCGACCGGCTGATGTTCTTGAAAGACCTGTTCGTGCGTCAAGAGGCTCGAAACGCGGGAGTGGGTGAGGCGCTGATCGGCTTTCTCGCCGGCTATTGCCTCGACAAGCGCATTGGCCGCATCGACCTCACCGCCGAGGACTGGAACGAGGGTGCGCTGCGCTTCTACGAGCGGCTCGGCGCCGAACGCCATGGCCAGAAGATCTTCCTCAGGCTGTCGGGCGAGGCACTAAGGACGGCGGCCGTCAGAATCTAACTCCGCCCGGCACCGGCCCCCACTTGTTGTCGCCGGCCTGGGTCGGGATCAGGCCGAAGACCAGGGTGGCGAGCCAGCCGACATAAGGCACGAAGCAGAGGATGGCGAGCCAGCCGGTCAGGCCGAGATCATGCAAGCGGCGCACGATGAGCGCGACCCACGGCAGGAACGTGAGCAGGACGTAAAGACCGAGCAGGCTGAACATGACGACCGGCTCATCGCCGCCGCCCTCGACGTTGCCGCGCGACAGGTCTGCGGAGAAGCCGACGCCGATGGCGACGACAAGACCGATCGTCCAGAACAGGCAAAAGCCCCAGAACTCCTTGCGCCGGGCGCGGCCGGAGAAGTTGACGTAGTTCGTCGTCACGCCACGCCAGAAATAGCTCCAGAGGCCGGTCGATTCCACCGTTTCGGCCTCGGCGTTGCGGCCGAAATGCGGCTGCCCCGCAGGCGAGCTGCCCGGCAGCGGACGGGCAGGAACTGGAACGGCGTTGTCAACCGGATCGATCATCCGGCCGCGGACCGAGAAGACATTGCCAGCACGTTCGCCGTTCGGCTGGAACTCGACCTGGGCTCCCCTGGCAAGCGTTGTCTCGCGACGCAGGTCCTCGCGCGCGAAACTGTAGCGCCTGCCGTCGGCGCCGCTGATGAAGCCGAAGCCCTGGTGCTCGTCATAGTGAAGAACTTCGCCGCGCATCAGATCCCCCCGAGCGTCGAATTCTTTCCCTTTGCTCGATTTGACATGAGCGCCGGCCGGCGGGCAAGAGCGATGGCGTTCAGCCGGCTATCTTAGAGGCGGCAAATCGGGATAGAAGCCGCAAGTCGCCTCACAGACCGCGAAGCAATGGCCCAGAAGGACTCGACACTGCTGCCAGAAGCGGCCGACGCTCCCGGCGGCCAAAGACGGAAAATCTGCATCGACGCGACCGGCCTGCTCGCCTGGCGCGGCGCGCTGGCCGGCATCCAGCGGCTGGAAGACTTCATGGTCAGGGCAGCGCTCGCCGATCCCGACCCGGATGTCGAGGTGGTGACGCTCGATCTCTCCAGCCATCGTTTCCGGGCGCTCGAAAAATTCGAGATGGAGCAGTTGGGTGTCAGCGAGATCGCGCCGTTCCGGCAGCGGCCACGACTGCAAGCCGCTGCCGCGCTGCGGCAGGGGTTCGAAGCGGTGCGGCGCCATCCAATGGTCAAGAGTGAAGCCGATCGCCAGCTTGCGGGAATGGTGACGAACGGCCGTCCCGGCTTCACCTTCACGGTGTCGAAGGTGCTGCTGCGGGCCTATCGCTTCTCTAGGCGAGCCGGTCTCCGGGCGGGTTTGCTTCGCGGCGATGCGGCGCAGCCGACGAAGGATGTCGGGCCTCGAACGGTGCTGATCAGCAACCAACTGCTGGTCGGCGAAAAGTTAGCGGCGGTTTGCGCCGGCCCCGACAATATAGCCTTTCTTTGCCACGACATGATCCCGACCATGCGGCCCGACCTTGTCGCCAAGAACAGATGGCAGGCCGCCTTCGGGCCCAATCTCGAACGGCTGGTGCGGTCCGGCGCGGCGGCCTTCTGCACCTCCGACACCGCGGCGACGATGCTAGGCGATCACATGCGCAAGGCCGGCATAGATCTGCCGGCCGTCCATCGCTTCCCGATGCCGTCGCTGCTGCTTGAGAAGGCCGCGCGGCTGAGGATGACGTCCCGGCTCGAGGCCGGCGAGCCCTACATCCTTTATTGCTCGACCGTCGAGATCCGGAAGAACCACATCATGCTCGCCCGCATCTGGCAGCAGGCGCTCGACGAAGGCGTTCGGTTGCCGAAGCTCGTCTGCGTCGGCCGCTGGGGCTGGATGGTCGAGGAGCTCAGCGCCTATCTCAAGGCTCATGCGGGGCTGAAAGAAAAGATCGTCTTCGCGGGTTCGGTCAGCGACGAGGAGCTTATCGGCTATTATCGAAGTGCCAGCTTCGGCGTTTTCCCCTCGCATATCGAGGGCTGGGGCTATGCCGCTTCGGAGTGTCTGGATTTCGGGGTCCCGGTCATCGTCTCGACCACGCCGTCGCTGATCGAAGCGACCGGCGGCCTGATGCCCGCGGTCGGTTCGACCGACCAGATCGGCTGGTATGGCGCAATCCGACGGATGACAGACGACGATGCCTGGCGCGATTTGCTGGCCGGGCGTATCGCCGAAGAGCACAGGCCGACATCGCCTGCCGAAAGCTGGGCGGCGATAAAGGCCGGGCTCAAGGCGGCAGCAGTCTGCGCCAATTGACTCTTTACGCAAAGCGCGTAAAAGCCGGCAGCGAACGGGATCGTCTTCAATGCGCGGCCATTTGGCTCTTCTGGCATTCGATGCCCCCAGCCACGATGCACAGCATCGGGCCGGGCGTTTCGACGCGTCCGTCCGTTCTCGCAAAACTACGGCCAAAACCACCACCAAAACGGTGTGATTCCCTTGGCCTAACCACCCTCTCCCGGGTTCGGCCCGGGGGACGGAACCCGCATGAGGCCGGCGGGTTTTCTCCAACAACCAAGCGGAGAGGGACAGGAGATTTCGATGAGTTTCAAGGTTGCGGTAGTCGGCGCCACGGGCAATGTGGGCCGCGAAATGCTCAACATTCTGGACGAGCGCGGCTTCCCGGCGAGCGAAGTGGTGGCGTTGGCCTCGCGCCGCAGCCAGGGCACCGAAGTGTCCTTCGGCGACCGCACGCTGAAGGTCAAGGCGCTCGACACCTACGATTTTTCCGACACCGACATCTGCGTCATGTCGGCCGGCGGCAATGTCTCGAAGGAGTGGTCGCCCAAGATCGGCAAGCAGGGCTGCGTCGTCATCGATAATTCGTCGGCCTTCCGCTACGACCCGGACGTGCCGCTGATCGTGCCGGAAGTGAATCCGGACGGGGTCGAACTCTTCTCGCGCAAGAACATCATCGCCAATCCGAACTGCTCGACGGCGCAGCTCGTCGTGGCGCTGAAGCCGCTGCACGATGTCGCCACCATCAAGCGCGTCGTCGTCGCCACCTACCAGTCGGTCTCCGGCGCCGGCAAGGAAGGCATGGACGAGCTGTTCACGCAAACCCGCGCGGTCTTCGTCGCCGACCAGGTCGACGTCAAGAAGTTCACCAAGCGCATCGCCTTCAACGTCATCCCGCATATCGACGTCTTCCTCGACGACGGTTTCACCAAGGAAGAGTGGAAGATGGTCGCCGAGACGAAGAAGATGCTCGATCCCAAGATCAAGCTGACGGCGACCTGCGTGCGCGTGCCGGTGTTCATCGGCCACTCGGAAGCCGTCAACATCGAGTTCGAGAAGCCGATTACCGCCGACGAGGCGCGCGAGATCCTGCGCGAGGCTCCCGGCTGCCAGGTCTTGGACAAGCGCGAGAACGGCGGCTACATCACGCCGCTCGAGTCGGCCGGCGAGGACGCCACCTTCATCTCGCGCATCCGCGAGGATTCGACCGTCGATAACGGCCTGTCGATGTGGGTCGTCTCCGACAATCTGCGCAAGGGCGCGGCGCTCAACGCCGTCCAGATCGCCGAGCTGTTGGTCGAGCGGGGCCTAATCCAGCCGAAGAAGAAGGCGGCTTAGTTCCGCTCACGGGCCGCACCGCCGCTTCGCGGCTGGCCCTCCGCGAGGGCGCCGGACGACCGGCGGCCCGCGGTCGCGGGCTCGGCCTTCGGCCGTGTTGTTCTCGCTCACGGGCTGTTCCGCCGCTGCCGCGGCGGGCCCTCCGCGAGGGCGCCGGACGACCGGCGGCCCGCGGTCGCGGGCTCGGCCTTCGGCCGTTGGGCTCTCGCTCACGGGCCGCGCGTCGCGGGCGGCCTTCCGCCGATAGCTCTCTTTTCCCCGTTCACGGGAAAGGTCGCGGCAGGAGGATGAGGGTGGCGCCGGAATATCCAGGTGTGACGAGCGATGCCCGCTGCTTCCATGTGCCGAGGCGCTAGCCACTGCTCTCCGCAGCCAGCTGCCGCAGGAGGCCGAGCGCCTCGTCCGCCCGCTCCGCCAGGACGAACAGATGGTCATGATAAAAGGCCGAGACCGGATTGACGCCCATGCCGGCAGCGGCGAGCCGCGTCGTGATCGCGGCCAGAAAGCCGACGGCGTCGAGCGACGAATGGATGTCGAGCGTGATCATCCGGCAGCGGAACGTGCCGGCGAGGCCGGCTACCTTCGCTTGGTCCTCCGTCACGATCAGCGTCGTGCCTTCCCGCTCGCGAAACTGCATGACCGGATCAAGACCGTGCGGCACGGCCCCACCCGGCGCCAGGGTCGCGAAAACATGGACATCGGGGAGCAGTTGCGGCGTCATCGACGCCAGTAGTCTTTTGAGATTGGTCTCGCCGGTCATTCTCTCTCCTTCGCTCATGCATTCTCACTCAATCATGCGTTCGAAAAAAGCGCACCGACCCTTGTAGGATCGCCGCCCTGCCCGCCGTCCTTGGCTCGAAGCTGGCAAAACAGCCAGGCTCCAACCAAGGAGGGAACACCAATGAGCATTTCAGAAGCCGCTCCCGTCTCGAACGGCGCCTTGTGGACCGGGCGCGCGCTTAGCGCCATTGTCATCCTTTTCATGATCTTCGACGGCGTCATCAAGCTGCCGCCGCTGCAGATCGTCACCGAGACGATGACGCAGCTCGGCTGGCCAGATGACCCAAACACCGCGCGGCTGCTCGGCATCGTCGGCCTGATCTCGACTGTGCTTTATGCGCTGCCGCGCACGTCCGTGCTCGGCGCCATCCTGCTCACCGCCTATATGGGCGGCGCGATTTCCACGCATGTGCGCATCGGTAACCCGCTGCTCTCGCACACGCTGTTCGGCGTCTATCTCGCTGTTGTCCTGTGGGGCGGGCTCTATCTGCGCGACCCCAGAGTGCGCGCGCTGATCCCGTTCAGCCGCTGAGGTGGTTCGTTCTGGTGATTCCACCGGCTGCGGCGACCGCAGGGGCTTCGAAGCCGGCTGTGCCGAGCTGCGTTACCGAACGCTAATTCGTGAGCACTCTCAATGCTGTCGAGGCCGGTTGGCGCAACCCGCGCCTGCCTTCGAAACAGCAATATTCGTTCCCTTCGGGATCAAATTAGCCGTTTGCGAGTTAAAGCTTGGCGGCGAGGACGGCGATCCCGTGAGAGAGGAACTGAAATGAAGAAAGCGATTACCATTCTGGTGCTGACGGTGGCGCTGGGCGCCTGTTCGCAGACGGAAAAAGGAGCGGCGATCGGCGGCTTGGGCGGTGCTGCGGTCGGAGCGGCCGTCGCCAATGACCCGGTCGAGGGCGCAGTGGTCGGTGGCGCTGTCGGCGCCGTGGCAGGCGCGTTGATCGGCCGTGCCAGCGAAAGCGGCAAGTGCCGTTATCGGGACCGCTACGGGCGCGTTTATATTGCTCGTTGCCCGTCGGGATATTGAGGTATCGACGGGCCTGACCAAAAGAACGGCGGGGTTGGCCCGCCGTTCTTTTGACCTGTTTTGACCGAGGCCGAGATTACTCGGCGGTCGCGGCTTCCGCCTCGGCGGGTGCTGCGGACGCGGCCGCAACGGCAGCGGCGGCGTCTTCCTGGGCCTTCTTCAGCAGGGCTGCGCGCTCCTGCGCCTTCTTGCCGGGCAGGGCCTTGTTCGGGTTGGAGCGGGCCGGACGCTTGGCAATGCCGGCCTCGTCGAGGAAGCGCAGCACGCGGTCGGTCGGCTGGGCGCCGTGCGAGAGCCAGTGCTTGACGCGGTCGGCGTCGACCTTCACGCGTTCGCCGTCCTTCGGCAGCAGCGGGTTCCACGAGCCGAGCGCCTCGATGAAACGGCCGTCGCGCGGCGAACGGGCGTCGGCGACGACGACGTGGTAATAGGGACGCTTCTTCGAGCCCGCACGGGCCAGTCTGATCTTCAGTGCCATTCTTTATCTCCTAACAAGCTCTGAGTTCGTTGATTGGGTTGCGGCTTTGGCCTTGTGCAAGTCGTAATCCCAAGACCGCTGCGCAGTTTGGGCGACATGCACCAGCTTCAGCCGGTTTTCGTCACGCCGTTGTTAGCGGCGATCTGTTCGTGATGCCGGATGACTTCGCGGATGACGAAGTTCAGAAATTTCTCCGCGAAATCCGGATCGAGATGCGCATCGTTCGCCAGTTGGCGCAGGCGGGCGATCTGCTGCTGCTCGCGCGCCGGGTCGGCCGGCGGCAGGCCATGCTCGGCCTTCAGCACGCCGACCGCCTTGGTGCAGCGGAAGCGCTCGGCCAGCATATGAATGAGGGCGGCGTCGATGTTGTCGATCGAAGCGCGGTAGCCCGCCAGAACGGCGCGTGCCTCGGCCATATCCTTCTCCTCGTTCATCGCCCCCTCACTTCTTCTTGCCAAGGCCAGGCAGCCCGCCGCCGCCGAGACCGGGAAGACCCGGCAGTTTCATGCCGCCGGGCAGGCCCGGCAACCCGCCCCCGGGAAGTCCGCCGGGCAGCCCGCCCGGCAGGCCTTTGCCGAGACCGGCAGCCTGGGCCTGCTTCTGCAGGGCCTCGAGCTGCTTGGGATCCATCTTGGAGAGATCCGGCATACCCCCCATGCCGCCGGGCATCATGCCGCCAAGGCCCATCTTCGAGGCAAGGCCGCCCATCATGCCGCGCATCATGCCGCCGCCTTTGCCCTTGCCGCCCATCGCCTTCATCATGTCGGCCATGCCGCGATGCATCTTCAAGAGCTTGTTGATCTCGGCCGCGTCGGTGCCGGAGCCGGCGGCGATGCGCTTCTTGCGCGAGTGCTTCAAGATATCGGGGTTGGCGCGCTCGGCCTTGGTCATCGAGGAGATGATGGCGAGCTGCCGGCGGAACATCTTGTCGTCGAAGCCGGCCGCGGCGAGCTGGTCCTTCATCTTGCCCATGCCGGGCATCATGCCCATGATGCCGCCCATGCCGCCCATTTTCGACATCTGCTGAAGCTGCGCGGCAAGGTCGTTCAGGTCGAACTTGCCTGACTGCATCTTCTTGGCCATCGCCGCCGCCTGCTCGGCGTCGATGGTCTCGGCGGCCTTCTCGACCAGCGAGACGATGTCGCCCATGCCGAGGATGCGGTCGGCGATGCGCTTGGGGTGGAATTCCTCCAGCCCGTCCATCTTTTCGCCGGTGCCGATCAGCTTGATCGGCTTGCCGGTGACGGCGCGCATCGAAAGCGCGGCGCCGCCGCGGCCGTCGCCGTCCATGCGGGTCAGCACCAGGCCGGTGATGCCGACGCGCTCGTCGAAGCTTTTCGCCAGGTTGACCGCGTCCTGGCCGGTCAGCGAGTCGGCTACCAGCAGGATTTCGTGCGGCGACGACACCTTTTTGATGTCGGCCATCTCGACCATCAGCGGCTCGTCGATATGGGTGCGGCCGGCCGTGTCGAGGATGACGACGTCGTGGCCGCCGAGCTTTGCCGCCTGCACGGCGCGCTTGGCGATATCGACCGGGCTTTGGCCGGCGATGATCGGCAGCGTGGCGACCTTGGTCTGCTCGCCGAGCTGGCGCAGCTGCTCCTGCGCGGCCGGACGCCGCGTGTCGAGCGAGGCCATCAGAATTTTCTTGTTCTGACGCTCCGTAAGGCGCTTGGCGATTTTGGCCGAGGTCGTCGTCTTGCCGGAACCCTGCAGGCCGACCATCATGACGACGACGGGCGCGGGCGCGTTGAGGTCGATAGCGACGCCCTCGGCACCGAGCATATCGACCAGCTCGTCATGGACGATCTTGACGACCATCTGTCCGGGCTTGATCGACTTCAGCACCGCGGCGCCGACCGCCTTCTCGCGCACCTTGTCGGTGAAAGAGCGAACCACCTCGAGCGCCACATCGGCCTCAAGCAGTGCCCGGCGCACCTCGCGCAACGCCGCAGAGACGTCCGCCTCCGACAGCGCACCGCGGCCGGTCAGGCCGTTCAGGATGGAGCCAAGGCGCTCTTGCAGGGACTCAAACATTGATCAAACCGCCGTGCGAGAGCGCCTTGGATTCATGCCGATCCCTGTCGGCCCTGCGGCCCTCCACGCCTCTTGTGCGCTCCTGCAGTGATTCAAACATCTTGCTTCCTTCGATCTCGGTTCATTCGACCCGAGAGGTAGTGCGTTCGCGCCGGGTCGCCAAGCCAAAGCGCAAAGCCAAAAAGCACCCGGGGGCGCATCGCGCTGCCGGGTGTTGGCCTCCAGGATCGGTTTACAGCTCTCGCCTCAAAGAGGCTTCGGCGTCCTGGTCGGCTTTCGCGGAGAGGGTCTCGTCGCGGAATTCGTGCGCGTCTAGACAGCAAATCGGCGGCAGAGTCAAGGCTGGGGCGGTTTTCAAGAGCAAAAGAGGCGGTTCAGGGCAGCTTTTCGCCATCCAGGATGCGCGTATAGAGATCGAGATAGCCGTTTGCCGTCCTCGCGATGGGAAATCGCGCGGCGGCGGATGCGCGGCACTGCTCAGGCGACAAGCCGGCGATGTCGGCCAAGGCCTTGGCGAACTCGGCATCGGTGTCGAAGAGGCGTCCGGTGGCGTCGTCGACGATTTCGGGCAGCGCGCCGCGCCGTGTCGTCAACACCGGCGTGCCGCAGAGCATCGCTTCGACCGGCGCCATGCCGAACGGCTCTTCCCAGGCGATCGGGTTGAGAAAAGCTCTGGCCTCTCCCAGCAGGCGCAGCTTCTCGTCGCCGTCGACGATGCCGTGGTAGCGGAAGCGGCGGCCGAGGCTCTTGAAGAAGACACCCTGGCGGCGAACCTTGGTGCGCTGCAGGAGCTGCCAGCGCGAGCCGCCGGCGATATCGAGCTGGAAATCGAAGGCACGGGCGAGATCGACAGCCCGGTTGAGGTTCTTGCCGGCGCGGGCGATGCCGGCCAGAAACAGAAGCCTGTCCGTCTTGCCGACGGACAGCCGATAGGCGTCGACCGGAAAGCCGTTGTGGACGAAGGTTTCCCGCCCGTGGTTGCGCGCATGGCTGGCGCTGACGAAGTTCCAGTTTGGCCTGTTTTGCGTGAATTCCGGGTCGAAGCCGTGCATCGTATAGAGCGCCGGCCGCGAAATCTCGATGTACCAGCCATTGAAATGCACGATGTCGGTGTCGGCCGGGATCGCAGCGCGGCATTCGGCGGCCGAAGAGGCCTGCCGCACTTCGCACAGCGGATGGCTCGAGCCGCGACCGGCGATCAGGACCACCTTGTGGCCGAGACGCGAAAGCTCTGTTGCCAGCCAGTCGACCTGCCGCTCAGTGCCGCCATAGCCTTTGCAGGGAATGGTGCGTTCCGCCACCAGCGTGATGCGCATCAGGCGAGCCCGTCGGTTTTCCGCCTGACCACGATCCGATCAAGAAACCGGTTTCCGCTTTTTTGGATCATGGCTCGTCCGGCCCGACCGTCAGGGGGGAGCGGCGATGCAGAAGCAGGAGCATCGTCAGCAGCGTGCTTACGATGCCGATCGCGGCGATGAGAACGGCGTCCCAATTGGTCCAGCCGGGGCCTTCCAGCGGCTTGGCGTTGAACAGGGCGAAGGAATTGTAGCTCTGCTGGTGCGAGATCAGCAGGAAGCCGATCAGATTGTTGCCGAGATGGGCGCCGAATGCAGCGCCGAGATTGCCGGTCACATAGACCAGCAGCGTCAGCAGCAGCGCGAAGGCGGCGATCGAGACCAGCACGCTGGCATTGATGGCGAGCGTCGAGGCCGGGCTCCAATGCAAGGCGGTGAACAGAAGGCCCGGCAGCGCGGCCCAGATCAGCGGGCTGCCAAAGCGGCTGGCGAGGCCACGCAGCAGATAGCCACGGAACAGAGCCTCCTCCGATGAGGTCTGCAGAAAGGCGAGCGGCACGATCGCGAGAAGCAAGAGCAGCCAGGACGAGAACGCGATCGATCCGCGGACGATCTCCGGCTGTAGCCAATAGAGCAGCACCTCGGAGAACAAGGAGGTTGTCAGAACCGCGACCAGGCCTTTGAGAAACCCGCCGCGCGAGATGCGGCGGTCTGGGCCGATCAGCGCCGAGAGCGGCTCGCCATGAACGAAGCGCATCGCGGCCCAAAGACCGATCCAGATGCCGAGAAAGGACGCCAGCGCGGTGAGGATGCCGGCGGGAGAGGCAAGGAAATCCTGGATCGGCTGTCCGGTCGCCGGACCCGGGAGGCGCAAGACGATGAAGGCGGCGGTGCCGGCGACGAGCACGACCAGCGTCACGGCGAGCCAGAAGAGAACGACGATCGCCGTTCCGAGCAGGAGCCGGAGCAGGGTGGTTTTCTCGTTCGGCGAGCGCCGGTAGCGCTCGAAGGCGGCGTTGTCGATGATCACACGGGGGTCCCCTGCCGGGCGCTTTACGGTCGCATGATCTAGGGGATCGGCGTTTTCGGCGCAATCGCTCCCGTCAGATCCAGCAACCAGTTGGGCCGCTCGACCGCGGGGATCATCGAAACTGGCGGCAGATCAGCCACGCCTTCCACCGGCGCAGGGCCACCCGTCTAACGCTGCTGCCGCGAATCCGAGCCGGTCGACAACAATTTCGGCTCTCGATTAACCGTTTTGCCGCTTTTTGCGCGTAAGACGCTTGCCATGAAACGCGTTATCGCCATCGCCGACCGCGCGGCCCTCGTCTCGTTGAAGCTGCTCGCAGCGCTCAACGTGCTGCTTTTCCTTTCGTTCCTGCTCGTGCTGCTGCTGGCCGGCCGCGCGCATGCCGAAGCGCCCGCCTGCGGCGGCAGCGACCTGCTGGCAGGTCTTGCAAAGAGCGATCCCGCCGCCTTCAAGAAGGTCCAGACCGAAGCCGCAGCCGTTCCGAACGGCCGGGGGCTGTTGTGGAAGCTCGAGAAACCGGGCGAGAAGCCGTCCTATCTCTTCGGCACCATGCACATGACGGACGCGCGCGTCACCACGCTGCCTGCCGCGGCCCAAAAAGCCTATGACGGCGCCGACACCATCATCATCGAAACCACCGACGCCCTCGACAAGGCCAAGATGATGGCCGCCATGGCCGCCGAGCCTGGCCTGATGATGTTCACGGACAACACGACGCTGTCCTCGCTGCTGTCGCCCGAGGATGCGGCAGTACTGAACAAGGGGCTCGATGCACGCGGCATTCCGCCTCTGACGGTGGCCAAGATGAAGCCGTGGATCCTGTCGGCCATGGTGGCGCTACCGGCCTGCGAGGTGGCGCGCCAGAGCGCCGGCGCGCCGGTGCTGGACGTCAAGCTGGCCGCCGACGCCAAAGCATCCGGCAAGGACGTCGAGGGGTTGGAAACCGCCGTCGACCAACTGCGCGCCATGGCTTCGCTGCCGCTCGCCTACCACATGAAGGGGTTGGTCGAGACGCTGAAGCTCGGCGACAAGGTGAACGACGTCAACGAAACCATGATCGTGCTCTACCAACGCGGCGAGGTCGGCATGTTCTGGCCGCTGTTTCGCACCGTGCTGCCCGACACGGCGGACGACCAGGCCGGCTACGCCGCCTTCGAGCAGACCATGATCACCAGCCGCAACAAGGTCATGGTCGCGCATGCCATGGCTATCCTGGCCAGGGGCAATGCCTTCATGGCGGTCGGCGCGCTGCATCTGCCCGGCCCTGACGGACTGATCGAAGATTTCCGCAAAGCGGGGTATAGTGTTACCGCCGTCAACTGAGTCGTCTGGCGGCTGGGGAGCGGAAAATGCCGGTTTTTCAGCGCTTTCCGTCCGCCTGCGTGAAACCCATTAGGGGATCCGCGCGTTGATGGCTGCTATTTGATGCCTTTCATTCCAAGGAGGACACGTTTCATGGCGAACCCTAACGACCCCTACACCCCGTCGAGCACGCCGCCCTCGAGGGGCGGTGGTGGCGGCAGCGGGTGGCTGATCGCCCTAGTTGTCATTATCCTGGCCATTGTTGCGTATTATGTTTTTGGCAGAACCGGCGGCGAGCACGCCCCGGCGACTTCCGAGCCGCCGGCCGCGACGACGCCGGCCCCGGCGCCTGCAACGCCTGAACCTGCGCCCGCAACGCCTGCTCCAGCTCCGACGCCAGCCCCGGCGCCCGCGCCGACTCCGACGCCTGCCCCGGCTCCGGCACCTGCACCGTCTCCGTGATCAGGCTATAGCTCCACGACGAACGGCCCGCCGAAAGGCGGGCCGTCAGACTGCTGACGAACCCCGTCGATTTTCGGCGGGGTTTTGTTTTGCAGATTGATTGCGCTTGGGAAATTGGTGGCGGGAGCGGAT
Source organism: Mesorhizobium sp. WSM3868 (assembly GCF_002294785.1). NCBI lineage: Bacteria > Pseudomonadati > Pseudomonadota > Alphaproteobacteria > Hyphomicrobiales > Phyllobacteriaceae > Mesorhizobium > Mesorhizobium sp. WSM3868. The sequence continues at coordinate 49 of NZ_NSGB01000002.1, read as the reverse complement.
GTCAGGAGGCCGCCGACGCAGATTTGGCCTCAGGCGAGGACCGGTTTGG